>CAXSGM010000029.1:0-38678 GCA_964236915.1 uncultured Rhizobacter sp.
CGAGCCCGAAGATGACGCTCTGGAGCACGCATCCGCGCGTCTTCATCGACGTCGGATCGACCGGCGAAGGCAAGTGCCCGTACTGCGGCACCGTCTACCGGCTGCGCGCCGGGGAAACGCTGCGCGGCGGGCATTGAGAAGCTGTGAGCGAACCCGCCGCGCCCGCTCGGGCCGCCCAAACGCGACCGCTCGTCGTTGCAAATGCTCGCCATAGCCCGAGCTATGGCTGCGCCCTTCGACAGGGCTCAGGACAGGCTTTGCGCCTAAATTGGCCGCCTTTGGACGATCCGCTCGGACGCGTCGGGTTCCTTCACAGCTTCTGAGCCGGGCGCCGCGCCGCGGCTCGCGTCAGACTTTCAGCATCTCCGGCCGGGTCGGCTCCTCGTCCGGATCGACGCTCACGTCGAGCACCGCGACGCCGGGCGCGGCGAGCCAGGCGCGGATCGCCGGCCCGAGTTCGGCGAGCGTCGACGCCCGAAAGCCCTTCGCCCCCACCGCCTCGGCGAAGGTCGCGAAGTCGATGTGGCCGAGCCGGCAGCCGAACTCCGGGTAGCCGAGCCCCTTCTGCTCAAAGCGCACTTCGGCGAGCGAATCGTTGTTCAGCACCATGACCTTGACGTCGCGCCGGTAGAACACCGCGGTCGAGAGCTCGGCCATCAGCATCGCGAGACCGCCGTCGCCGACCACCGCGATCGACGGCCGGTCGGGGAAGGCGAACGCCGCAGCGATCGCGTACGGCAGGCCCGAGGCCATGCTGGCGAGCGTGCCGGTGCCGCTCCAGCGCTGGCCTTCGCGAATGCGGATCATGCGGGCCGCGAAGTGCGTGTTGGCGCCGGTGTCGAGGCTGAAGACGGCGTTGGCCGGCGCCAGGTCGCTCAAAGCCCGACACGCCGTCTGCGGCCGCAGCCGCGGGCCTTTCTGGGTCGCGGCCACCTGCTCGAGCAGCCGGTTCCAGTCGCGCATCCGCGCCTGCGCTTCGCCGAGGAAGGCGCGATCGGGATGCGCCCGCAACAGCGGCTGCAGCGCGGCCAGCGTCGCCTGCATGTCGCCGGTCAACCCGACTTCGACCGGGTATTTCAGCCCGATGTGGTCGGCCTTGGCGTCGATCTGAACGCCGCGCGCCTGGCCCGGCTTCGGGTAGTAGTCGATCCACGGCATGGTCGAGCCGAGGATCAGCACGGTGTCGCAGGCGTGCATCGCCCAGCTCGACGGCAGCGTGCCGAGGTGGCCGATGCCGCCGGTCGTGAGCGGGTCGTCGTCGGCCAGCAGCGCCTTGGCGAGGTAGGCCTTGGCGATCGGCGCGCCGAGCGTGTCGGCAAGGCGCCGCAACTCGGTACGCGCGTCGAAGCAGCCGGCGCCGGCGAGGATCGCCACCCGCTGGCCGGCGTTCAGCACTTCGGCGGCGGCGCGCAGTTGCTCCAGAGGCGGCGTGCCTTTGGGCGGCGACCAGGACGAGGAGGTCCGGCCGCCGTGGTTTTCCATCGACGGCTTGTCGGCGCCGAGCGGCATCGCCTGCACGTCCTTGGCGATCGTCAGATGGGCGACGCCGCGGCCGGCGAGCGCTGCGCGGCAGGCACGGTTCACGACCAGCAGCGCGTGCTGCGGCCCCGTGACCGTCTCGTTGAAGAGCGCCACGTCCTCGAGCAGCTTCACCGTGTCGATCGCCTGCATGAAGTGCAGGCCGCCGAGGTCGTGGAAGGTCGAGCCGGTGATCGCGACGACCGGCGCGTTGTCGCCGCGCGCGTCGTAGAGGCCGTTGACGATGTGGCACGCGCCGGGCCCGGTGGTCGCCAGGCAGACGCCGAGCCGGCCGGTGTGCTTGGCGAACGCCGAGGCCATGAACGCGGCCGATTCCTCGTGGCGCACGCCGACGAAGCTGATCCGGTCCTGGCGCACGCGCAGCGCCTCGGTGATCGTGTTGATGCCGTCGCCGACGATCCCGAACACGTGGGTCGCGCCCCAGCCGATCAGCGTTTCGACCAGCAGGTCGGCGGTCGTCTGCGCCGCGCCGGGCGCGAGCGGGGCGGGCTGGGGGACGATCTTGTCGGCGGACGTCGACTGCGCCGCCGCACCGAACGACGTGGCCGCGGCGCCGGCGGCCAGCCCTGCGGCGCCGGTGAGGCGGATGAACCCGCGGCGGCCGACGGCGGGGGCGTCGGCAGGTACGGGGCGGTCGGCGGGCTGGGCCGGCGTCGGAACGGCGGCGCGGGAAGGGTGTTCAGCGGTCGGCGCAAGGTCGGCCGGGCGCGCGACCGAGGGCGGGGGTGAGGGCATGGACAAGCGCGTTCTCCTCGGGCGATGGCAGGCGATGGCGGTTATGAGGTCCGGGCCGCGGTCATTGCCGCAGCCGGCCGAGCCCGCTCGGAAGGCGGCGATCCCGGCCAGCGCGGTGCAGCCAAGGCTGGCACCGAACAAAGCATACTCAGACGCGCTTTTGCGCGCAGCCGAGTGGCGAATAGCTGCCTCCGCCGCTTCGTCCGAGCTTCCCGCGTCCTTTCCACACCTTGCGCCGAGCCGATCCGCCATGAACCTTTCCTGGTCGAACCAACCCGCTTTCGTCGCCTACGCGATCGCCTCGCTGATCCTGGCGCTGAACCTGCTGTTCCTCTGGAATTACAGCGGCGCGGTCCGCGGCAAAACCAAGACGACGCTGAACGAGGAAGACGCGCGCCAGTTCGGCACGACGCTGGTGCCGACCGATCCGCCGCAAGTCGCCCGCGTGGTTCGTGCCTATGCAAACGCCGAGGCGGCCACCGTGCCGTTCCTGGTGCTCGGGTTGGTCTACGTGCTCGCCGGCGGCGGCGGGACGAGCGCGACGATCATCTTCAGCGTGTTCACGCTGGCGCGGGTGCTGCACACGGTCGCTTACCTCAAGGCGCTGCAGCCGTGGCGCTCGGCGCTGTACACCCTGGCGCTGTTGGCGCAGGTCGCATTGATGATCGCGATCGTCTGGCGCTTGTTCCAGGCGGCCTGAACACCGCCGGCCGCGTCGCTCAGATCGGCAGCTCGGTGTAGTAGCGGCCGCCGTGGTAGATCAGCGGCGCCGCGCCCGGTTCGGAGCGGCAGCGCTCGACCGCGCCGACGAAGATGACGTGGTCGCCTTCGGTGTAGCGGCTGCGGTTGAAGCACTCGAGCACCGCGGCCGAACCGTCGAGGATCGGCGCGCCGCCGAGGCCCGCGCTGAACGCCACGCCCTCGAAACGGTCGAGCGCCTTCGCGGCGAAGCGCGCGGCCAGCGCGTGCTGACCGGCCGCGAGGATGTTGATCGCGTAATGCGACCCCTGCTCGAAGGACGGCAGCGTGCCGGCGCTGCGGGCCAGGCTCCACAACACCAGCGGCGGGTCGAGCGACACCGAGTTGAACGAGTTCGCGGTCAGGCCGACCGGCATGCCGTCCGCGCTGCGCGCGGTGACGATCGTCACGCCGGTCGCGAACCGGCCGAGCGCAGCGCGGAAGTTGCCGACCGTGAAGGGGCCGGGGCTCGGGGCATGCGGCGAGCCGCTCGGTCGGTCGTCCATCGGCGGATTGTTGCGGATCGCCGGGTTGAGTGCGGCTCGGGCGCGCCCGGACGCCCGGAACGCCGCGCCTAAACTCGGTCCATGAGCTCGAACGACCGGTCGGCGGCCCGCGGCACCCGTTTCGGCGCCGCCGGCCTGTACCGGCTCGTGGTCGTCACCGTCCTCGGCTTCGCCTCCGGTCTGCCGCTCGCCCTGACCGGCACGGCGATGCAGGCCTGGCTCGGCGCCTCGGGCGTCGACATCGCGACGATCGGCTTCATGAGCCTGGTCGGCCTGCCCTACACCTTCAAGTTTCTGTGGGCCCCGCTGGTCGACCGCTTCGAGCTGCCGTGGCTCGGCCGGCGCCGCGGCTGGATCGTCGCGACACAGCTCGCGCTCGCCGCCGCCCTCTGGTTGATGGCCACGATGCCGCCCGGCCGCGCGACGCTCGCCTTCGCATCCGCCGCGGTGCTCGTCGCCTTTCTCTCGGCCTCGCAGGACATCGTGATCGATGCCTACCGCACCAACCTCCTGCCGCCGGCCGAGCGCGGGCTCGGGTCGTCGTCACTGGTTCTCGGCTACCGGCTGGCGATGATCCTCTCGGGCGGCGTCGCGTTCATCTGGGTCGACCCGGCGCAAGGCGGCGGCTGGACCTGGCCGCAGGTCTACCGGGTGATGGCGGGGCTGCTGGCCGCGGCTGCGCTGCTTTCGGCGCTCGCCTTGCCGCGGCTGCCGCCGCTCGCCGCCGCGGCGCGCGGGCCGGGCGGCGGCGGCCGGCGCGACCTGCTCGGCTGCCTCGCGGTGCTGCTCGCGGTGGCGCTCGGCGTCGTGCTGACGCGCCGCTTCGGCCCGGCGCTCGCCGAGGCGCTGTTCGGCGCCGCCTTGACGGCGACCGGCCTGGCGCCGGCGCTGCGCAGCCGCTGGCTGGAGCTCGGCACGCTGCTGCTCGGCATCGGTTTGACCTTGCCGCTCGCCGCGTGGACCGCCCGCGCCGCGCGCTTCGAGACGCTTATCGGCGGCCTGCGCAGCTATTTCGCCCAGTCCGGGGCCGGCGCCTTCCTCGCGTTCGTCGTGCTCTACAAGCTGTGCGACGCGTTCGCGCTGGCGCTGGTCACGCCTTTCCTGCTGCAGGTGATGCACTTCGCTACGGCCGAAGTCGGCGTCGTCAACAAGGTGTTCGGCCTTTGGCTGACGATCCTCGGCGCGATCGCCGGTGGAGCGCTGATGCTGCGGATCGGTCTCTACCGGGCGCTGATGGGCTTCGGCGTCTTCCAGATGCTCGGCGTGCTGGCATTCTGGTGGCTGGCCGTCGCGGGCCGCGGCGCGCTCCGGGGGCTGACCATTCCGGCCTTCGACCTCGGTTTCGTCGCCCTTGCGCGCACCACTCCGGTCGACGGCGGCCTGCTGCTCGCGGTCGCGCTCGAGAACCTCTCGGGCGGCATGGGCACGGCGGCGCTGCTCGCGTTCCTGATGAGCCTCTGCAACCAGCGCTACACCGCGACCCAGTACGCGCTGCTCTCGGCCTTCGCCTCGGTCGGCCGGGTGTGGGTGGGGCCGCTCGCCGGGGTGCTGGCGGAGTCGATCGGCTGGCCGGCTTTCTTCCTCGTCGCGACCGCCTCGGCGCTGCCGGCGCTCGTGCTGCTGCGCTGGCTCAGGCCGCAGGTACGGGCGCTGGAGCGCGGCGGCGGCGATGGCGGGGTCGAGCCGGTCGCGATCGCCGAACCGGTGGCCAGCGGCCGCGCCGTCGCCGCCGCGGCGCCCGCACCGGCGGGAACTGCCCGTGCCGCGCTGAATCCGAGCCCTCGATGACGCCGCCCGAGTTCCGTCCCCGCCCCTTCGCCTGCGGCTGCGCCGTGCCAGCGCGGCGGCTTTTCAACGCCGCGCTGCTGGCCGGCGGGGCGGCCGCGGCGCTCCCGGCGGGGGCTCGCGAAGGCGTCGACGTCGGCGGCAAGTCGTTCGCGGCCAGCCTCGTGCCGGCCGAGCGGATCGAGCAGGCGGCCGGCCAGCAGTACCATGAGCTGATCGACCAGGCACGCGCCAAGCGGGCGCTGCTCTGGCCCGACCATCCGCAGGTCGTGCGGCTGCGAACCATCGCCGCGCGCATCGTGCCCTTCGCGGTCGCCTGGAACCCACGCGCCCGTGCCTGGCGTTGGGAGGTCAACGTGATCCAGAGCGGCGCCGTCAACGCCTTCTGCATGCCGAGCGGCAAGATCGCGTGCTTCACCGGCCTGCTCGAGAAGGTGCGGCCGACCGATGCCGAGGTGGCGATGGTGATGGGCCACGAGATGGCCCACGCGCTGCGCGAACACGCGCGCGAGCGCATGGGCAAGACGATGGCGACCCGCGGCGGCATCGAGGTCCTTTCGGCACTGTTCGGCCTCGGCACCGTCGGCCGGAGCTTCGCCGGCGCGGGCGGCCGCCTGATGACGCTGAGCTGGGGCCGCGGCGACGAGTCCGAGGCCGACCTGATCGGCATGGAACTCGCCGCCCGCGCCGGCTACGACCCGCGCGCCGGCGTCACGCTCTGGCAGAAGATGGGCGCGCTGAACACGGGCACGCCGCCGCAGTGGCTCTCGACGCATCCGAGCGGGCCGACGCGGATCCACGACATCGAGCGCAACCTGCCGAAGGTCGAGGGCTTGTACGCGCGGGCGCCGAAGCCGCCGGAGCGTTTCGACGCGGGATTGGCGGCGCCGGCTCGCTGAAGCGGCCGCTTGCGCGGAGCGGGCCGTCGCGCGCTCCGCCGTCCGCTCGGCACCCGAGGTCAGCGGACGAGGCCGAGCCGCGCGAGCAGCGCGTCCATCGCCGGCTGGTTCAGCCGCACTGTGTTGTCGGTGTGCAGCTTGTCGCGCGAGCCGTGGAAGACCTGGCCGCCGCGCTCGACGAAGAGGCGGTCGTAGGTGAGCGGGGCGGTGACGGCCGGCACGTTGAACAAGCGCATCACGCGCGCGTCCCCACGGGTCTCGATCGCGTAGGTCCCGGTGCCGACCGGGTCGCAGTTGCGCGGCGAGCCGTCGGACGCGGTGTCGCGGTCGCGGCCGCCCCGGTGTAGTCGGCAAAAGCAAATTGGCAGGCACGCGATGTCCCTGCGGCGCGCCGCTTTGCGATGAGTGCCGTCAACGGGCCACCACTGAGCGACGTCCGGCGCGACGTAGTGTGTACCTGCACTCGTGGCATCGACCGAATCGGCGCTGACCAGCGCGGCGAGCGCGGCGATCGCGAATTATTTAGGTCGCCGTTCGAAAGAAGCCATGGATGCACGGTAAGGCCCTCGACGCAGCTCATCATCAGTGGATTAGACGAAGCGCGGCGGCAACAAGCGGATGAAGCGCAACGTTGCCGGAAATTTCTGATAACTCGGCGACTCAGCCACCAGAGTGGATGCAGCACATAGGAACGCGTGTGAGCGTCGACGCTCAAGAAGACGACGCCTCGAACGATTGGCCAGGATTGCAGCGTCAGCGACGGGCGATCGTCGTCGTCGACGTCGTGGAATCTGTGCGACTGATGCAGCTTGACGAAGCCGACGTTATCGATCGATGGCGAAGATTCGTCCGCGAAGTGCGCAAGTCCGTTCTTCCCGCACACGGCGGCCGACTCGTCAAAAGCCTCGGAGACGGACTGTTGCTCGAATTCGAAAAGGTCAGGGCAGCCACCGCCTCGAGCTTCGAGATGCTTCGCAACGTCGTGAAGCTCAACGTTGGACGGCAAAGCCAAAGTCATGTCCAGCTACGCGTCGGTATTCACCTCTCCGACGTGGTCATAGACGAACTGGATATCTACGGCAGCGGGGTCAGTCTTTGCCGCGCGCGCTACCAGTGAGACGGCAAGGCTTTGAGGAGCCGTAAGCAGTTCTCGTCGACCGCGAGATAGCCGCCGCTTTCCAAATCCTTTAGCAGCCGGCTCACCATCTCCCGCGAACACCCCAGCCGGTTCGCCAAATCGCGATGCGTCATCCGCTCGGCGATCAGCCGCGTTCCGTCCGCCTGGGCAACCGCCAGCTCGTTAAGCAACATCACCAGCCGCCCGTACACGTCGTTCAATGCCAGCCGCTTGGCGGCGTCGGTCGCGGTGCGTGCCCGGCGGATCACGCGCGAAAGCAGTTCGAGGGCGAAATCGGGGTGCTCGGCGATATGGGCCAGAAGCGTCTGCCGCGTGACGATCGCACATTCGCAGGGCTCGATCGCCTCGGCGCTGGCCGAGCGGGGGCCGCCGTCGAGGATCAGTTCGCCGATGTACTCGCCGGCGCCGAAGCTGCCGTAGGTGATCTCCCGGTCGTCGCGCACGCCGCTGCCGAACACCCGCACACGGCCGCTCAGGATGATGAACAGGGTGTCGCCCTGCTCGCCTTCCTCGATCAGGCGCTGGCCCTTGCGAAACCGTTTGATCTCGCCGCGGTGGGCGAGGGCGCGCAGGCTCTCGGACAAGGCGTCCAACCGGTGGTCGGGATGGGTGTCGGGCCGTTCGGCGAGGGGTACGGCGGTCGGGATCCGGGTCGCCATGGCGAGATTGGCCCCTCCACGAAGCGCGCGGGTTGCGCCGCGGCATCGTAGCGGGTGTCATCCGGGTGGCGCCGCACCGGCGTCCGTCGACATCCGTCGGCGCGACGCGCGGCGCAACCGGTCCGTCGGCTGGACCCGACCGGCTCAAGCGGCCATCAGTTCCGCGCCGAGCAGAGAGCGCGGCGCGGACGACGTGGACGTCACCGCCTGCCCGCGCAGCACGCCGACCAGCGGCGGCAACGTCGCGACCTGCTGCACGAGCGCGCGGATGCTGTCGGTGCCGGTCTTCTGCCGGATGCTGCCGATCTGCGTGCGCACCGTCGCGATGCCGACGCCGATCTCGACGGCGACCTCGTTCGGCGAGGCACCCTGGCAAAGCGCCGCCAGGACGCGCGCCTCGGCCCCCGTCAGGCGGTGACTGCGCGCGTAGCCCTGCACCGCAAGCGAATCGCAAACGCGCCGCTTGCCCAGCATGACGAGCGTCGTCGGCGGGCTCGCGCCGCTCGCCATTCGAAGCGGCACCACCGAGACGCTGAGCCGATGTGCACCTTCACCGAGCGTCAGCAGTTTGCGCAGGCCTCGATGCGCGGCGGCCTGCAGCGCATCGGCAAACGGCACGAGGTCGTTCGGGCGTCGCACCCGCAACTCGCTGCCGACCCACTGCAGCGGATGCACCGCGTCGAGCTCGCTGCGCGCGGCGTGGTTGGCGTGGACCACGCAAGAGACGTCGGTCAGCAGCACGACCCCGAAGTCGAGTTCGTCCAGCGTCGCCGCGAACCACGGCGTGATCCGTGGCGCGGCGTTGGCGCGGCGCTCCGGCCCGGCGTAGTCGACGCCGAACGGCGCGCCTGCGCCGGAAGGGGCGAGTTCTTCGAAAGCTGACATCGCGAACATGCATTTCTCCTGGTCCCTCCCGTCGACCGTTGCGCGGGAGTTGCGGAGAAATTTAGAAACATTCGGTCACGTCCGGCGGTGAATATCACCTGAAAGATCGGTGACTTATTTACCTTGACCGATGCCGAATTCACGCGCGCGGCACGCTCAGCACTCGTATCAGCCAGCGGTTGACATCCGCCACTTCGGCCGGGCTGACCGAATGCGCCATCGGATAGGCATGCCACTCGACCGGATAGCCCATCGCGACCAGCGCGTCGCGCGACTGCATCGCCCGGGCGATCGGAATTACGCCGTCCTGCGTGCCGTGCGCCTGGAAGATGGGCACGTCGGCGTTGGCAGGGCTGCGCTCGGCGGCGAGATGACCGGCCAGCGGCAGGTAGCCCGAAAGGCCGAGCAGCCCGGCGAGCCGCTCGGCATGCCGGAGCCCGGTGGCGAAGGTCATCGCACAGCCCTGCGAGAAGCCGGCCAGCACGATCCGGTGCGCCGGTACGCCGCGCGCTTTCTGCGCGGCGATCAACGCCTCGACCAGCGCCTGCGAGGCCCGCAGCCCGGCCTCGTCTTCGCGGCGCGGGCCGCTCGGGCCGCTGCCGAGCTCGCTGCCGAGGATGTCGTACCAGGCGCGCATCGCATACCCGCCGTTGACCGTCACGGGCCGGGTCGGCGCGTGCGGAAAGACGAAACGCACCGGCCCGACGCCCTCCAGCCGGAGCTCTCGCGCCATCGGCACGAAGTCGTTGCCGTCGGCGCCCAGGCCGTGCAGCACGATGATCACCGCGGTCGGGTCGGGCGCGGTTTCGATCTCGATCGTTTCGAGGGACATGCGGGCGGGCGCCAAAAGGGACGGAGTATCTCGATGGTAGCCAAGCCTCGCCTTCGTCGACACTGCCGCGCTTCGAGCCCTCGGGCGCGGCGTTCCCCGCGCACAGGCCTCAAAGCGCAACGTCGTAATCGATCACCACCGGCGCATGGTCCGAGAAGCGCTGCTCGAGGTAGATGTGCTCCGAACGCGCAAGCGCTGCGATGCCCGGCGTCGCCAGGTGGTAGTCGAGCCGCCAGCCGACGTTCTTGGCGCGCGCCTGGCCGCGGTTGCTCCACCAGGTGTATTGCTCGGGATGCGGGTTCAGGGTGCGGAACACGTCGACGAAGCCGATCTCGTCGAACAGGTGCGTCAGCCATGCTCGCTCTTCGGGCAGGAAGCCGCTGTTCTTGCGGTTGCCCTTCCAGTTCTTCAGGTCGATCTCGTGATGAGCGATGTTGATGTCGCCGACGAGGATCAGCTCGCGCTCGGCCGCCAGCTTCTTCAGGTGCACCGCCATCAGCGCGAGGAAGCGGAACTTCGCGAGCTGGCGCAGTTCGCCGCTCGAGCCGCTCGGGAAGTAGCAGCTGACGATGCTGAGCTTCCTTTTTCGGGTGTCGAAGCGCGCTTCGACGTAGCGGCCCTCGGCGTCGAAGGCCGGATCGCCGATGCCAAGCACGACGCGGTTCGGCGCCTTGCGGCTGTAGAGGCCGACGCCCGAGTAGCCCTTTTTCGCGGCGTAGTGGAAATGCCCGGTCATGCCGGCGATGCGGTCGAAGCGGCCGACGACCGTCTCGGCCTGGGCCCGGACTTCCTGCACCCCCATACAATCGGCGCCCACCCCTTCGGCCCAGGCTTCGAAGCCCTTGGCAGCGGCCGAACGGATGCCGTTCAGGTTCAGCGAGACGAGTCGGAACACGCCGAACGACGATCCCACGACAAGGACGACATAAGCTTTCAGGAGCTTGCATGACCCCCCTCGCCGAAGACGCCGCCGCCCTGGCGCAGGAATTCGTCGCGTTCGCGGTCGAAAGCGGGGTGTTGCGGTTCGGCGAGTGGAGGACCAAGGCCGGCCGCCTCTCGCCCTACTTCTTCAACGCCGGGCACTTCGACGACGGCGCCAAACTCGGCCGGCTCGCCGAATTTTATGCCCGCCGCCTGGCGCTTGCGCTCCACGACGAGGGCCTCGAGGCCGACATGCTGTTCGGGCCGGCCTACAAGGGTATTCCGCTGGTCGCGACGCTTGCCGTCGCGCTGGCGCGGCAGGGCACGAACCTGCCGTTCGCCTTCAACCGCAAGGAAGCGAAGGACCACGGCGAGGGCGGCAGCTTGATCGGCGCACCGCTTGCCGGCCGGGTCGTGATCGTCGACGACGTGATTTCGGCCGGCACCTCGGTGCGCGAATCGATCGCGCTGATCGAGGCGGCCGGCGGCCGGCCGTCGGCGGTGGCGATCGCGCTCGACCGTCAGGAGCGCGCCACCGATGCGGCGGGCGGCGACGTTTCGTGGTCGGCCGTGCAATATGTCCGGCGCGAGTTGGGCTTGCGCGTCGCCGCCATCGCGACACTTGCGGATCTGCTGAAGTACTTGCAGTCGAGCGCCGATGACACTCTGGCCGGGCATGCCGGACGCGTGCAGGCTTATCGGGATCGGTACGGGATCGAGGCAGGATGACGACAACGACGAGCGACAAGCGGGGGTGCCCGGCGGCAGGTGCGCGGTTCGGCATCGGCGGCCGGGCGCTGCTCCTCGGTCTCTGTGCCGCGAGCGTCGGCATGCCGGTCGGTGCCGCCCAGCCGGCGGCCTCGGCATCGATCTACAGTTGCGTCGATGGTGCGGGCAAGCGGCTCACCTCCGACCGCCCGATCGCCGAGTGCAGCGCCCGCGACCAGCGCGTGCTGAACCCAGACGGCTCGGTGCGCCAGATCATGCGGCCGACGCTGACTGCCGACGAGCGCGGCGACATCGAGACGCGCGAGCGCGAGGCCGAGATCGAACGCAAGCAGCAGCAGGAAGCGGTGCGGCGCGATCGCAATTTGCTCGCGCGCTACCCGAACGAGGCGGCGCATCGCCGGGCGCGCGACCTGGCGCTCGAGGACGTGCAGGCGAGCCTGCGCCAGTCGGAAGCGCGGCTCGATCGCCTCGCGGTCGAGCGCAAGCCGCTCGCCGTCGAAACCGAGTTCTACGTCGGCAAGCCGCTGCCGCTGAAGCTGAAGCTGGCGCTCGACGCCAACGACGCGGCGGTCGACGCGCAGAAGTCGCTGGTCCAGAACCGGCAGCTCGAAGCGCTGCGGATCGGCCAGCTCTACGACGCCGAGCTCGGGCGGTTGAAGCGGCTCTGGGCCGGCGTGCCGCCGGGCGCCCTCGGCCCGGTGGCCGGCATCACCGGCCCGGTGGGGCCGCGACGTTAGTTTTGTCGCAGACCCGCACGCTCGGGTCGGGGAACGACGCTCGAAACGCCGGACATCAGCGCGGTGCCGAGGCTGCCTTCGCGGCCCCGAGCGACGCGCCCTGGCCCAGGAACTGAATCACCGCCTGCACCGCGCTCGAGAGGCGGCCGGTGCGCGGATGGCAGACGCTCCACCCCGCGAACGGCGGCAGGAAGGGAGTAAGGACCGTCCGCAGCGCGCCGCGCGCCAGTGCCGCGGCGGCGTGCTCTTCCAGCACGAAAGCGATACCGACCGACTCGACCGCGGCGGCCACCGCGAGGCCGCAGTGGGAAACCGTGAGCGGACCGTCGACATCGATCGCCGTCGTGCACCCGTCGATCTCGAACACCCACCGGTACGGATGTTCCGTGAAGGGCCGACGCCACTGGATGCAGCGGTGGCGGGCCAGATCGGCCGGCACGGCCGGCTCGCCGCACGCTTCGAGGTAGGCCGGCGAGGCGACGGCCACGTGCCGAACGGGGCCGCCGATCGGCACGGCCGCCAGGGACGCATCGAGCGCTCCCGACAGGCGCACGTCGAGGTCGAAGCCGGCCCGCACGATGTCGACGAGCGCGTCGTCGACCACCGTGTCGAGCTGAATCCGGGGGTAAGCGCGATGCAGCTCGCCGAAGCGGCCTTCGAGGATGCCGGCGAAGGCCGCGCGCGGCATGTGCAGCCGAACCAGGCCCGTCGGCGCTGCGCTCAACTCGCGGACATCGGCGACTGCCGCTTCCATCTCGGCCATCGCCGGCCTGAACCGGTCGAACAGCCGCACGCCGGCGCCGGTCATGGAGACGCTGCGAGTCGTTCGCTGAAGGAGCTCGAAGCCGAGCCGGTCCTCCAGCCTCTTGATCGTCTGGCTCAGCGAGGACGGCGCGATGCGCAGCTGCTCGGCGGCGCGGGCGAAGCTCCGCTGCTCGGCCACGGCGACGAAAGCAACCAGCTCGGCGTAGTCGGATCCGCGCATTATGTATTTTTCAGTGAATAATTAAGTCGAATAATAGGCGATTGTCGACACGCCGCGCGCCGCCTATGGTTGCCGCATGGCTCGACGCGTGCTCTCGCCAACCGACCGCGCGTCGCGCGCCGTCGACGCACCCACGAATGGACGGGCAATGGTCCGTCGCCTCGCCGCGGTCGTTGCGTTGGCGCTGGCAACGGCCGGTGCCGCCCAGCCGGTCGCGGCACCGGTCGTCAGGCTCTGGCGGCTCGATTGCGGCTCGTTCACCGCGCCGCTGGACGCTTTTTCGGACCTTTTCAGCCACCCTGGCGAGCGCGGCAGCTATGTCGACAGTTGCTACCTCGTCCAGCACGGTGAGGATCTGCTGCTGTGGGACGCCGGGCTGCCGCTCGCCTTCCTGAACCAGGCCGCCGCCGCGTCGAACCCGGTGCGCATGCGGTTGACGGTGACGATCGCCGAGCAGTTGGCGCAGCTCGGCTTCACCGCCGCCGCCGTGACGCTCCTCGGCATCAGTCACAACCACCTGGACCACACCGGCCAGGCTGCCGCCTTCGGGGGCGCCCGGCTGGTGATGGGCAAGGCGGATTTCGACGCGCTCCGACATGCGCCTGCGCCGTTTTTCACCGAGCCCGCGACGCTTAAGCCGTGGCTCTCGAGCGGGGCGGCCAAGCAGCTGATCTCCGGTGACCACGACGTGTTCGGCGACGGCAGCGTCGTCATGGTCGCGCTGCCCGGGCACACCCCCGGCCAGCACGGTCTGCTCGTTCGCCTGGCCCGTTTCGGCGCCATCCTGATTTCGAGCGATGCGCTGCATGCGCCCGAACAACTGACGAGCCACGCGCTGCCGCCGTCGAATCCGAGCCGCGCCGACTCGCTGGCCGCGCTCGACCGCGTTGCCGGCATCGTGCGCGACGCCCACGCGACGCTGGTGATCGAACACGACCCCGGCTCGGTCGCCCGGCTGCCTGCCTTTCCTGAAAGTGCCGATTGATGACCACCACCACCATGAAGCGCTGGGCGCTGAACGACTACGGCCGCGACCATTTGCAGCTTGGCGCAGCGCCGATCCCCGCGCCGGGGCCGGGCGAGGTGCTGGTCAAGGTTGCGGCCGTCTCGCTCAACCACCGCGATGTCATGATGATCGCGAACGGCATGGGCGCGGCCCTCGACTTTCCCTTTTCGCCGGGTTCCGACATGGCCGGCTCGGTCGCTGCGCTCGGCGCAGGTGTTCATCGGTTTAAATCCGGCGCCCGGGTGATTCCCACCTTTTTGCCCGGCTGGATCGACGGCCGGACCGCCGGCAACGCGCGGAATCCCTCCTACCGCGCGCTCGGCGGCGAGCTGCCGGGGGTCATGGCCGAGTACCTCGTTCTGCCCGAGGACTGGCTGGTCCGGGCGCCGGCAAGCCTGGACGACGCGGAGGCGAGCACCTTGCCGGTCGCCGGGTTGACGGCCTGGTTCGCGCTGATCGAGCGCGGCGCTCTGCACGCCGGGCAGACGGTGCTCGTTCAAGGCACCGGCGGGGTCGCGCTCTTCGGCATTCAGATCGCGCGCCTGCACGGCGCAACCGTCATCGTCACCTCCGGGAGCGACGCGAAGCTCGAGCGCGCGCTGGCGCTCGGCGCGACCCACGGCATCAACCGGCACAAGGAAGACTGGGTCGAAGCGGTCTACCGGCACACCGGCGACCACGGCGCCGACCACATCCTGGAACTGGTCGGGGGCGCCAACCTCGGCCGCTCGATCGCCGCAGTCGCCGTCGCCGGGCGGATCTCGGTGATCGGGCTCCTCGACGGGCTCGAACTGTCCGGGCCGGCCGTGCCGCTGTTGCTGAAGTCGCCGGTGATCCAGGGCATCACCGTCGGCCATCGTCGCGCGCTCGAAGATTTCGTCCTCGCAATCGACCGCACCGGGCTGAAGCCGGTGATCCAGCAACGCTACGCCTTCGACGCGCTGCCCGAGGCACTCGACGCTTTCGACAAGGGGCCGTTCGGCAAGATCGTGCTCGAGGTCGGGTGAGCACGCGACAGCCGGCTGCCGAGGGCGCGGCAGTCGCCGAGCGCCGACAGGCACGCGTGTCGGGCCGGCTTGGAACCTTGATCGCCAGCGGGCTCGGCATCACGGTCGTCCAGCTCAACGCGGCGGTGGTGACCGTTGCGTTCGCGTCGTTGCGTCGAAGCTTCGACGTCGACGTCGTCGCGCTGCAGTGGACGGTCAACGCTTATGCCCTGCTGCTGGCCGCGCTGCTGCTCAGCGCCGGCCTGCTCGGCGATCGTTATGGCGCGCGGCGCGTCTTCTTGGTCGGGTTCGGCGTCTCGGCCGTGGGGGCGCTCGCCGCCGGGCTGGCCGCCAGGTACCCGATGCTGATCGCGATGCGCGGCCTGCAAGGCATCGGTGCGGCGCTGCTGCTGCCGGCGTCGTTGTCGCTGATCGATCAGGTGTCGCCGGACGCCGCGGCCCGCTCCCGGGCGATCGGCATCTGGTCCGGGGCGGGGAGCCTGGCACTCGCGCTCGGCCCGGTCGCCGGCGGCCTCTTGATCGCCTGGGCCGGATGGCCGATGGTGTTCTTGCCCAGCGTGCCTTTGTGCCTCGTCGGGCTTTGGTTGACCTGGCGTCATGCGCCGCGGGGCGCCGGCGCGGTTCGCGCGCATCTCGACTGGCCGGGACAGCTCGTCGCCATGATCGCGCTCGCGAGCCTCACCTGGGGCGCCCGATCGGCGGCCCAGGGCTGGCTGCAGGCGCAGGTCGGGCTGTGCATGGCCGTTTTCGCCGGGGCCGTCGTTGCCTTTGTCGCGATCGAGCGGCGCAGTTCGGCACCGATGCTGCCGCCCGGAATGTTTCGCAACGCGGCCTTCAACGCCGTGACGCTGGCCCGGGCGCTGGTCAACCTGGCTTATTACGGGCTGGTGTTCGTGTTCAGCCTCTTCTTCCAGACCATCCAGCACCGCTCGGCGCTGGCGACCGGACTCATGTTCCTGCCGATGACCGCCAGCCTCATCGTCGTGACCGTGATCGCCGGCCGCCTGAGCGCCCGCTACGGGCCGCGCCGGCCGGCGCTCGTGGGCCTGGTCATCGCCGCGGCCGGCGAGCTCGGCCTCACGGGGATCGGCGCCGCGACCTCGGCGGGGGTTTTCGCGCTTCCCTTTCTGCTGATCGGCTCGGGCATCGCGCTGGTCGTCCCCTCACTGACGATCGCCTGCCTCGCTTCAGTGTCCAAGGACCGAACGGGCATCGCCTCGGGCGTGCTCAACGCCGCGGCGCAGATGGGCGGGGTGCTCGGGGTGGCGGTCTTCGCGGCGCTGCTCGCGTCCGACCGACCGGCTGCGTTCGTCGCCGGCACCCATGCCACCGTGCTGATCGCCACGGCGGCGCTTGCGCTGAGCTTCGTTTTGCTCGCCCGATTCATGAAGCCCGCGGGCGGCACGATGGCAAGCCAGTGAATCGCCCCACCCGAAGCGCCGCTGCCCGCCCCCCGCCGCCTCGCTGAACTCCCTCTTCCGCTCGCGGGAGAGGGCCGGGGTGAGGGCGCGCTCCCGCAGCTCAGTTGCCGGCGAGCTTCGCCCTCAAGAACTCGCCCACCTGCGCCGGGTTCGCCTGGCCCTTCGTCGCCTTCATCGCCTGACCGACGAGCGCGTTGAAAGCCTTTTCCTTGCCGGCACGGTATTCGTCGACCGACTTCGGATTCGCCGCCAGCACCGCGTCGACGATGCGCTCCAGCCCGGCGCTGTCGGCGATCTGCTTCAGGCCTTTGGCATCGATCAGCGCATCGACGTCGCTGCCGCTGCCCGTCCAGAGGGCTTCGAACACCTGCTTGGCGCCGTTGTTCGAAAGCGTGGCGTCGGCGATCCGGGCGATCAGCGCGCCGAGCGTCGGGGCGCCGATCGGGCTCGCCTCGATCGATCGCGCCTCGGCGTTGAGGCGGCGCGACACTTCGCCCATCAACCAGTTGGCGACCAGCTTGGGCTGGCCGCAGGCTGCGGTCGCGGTCTCGAAGTACGCGGCGAAGGCGCGGCTTTGCGTCATCAGCGCCGCGTCGTAGGCGGGCAGGGCGTAGTCCGCCTCGAAGCGTGCCGCCATCGCCCGCGGCAGTTCGGGCAGCGTGCTTGCCACCGCGGCGATCCAGGCCGGGGAGATCGCCAGCGGCGGGAGGTCGGGGTCGGGAAAGTAGCGGTAGTCCTGCGCGTCTTCCTTGCTGCGCATGGCGCGGGTTTCGCCGCTCGCCGGGTCGAACAGCACGGTCGCCTGCTGCACGCTGCCGCCGTCCTCGAGCAGATCGATCTGCCACTGCACCTCGTAGTCGATCGCCTGCTGCATGAACTTGAAGCTGTTCAGGTTCTTGATCTCGCGCCGGGTGCCAAGGGAGGCGCCGGGGCGGCGCACCGAGACGTTCGCGTCGCAGCGGAACGAGCCCTCCTGCATGTTGCCGTCGCAGATGCCGATCCAGGTGACGATCTGGTGCAGCGTCTTCGCGTACTCGACCGCCTCGCGGCTCGAGCGCATGTCGGGCTCGGTGACGATCTCGAGCAGCGGCGTGCCGGCGCGGTTCAGGTCGATCGCGCTCTGCCCGGCGCCGAGGCCTGCGCCGCCCCACTCGTGCAGCGACTTGCCGGCGTCCTCCTCGAGATGGGCGCGGGTCAGGTGCACCTTGCGCGGCGCGCCGTCGAGCAGGAACTCGACCGTTCCGCCCTGCACGACCGGCGTCTCGTACTGGCTGATCTGGTAGCCCTTCGGCAGATCCGGGTAGAAGTAGTTCTTGCGGGCGAAGATCGAGAGCGGCGCCACTTTGGCCCCGACCGCGAGGCCGAAGCGGATGGCGCGCTCGACCGCGCCGCGGTTCAACACCGGCAGCGTTCCGGGGAGCGCCAGATCGACCGCCGAGGCCTGGGTGTTCGGCGCGGCGCCGAAGCGGGTCGACGAGCCACTGAATATCTTGGATTCGGTCGAGAGCTGGGCGTGGGTCTCGATGCCGATCACGACCTCGTGGCCACGGATCAGAGCCGCGGTGGCGCTCACGCCCACGCCTCCGGGCAGCGCAGGTGCCAGTCGGTCGCCTGCTGAAAGGCGTGGGCCGCGTGCAGGAGCGCGCCTTCCTCGAAGTAATTGCCGATCAGCTGCAGGCCGACCGGCATGGCGCTTTCGCCGAAGCCGGCCGGCAGGCTCATCCCGGGCAGGCCGGCCAGGCTCGCCGGCAGCGTGAAGACGTCGGCCAGGTAGTTGGCGACCGGGTCGTCGCTCCGGGTGCCGAGCGGCCAGGCGACGCTCGGCGCGACCGGCCCGGCGATCAGCTCGCATTCGGCAAAGCAGCGCTGGAAATCGTCGGCGATCATGCGCCGTAGCTTCTGCGCCTGGAGGTAGTAGGCGTCGTAGTAGCCATGCGAGAGCACGTAGGTGCCGATCATGATCCGGCGCTTCACTTCGGCGCCGAAGCCTTCGCTTCGGCTCTTGCGATACATGTCTTCCAGATCGACGTGGCGTGCGGCGCGGTGCCCGTAGCGCACGCCGTCGAAGCGCGAGAGGTTCGACGAGGCTTCGGCCGGGGCGATGATGTAGTAGACGGGAATCGACAGCTCGGTGCGCGGCAGGCTCACGTTGACCAGGGTCGCGCCGAGCCGTTCGAATTCGGCAAGCGCGCCGCGCACCGCGCCGTTCACGTCGGCGGCCAGCGCGGCCGGAAAAAATTCCGTCGGCAGGCCGATCCGCAGACCGGCGAGCGGGCGGCCCGCTGTCGCGCCGGCGCGCGGCCTCCGCAGGTCGGCCGCATAGTCCTGTGGCGGGCGCTCGGCGCTGGTCGAGTCGCGCGGGTCGAAGCCGCTCATTGCGGAGAGAAGCAGTGCGCAGTCCTCGGCGCTGCGCGCGAACGGTCCGGCCTGGTCGAGGCTCGATGCGAACGCGATCAGCCCGTAGCGCGAGCAGACGCCGTAGGTCGGCTTGATCCCGGTGACGCCGGTGAAGCTCGCCGGCTGGCGGATCGAGCCGCCGGTGTCGGTGCCGGTGGCTGCCGGCAGCAGCCGCGCCGCCACCGCCGCGGCCGAGCCGCCCGACGAGCCGCCCGGCACGCGCGTCTCGTTCCAAGGGTTGCGCACTGGCGCATACGCCGAGTTCTCGTTCGCCGAGCCCATCGCGAACTCGTCGCAGTTGAGTTTGGCGAGCGTGACCGCGCCGGCTGCGGCGAGGCGTTCGACCACGCCGGCGTCGAAGGGGCTCCGATAGCCGACGAGCATCTTCGAGCCGGCGGTCGTCGGCAGGCCGCGGGTGACGAAGATGTCCTTGTGGGCGATCGGCACGCCGAGCAGGGTGCCGGTGCCGCCGGTCGCGCGGCGGGCGTCGGCGGTCGCGGCGGCGGCCAGCGCGCTCTCGCGGTCGCTGCAGAGCACGGCGCCGAGCCGGCCGGCGGCGTCGATCCGGTCGAGCAGATGGGTTGTCGCCTCGACGCTCGTGAAGGCGCCGGTCGCGAGCGCCGCCGCCATCTGCGCCACGCCGAGGTGATGGATCGCGTCGGGCGAACGGCCTGCGCTCATCCGCCGATCACCCGCGGCACCAGGTACAAGCCGTCTTCCACCGCGGGCGCACTGCGCTGGTTCGACGCGCGATCGTCGCCTTCGGTCACAGCGTCGTCGCGCAGCCGCAGCACGACCTCGTCGCGTGCCGAAAGCGGCGTATAGAGGGGCTCGACGCCACCCGTGTCGACCGCGCTCATCCGCTCGACGATGTCGAAAAAGCCGTTGAGCTGCGTCAGCATCGCGGCCTGTTCGTCGGCTCCGAGGTCGAGCCGCGCGAGCTGCGCGATGCGGGTGACGTCGATCGGGGCGAGGGCCATGGCGGTCGAGGTGCAGCGCCACCGAAGCGGTGAGCGGATGTTCCAGAGTGGGGCGAAACGCGCGGTAATTCACATCGCTCGGTTATTATCTTCCGTTCACCCACACGCCATCTCTGCCGCGGTGCGGCGGGCCAGGGTCGCTTGCGGTTTGGCACCTGGCCGGCGGCTTCGGTCGTTCGCGACGATGCGAAGCGCACCGTGCGGTCTCAATGCCGGTGGGCAACGCTACAGTCCACGGCCCGGCCGCAGCGCGCCCCCACTGGTCGGGCGCTTCACAACGCACGTCGCACGAGCACGAACACCGGCAACACCGCACGCGTGAAGCGGCGGCATGCCCCATTCGCCCGCCGGCCACCGGGGCGAACTTCTTTCCCTTTCCACATCGACCATGTTCGGATCCTTTCGCCGTTACTTCTCGACCGACCTGGCCATCGACCTCGGCACCGCCAACACGCTGATCTACGTGCGCGGCAAGGGCATCGTGCTCGACGAGCCCTCGGTCGTGGCGATCCGGCACGAAGGCGGTCCAAACGGAAAAAAGACCATCCAGGCGGTCGGCAAGGAGGCCAAGGCGATGCTCGGCAAGGTGCCGGGGAACATCGAGGCGATCCGCCCGATGAAGGACGGCGTGATCGCCGACTTCACCGTCACAGAGCAGATGCTGAAGCAGTTCATCAAGATGGTGCACCCGCGCTCGGTGCTCCGGCGGAGCCCGCGGATCATCATCTGCGTGCCCTGCGGATCGACTCAGGTCGAGCGGCGCGCGATCCGCGAATCGGCGCTCGGCGCCGGCGCCTCCGGCGTCTACCTGATCGAGGAACCGATGGCCGCGGCGATCGGTGCCGGGCTGCCGGTCTCGGAGGCGACCGGCTGCATGGTCGTCGACATCGGCGGCGGCACGACCGAGGTCGGCGTGATCTCGCTCGGCGGCATGGTGTACAAAGGCTCGATCCGCGTCGGCGGCGACAAGTTCGACGAGTCGATCATCAATTACATCCGGCGCAACTACGGCATGCTGATCGGCGAGCCGACCGCCGAGCTCATCAAGAAGAGCATCGGCAGCGCCTTTCCCGGCTCCGAGGTCAAGGAGATCGAGGTCAAGGGCCGCAATCTCTCCGAAGGCGTGCCGCGCGCGTTCACGATCTCGTCGAACGAGATCCTCGAAGCGTTGACGGATCCGCTGAACCAAATGGTCTCGTCGGTCAAGAACGCGCTCGAGCAGACGCCGCCCGAACTCGGCGCCGACATCGCCGAGCGCGGCATGATCCTGACCGGCGGCGGCGCGCTGGTACGCGATCTCGACCGGCTGCTCGCCGAAGAAACCGGCCTGCCGGTGTTCGTCGCCGAGGATCCGCTGACCTGCGTGGTGCGCGGCTGCGGCATGGCGCTCGAGCGCATGGAGCGGCTCGGGTCGATCTTCACGTCCGAGTAGGCGGACTCGAGCGCCGCGCGTCGACAAGGGCCATGGCAACCGCCTCGATCGACCGCACGCCGCCGGCGTTTTTTCGGCAGGGGCTGTCGGCGCTCACCAAGCTGATTCTTTGCTCGGCGCTCGCCATCTTCCTCATGGTTGCCGACAATCGCTTCGTGTTGACGAAGCAGCTCCGCCTGGTGCTGGCGACCGCGCTGCACTACCCGCAGATGGTGCTGGCCCTGCCGATCGATGCGTTTCGCGAGGCCGATCGTTACTGGTCGGGCCTGGATCAGGCGCTCGTGGGCGACGCCGCGGCGCATCGCGCGCTCGCGCTGCAGTCGGAGCGCGCCGCACGCGTCGAGCGCCTGCAGCAGGAAAATGCCCGCTTGCGCGCGCTGCTCGATCTGCGCCCGGCGCTGGTGGTGAAGTCGCAGGCTGCCGAGGTGCTGTTCGAGTCCGCCGACCCTTACACGCGCAAGGTCGTGATCGACCGCGGCGCGGCCAACGGCGTCGCGCCGGCCTCGCCGGTGATCAACGAGGACGGCGTGCTCGGACAGGTCACCCGCGTCTTCCCGCTCTCGAGCGAGGTGACGCTTCTGACCGACAAGGATGCGGCGATTCCGGTCCTCAACACGCGCACGCAGGCCCGCAGCGCGGCCTTCGGCAACGCCGGCGCGGCCGGCACGATGGAGATGCGCTTCATGGCCGGCAACGCCGACGTGAAGCCCGGCGACGTGCTGAGGACCTCGGGCGTCGACGGCATCTACCCGCCCGGCCTGCCGGTCGCGACCGTCGCGAGCGTCGACCGCCAGCTCGACGCCGGCTTCGCGCGCATCCTGTTGACGCCGGCCGCGCGCAACGACAGCGTGCGTCACGTGCTGGTGATCGAGCCGATCGGGCTGCAACTGCCATCGCGATCGGAGCCGGCCGCAGCGGCGCCCGAGGCGGCGTCGAAGGGTGCTTCGGCGGCGCGCCGCGCCGGCCGGCCGAAAAACGCGGCGGCCGCGGGATGATCATGCCGGCGCCGAGCGACCAGCTGCTGCTGCCGGTCAATCCCCTCTTCGTCGGCCTGTCGCTGGCGCTCGCCTTGATGCTGAACCTGCTGCCGCTCGGCCGCGTCCCGGCGATGCCGGATTTCGTCGCCGTGGTGCTGGTGTTCTGGAACGTGCACCAGTCGCGCCGGGTGGGGGTCGGGCTGGCGTTCGCGTTCGGCATCCTGATGGACGTGCACGACGGCGCGGTGCTCGGCCAGCACGCGCTCGCCTACACGCTGCTCAGCTTCTTTGCAGTGACGATGCACCGCCGGTTGCTTTGGTTCAGCGTGCTCAGCCAGGCGGTGCAGATCCTGCCGCTGTTGCTCGCCGCGCATGCGGTCTCGCTGATCGTCCGGCTGCTCGCGGGTGCGCGCTTTCCCGGGTGGGACCTGTTCGTCGCGCCGGTGTTCGAGGCGCTGCTGTGGCCGGCCGCGACCTGGCTGCTGCTCGCGCCGCAGCGCCGTCCGCCTGACCCGGACGAGAACCGGCCGCTGTGAGCTGGAGTCCCTCGTCCGCGGCGTACCGCGGCCGTCCCCCGTTGGACGCCGGCCGGCCTTTCGACGGAGCTCAGGAGAACTTCGTGGCGGCCCGGCGCTCGGTCGGCCGAAGCCCCTCGTCCGCGGCGTACCTTTGCCGGTCCCTCGAGGGACGCCGGCCAGCCGGGCATGGTGAGGCACGATGACTGAACTGATGAACGTCGAGCGCGAGGTGCGCCGCTTCCGGCTCCGGCTGGCGGCGGCCGCGGCGTTCGTGCTGTTCGCGTTCGGCCTGCTCGGCGCCCGGCTCGTCTGGCTGCAGGTCTATCGCCATGCCGAGCTTTCGACCCAGGCCGAGAACAACCGCATCACCGTCGTGCCGGTGGTTCCGAACCGCGGGCTGATCCTCGACCGCAACGGCGTGGTGCTGGCGAACAACTACTCGGCCTACACGCTCGAACTCACGCCGGCGAAGATCGACGACCTCGACGCGACGCTCGACCAGCTCGCCGCGATCGTGACGATCGAGCCGCGCGACCGCAAGCGCTTCAAGCGCCTGCTCGAGGAAAACAAGAGCTTCGAATCGCTGCCGATCCGCTCCAAGCTCGGCGACGACGAGGTCGCCCGCTTCACCGCGCAGCGCTTTCGCTTTCCGGGCGTCGACATCAAGGCGCGGCTGTTCCGCAACTACCCGCTCGGCGACGTCGGCAGCCACCTGATCGGCTACATCGGCCGGATCAACGAGGCTGAAAAAGGCGCGATCGACGATTCCGACGACGCCGCCAACTATCGCGGCACCCAGTACATCGGCAAGCTCGGCATCGAGCAGAGCTACGAGACCGAACTGCACGGCCGCACCGGCTACGAGGAGATGGAGACGAGCGCCGGTGGCCATCCGGTGCGGCGGCTCGACGCCAAGCCCGCGACCACCGGCAACGCGCTGGTGATGTCGATCGACATCCGCCTGCAAAAGCTCGTCGAGGATCTGCTCGGCGATCGGCGCGGCGCCCTGGTCGCGATCGATCCGCGCAACGGCGAGGTGCTCGCCTTCGTCAGCAAGCCGAATTTCGATCCCAACCTGTTCGTCGACGGCATCGACGCCGACAACTGGAAGGCGTTGAACGAGTCGCCCGACAAGCCGCTCCTGAACCGGGCGCTGCGCGGCACCTACGCGCCCGGCTCGACCTACAAGCCCTTCATGGCGCTCGCCGCGCTGACGCTCGGCAAGCGCACGCCCGGGCAGATCACCTACGACCCCGGCTACTTCAGCTTCGGCGGCCACACTTTCCGCGACGACAAGGAAGGCGGCCACGGCGCGGTCGACATGTACCGCTCGATCGTGCAGTCGTGCGACACCTACTACTACGCGCTCGCCAACGACCTCGGCGTCGACGCGATCCACGACTTCATGGCGCCGCTCGGCCTCGGCCAGATCACCGGCATCGACATGGCCGGCGAGGTGCGAGGCGTGCTGCCGTCGACCACCTGGAAGCGCAACGCCTACCGCAAGAAAGAACTGCAGAAGTGGTATGCCGGCGAGACGATCTCGCTCGGCATCGGCCAGGGGCAAAACACCTTCACGATGCTGCAGCTCGCGCAGGCGACCGCGACGCTCGCGTCCGGCGGCCTGCGCTTCAAGCCGCACCTCGTGAAGGCGATCGAGAACTTTCAGACCCGCCAGCCGCAGCACCCGGTCGGCGAGGCGCTGCCGCAGATGCGCTGGAAGCCCGAGCACGTCGAGTTCGTTCGCCGCGCGATGTTCGGCGTCACCCAGGAAGGCACGGCCAAGGCGATCTTCGCCAACGCGCCGTACGAATCCGGCGGCAAGACCGGCACCGCGCAGGTCGTCGGGATCCGCCAGGGCGAGAAGTACAACGCCAAGAACCTCGACGAGCGGCATCGCGACAACGCCCTCTACACCGCGTTCGCACCGGTCGAGGCGCCGACCATCGCCCTGGCGCTGGTGGTCGAGAACGCCGGTTGGGGCGCGGGTGCCGCGGCGCCGATCGCGCGGCGCGTGTTCGACTACGCGCTCTCGGGGCAGTACCCGAGCGAGGCCGATATCGCCGCCACCCGCCAGGGCCAGTCGACCGTGCCGATCGGTGCGCCGCGGCGAATTGAGGAGGTGTTGTTGCCAGGGGCGCAGGTCGACGCCAATTCGGTGGCGACCGGTGCGGATGCGTCGAGGCGCGTGGCGCTGGCCGAACCCTCACCCCAGCCCTCTCCCGCAAGCGGGAGAGGGAGACTGGCCGTGCCGATGCCGGCCGAACCGGTCGCTCGACTGCCTTCCTCCCTCTCCCGCTCGCGGGAGAGGGCTGGGGTGAGGGCCGAGCGGCAAGGCGTCCCATGAACGCCGTCTTCGACCGCCCGTCCCCCTGGCAGCGCCTGAAGCCGGTCGTCGTCGGCTTCGATCTGCCGCTGCTCCTCGCCGTAGCGCTGCTCGGTGTCGCCGGGCTCGTCACGATGTACTCGGCGGGCTTCGACTCCGGCACCCGCTTCCCCGACCACGCCCGCAACATGCTGCTGGCGCTCGGTACGCTGCTCCTCGTCGCCCAAGTCGCGCCGCAGACGCTGCTGCGGCTCGCGGTGCCGCTGTACACCTTCGGCGTGGCGCTGCTGGTGGCAGTCGCCGTCGCCGGTGTCACCAAGAAAGGCGCCACGCGCTGGCTCAACGTCGGCTTCGTGATCCAGCCGAGCGAGGTGATGAAGATCGCGATGCCCTTGATGCTCGCCTGGTGGTTCCAGCGCCGCGAGGGCCAGTTGCGGGTGCTCGATTTCGTCATCGCCGGCCTGCTGCTGCTCGTGCCTGTGGGCCTGATCGTCAAGCAGCCCGACCTCGGCACCGCGATCCTGGTGCTTTCGGCCGGGCTCTACGTGATCTTCTTCGCCGGGCTCTCGTGGAAGCTGATCGTTCCGGTGCTCGTGACCGGCGCGATCGCCATCACCGCCATCGTCGTCACCGAGGACCGCATCTGCCAGCCCGACGTCACCTGGCCGATGCTGCGCGACTACCAGAAGAACCGCGTCTGCACCCTGCTCGACCCGACGACCGACCCGCTCGGCAAGGGCTTTCACATCATCCAGGGCATGATCGCGATCGGCTCGGGCGGCGTCGACGGCAAGGGCTTCATGAAGGGCACCCAGACGCACCTCGAGTTCATCCCCGAGCGCACCACCGATTTCATCTTCGCGGCGTTTGCCGAAGAATTCGGCCTCGCCGGCTGCCTCGCGCTCGTCGCCGGCTTCGTCTTCCTGATCTTCCGCGGGCTGATGATCGCCTCCGAGGCGCCGACCGTCTTCACGCGCCTGCTGGCCGGTTCCGTCACGCTCTCATGGTTCACCTACGCCTTCGTCAACATGGGCATGGTGAGCGGCATCCTCCCGGTCGTCGGCGTGCCGCTGCCCTTCATCAGCTACGGCGGCACCGCGATGGTCACGCTCGGGATGGGGTTGGGGATGCTGATGGCGATCGCGAAGAGCCGGCGGTTGATCCAGAGTTAGGAGGCAACAGTTGTCTTCCCCCACAGCTTGCCTGTTAGCTACGCCGGTCCTTGCGTCGCTTGATATTGAGCGATCGCTCAACTTCTTCGAGTCGAAGCTCGGCTTTACCAGAACCTACGCTGAGCAGGGCGTCTACGGAGCCGTCGTCCGCAGCGCCGTTAGCGTCCACTTCTGGGCTTGCAGCGACAAGCGCATCGCCGAAGCCACGGGCTGCAGGATTCAGGTTTCCGGTGTCAGGGCGCTGTACGAGCATTGCAGTGCAGAGGACCTCGTCCATCCGAATGGTCTTCTTGAAGTCAAGCCATGGGGAGCCGCGGAGTTCGCGATTCTTGATCCCGACGGATCACTTTCCATGAGGCCAGCGCCTGACGTGTCCGCGAAGCCGTGACGTTCAGCTCATGGCAAATCGCTTCGAAAGACGTACGTCTTGGCGTACGATATCGCCATGAACGAAGCCTTGTCTCGGCCGCTCACGGCCAGCGAAGCTCGCGCCAATCTGTACCGTTTGATCGACCAGGCCAACGACTCGCACCGGCCCATTCTGATCTCGGGGAAACGCAGCAACGCGGTCCTCGTCTCGGCGGACGACTGGCAGGCGATCCAGGAAACGCTGTATCTGTTGTCGGTCCCGGGAATGCGCGAGTCCATCATGGAAGGCCGGTCCGAACCCTTGGCCGAGAGTGCCAAGGAACTCGACTGGTGACGTGGAGCGTCGTCTATGCCAAGCACGCGATCAGGGATGCCAGGAAGCTTTCGAGCGCTGGCCTGAAGCCCAAGGCCCAGGAGCCGCTCGACGTTCTGAGCACCGATCCGTATCGAAACCCGCCACCCTTCGAAAAACTTGTCGGCGACTTGGAGGGAACGTATTCCCGCCGGATCAACATCCAGCATCGTCTGGTGTACGAAGTCGTCGTGAAGGAACGTACGGTTCGGGTGCTCCGCATGTGGAGCCACTACGAGTGAACCGAACGCTTCAACGGTCGCCGGTGACCGGCAAGGAGCGCGGCTCCGGATCCGCCCCTGACCCCGTGTGGGCCGGCAGCCGCACCGTGACCAGCGTCCCGGGCGCAGCTGCGCCATTTCCGGCGTCGTCGATCGCCACCTCCGCCCGGTGCTGGCGTGCGATCTCGCGGACGATCGCCAGGCCGAGGCCGGAGCCGTCGACCTCGGTGCCGAGCGAGCGGTAGAACGGCTCGAACACCCGCTCGCGTTCGGCGGCGGCGATGCCGGGGCCGGAGTCCTCGACCTGCAGCACGACCGTGCCGGCGGCTTTATCGTCGGCGACGCGCACGGTCACGGTTCCGCCCGACGGCGTGTAATGCAGCGCGTTGTCGACAAGATTGCGGATCAGCTCGCCGAGCAGCACCGCGTGCCCCAGCACCCACGCACCGGCCGGCGCCCCCGCGCCGTCCACGCCGGCCGGGCCCTCGTAGCCGAGGTCGATCCGCTTCGCCAGTGCGCGCGGCACGAAGTCCTGCACCGTCTCGGTCGCGAGCCGCGCCACCTCGACCCGCTCGCGCAGCACCAGTTGCGCGCGGTTCTCGGCGCGGGCCATCGCCAGCAGCTGGTTCACCATATGCGCGGCCCGCTCGCTCGAACGCGCGATCTGCTGCAGGGTCTTCTTCAGCGCTTGCGGATCGTGGTGACCGGCGTCGATCTGCCGGCCCGCAAATTCGGCCTGGGTGCGCAGGCCGGCGAGCGGCGTCTTCAGCTGGTGCGCGGCATCGGCGAGGAAGTTCTTCTGCGAGCGCATCGAACGGTCGAGGCGGGTCAACAGGTCGTTGATCGCGCGCACCAGCGGCGCCACCTCGTCGGGTGCGAGCTGCTCGTCGATCGGGCTCAGGTCGTCGCTGTCGCGGCGACGGATGCGCTGCTGCAGGTCCGAGAGTGAGGCGATGCCACGCGCCAGCGCCAGCCACACCAGCAGCACCGCGAGCGGCAGGACCACGAACTGCGGCAACAGGACGCCCTTGACGATCTCGCCCGCGAGCCGCGAGCGGCCGTCGAAGGTTTCGGCGACCTGGACCAGCGGCGCCTCGGCGAGCGGCGCCTCCCGCGCCTGACCGCCGACCCAGAGCGACGCGACCCGCACCGGCGTGTCGCCGAGGCGGGCGTCGCGAAAGTGCATTTCGCCGGGGGTGGCCGGGTCGTCGTCCGGCGGCAGGGGCAGCGCCGGGTCGCCGGCGCGCAGCTCGCCGTGCGGCCCGCGAACCTGGAAGACGAGTTCGCTGTCGCGCAACAGCTCGGCGGTCGATGCGGGCACGGCGAACGGCCGGCCGGCCGCCTGCAGGTCGGTTCCGCGCTCCCGCGCCACGTCTTGCGCGAGGGCGCGGGCGCGGGCCGCGAGCTCGCGGTCGAACGGGTGGTTCGCGATGCCCTGGGCGACGAGCCAGGTCAGCACCACGCTCATCGGCCAGAGCACCAGCAGCGGCGCGAGCATCCAGTCGAGGATCTCGCCGAAGAGCGAGCGTTGCTGCCGCGCTTGTGCCCCCGTGTCCCCGGGTCGCCGTCGTGACCGCGGTCCGACGCGCAGCCGCAGCGTTTCGGCCCACACGCGCAGCGTCGCGACGCTCATGCCGCGATCTTCTCCAGGCAGTAGCCGAGCCCACGTACCGTCGCGATCCGCACCGGCCCGTGTTCGATCTTGCGGCGCAGCCGGTGCACGTAGACCTCGATCGCGTTGTCGCTGACCTCGTCGCCCCATTCGCAGAGCCGTTCGACCAGCTGCTGCTTGCTGACGAGCCGGCCGGCGCGCTGCAGCAGCACCTCGAGGAGGCCGAGCTCGCGGGCCGAGAGGTCGAGCAACTGCTCGTTCAGGTAGGCGACCCGGCCGGTCGCGTCGAAGCTGAGCGGGCCGTGCCGCAATACCGCCGAGGCGGTTCCGAGGCCGCGCCGCGTCAGCGCGCGCACCCGGGCTTCGAGCTCCTGCAGCGAGAACGGCTTGGCCATGTAGTCGTCGGCGCCGAGGTCGAGCCCGCGCACGCGCTGCTCGATGCTGTCGGCGGCGGTCAGGATCAGCACCGGCACGCTGTTGCCGCGCGCCCGCAGCCGGCGCAGCACCTCGACCCCGTGCAGCTTCGGCAGGCCAAGGTCGAGGATCAGCAGGTCGAAGCCGTGCGCCGCGAGCGCCGCATCGGCTTCGCTGCCGTTCGCCACCCGGTCGACCGAGTAGCCGGTGTTGCGCAAGGCGCGGAGCAGGCCGTCGGCCAGCACTTGATCGTCCTCGGCGATCAGGATGCGCATCGCTTCTCCCCCTGCCTTCCCCCTTTCGAAGGAACGCCCGTCACTGTACAAATATCCAGCTTCATAGCAGAATCAAGCCACTTTCACGGAGAACCTCTTGGACGCCACTGCCAAAGCCCCCGTCGCACCCACCCCGCTCATTACTGAAAAGGCCAAAGCCCTTCAAGCCGCGCTCTCGCAAATCGAGAAGCAGTTCGGCAAGGGCACGATCATGCGCCTCGGCGAAGGCGAGGTGCTCGAGGACATCGAGGTCGTCTCCACCGGCTCGCTCGGCCTCGACATGGCGCTCGGTGTCGGCGGCCTGCCGCGCGGCCGGGTGGTCGAGATCTACGGCCCCGAGTCGAGCGGCAAGACCACCCTCACGTTGCAGGTCATCTCGCAGATGCAGCGCGTCGGCGGCACCTGCGCCTTCATCGATGCCGAGCACGCGCTCGACATCGGCTACGCGCAAAAGCTCGGCGTCAACCTGCAGGAGCTGCTTATCAGCCAGCCCGATACCGGCGAGCAGGCGCTCGAGATCGTCGACGCGCTGGTGCGTTCCGGTTCGGTCGACCTGATCGTGATCGACTCGGTCGCCGCCCTCACGCCGAAGGCCGAGATCGAAGGCGAGATGGGCGATTCGCTGCCCGGCCTGCAGGCCCGCCTGATGAGCCAGGCGCTGCGCAAGCTCACCGGCAGCATCAAGCGCACGAATACGATGGTGATCTTCATCAACCAGATCCGGATGAAGATCGGCGTGATGTTCGGTTCGCCCGAAACCACCACCGGCGGCAACGCGCTGAAGTTCTACGCCTCGGTCCGGCTCGACATCCGCCGCATCGGCTCCATTAAAAAGGGCGAGGAGGTCATCGGCAACGAAACCAAGGTGAAGGTCGTCAAGAACAAGGTGTCGCCGCCGTTCAAGACCGCCGAGTTCGACATCCTGTACGGCCAGGGCATCAGCCGCGAAGGCGAGGTGATCGACATGGGGGTGGAGCAGAAGGTGCTCGAAAAGAGCGGCTCCTGGTACGCGTACAACGGCGAAAAGATCGGCCAGGGCAAGGACAACGCGCGCGAATTCCTGCGCGAGAACCCTGAACTCGCGTTCGAGATCGAGAACAAGGTGCGTGCCGCTGCGGGGATTCGTTTGCTGGCCGATGCCGACAATTCCGAGGCCAAGGGGGCCAAATTGAAGGTCGTCAAGGAATAGGACGCGGGGCGCGGCATAGGTGGGCGGCCCGAGCGTGCGAGCGCTGGCACCTCAGGGTCAGCGGTTCGGCCGTGCGGGCGGCCCGTCTTTAAAAGCGCGTGCGATCCGCTGGTTGGCGCAACGCGAGCAAAGCCGCACCGAGTTGCGCCGCAAGTTGATGCCGTTTGCGCTGGCCGAGCCGTCGATGGGCGAAAACGAAGCATCGGCGTCGGCATCGAGTCCGACGCTGGCACCAGTTTTGCCACTAGCGCCGCCGCAGGACAGCGCCGCCGCTCGCGTCGAGGCCGTGCTCGATGGGCTGGAGGCGCAAGGCTTTCTCTCGGCCGAACGGTTCATTGCGGCGCGCATCCACGCACGCGAAACGCGCTTCGGCAACCTGCGCATCCGGCGCGAGATCGAGCAGCACGGTCTGGCATTGGCGCCTGCAAACGTCGCGGCCCTGCGGGACAGCGAACTGGCTCGCGCTCGCGCCGCTGTCGCCAGACGGTTCCAGACACCCTCCGCCGATGCCGCCGAGCGGGCCCGCCGCGGCCGCTTCCTCGCCGGACGTGGGTTTTCGTTCGAGGTGATTGCACAGGTGCTCCGCGAACCGCACGGCGGGTACGAAGCGGAGCACGACTGCCCCTGATCCCGCCAGCTCCAAGCCAAAGGCGCCGCCGGTCAGATCTCGGGGTGGTCCTTCAGGCGGTGAGGGGATGAAGCGCCTTGCGACCCTAAGACGGGCGTGAAAACCAGCCCGTCCCGGCGCCTCCGTAGGGGCGAATTGCTGCAGGGCAGCATGCTACATTCGCCTTCCGCGCGCGATCCGCTCGAGACACGGCGTCGAGCCGTCTTCTCCCTGCCTCCCGAACCCTTGCCCGCCCCGATGGCCCTGCCGCCCGCAGCCCGCGACCGCCAGCTTCGCCACCGTCGCAGCATCGACGTGCAGGTTTTTTCACGCGGCAACGCGCAGTGGGAAGTCGACGCCACGATCCGCGATGTGCGTCCGCGCGACACGACGCTCCCTACCCGCGTGTTGCCGGCCGGCGAGCCGATCCACGACATGCTGTTGCGCCTCGTGGTCGACGAGCGCTTCAACGTGCTCGAGGCCGGTGCCGAGACGCTGGCCATGCCGTACCCGGGCGCCTGCGAGCAGTACGGCGATGCGTACGGGCAGCTGGTCGGTCTGAACCTCATGCGCGGCTTTCGTCAAGCGGTGAAGGAGCGCCTCGGCGGCGTGCAGGGCTGCACCCACATCACCGAGCTGTCGCAGGTGTTGCCAACGGCCGTGGTCCAGGCGTTTGCCGGTGAGGTCATCGACACCGGCGGCAGCTCGGCCGACAGCCAGCGGCCGTTTCAGATCGACCGCTGCCAGGCGCTGCGAGCCGACGGCCCGACCGTGCGCACGTACTACCCGCGCTGGTATCGGCCGGCGCCGTCCCCCAACCCGGCGCCGGCGCGCGCGGGCGACGCTGCCTCACAGCCCGGGGTGGCGACCGACCCTCTTTTGCGAAGGATGAAAGAAGCGACATGAAGATCCACGAGTACCAAGGCAAGGAAATCCTGCGCCAGTTCGGCGTCCCGGTGCCGCGCGGCTATCCCGCGTTCGGGATCCGCGAGGCGACCGAGGCGGCGCAAAAGCTCGGCGGTCCGGTCTGGGTCGTCAAGGCGCAGATCCACGCCGGCGGACGCGGCAAGGGCGGCGGCGTCAAGCTGGCGCGCTCGATGGACGAGGTCGAAAAGCTCTCGAGCGAAATCCTCGGCATGCAACTGAAGACGCACCAGACCAGCCCCGAAGGCCAGAAGGTGCGGCGGCTCCTGATCGAGGAAGGTGCCGACATCAAGAAGGAGTACTACGTTGCCGCGGTCACCGACCGGGCCTCGCAGAAAGTCGCGTTGATGGCCAGCTCCGAGGGCGGGATGGACATCGAGGAGGTCGCCCACGCGACGCCTGAAAAGATCATCAAGGTCTTCGTCGACCCCGCGACCGGCCTGACCGAGGCTCAGGGCAAGGAGCTCGCCGACGGCATCGGCGTGCCGGCGGCGAGCCAGGCGCAGGCGATCGACGTGTTCAAGAAGCTCTACGCCTGCTACATGGCCACCGACGCCTCGCTGGCCGAGATCAACCCGCTGATCCTCGAAGGCAACGGCAACATCAAGGCCCTCGACGCGAAGTTCAACTTCGACGCCAACGCGCTGTTCCGCCACCCCGAGATCGTCGCCTACCGCGACCTTGACGAAGAAGACCCGGCCGAGATCGAGGCCAGCAAGTTCGACCTCGCCTACATCCAGCTCGACGGCAACATCGGCTGCCTCGTGAACGGCGCCGGCCTGGCGATGGCGACGATGGACACGATCAAGCTCTTCGGCGGCGAGCCGGCAAACTTTCTCGATGTCGGCGGCGGCGCCACGGCCGAAAAGGTCACTGAGGCCTTCAAGATCATGCTCGGCAACCCAAAGGTGAAGGCGATCCTTGTCAACATCTTCGGCGGCATCATGCGCTGCGACACGATCGCCGAGGGCGTCATCTCGGCCTGCAAGGCGGTCAACCTGGCGGTGCCCCTGGTCGTGCGGATGAAAGGCACGAACGAGCAGATCGGCAAGCAGATGTTGAAGGATTCGGGTCTGCCGATCATCAGCGCCGACTCGATGGCCGACGCAGCCAAGGCGGTGATGGCCGCGCTCTCGAGCAAAGGTGGCTCCGCCACTTAGCTCGAACCCCCTCGGGGGGCGGGCGGGACGCAGTCCAGCCCTCGGGGCACCCTGAAGTAACGCGAGAGAACATCACCGCCATGAGCATCCTGATCGACAAGAACACCCGGGTCATCACCCAGGGCATCACCGGCAAGACCGGCCAGTTCCACACCCGCATGTGCCGGGACTACGCGAACGGCAAGAACTGCTTCGTCGCGGGTGTGAACCCGAAAAAGGCGGGCGAGGATTTCGAGGGCATCCCGATCTTCGCCAACGTGAAAGACGCGGCCAAAGCGACCGGCGCGACGGTCAGCGTCATCTACGTGCCGCCGGCCGGGGCTGCGGCCGCGATCTGGGAGGCGGTCGAGGCCGACCTCGACCTCACCATCTGCATCACCGAGGGCATCCCGGTGAAGGACATGCTCGAGGTGCGCAACAAGATGAAGGCCAGGGAAGCGGCCGGCGGCAAGAAAACCTTGCTGCTCGGTCCGAACTGTCCCGGCCTGATCACGCCCGACGAGATCAAGATCGGGATCATGCCGGGCCACATCCACAAAAAGGGCCGGGTCGGCGTCGTCTCGCGCTCGGGCACCCTCACTTACGAGGCGGTCGCGCAGCTGACCGAGCTCGGCATCGGCCAGTCGACCGCGGTCGGCATCGGCGGCGACCCGATCAACGGGCTGAAGCACATCGACGTGATGAAGCTCTTCAACGACGATCCGGAAACCGACGCCGTCATCATGATCGGCGAGATCGGCGGCCCGGACGAGGCCGATGCCGCGCGCTGGTGCCAGGCGAACATGCGAAAGCCGATCGTCGGTTTCATCGCCGGCGTCACGGCGCCTGCGGGCAAGCGCATGGGCCACGCCGGCGCGCTGATCTCGGGCGGCGCCGACACGGCGGACGCCAAGCTCGCGGTGATGGAGGCGTGTGGCTTCACGGTCACCCGCAACCCCTCGGAAATGGGGCGGCTGCTGCAAGCGCTGCTTTGACGGACGCCGCTGAGGTCAGCAGCGCCCGGAGATCGTCGTGATGGACCTCGGTTCCGGTTTGTTCTGGGCGGCGCTCGGCGAGATCATCTTCGCCAACATCATCCTCTCGGGTGACAACGCGGTGGTGATCGCGATGGCGGCGCGTTCGCTCGCGCCGAACCGGCAGCGCCAGGCCATCTTCTGGGGCAGCGCCGCGGCGATCGTGATGCGGATCGCGCTGACGCTGGCCGCGGTCGAGATGTTGCGTTGGCCGTACCTGAAGGTGGTGGGTGCGTTGCTGCTCGTCTATATCGGCGTCTCGCTGCTCGCCAGCGACGACACAGAGAAGGGCGGCCATTCCGTCGGCGACACCCTGATGGTGGCCATTCGCACCATCCTGGTCGCCGACCTCGTGATGAGCCTCGACAACGTGCTCGCGGTCGCCGCGGCCGCCAAGGGCAACACGCCTCTCCTGGTGATCGGCCTGGTGGTCAGCATCCCTTTGATCATTTTCGGCAGCACGCTGCTCTTAAAAGTGATGGAGCGCTTTCCGGTCATCATCACGCTCGGCGCGGCGATGCTCGGCTACCTTGCCGGCGAAATGCTGATCACCGACCCGGCGGTCGTCGAGCGTTTCGGCCCTCCCGGTCATCCGACCGAATTGCTCGCCGGCGTGATCGGCGCGGTGCTGGTGGTCGGGATCGGGCTGGCGCTGCGGCGCCGCGCATCACCCGCTGCGACGTCCTGAGCCGGACGCGTCTGCGACTGTCGGGCCGCTATCGCGTCGACCTGCTTCGCGGCCCTTCGATCCGATCCGTGGTCGGTCCTCTAGGCCCGCCGCCGTGCCGAAAGCCGGACCCGAACCGGTCAGTGCGCCGCTTCTAGTCCACTGAATCTTGAAATGGACGGTGAGGGACAGCCGCTGCGGGATGCGATGCAAGCCTGTCCTGAGCTCCGTCGAAGGGGCGCAAAGCCTGTCCTGAGCCGCGCCGAAGGGCGCAGCGATACCCGAAGGTATCGCGAGCATTTGCAACGCCGCAGCGCGCCCGCAGCGGCTGGCCAGCACCGCTCCGATTTCAGTGATTCAGTGGACTAGACCTTCACCCTAAAATCCGGAACTGAAGGGGAGTGGCTCGACGTCGTACCAGGCCGGCCGAATCGAGCCGCCGGTCTCGACCGGCGTTGCAGGCCGTCAGCACGGAGCAGCGTCCAACGGGCGGCTTCCGGTTGGCCGGGCCGGGCAAAGGCGCGTGCGTGACGCGGGCCGGTGCTTTTCGGTCGAGCAAGACCTTCGGTGCAGCCGTTTTCTTTCGCATGGAAACGGCGGCTTCCAGGCCGCCTTCCGTTCCACCGACGCGTGAATCCCCCGCCGCCGCCGGCGACTGCATCGCTCTCGTGCAACGCCACCGGAGACCCCGACATGGACCTTTTCACCACCGCCTGGTGGTCCTCGCTGCTCGCGATCGTGGTGATCGATCTCGTGCTGGCGGGCGACAACGCCATCGTGATCGCGCTCGCGGCGCGCCGCCTCGCTCCACACCTGCAGAAGCCGGCGATCATCTGGGGGACGGTCGGCGCGATCGTCGTCCGGAGCCTGATGACGGTCGGCGTCGTCTGGCTGCTGAAAATCCCCGGGCTGATGCTGATTGGCGGCCTCGGGCTGGTTTGGGTGGCCTACAAGCTGCTCGCGCCGCAAGGCGACGCAGCCGGCCATGGGCGCCCGGCCGACACCTTTTGGGGCGCGATGCGGACGATCGTGATCGCCGACGCGCTCATGGGAATCGACAACGTGCTGGGTGTCGCCGGGGCCGCCAAAGGCAGCTTCGAACTCGTCGTGCTCGGCCTGCTGATCAGCGTGCCGATCGTGGTTTGGGGCAGCACGCTGGTGCTGAAAGGGGTCGAGCGCTACCCAGTGATCATCTACCTCGGGGCTGCGGTGCTGGCTTACACCGCCGCCCACATGATCGTCGCCGAGCCGGTCCTCGGGCCCTATTTCGCCGCGAATCCGGCCCTCCGCATAGGGGTCCACGTCGTCCTGATTGCGGGTGTGCTGGCGGCGGGCTGGTGGACCGCGCGGCGCACCGCCGGGCGGCCGGTTTCGTCCGCGGGCTGAGCCGCTCGGCTTGGGCGCTGTGGCCTGGCGATTCGCCATGACGACGATGAACGCGGTTGTCGCTGCGCTGCTGGTCGGGGTCGTGGCTGCGGCCTTCTGGCTCGGCTGGCGATTCGGCGTCCGGCTTCGTTCCGGCGCGAAGCTGGCCGAGGCGGGCCCGACCGGCGCGCCGGTCGCCCTCGACGCCGTGCCGGGTTTTCTGCCGAACGCCGCGGCGCCCGCACCGGTCGCGCCGCGTTCGGTCGGGCGGTACCGGCTCGAACGCGAGCTCGGCCACGGCTCGATGGGCACGGTTCACCTCGCCCGCGCGGCGGATGCCGGCGCGCCGCCGGTCGCCATCAAGACGATGGCGCTCGCCCGCGAGTTCGACGGGCCCGAATTGCTCGAAGCCCGCGCCCGCTTCTTTCGCGAGGCCGAGGTGGCCGCCCTTCTGACGCATGCCGACATCGTCCGGATCCTCGAGGTCGGCGAGGACCGTGGCGTGGCGTTCATCGCCATGCAATACCTGCCGGGCGAGGACCTCTCGCGTCACACGCTCGCCAGCGAGCTGCTGCCGGTGCCGGTCGTGCTGCGGACCCTCGCGCGCGTCGCGGCGGCGCTTGCGTACGCCCACGAGCACGGCGTGGTCCATCGCGACATGAAGCCGGCGAACGTGATGCTCGACCGGTCGACCGGCTCGGTCAAGGTGACCGATTTCGGCATCGCGCACGTCGCCGATGCGTGCCGGACCCGCACCGGCCTCGTGCTCGGCACGCCGTCTTTCATGTCGCCCGAACAGCTGACCGGCCGCCGCCTCGACGGGCGCAGCGATCTCTACTCGGTCGGCGTGATGCTTTATCAGCTCCTCACCGGCGAGCTCCCCCACGGCTCCGACTCGATGGCCGAACTGATGCGCGCGATCGTCAACGATCCGGCGCCCGACGTCCGGCTCCGGCGCCCGAAGCTGCCCGAGGCGCTCGCGAACGTGGTCGCTCTGGCGCTCGAGAAGCGCCCCGAGGTGCGCTACGCCGACGGTCGCCAACTGGCCGACGATCTGCTGGCCGTCGCCGCCCTGATCGATCCGACCGGACGGGGCTGAACCAGCCGCGGACCGGCCGCGTGCGTCCCGCCGGCGGCACAGCGGTTGGCGCCGCCGTCCCGGCCGGCGGGCCCCCATCGCCCATCGCTGCCCGATCGTTCGAGGCACAATCCGGGATTCCGCCCCACGCCCCATGCCCGCTTCCCGCCCGTCCGTGACCTTCGAGTACTTCAGCGCGACCGACACCGGGCGGGCCCGCAACAACAACGAGGATTCGGTCGCGGTCGACGAGACCACGGCGCTGATCATCCTCGCCGACGGGATGGGCGGCTACAACGCCGGCGAGGTCGCGAGCGGCATGGCGACTTCGTTCATCCGCAGCGAGCTCGGCCGCTGGCTCACCGAGGCCTCCGAGACCGCCACCGACGCCGAAGTGCGCCGCGCGATGGAAATCTGCGTCGACAACGCGAACCGGGCGATCTTCAACGCCGCGAGTTCGAATCCGCAATACGCCGGCATGGGCACGACGCTCGTCGTCGGCGTGTTCCGGGCCGGCCGGCTGCTGCTCGGGCATGTCGGCGATTCGCGCGGCTACCGCCAGCGCGCCGGCCGGCTGGCCCAGCTCACGCACGACCATTCGCTGCTGCAGGAGCAGATCGATTCCGGCCTGATCACGCCCGAGCAGGCGGTGTTCTCGGCCAACCGCAACCTCGTGACCCGCGCCGTCGGCGTCGAGGACACGGTGCTGCTCGAGACCCACCTGCACGAGGTGCTGCCCGGCGACACTTACCTGCTCTGCTCGGACGGCCTCTCCGACATGCTCGACGACGAGGGCATCGCGCAGTTGCTCGATGAACGTGAGGCGCTCGACGCGACCGGGCGGGCGCTGATCGACGCGGCCAACGAGGCGGGCGGCAAGGATAATATTTCGGTCGTGCTGGCACGGGCGCGCGGCGGCGCGGCCAGCGCGCGGTCGTGGTGGCCCTTCCGCCGCTGATCCGATCCGCCCAAGACGAGCCACGGCGCAGTGCCGTGTTTTTCCATCCCGAGAAGCGAACCGCGAAGGTCAAGACGCACATGGGCAAGCTGGTCGTTTCGCTCGACGGGGTGGTGATCAAGGAAGTGCAGATCACCAAGGACAAGACCA
>CAXSGM010000030.1:0-38145 GCA_964236915.1 uncultured Rhizobacter sp.
CCATCTCGCAGGCGCCGTGGTAGGGCATCGGGTTGTAGACCGCGTACAGCTCGGGTCGGAGCCGCAGGCCATAGTCGCGGACGTAGCGGTTCGACTGGATGCCGGCCTTGTGTCGGTCGAAGCGCAGGTCCGGGTCGAGCCCGGTCATGCCGACGTAGACCAGCGGCTTGCCGAGCACGTGATCGGGATTGGCCTTGCGGAACGCCGGCAGATTCCAGACGCGTTCCGACAGCTCGACGACGTAGACGTGATAGTGGTGACGGCGGTTCGATCGAGTGCTCATGCCGCGCGTCAAAAAAGGGGCGCCGCGCGCTTGGCCGGACAATAGCCCATGCTTGCGGCTGCACCGTCCGCCGATCCGCTCGACAGTTTCGTCGCTGCCGCCGCCGCGGCGCTGGCCGACGGCGGCTTCTTCCGGGTCGTGCTTGCCAAGCCGCTCGGTCCGGGCGCTGAGGGGGCGCGACGCGTCGATGGCCGCCTCGTCACGCTGAAAGGCGAGTTGCGGCTCTCGTTCACGGCTGCGCATGCGACCGGTGACCTCATCCGCAACCTGCCGGTGGCCGCCGCCGTCGGCGAGCTGCGTCGCTTGCTGGACCGGCGCAGCTTCGGTCATGCCCGCCTCGAGACGACGACCGGCGCGCTGGAATTGCTGACGAGCCGCAAAGGACGGCGTACCTTGCTGAAACAGCGGCCAGCGGTCGTGCCCGGAAGCACCGCCATCCCGAACAACGCCGCCGCGCCGGCCACCGCCGCGCCGGCGCGCCCGAGCGACACCCACGACCACGTCAAACGCCGCCGCGTGCCGCTCGACCGGCCGTACCTCGCTGCGCTCGGCGTCACCGACGCCGCCGGCCGACTGGTGCCGGCGATGGCGCGCAAATGGAAGCAGATCGACAAGTTCGTCGAACTGCTCGACGGCGCGCTCGCCTCGACCGGCCTGAAGCAGGCGCCCGGCCGGCTCGATCTGGTCGACTTCGGTTGCGGCAAGGGGTACCTGACCTTCGCCGCGCACGATCATCTCCGCCACGCGCTCGGGCTCGCATCGGCGCAGGTGCTGGGCGTCGAGCTGCGCGGCGAACTGGTCGACTTTTGCAACGCCGCGGCGGGTCGGCTCGGCCTCGACGGGCTGCGGTTCGAAGAAGGCGACGTGCGCAGCATTGCGCCGCCGGCGATCGACGTGATGATCGCGCTGCACGCCTGCGACACCGCGACCGATTTCGCCCTCGCGACCGGCGTCGCCGCCGGCGCCAAGGTCATCATGGCGTCGCCCTGCTGCCACAAGGAACTTCGCCCGCAGCTGCTGAGCCCGCACCCGCTGCGTCCGATCCTGAAGCACGGCGTGCACCTCGGCCAGGAGGCCGAGATGCTGACCGACGGCCTGCGCGCGCTGCTGCTCGAAGCTTGCGGCTACGAGACGCAGGTGTTCGAGTTCGTCGCCCTCGAGCACACGCTCAAGAACAAGATGATCCTGGCGCTGCGCCGCCCGGAGGTCGACGGCCCCGCCGCCGAACGCCGCAGCGCCGAGATCGGGCGCCAGATCGACGAAATCAAGCGCTTCTACGGCATTCGCGAGCAATGCCTCGAACGGCTGTTGCGCGATCGCCTCCCGGCGCTGCAGCCGGCGTGATCGTGGCCGGGACCGCGTCGCAGGCGCTCGGGGATCCGCGACGGCGGGCTTCGGCGATGGCCGCACCGCCCGAACCCGCCGGACCGGCGGGACCGCCCGTACCGCCCGATGCCGAGCGCCGGGCGCGCCGGCGCCGGGTGATCGCCCGCCTGGCGTGGGTCTGGCTGGCGTTCTGGCTGGTCATGTTCCTGCTCGGCGCCCAGGAGCACTTCTGGACCGGCGGCCGGCGCCTGCTGCCACCGCTGATCGATTACGGAACCGCCGCGCTCGTCGCGACGCTGCTGGTCGCCTGGAAGATCCGGCGCGCCGACCGGCTCGACCCTTGGCTCGATCGGCCGTGGCAGTGGTTCCTGCGCTGGTCGGCCTGGCTGCCGCTCGAGCTGCCGGGCTACATCGCCGCGCTGCACTTGATGCGGGCGGGGCTCTGGGCGCTCGTCGGGCAGCCGCTGCGCCACGGGCGCTGGAGCGAGGTCGTGCCGTACGAGGCGGGGAAGTTCCTGCTGTTCTATGCCCTGTTCGGCGGCATCCACTTCGGGCTCAAGTCGTATTACGCGTGGCTCGCCGAGCGGCTTGCCCACGAGCGCCAGGCGCGGCTGGCGCGCGAGGCCCAGCTCGCGCAACTCACCCAGCAGCTGCAGCCGCATTTCCTCTTCAATGCGCTGAACACGATCTCGTCGCTGATCCACACCGACCCGGACGGCGCGGATGCCTTGCTGACGCGCCTCGCGACGCTGCTGCGCGCCGCGACCGACGCCGGTCGACGCCCCGAGCAGCCGTTGGCCGACGAACTGGCACTGCTGCGCGCTTACGCTGACATCATGATTCGCCGCTTCGGCGACCGGGCGGCGGTCGCGTGGGACACGGACCCGGCGTTGAACGCGTGCCCGGTGCCGACGCTGGGACTGCAGCCGCTGCTCGAAAACTGCTTCGTCCATGGCGTCGAAAAGCGCCGGGCGCCGACCCGCATCGTCGTTCGCGCCTTCCGCGTCGGGCCGGGGCGGTTCGCCGTCGAGGTCGAGGACGACGGCAACCCGCCTGCCCTGCCACCGGTGGAAGGCGTCGGCTCGACGAACCTCCGCCAGCGGCTCGATTCGCTGCACGGCAGCGCTGCGATCCTGACGCTGGCCGCGAAAGCCGATGCCAGCGGCTTCGTCGCGCGGGTGGAGATGCCGTGCGCGTGTTGATCGTCGACGACGAGGCACCGGCACGCGCCAAGCTCGTTCGGATGCTGTCGGCACAGCCGGACGTCGAGATCGTCGGCGAAGCGGCCGACGGCATCGAGGCGCTCGCGCAGCTCGGTGCTCTGGCGCCCGACGTGCTGTTCATCGATGTCCAGATGCCCGAGGTCGACGGTTTCGACGTGGTCGCGTCGCTGCCCGGAGGCGCCGCGCCCGCGGTCGTGTTCGTCACTGCGTTCGATCACTACGCGCTGCGGGCCTTCGAGGCGCAGGCGGTCGACTACCTGCTGAAGCCGGTCGAGCCCGAACGGCTCGAGCGCACCTTGCAGCGCCTGCGCGCTGACGGCAACGCGGGCGCGACGCGAAGCGCCGCCGTCGGGCTGGCACGGCCGCCGACGCAGTTGCTGATCCCCGAGCGTGGCCGCACCCGGATCGTCCGCTGTGCCGAGATCGATTGGCTGGAGGCGGCCGACAACTACGTCGAGCTTCACCTTGGAAACGACCGCACGCTGCTGATGCGGCGACCCTTCGCCGCGCTGCTCGACGATCTCGGCCCCGCCTTCGTCCGCACGCACCGCGGCGCCGCGGTCGCGATCGACCGCGTGCGCGAACTGCGGCCACGCGGCAAGGGCGACGCAGTCGTCGTGCTCGCGAGCGGCGTCGAGCTGCCGTGCAGTCGCGCTTACCGCGCCGGGCTGCGCGACCGGCTGCGCCAGAGCGGTTGACGGCATGCGGCGCGCGAATCGTCCCGGCTCGCCACGCCGCAGTACCGCCTCGTCCCGGAAAGGTTGAGAAGGACGGGCGGCGTGCGTACGCTCAGAGGCAACTTTGCAGACTCGCTGCCACAAATGTCGTCGACCGCACCATCGCCGCCGCAGCCGCAGCCGCAGCCGCAGCCGCAGCCGCAGCCGCAGCCGCAGCCGCAGCCGCCGTCGGCACGTCGAGCTTTCCTTCGCGCCTCGGCCGCCCTTCCGCTGATGGCGCTGGTGGACGAAAGCCGCGCGGCCGGTACCGCGCCCTGCTCCGGCCCGTACCACGAGCCACGCGCCGCGAGTTCTGCGCTGGCCCGGGCGGTCGCTTCCGCCGATGCCGCCGTGAGCTGCCTGCATGGCGTCGTCGTGACGCAGGGAGACCACCTGCGTGCCGAACGCTATGTCGATGGCCCCGACAAGCCGCTCGGCCGCTGGTTCACGCGCCATCGTCACTTCGATGCGACCACTCTTCACGACCTGCGCTCGATCAGCAAGAGCGTCGTCAGTCTGCTGGTCGGCATTGCGCAGGCCGAAGGGCGCATCGGCTCGCTCGACACGCCGGTGCTCGATCTGCTGCCCGAGCGGCGGGTGCTTGCGACCGGCGAGCGGCGCCAGATCGCTGCGCCACTTGCTGACGATGAGCGCGGGGCTGGCATGGCACGAGGACGGCGGCATCTCGCTTCTCAGCGACCAGACGCGCATGGAGCTCTCGACCGACATGGTCGGGTACGTGCTCGAACGTCCGGTCGTTGCGCCGCCCGGTGCGGCGTATCGCTACAACAGCGGTTGCACGGTGCTGCTGGTGGCCATGCTCGAGCGCGTCACCGGTCTGCCGCTCGAGCGCTACGCGCAGACGGCGCTGTTCGAGCCGCTCGGCATCCGCCACTTCGAATGGTGCAAAGGTCGGGCCGATCAGCCGATGGCGCACGCAGGGCTGCGCCTTGCGCCGCGCGATCTCGCGAAGATCGGCCGGCTGGTGCTCGATGGCGGCCGGGCCGACCGGCGCAGCGTGGTGCCCGAGGCCTACTTGCGCGAGAGCGCCCGCGGCGTGCTGCCGGCTGAGGCCGACTGGCGCTACGGCTACCAGTGGCGCACCGGTCTCATCGCTGGCGCGGATGGAACGCCGCTCGGCTGGATCGGCGCAATGGGGAACGGCGGCCAGCGGATGTACCTCGTGCCTGCACTCGACGTCGTGGTCGTGATCACCGCCGGCCGCTACAACGCGCCGTATCCCGAAAACGGACGCGCCTCCGAACGCCTGTTCGCGGACATCGTCCATGCACTGCCGCCGGCCGACCGTCGGTCCTGTCTATGAACCCCGTGCTGCTGCTCGTCCTGAAGACCGCCGTCGTGATCGTCCTCGTCGCCTCGCTCGCCGAAGCGCTGGTGCTCACCTGGCGACGTGGCCGGCAAGGCTACGACTGGAAGGCAGCCGGCATCTCGGTCGTCGACTTCCTGGTCCGCGAGTACCCCATGCGCTGGCTGCTGCCGCTCGCCTTTTGGGGCGATGCGATGGGCTGGGTCTATCGGCACCGGCTCTGGACGCTGCCGATGGACCACTGGACCGGCTGGGCCGCCTGCTTTCTCGGCCAGGAGTTCTGCTACTACTGGTACCACCGCTCCGCGCATCGAGTGCGCTGGTTCTGGTGCACCCACGCCGTCCACCATTCGCCGAACGAGTTGAACCTGTCGGCCGCGTATCGCTTCGGCTGGACGGGCAAGCTCACCGGCACGCTGGCGTTCTTCTTCCTCGCGCCGTTCCTCGGCCTGCCGCCGAAGATCGTGCTGCTGCTGGTGACGCTGAACCTGCTCTACCAGTTCTGGATCCACGCGACCTGGATTCCACGCCTCGGGCCGCTCGAGTGGATCTTCAACACGCCGTCGGCGCATCGTGTCCACCACGCGGCCAACCTCGTGTACCTCGACAGCAACTACGGCGGCGTGCTGATCGTGTTCGACCGGCTGTTCGGCACCTACATCGCCGAGCGCAAGGAGGAGCCGTGTCGCTACGGGCTGCTCGAGCCGCTCGTCGGCAACAACCTGTTGGCGATCGAGTTCGGCCAGTGGGGGGCGCTGGGGCGGGACCTGCGTACCGCGCGGTCGCTGGGCGAGGTGGTGGGCTACCTCGGCCGGCCGCCGGGCTGGCGGCCGGATGGAAACGGTCGGACCACCGCGGATTTGCGGCGTGCCGCGTCGGTCGCTTCGATGGCGGCCACCGGCACGGCGCAGTCAGCGGGACCGCCGTTGCCGCCAGTCGAAAGCGAGCTGCCGTCGCCCCGCGAGCCTGCTGCCTCGTGGATCAGGGCGTCGGCGCAGCCGTGAGCTCCGCCGGCGTCCGCCGCCCGAACATCCCCCAGCCTTCCATCGAGAGCACGACCTCGCGGTCCTGGTTCACGACTTCCCAGCGCGACTGCACCAGCCCGACCTTCGGCCGGCTCGCCATCGGCCGCGCCTGCAGCGTGGTCAGCCGGATGGAGAGCGTGTCGCCGGGGTGCACAGGCTTGACCCAGCGCAGGTTGTCGATGCCGGGCGAGCCGAGGCTCGACGATTCGAGCAGATAGTCGTCGCACATCATCCGCATCGCCATGGCGCAAGTGTGCCAGCCGCTCGCCGAGAGCCGGCCGAACAGCGAGCCCGCGGCCGCGGCATCGTCGAGATGAAAGGGTTGCGGGTCGAACTGGGCGGCGAACGCAAGGATGGCGTCGCGCGTCACCGGCAGCGCGCCGAACTCGCGTTCCGTGCCGACGACGAAGTCCTCCCAGTACCAGCGGATGCGGCGCGGCGGGGTGGATGTCGGTTCGGTGGAGGCGGCGGTCACGGCGATCCTGGTACGGGGGCGATAGCCGCTGAGGATAGCGATTCGCCTGCTGCGGCACTGTCCGAGCCCGCGTCGAGCCGGATCAACTGCCAGGCGGTGCAGCGGCCGTTCCGGAAGGTGACGCGGACCACGTCGCCGCCGGCATCGGTCCACGCCCAGGTGCCGGGCGGGTCGTCGAGCGGTCGGCCGAGGCTCTTGGTTTCCGCGACCACTTGCAGCATCGGCATGCCGACGCGCAGCTTTGCCTGCAGCATCACTGCGCTCGGCAAGGCGCCGACCGGCGCGGCCGCCGCGGCGCGCATCACCCGCACCGAGCGGTTCAGCTGCAGCAACAGCCAGAACGCGACCACGCTCACGGCAAGCGCCAGGCCGCGCCAGCCGTAGGTGGCGCCGCCGACGCCGAGCGCGATCAGCGCGAGCGCCCAGCCGAACCTGGGATTCATCGGCCGGTCGTGCGACGGACCGGTCGACCCGCCCCGGCGGTGCCGACGGGCCCGGGGCGGGCTGGCAACATCATGCGGTGCGGCGCCCCGCGCCGATCGCGCCGCGCAGCCCGGCCGGCAGGCGGTTCAGCAAGAAGCGGATCGCGAGCGGCACGAGCACGACGTCGTCCATCACGCCGACGACCGGAATCACGTCGGGGATCAAATCGATCGGCGAGACCACGTACAGCACGATTCCCGCAACGCCGAGCTTCAGCCAGCCGGGTGCATCGGGATGACGCAATGCCAGCCACAGCAGGCGTGCGTCGCCTTTGACGAGCGTCCAGAGCAGCGAGAGGCGTTTGATGAACATCGCAGTGCCTTTTCCAGATCGACCGCCGATCGCGGCCCGCCCCTACATGCCGACCGCCGCGCCAAGGTCAAGGGCGCTGTTACAAGCTCCGCGCAATTTCGATCGCCTGCTCGATGCGCTCGACCGGGTGGATCGTGAGCCCCTCGATCGCCCGGGCGCCGGCACGCGGCGCGTTCGCCTTCGGCACGATCGCCACCGAGAAGCCGAGCTTGGCAGCTTCGCGCAGCCGCTCCTGACCGCGCGGCGCGGGCCGCACCTCGCCCGCCAGACCGACTTCGCCGAAGGCCAGGAAGCCGCGCGGCAAGGCGCGGTTGCGCAGGCTCGACTGGATCGCGAGCATTACCGCCAGGTCGGCCGCCGGCTCGCTGATCCGCACGCCGCCGACGGCGTTGACGAACACGTCCTGGTCGAAGGCGGCGATGCCGGCGTGGCGGTGCAGCACCGCCAGCATCATCGCCAGCCGGTCGCGCTCGATGCCGACCGAGAGGCGCCGGGGCGAGGGCCCGCCGGCATCGACCAGCGCCTGGATTTCGACCAGCAGCGGGCGCGTGCCTTCGAGCGTCACCAGCACGCAGGCGCCCGGCACCGGCTCGCTGGTCTGTGTCGAGAGGAAGATCGCGCTCGGGTTGGCGACGCCTTTCAGCCCGCGCTCGGTCATCGCGAAGACGCCGATCTCGTTGACCGCGCCGAAGCGGTTCTTGATCGCGCGGATCAGGCGGAAGCTCGAATGCGGGTCGCCCTCGAAGTACAGCACCGTGTCGACGATGTGCTCGAGCACGCGCGGCCCGGCGAGCGCGCCTTCTTTGGTCACGTGGCCGACCAGCACGATCGTCGTGCCGCTCGACTTGGCGATCCGCGTCAGCTGCGCCGCGCATTCGCGCACCTGGGCGACCGAGCCCGGCGCACTGCTCAGCTGGTCGCTGTAGACCGTCTGGATCGAATCGATCACGCAGACCGTCGGCCGCTCGACTTCGAGCGTCGCGGCGATCTTCTCGAGCTGGATCTCGGCGAGCACCCGCACCGGCGAACGATCGAGGCCGAGCCGGCGCGAGCGCAGCGCCACTTGCGCGCCGCTTTCCTCGCCGGTGACGTAGAGCGTGCCGCTGCGCGCGCCGTCGCTCGGGCCGGCGGCGCGGGCGAGTGCGTCGAGCGCCTGCAGCAGGAGCGTCGACTTGCCGATGCCCGGGTCGCCGCCGATCAGCACCACGCCGCCTTCGACCCAGCCGCCGCCGAGCACCCGGTCGAGCTCGTCGATGCCGCTCGGCTGGCGCTCGATGTCGGCGGCTTCGATCTCGGAGAGCGTCGCGACCGGCTGCGCGGCGACCAAGCCGCGCGCCGCGCCGCCGGTGCTGCCGAAGCGGTTCTTCCCTGGTGCGGCACCCTCGTCGACCGACTCGACGAGGGTGTTCCAGGCGCTGCACCCGGGGCAGCGGCCGAGCCACTTGGCCGAGCTGCCGCCGCATTCGGTGCAGACGTAGATGGTTTTTTCCTTCGCCATCGGGTGATTGTCGGGGCGCGACGGAGGCGAGGGACACGCCGGGACGTGCAGGCGCTGCGCCGGCCGCCCGAGGCCGCCGACCGACAATGCGCTTCCTCCGCCTGCGGCCTTGTCCATGACCCGTCGATGCTTCAGCTCCGGCTCCACTTTCGAAACCGAGATCGGCTACGCGCGGGCGGTCGCCGACGGCGACTGGGTGTTCGTCTCGGGAACGACCGGTTTCGACTACGCAGCAATGTCGATCGCCGACGACCTCGAACTGCAGACCGAAGCGTGCCTGCACAACATCGAGGCGGCGCTTGCCCAGGCGGACGCTGCCTTGAAGGACGTCGTCCGCGTCACTTATTTGCTCGCACCGGACAGCGATTTCCGGCGCTGCTGGCCGACCCTCCGGCGCGCGTTCGGCGACATCCGACCGGCGGCGACGATGCTGAGCGTCGCCGGTTTTGCCGACCCGCGGATCAAGATCGAGATCGAGGTCACGGCGCGGCGCACCGCCCGGCCGCCGGCTTAGGGCGATGCTGAATAAGTTCCCGCGAGGGCGCGTGCCTTGCGTTGGGATGGGCTGCAAGGCGCAAACCGCAGCCATGGCCGTCGCGATGGCGAGGATTTGCAACGCCGCAGACCGCCCAACGCAAGGATGCGCGGCCCGCGAGGGACTTGTTCAGCATTGCCTTTAGCTCGCCAAGCCGCGACGCCGGCAAGCCGGCAAGGCCGCTTCAGGGCGTTTTCACCCCGCCATCTCGCGGCCTCACGCCGCCGTGAAATTGCCATGGAAACCGTACGGGAGGCCGTACGGGAGCGTCGCGGTCGCGATCGGGCCGTCGGCGAGATGGCGCGCTTCGAACAGGTTGACGCGCGTCACTCGGCGCCGCGTGTCGTAGCTCGTGCCGAGCAGCCAGGCGTCGAGTTCGGCGCGGCGGCCGGGCTTCGGTACCACGATGTGCTCCTCGGCGACGGTGTCGGCGCCATAGTCGTGGCGGGCGACGCGACCGGTCTCCAGGTCGCGCAGCTGAACGCCGTGGAACAGGCCGGCGGTCGCGTGGTGCGCGGGTCGCCAGCTCGCCGCGCTGAGAAGGTAGCGCATGGGCAACCCGTTCAGCGCCGGATGCACCCGAGGGAACTCGACGCAGTCGTCGAAGGCTTCGACGCTGGCGCGCCCCGTGCGCATGTCGAGCCGCGCCAGGAGCGTGCTCGGCGCGCCGGCGGCTGCCGGCATGTGGCCGGCGAGCAGGTCGGACGCGCCATGCTGAACGAAGTCAGCGCTCGGCGAGCCGACGAAGCTGAGCACGATCGAGCCGTCGGCTTCCTCGTGCGCGTTGCCGACGTGGAACACCATCCGCATCGGCAGCTCGAAGACGCGGCGCTCGGCGATGTCGTCCTTCTTCATGACGAGAATCCGCAGCGGCTCGTTCGGCTCGTAGCTGAACGCCTGGCCGCTCGCCGCGTCTTCGCCGAAGCGCAGCTTGATCGGCGGCAGCGGCAGGACAATGTGGCGAGCGGTGATCGCCGCGTCGTGCGCCATTCCGCCCGGGTAGGGCGATGCGCCGGTCTGCGCCCGGACCAGCCGGCCCCGCGCGTCGATCTGCCAGACGACGAGGTTCGCGCCCGCGGTGCCGAAGTTCCAGAGGTTGCCGGCCGGGTCGAGCTTGGGGTGCGCCGAGAACGGCATCTGCTCGAGGCCGGGCGCCCAGGTCACCGCGCCCTGGGTCGCGAGGTCGTCGGGGGACAGCGCGAACGCCGAGCCGCCTTCCCACATCGCCAGCACCCGGCCGGCGTGCTCGAGGGCGTTGGTGTTGGCGACGTTGAAGGTGTCGGGGCCTTGCGTCGGCGCCTCGCTGTCGATCCGCGTGCCGTAGGCCGTGTAGAGGAAGCGGCCGGCCTGCTGCTCGGCAACAAGCTTCGGCGTGCGCACGAGGCGCCCGAGATGCGCGACCTTCGGCGCGGTGCCGCCGCCGATGCGCAACTGCTGGACCATGCCGTCGCCGGCGAACCAGTGGTGGTAGCGCTGGCCGTCGCGCTCGAAGACCGCCGGGCCGTTGCGGTAGAAGCGGCCGGCCAGCCCGGCGGGCCAGCGGCCGGCGAGCTGCAGCGCGTCGCAGTGCAGCTCGGCATGGTCGGGGTCGATGCCCTTAAACGGCGCGAGCGCGGGCTGGCCGGCGATCGCGGCATCGAACGCGCCGCCCTCGGGCGAGAGGGCCCAGGCGTGGCGGCCGAAACCGCCGGCGCCGAGCGCGAGCGATGTGCCGAGGGACCGGGCGAGGAAGCTGCGGCGTTGCATGGCGATCTCCTTTTGCTTCACTTCGGCAGCTCGATGCGGATCGGCGCCGTGCCGTAGGGCACCTGCGCGCTGTCCCAGCTCGGGCCCATCGGCGCCGGCTTGCCCGAAGCGCCCCAGGGCTCGGTCGGCATCCCGAACGGGTTCTTGTCGAGCCGGCCGTTCGCGTTCAGATCCTGGAACAGCATGATCGCGACGCTCGGGCCGGCCAGCCCGCAGACCTGCACCTGCATCGTCGGGCCGGTCACCGCCACCTGTTGCTGGCTCGCGGCGGTCTTTCCGAAGCTCGCTTCGTCGGTGTAGGCAGCGATCATCAGCGGGCCCTGCCCGGGGCGCAGGTTCTGCACCTCGACCGCGGCGCAGCCGTCGGCATGCGCCAGCGCGGCGAACGAAAGCGCGGCCAGCGCGGTGGTTGCGGGAACGAGGAAGCGAGTGAAGGGGAGGCGACGAGCGGTCATGGCGTGCTCCAGAGAAGGTGTGTGCGTCGACTGTAAGAAGCGCAGCGCCGTTCGGCAGCCCGTTTGCGACCGAGTGCGGCGCGGGGGCGCGAAACGACACGGTCGCACCGGCAGGCGGGATGACGCCGTGGCGCCGTGGCGGGAGAAGATGAGGCGGCGGCGGCGGCAAGGAATAATGCGGCGGCGCCGGTAGCCGGCTCAGTCGCCGACGCGTCCCCGCCCCGCCTTGAGCTCCCCGCGCAGCTTTTTGCCCTCGAGCCGGCGCAGGCCCGAGGCCCGCGTCGGCCGGGTCGCGCGCCGTGGCGGCGGCACGTCGGCGGCGGCGTCGACCAGCGCCTGCAGCCGGCGCAGCGCCTCGGCGAGGTTCAAGCGCTGGCTGCGCATCGATTGCGCCTTGATCACGATCACGCCGCCGGCGCCGATGCGGTGATCGGCGCGGGCGAGCAGCCGCGCCTTGACGGCCTCGGGCAGCGACGAGCGGTGGACGTCGAAGCGCAGGTGCACCGCGCTGGCGACCTTGTTGACGTTCTGGCCGCCCGGGCCTTCGGAGCGAACGGCTGTCCATTCGACCTCGCCCGGCCGGATCTCGGTTGGGCGGTGGGGCGTCTCGATGTCGGGACCGCGCGTCGGCGGCGACGTGCTCATCGTGGTTCGCGCTGCATGCTCGTCGCGCCGCCGTCCGCGCGCGCCGGCACGCGCTGCGCCAGGCCGCACATCAGTTCGTAGCCGACTGTGCCGGCCGCCGCGGCGATCGCGTCGATCGGCAGCAGCGCGCCGCCTGCGCTCGTGCCCCAGAGCGTTGCGATGCTGCCGACGCCGGTGTCGGGCAGCGCGCTCAGGTCGATCGTGATCATGTCCATCGAAACCCGACCGACGAGCCGCGTGCGCGTGTCGCCGACCAGCACCGGCGTGCCGTCGGGGACGCCGCGCGGGTAGCCGTCGGCATAACCGCAGGCGACGACGCCGATGCGTATCGGCGCGGCGGCGACGAAGCGGCTGCCGTAGCCGACCGCCTCGCCGGCCGCAAGCTGTTGCGTCGCGATCACCCGGGCGCGCAGGCTCATCGCCGGCGCCAGGCCCCAGTCGGCCGCGGTGTGCGCAGGGACGTCGGGAGAGGAGCCGTACAGCAGGATGCCGGGCCGGATCCAGTCGCCGGCGACCGCCTCGATGCCCGCCGCGAAGCGCAGTGTCGCGGCGCTGTTGGCGAGGCTGCGCTGGGCGGGCAGATCGCGCGCCGCCGCCTCGAACATCGCGAGCTGATCGGCGATGCCCTGGTCCCCGTCGGCCGTGGCGAAGTGCGTCATCAAGCTCACCTCCTCGACCTGCACGAGTTCGCTGAGGCGACGCCAGGCTTGCGCATAGGCCTGCGGCCGAAAGCCGAGCCGGTTCATGCCGCTGTTCAGCTTCAGAAAAACGCGCTGCGGCCGTTCGGTGCGGTGCGCGGCGAGCCAGTCGATCTGCGCCTCGCAATGCACCGTCTGCCAGAGATCGAGCCGCGAGCAGGCTTCGAGGTCGCGCGCTTCGAAGCAGCCTTCGAGCAGCAGAATCGGGCCGCGCCAGCCGAGCGCCCGCACGCGTTGAGCCTCGGCCAGATCGAGCAAGGCGAAGCCGTCGGCGCCGCGTAGGCCCGCATAGGCTCGCTCGATGCCGTGGCCGTAGGCGTTGGCCTTGACCACCGCCCAGACCTTCGCGCCGGGCGCTGCGGCGCGCGCCCGCGCGAGATTTGCCGCGAGCGCGTCGGTGTGAATGATCGCTTCGATCGGGCGCGGCATCCGGACGATTCTGCCAGCCGGTCGCGCTTCCCTAAGCGTGTTCAAGAAGCCGCGAATCGCTTGCGAACGGCGCCGCGGCCCACGCCGTGACGCCGCGCCGCATCGGCATTCGTACCGCTCCGCCACGCGTTTCGGGGGCGAAGTCGGCTCCGCGGCAGCGGCGACAATGCGCCAATGTCGTTCCGCTGTCCCGACGCCGAGAAGAAGCCGCCGCGCGAATGAAAAAGGGCTTCTACACGATCATGGCGGCGCAGTTCTTCAGCTCGTTGGCCGACAGTGCCCTGATGGTGGCCGCGATCGAGATGCTGAGGACGACGAATGCGCCGTCCTGGCACGTTCCGGCACTCGCCCCGATGTTCGCGCTGTTCTACGTGATCCTCGCCCCCTTTCTCGGGGCGCTCGCCGACGCGGTGCCGAAGGGCAAGGTGATGTTCTATGCGAACGGCATCAAGGTCATCGGTTGCCTGACGATGCTGTTCGGCGGCCACCCGCTCCTCGCCTATGCGGTCGTCGGTCTCGGCGCCGCGGCTTATTCCCCCGCGAAATACGGGATCCTGACGGAACTGCTGCCGAACTCGCAGCTGGTCAAGGCGAACGGCTGGATCGAGGGGCTGACGATCTTGTCGATCATCCTCGGCTACGTCCTCGGCGGTCAACTGATCGGGCCGGTGGTGTCGCGGCAATTGCTGGCAATCGATTTGCCGTTGATTCGCACCGGCATCAACACCGCGCCAGAGTCGGCGATCGCGGTGATCTTGCTGTTCTATGTCGTCGCCGCGGGCTTCAACCTGCGGATCCCGCGCACCGAGGCTCCGCTGCAGCCGATCTCCCACGGCCCGCTCGGGCTGTTGCGCGACTTCTCGAGTTGCAACGCCAGGCTCTGGGCCGACAAGCTCGGCCAGATCTCGCTTGCGACCACGACGCTGTTCTGGGGCGTCTCCGGCAACCTGCGGATCATCGTGTTTTCGTGGGCGACGGCCGCACTCGGTTACACCACGACGCAGGCGACCTCGCTGGTCGCGGTGGTCGTGATCGGCACCGCGGCAGGCGCGATCGCGGCGTCGATGAAGATGCGGCTCGACCAGGCGACCCGGGTGCTGCCGCTCGGCATTGCGCTCGGCCTTTTCCTGATCGGGCTCGACGCGATCACGAACGTCTGGGCGGCGGCGCCGTTCCTCATCGTCCTCGGCGCGATCGGCGGCTACCTCGTTGTGCCGATGAACGCGCTTCTGCAGCACCGCGGCGCCAATCTCATGGGCGCCGGCCGCTCGATCGCGGTGCAGAACTTCAACGAGCAGGCCTGCATCCTCGGGCTCGGCGCGTTCTACACCGGCATGACGAAGTTCGGCCTGACCGCGTTCATCGCGATCGCCGCCTTCGGGGCGGTGATCGCCGCAACGATGTGGCTGATCCAGCGCTGGAACCGGATGAACTCGATCAACTACAAGGAAGAAGTCGACCACCTGCTGGCGATCGCGCGCAGCGACCACCACTAATGGCACGGGTCGCTCGGTCCGGCGTCGCCGACGGTTACGGCATGGACCCGTCATTGCGCCTGGCGGTCGTCCAGCCGCCGATGCGCTGGACCACCGCCGAGAACCTCGTCCGGATCGAAGCCGCTCTGCGATTCGCGGCGGAAGGCGGCGCCGCGCTCTGCATCTTTCCCGAGCTTGCCCTCACCGGATACCACCGCGAGATCCGTCGCGAAGCAGTGCCGGCGGTCGTCGAACCGGCGCTCGAGCGCATCGCGCAGCTTTGCGAACGGCTCGGTTTGGCGTGCGCACTCGGAGCGCCGGCCTTCGGTCCCGGCGGCGCGATCTACGACAGCGTCTGGCTGATCGACGCGACCGGCCAGCACGCCGGCCGGGTCGACAAGACGGGCCTGACCGTGGCCGAAGCGACCTTCTTCCACGCGGGCCGCGGGCGGCCGGTCGCGATGCTGCAGGGCCGGCGGGTCAGCGCGGTGATCTGCCGCGAAATCGAAGATGTGGCGCTCGTCGATCATCACCTGCCGCCCGGCGTCGCCGATTTGATCGTCTGGCCGTCGTTGATGGGGCGCGCGCCCCATCCGGCGGCCCTCGGTGCTGCGGCGTTCCCGACGACCGACGCGCTGGTCCGCCAGATCGCGCGCCGGGCGCAGGCCTGGGTGATCGAATGCAATTGGCCCGAAGCGCTGAACGCGCCGCCGGATTCGCCGGACCTCGCCTTCCTCGGCGGCAGCCGGGTGCTGGCGCCCGACGGCCGCCTTTGCCTGCGCCTGCCGCATCGGCGTGCGGGCATCGCCTGCTTCGAGCTCGGCGACAGCCACTACCGCTGGAGCGACTGGGCCGAAATCGCCGGCTCGGCGGACCGCGCGACGATGTAAAACCGATGCTTCTCCGGCAACCACGGGAGACCGCCATGACAACGCTCTACGACTTCGAAACCAAGACGATCGACGGCCGGCCCTTCCATCTGGCCGACGCGCGCGGCAAGGTGGTGCTGGTCGTCAACACCGCCAGCGCGTGCGGCTTCACGCCCCAGTTCGCCGGGCTCGAGGAGCTTTGGCGAAGCTACCGCGAGCGCGGCCTGGTCGTGATCGGCTTTCCGAGCAACGAGTTCGGCTCGCAGGATCCGGGCAGTGACGAACAGATTGCGTCGTTCTGCCAGGTCAACTACGGCGTCGACTTCCCGATGATGAGCAAGGTGAAGGTCAACGGCGGCGACGCCGATCCGCTCTGGAAATGGCTGACGGCCGAGGCGCCGGGGATTCTCGGCATCAAGGCGATCAAGTGGAACTTCACGAAGTTCCTGATCGGCCGCGACGGACGCGTGATGCAGCGTTACGCGCCGACCGACAAGCCCGAATCGCTCACCGCCGACATCGAAGCCGCGCTCGCCGCGCCCTGATCCTTTTGCGGCCCCGACGCCATGTTCGAGCATATCCCCGCCTACGCCGGCGATCCGATCCTGACGCTCAACGAGCGCTTCCAGAGCGATCCGCGCCCGAACAAGATCAACCTTTCGATCGGCATCTACTTCGACGCGAAGGGCCGCATCCCGGTGCTCGAATCGGTGCGTGAAGCCGAGCGGCAGGTCGCCGCGCGCGATGTGCCGAAGCCGTACTTGCCGATGGAAGGCGCGGCGAACCTGCGCCGCGCGGTGCAGGCGCTGCTCTTCGGCGCAAATCACGAGGCGGTCCTCTCAGGGCGCATCGCGACGATCCAGACCATCGGGTCGAGTGGCGGTCTGAAGGTCGGTGCGGATTTCCTGGCGCGCTTTTTCCCGGGAAGCGGCCTGTGGGTCAGCGACCCGACCTGGGACAACCACCGGGCGATGTTCGAAGGTGCCGGCATCGCCGTGAGCACCTATCCCTACTATGACCCGGTGACGGACGGCCTGCGCTTCGATGCGATGCTCGACGCGCTCGCCGCCCTGCCGCCGCGGAGCATCGTGCTGCTGCACGCCTGCTGCCACAACCCGACGGGCGTCGATTTGAGCCGCGAGCAGTGGCAACGCCTGATCCCGCTGATCGAAGCGCGCGGTCTGATCCCGTACCTCGACCTCGCCTACCAGGGGTTCGGCGACGGGATCGAGGCCGACGCGTGGGCGGTGCGCGAGCTGGCGAGCGCCGGTGTGAGCTTCTTCGTCGCCAATTCGTTTTCGAAGAGCATGAGCCTGTACGGCGAGCGTTGCGGCGCGCTCAGCGTCGTCTGCCCGAACGCGCACGAGGCCGAGCTGGTGCTCGGGCAGATGCGCGCCACCGTGCGCCGCAATTATTCGAGCCCGCCGATCCATGGCGGGCAGATCGTCGCGACGGTGCTGACCGAGCCGGCGCTGCGTCGCCAGTGGGAAACCGAGCTCGAGACGATGCGCAGCCGCATCGTCGACATGCGCCGCACGCTGCATGCCGCGCTGACGGCGAGGCTTCCGGATCGCGACTTCGGCTACTTCCTGACGCAGCGCGGCATGTTCAGCTACACCGGCCTCACGGCCGATCAGGTCGACAGGCTGCGCGAGGAGCATGCGCTCTACATGATCCGCTCGGGCCGGATCTGCGTTGCCGGATTGAACGCGTCGAACGTCGAAGCGACCGGCGCGGCAATCGCCGCGGTGCTGGCCGGCTGAAGCGTTTTGCGGGTGGGGGCACCTGCCCGGCGGCGCGTCGATTCGGGTTCGGAGTGGGGGTCCGACCCTTCTTCAGTCGGTGCCCGTCTGCCTGACGAGCTTCGGGTTCAGGTCCGACTCGATCGCCTCAAGGCCGCCTTCGAAACCATTCCGCCGAACGGCAGTTCAGGCAGGCCAAAACGTTGCGGAGATCCTTTCGGTCGAAGCGCGCCGGGCGCGAAAGTGGCACCGCGCGCCGCAGCTCGGCATCCTGCACCTAACGCGTCGGGCCGTCAGTGCCACCGGCAGTGCCGGTACGTGCGGAAAAGCGCGATCCGGACGGTCGACAGCGTCGGCAACGGCCGGCGCCGGGCGTTGTCCTCAGCTTGTCACGTGCGGCGCCGAAGATACCGGCGTCAGGTCGGCGAAGCGGGAGTGGCGATGGAGCTTTCCACGGTGCAACAATGGTGGGCCGCGTTCCGGCGCCGCTCGATCGAATGGTCGCGACCGGGCGCCGACCCTGCCGAGATGGGCACGGCCTTCGGTCTCGACGCGAGCTTCGCCTGGGTCGCGAGCGAGCCGCTCGACGCCGACACGATGCCGGGTGTCATGGGGGTTTCGTGGGAGGAGCGGCTGGCGCGACGCGGCCTCTGAGCCGCCGCCTCGGGCGGGTCGGCCGGCCGTCCGAGGCGGCCATCCGAGCGGTCAAATCTCGACCACGCATCTGGGTCGATGCCGCTCCGGTTCGCGCTTGCCGGCATGCCCGCGCGGGTTGCACACCACCCGGGTTTCGCCGCCGCCCGGCCGCGCCACGGTGTAGTCGCTCGGCACGTGCAGATGACCGTGCAGCCACAGATCCGCGAGTGGCAGCAACGCGTCGTCGGCATTGCAGAAGCTGGCGGTGCTCGGTTGCGTGCCGTAGCGCGGATCGGCACTCAGGAGGCTGGGCGCGAAATGGGTGACGACGACCGTGCGGTGCCAGTCGCCCGGCGCCTCCACCAGGGCCGACTGCAACCACGCGCCGCAGGCCAGCGCCTCCTCGCGAACGCCGGCGGCGTCGAGCGGCACGCCGTGCCGGGTCGTTCGCATCTGCCGGAGGAAGTAGCCGCCGGCCTTCATCGCGCGCTCGCGCCGGCCGGCACCGAACGCGTCGTAGTCGCACCAGCGGGTGGTGCCGAGCAGGCGGATTCGCCTGCCGTCGGCGTCGGTCAGCGCGACCTGCTCGCGCTCGACGAGCCGGATGCCGCGGGCCGCGCAACGGGCATGCAGCGCCGAGACGGCCTCGTCGAGGTCACGGCCTTCGAACTCGTGGTTGCCGGCGACCGCGTAGACGGGGACCGGCCAGTCGCGGAACAGGTCATAGGCGGCCCAGCGGGTGTCGATGTCGCCGGCCAGCACGAGCACGTCGGCGTCCGGCGCCGGCGTCGGGACGAAGGTTTCGGTCTCCAGATGAAGGTCGGACAGCAGCTGCAAGCGCATCGCCGGCTCTCGCTCCCGGATGACGCGGGCTACCCAGCGCGGCTCAGCCGCGACCGTGGCATTGCTTGAACTTCTTGCCGCTGCCGCATGGGCAGGGATCGTTGCGCCCGACCTTCGGTGCCTCGCGGCGCACGGTGTCAACCCGGTAGCGGGCGTCGCGCGTCAGCTCCTGCAGTTCGACGACCGCGTCGACGAGATCGACGACCGCCTGGTCGAGGTCCGGCACCGGCAATTCGCGGTCGAGCACCGCGATCACGTCGCGCTGGTCGTCGGTTTCCGGCGGCATATGCCGTAGCAGGCGCGTGAGCGTCATCGCCACGGCGTCGTCGTCGACCTCCATGAGCGCGGGAAAGGCGTCGAGCGCGCGCGTGAAGCCGGCGATCCAGGGCAGGAGCGCCCGCTGGACCGGATCGAGCGCGGCGTACGGATCGTCTTCGTCGGAAGCCGCTGCCGCGCCGGCCGACTCCGTCTCTTCGTCGGTTTCCTCGGCGTCGTCGTACAGCAGCGGGTCGAACCACCCGTCCTCGACGATCGCCCGCCGCAGCGCCGCGTGGCGTTTCAGGATCAGCGCGGTGCTGCGCTCCTGCCAGTCTGCGTCGACCGCTCCGGCCAACGGCTCGCCGAGTTCGTCGAACACCCAGGGCAGCCAGTCGGCCGGCTCCAGGGGGGTCGGCTGGACGATCACGCCGCAGAGGTACCCGTCGAGCATGACCGCGTCGAGCGGCTCGTGCGGCTCGGGCGTCTCTTCTAGCAGATCGTCGAGTTCGGCGTATTCGGCGTCGCTGAGGTCGCTGGGCCGCGCCGACGACGGCGGAGGAGGGGTCTCGGGCGTCATGAATGTTCCGGGTGGCCGGTCGCGCGTTGCGTCGAGCGGCGCACTGCGCCGTCGACGGTCCGCGGATGCCGAGCCGTTGCGCGGGTCAGGCGGCGATTCGTCGCAGTCGCTGCTCGATCGCCGCCTTGGTCGCGGTCATCTCGGCCGGCAGCCGATGCGCGAGCTGCTCGAAGAGCGCGCCATGCAGATCGAGCTCGGTGTGCCAGGCGGCCACATCGATGCTGGTGACCTGCTCGTATTGCGCCGGCGTGAAATCGAGGCCGCTCCAGTCCAGGTCAGCATAGCGCGGCGTCGTGCCGAAGGGATTCACGACGCCGTCCGCGGCGCCTTCGATCCGGCCGACCATCCACTGCAGCACGCGCATGTTCTCGCCGTAGCCGGGCCAGACGAACTTTCCGTCCGGGCCTTTGCGGAACCAGTTGACGCAGTAGATCTTCGGCAGCGGCGCGCCCGAGGCTTCCAGCTTGGCGCCGAGGTCGAGCCAGTGCCGAAAGTAGTCGCTCATGTTGTAGCCGGTAAACGGCAGCATGGCGAACGGGTCGCGGCGCACCACGCCCTGGGCCCCAGCCGCGGCCGCGGTCGTCTCCGAGCCCATCGTCGCCGCCATGTAGACGCCCTCGAGCCAGCTGCGCGCTTCGGTCACGAGCGGCACGGTGGTCGAGCGCCGGCCGCCGAAAATGAACGCGTCGATCGCGACGCCGGCGGGGTTGTCCCATTCCGGGTCGAGTGCCGGGTTGTTAATCGCCGGCACAGTGAATCGCGCGTTGGGATGCGCGGCCTTGGCGCCGGTTTCCGCGGCGATGGCGGGCGTCCAGTCCTTGCCCTGCCAGTCGATCAGGTGGGCGGGCGGGGTGTCGGTCAACCCTTCCCACCAGACGTCGCCGTCGTCCGTCATCGCTACGTTCGTGAAGATCACGTCGCGCTTCAGGCTTGCCATGCAGTTGAAGTTGGTCTTGTCGTTCGTTCCCGGGGCGACACCGAAGTAGCCGGCCTCAGGATTGATCGCGTAGAGCCGGCCGTCGGCGCCGGGCTTGATCCAGGCGATGTCGTCGCCGATCGTCGTGACTTTCCAGTCGCCGAGCTGCGGCGGCGGGATCAGCATCGCGAAATTGGTCTTGCCGCAGGCGCTCGGGAAAGCGGCGGCAATATGGTGCTTGCGACCCGACGGCGCCTGCACGCCGAGGATCAGCATGTGCTCGGCGAGCCAGCCCTGCTGCCGCCCCATGATCGAGGCGATCCGCAGCGCGAAGCACTTCTTGCCGAGGAGCGCGTTGCCGCCATAACCTGAGCCGTAGCTCCAGATCTCCTGCGTCTCGGGGTAGTGGACGATGTACTTGGTCGGGTTGCACGGCCAAGGCACGTCCTTCTTGCCGGGCTCGAGCGGTGCGCCGACGGTGTGCATGCAAGGCACGAAGTGGCCGTCGGAGCCGAGCGCCTCGAGCACCTTGGAGCCCATCCGCGTCATCAGCTTCATGTTGACCGCGACGTACGGGCTGTCGGAGAGTTCGACGCCGATGTGGGCGATCGGCGAGCCGATCGGCCCCATCGAAAACGGCACGACGTACAGCGTGCGGCCGCGCATCGAGCCCCGAAACAGCGCGTTCGGGCCGGTCTCGAGCAAAGCCCGCATCTCGGCCGGCGCGACCCAGTTGTTGGTCGGGCCGGCGTCTTCCTGCTGCTCGGCGCAGATGTACGTGCGGTCCTCGACGCGCGCCACGTCGCTCGGGCTGCTGAGCGCCAGGTAGCTGTTCGGCCGCAACTCGGGATTGAGCTTCTTGAACGTGCCGGCGGCGACGAGTTGGGCACAGAGCCGGTCGTACTCCGCCGCGCTGCCGTCGCACCAGTGAACGGCGGCGGCTCCGGTCAGGGCGGCCATCCGGGCCACCCAGTCGACAAGCTGAGCGTGGTGCACGGCGGCGGGGACGTTCAGGGCAACGCCCTCCATGGCGGGACGGTTCATCGTAGATCCAATCGTTGAGGCCAAAAATTCGAGCCGCGTCGCCTGGAGGCAGCCGACGGCGCCGGCGGGATCGAGACGGCGCGAGCGTGGAGCTGCGGGGGCGTTCGCCATGCCAGGGACCGATGCCCCTGGAGCCTCAGCCCGACCGTCTCCCCACGCGAGCCTCGTCTCGACCGCGTCGGACGATTTTCGAATCAGTGTAATCCGCCGGTCACCACCGAAACCCGGGGTCGGCACTGCACGGCGCGGGGTCGAAATCGGCCCATCGTGTGTGGGCGTGTCTCTTTTCACGTTGCGGTCGTGGTTCGACCCGGGGGCTGCGGGGCGGCTCTCCGCGTAGCATCCGTTCCGCGAACCGCCGGCCCCAAGCCGCGCCGTTCGCACCCTTCAGCGCATCAGGAAATCAGCCATGAGCCTCATTAGTTTCATCAAGGACGCCGGCGAGAAGTTGTTCGGGCAGCGCCAGGCGGCGGCCGCGCCCGCGCCCGGCGGAGCACCCGATGCCGACGCGGCCAACAAGACCGCCGCCGAAGCGATCGGCAGCTACATCCGCACCCAGAACCTGAACGTCGACGGTCTCGACATCGCTTTCGACGGCGCCACGGGCACGGTGTCGGTCGCCGGCGAGGCGCCCGATCAGGCGACCCGCGAGAAGGTCGTTCTCTGCTGCGGGAATGTCAGCGGCGTGAGCCAGGTCGACGACGCGATGACCGTCGCCGAAGCGGCCGACGCGTCGCGCTACTACACCGTGGCCAAGGGCGACACGCTGTCGGCGATCGCGAAGAGCCAGTACGGCAACGCGAACGATTACCCGAAGATCTTCGAGGCCAACAAGCCGATGTTGACCAGCCCCGACAAGATCTACCCGGGTCAGGTGCTGCGCATTCCGAGCTGACCGACCTGCAAGGCCGGGGCCGGCACGCCGGTCTCGGGGCGTAGCACAGCGTTCGGCAGTCCGGGGGCCCCGGCGCGGTACAACCTCGGCATGTCTTCCCACGACATCCCGTCGACCGCCGCGCTCCGGAACAAGGCCTTCTTGCTGCTGCTCGGCGCCGTTTCGCTCGCGTTCGCCGGCATCCTGTGGCCGTTCTTCGGCGCGGTGTTCTGGGGCATGGTGCTGGCGATCGTGTTCACGCCGCTCTGCCGCTGGTTCCTGCCTCGCGTCGGGCGGAGCCGCAACCGCGCCTCGCTGGCGACGCTCGCCGTCGTGCTGGTGCTGGTCGTTCTGCCGCTCACGTTTCTCACCCTCGCGGTGATCGACGAGGCGGCGGGGCTGGCCGAGCGCTTGCGGTCGGGCCAGATCGATCTTGGGCACCAGTTCGAGCAGCTGACAAAGGCCTTGCCGCACCCTCTTCAGCGCCTGCTCGATGGTGCCGGCCTCGCTGATTTCGCCGCGCTGACGCGCCGCGCGGCTGCCGCCGCGAGCCAGGGCGGTCGGCTGCTCGCCGCACGTGCGCTCGACATCGGCCAGAACACGCTCGACATGGCGGTGAGCTTCTTCCTCGCGCTCTATCTCGCGTTCTTTCTACTGCGCGACGGCGGCGACCTGGCTGCGCGGATCTTCGACGCGATTCCGATCCACGCGCGCCACAAACGTCGCCTCTTCGACACCTTCGGCACTGTGGTGCGGGCGACCGTCAAGGGCAACATCCTGGTCGCCGCGGCGCAGGGCGCGCTCGGCGGCCTCGCGTTCTGGGTGCTCGGGGTGCACGCGCCGGTCGTCTGGGCGGTGGTGATGGGGTTTCTTTCGCTGCTGCCGGCCATCGGTGCCGGGCTCATCTGGGTGCCGGTCGCGGTCTACTTCCTGGCGACCGGCGAAGCGGTCAAGGGGATCGGGCTGGTGGCGTACGGCGTGCTGGTGATCGGCTTGGTCGATAACGTGCTGCGCCCGATCCTTGTCGGCAAGGAGATCCGCATGCCCGACTACCTGGTGCTGCTGACGACCATCGGCGGGATGGCGATCTTCGGCATCAACGGCTTCGTGATCGGCCCGTTGGTCGCGGCCATGTTCATCGCGGTCTGGCGGATCGTGCTGACCGAGCAACAGACCGCCGTCTGACAGCCCGGCTCGCAATGCTCGCCTACCGCCACGCCTTCCACGCCGGCAACCATGCCGACGTGTTGAAGCACACGCTTCTGACCCGGGTGCTGCGGCACCTGAACCTGAAACCAAAGCCCTACCGCTTCGTCGACACCCATGCCGGGGCCGGCGGGTACTCGCTGGAAGGGCGGTTCGCGCTCAAGAAAGGCGAGTTCACGCAGGGCATCGCGAAACTCTGGGAGCGAGACGATCTGCCGCCGTCGATCGCCGATTACGTCGCGCTGGTCCGGCGCTTCAACCCGTCCGGCCGGCTCGAGCAGTACCCCGGCTCGCCGGCGATCGCTCAGATGCTGCTCCGGCCCCAGGACCAGGCGCGGCTTTTCGAGTTGCACCCGACCGATCACCGCATCCTCGCGGCCTACTGCGGCGACGCTGCTGGAACCCAGGTGCACGACAAGGACGGCTTCGACGCGTTGAAGGGCGAGTTGCCGCCGCCGTCGCGCCGCGGCCTGGTGCTGATCGATCCGAGCTACGAGGGCCACAAGGACTACGGCCGCGTCATCACGAGCCTGCGCGACGCGGTCGGGCGCTTCGCCGACGGCGTCTACCTAGTCTGGTACCCACAGGTGTCGAAACTCGAAGCGGCGCAATTGCCGAGGCGGCTCGAGGCGCTCGCGCCGAAGTCGTGGCTGCACGCCCGGCTCACCGTGCAGCAGCCCGACCGCGACGGTTTCGGCCTTGCCGGCAGCGGCGTCCTGGTGCTGAACCCGCCGCACACGCTCCACGCCGAACTGGCCGAAGTGCTGCCCTGGCTGGTCGAGGCGCTCGGCCAGTACGACGGCGCCCACTATCTGCTCGAGCAGCGGGTCGCTTGACCCGCGCGTCGGTGCCCAACCAGTTCACCCTGCTCGGCCAGCGCCGCTTCGCGCCCTTCTTCTGGACGCAGTTCCTCGGCGCCGGCAACGACAACCTCTTCAAGTTCGCGTTCACCGTGCTGGTCACGTATCGGCTGCGGGTCGGGTGGCTTACGCCGCAACTCGCCGGGCTCGTGATCGGCGCGCTCTTCATCTTGCCGTTCCTGCTGTTCTCGGCGACCAGCGGGCAGGTGACCGACAAGGTCGACAAGGCCCGGGTGATCCGCGTCGTCAAGGATCTCGAGATCGGGATCATGGCGCTCGCGGCGTTCGGCTTCTGGGTCGTAAACGTGCCGGTGCTGCTCGCCTGCGTGTTTCTGATGGGGTTGCACTCGACGCTGTTCGGCCCGGTCAAATACGCCTACCTGCCGCAGCACCTGAGCGACCGCGAGCTGACCGGCGGCAACGGCATGGTCGAGATGGGCACCTTCGTCGCGATCCTGCTCGGGCAGGTCGCCGGCGGCTTGCTCATCGCGGTGCCCGGGGTCGGCCGGCACGCGGTCGCGTTCGCCTGCGTCGCGCTCGCGGTCGCCGGGCGGCTCGCCGCAGAACGGATCCCGCCTTCGCCGTCGTCCGAGCCCGACCTGCGCATCAACTGGAACCCGGTCAGCGAGACCTGGCGCAACCTCCAGCTGGCGCGCACCCACCGCGTCGTGTTCCGCTCGCTGCTCGGCATCTCGTGGATGTGGTTCTTCGGCGCCGTGTTCCTGGCGCAATTTCCCGCGTTCGCCAAGGAGGTGCTGCATGGCGACGAGCGGGTCGCGTCGCTGCTGCTCGGCGTGTTCTCGGTGGGCATCGGCACCGGCTCGCTGCTCTGCGAACTGCTGTCGAAGCGGCACGTCGAGATCGGCCTCGTGCCGCTCGGCGCGATCGGCATGAGCGTCTTCGCCGTCGATCTGTACTTCGCCTCGCGCGGGCTGCCGGCGTCGGCTCCGCTCGGGCTCGGCGCGTTCGTCGCCAGCACGGCGCACTGGCGGGTGATGGCCGATCTGGCGCTGCTCGCGCTGTGCGTCGGTCTGTACAGCGTACCGATGTACGCGCTGATCCAGATGCGCTCGGAGCCGAGCCACCGGGCGCGGATCATCGCCGCCAACAACATCCTGAACGCGCTTTTCATGATCGTCAGCGCGGTGCTGGCGGGTGGCCTGCTGGCGGCGGGGCTGACGATCCCGCAGGTGTTCCTGGCCACCGGCCTCGCGAATGCGCTGGTTGCAGGCTACATCTTCGGCCTGGTGCCCGAGTACTTCCTGCGTTTCATCGCGTTCATGTCGAGCCGGGTCGTCTACCGCTTCGAGGTGCGCGGTGCCGAGCGCCTGCCCGCCACGGGCGCGGCCATCCTCGTCTCGAATCACGTTTCGTTTGTCGATCCGGTCTTGCTGATGGCGGCGAGCCCGCGGCCGATCCGGTTCATCATGGACCATCGCATCTTCGCGCTGCCGGTGCTCGGCTGGTTCTTCCGGCTCGCCGGCGCGATTCCGATCGCGCCCCGGCGCGAAGATCCGATCGCCTATCGGCGCGCGTTCGAGCAGGCGCGCGCGGTGCTCGATGCCGGCGATCTGCTATGCATCTTCCCCGAGGGCGGCCTGACGCGGGACGGCGAGCTCGGCGAGTTCAAGGGCGGCGTGATGAAGCTGCTCGCGGTCAATCCGGTACCGGTCGTGCCAATCGCGCTGCGGAACCTCTGGGGCTCCTTCTTCTCGCGCGTCGATGGCACGGCGATGGCGCGGCCGTTCCAGCGCGGGTGGTTCAGCCGCATCGGACTGGTCGTGGGCGATGCACTGCCGCCCGAGGCCGTCAACCCGGCCGTTTTGCACGAACGCGTCGCCGGCCTTCTGGCATCCTGACGGCCCTCTCTCACCACGCACTCGGTCGCCGCAACATGGCCCTGTCGCTGAACCGGGCGGCGATCGCCCGCATCGCGCCGTTCGCCGCCTTCATGGTGCTGCTGGCGTTGCGCGGGGCGCTGCCTGCGGGCGGCCTCGCCGGCATCGATCCGCGCTGGGCCTACGCATTGACCCTGCCGGTCGTCGGCGGCCTGCTCGCCTGGTTTTGGCGCGACTACGGCGAATTCGCACGCCAGCTGCGGCCGTCGGCCGGCGAGGTGGGACTCGGCGTCGGCGTCGGCCTGGTCGTATTCGCGCTCTGGATTCGGCTCGACGCGCCCTGGATGACGCTCGGCAGCCCGAGCGCCGGCTTCGTTCCCGTCGACGCGGCCGGCCACGTCGAGGTCTCCCTGGTCGTCGTCCGCTGGATCGGTGCGGCGTTGATCGTGCCGGTGATGGAGGAGCTCTTCTGGCGTTCGTTTCTGATGCGCTGGATCGTCGACGCCCGTTTCGAGTCGGTCGTGCCGCAGCGGGTCGGGCCCAAGGCGGTCGTGCTGTCGACCTTCGTCTTCATGCTCGCCCACACGCTCTGGCTGGCGGCGATCGTCGCCGGGCTGGCCTACGCCTGGCTCTACATCCGCACCGGCAAACTGTGGGTGCCGGTGATCGCGCACGCCGTCACCAACGGGGTGCTCGGCGCGTGGGTGATCATGACGGGCCAGTGGGCGTTCTGGTGATCCGCCCGGGCTTCAGCGCGGCGCCGGCGGCTCGCGCGCCAGCCGTTCGTAATCGGCGATCACCTGCGCGCCGAAGAGCAGCAGCGTCGCGGCGATCTCGAGGCTGAACAGCACGACGATCGCCGTTGTGAGCGAGCCGTACACCACGCTCACCTGCGAGAGCGTCGTGAAATACCAAACGAGCACGTGGCGGGTGAGTTCCCAAAGCAGTGCCGCGGTGACGCCGCCGATCAAGGCGTGCCCGAGGCGCAGCTGGCCGACCGGCATCACGAGGTAGACGGAGGTCAGCACCAGGATCTCGCCGGCCAGACCGAGCAGGTACAGCAGCGTCCCCGAAAGACCCGAGAGCGACCAGCTGTGCCCGAGGAAATCGATCCGCTCGTGGCCGACCGCCTGCAGCACGCCGGCGACCAGCGTGACGACCAGCATGCCGACGCCGAGCGCCAGGATGTAGAGATACGGCAACAGCGCCGAGACCAGGAAGTGCCGGCGCCGGATCGATACCCGGTGCACGAAGATCACCGACATCGAATTCTCGAGCACCGTGAAGGCGAGCGAGCTGAAGAACAGCATCGTGACGCCGAGCACCCAGCCGACGATCTCGCGGTTCGCGACGAAGTGCGAGAGCTCGCCGACCAGCGCCTTCGACTGCCCGGGCACGACCCACTCGAGGTAGCGGCCGAGCGTGGCGAGCAGTTCGCCGCGGTCGATCACGTGCGAGAGCGCGATCACGATCAAGATCAGCAGCGGCACGATCGAGAGCAGCGCGTTGTAAGCGACTGCGCCCGCCAGCAGCAGCCCCTGGTTCGCCTTGAAGCCTTTCAGCGCGCGCCAGAAGAAAGCGCCTGGCGAGCGCAGCACCTGGCGCGAGGCGGGAGAAAGGAAGGAAAGTCGCATCGCGGCGCGGGCACGGTGGCTTGTGATGTTCGGTGGCCGACGCTAATATAACGAAAGTTATTACTGCGAGGACCGAATCATGCACACGCTCAAGCTCACCCAGATCGGCAACTCGGTCGGCGTGATCCTGCCGAAGGAAGTGCTGGCGCGGCTGAAGGTGGAGAAGGGCGATTTGGTGTTCGTCACCGAGACGCCGAACGGCATCAGCCTCACCCCGTACGACCCGAGCTTCGAAGAACAACTGGAGCTCGGGCGTCAGTTCATGCGCGAGTACCGCGACACCTTTCACGCCCTCGCGAAATGACCGTCGATCCACAGCGGTCGACCAACGACGCGTGGCGCTGGGTCGAAAAGCGGCTGCTGCTTCTGTTGCACGATGAGAGCCTGGCCGAGCACGGCGGTTTGCCTGGCATGCGCGACGAGGGGCTGCTCGACTCGGCGCTCGCGCGCCCGCAAAATCTGGCCGCCTACGGCCAGCCCGACGCCGCCGATCTGGCAGCGTCGCTCGGCGTCGGTCTTGCCAAGAACCATGCGTTCGTCGATGGCAACAAGCGCGCGGCGTTCCTCGCCGTCGGCCTGTTTTTCGCGCTCAACGGGCACCGGCTGGCGGCGCCGCAGACCGACGCGACGTTGACGATGATGGCCGTGGCGTCGGGCGATCTGGACGAAGCCGGTTTCGCCGACTGGTTGCGGGCGCACGTCGTGCCGCGCTGACCCGGGCGGCCGGCGCCGCCCTCGTCACACCCCCCGCCCGCGTTCCTCGCGAAACTGCGCCACATACGCCCCAAAGCGCCCTTCGTCGAGCGCAGTGCGCACTTCGCGCATCAGGTTCACGTAGTAGTGCAGGTTGTGCACGCTCGCGAGCATCGGGAACAGCATCTCGCCGCAGCGCTCGAGATGGTGGAGATAGGCGCGCGAGAACTTGGCGCAGGTCGGGCAGGCGCAACTCGGGTCGAGCGGGCCTTCGTCGGTGCGATGGCGGGCGTTCCGGATCTTCAGATCGCCGAAACGGGTGAAGAGGTGGCCGTTCCGCGCATTGCGTGTCGGCATCACGCAGTCGAACAGGTCGACGCCGCAGCCGACGCCCTCGACCAGGTCCTCCGGCGTGCCGACGCCCATCAGGTAGCGCGGTTTGTTCGCCGGCAGCCGGTGCGGAGTGTGGGCGACGATCCGCCGCATCTCCTCCTTCGGCTCGCCGACGCTGACGCCGCCGATCGCGTAGCCGGGAAAGTCGAGCGCCACGAGCGCATCGATCGAGGCTTCGCGCAGCGCCTCGAACATGCCGCCCTGGACGATCCCGAACAGCGCGTTCGGGTTCTCGAGCCGGCGATGTTCGGCGAGGCAACGCGCCGCCCAGCGCGCGCTCAGTTCCATCGAGAGCCGCGCGTCGCGTTCATTGGTAAGGGCGCCAGCGGTCGTGTACGGCGTGCACTCGTCGAACTGCATCGCGATGTCGCTGTTCAGTACCCGCTGGACCTGCATGCTGACCTCGGGCGTGAGGAACAGTTTGTCGCCGTTGACCGGCGAGGCGAACTTGACGCCTTCCTCGCTGATCCTGCGTCCACTGCCGTCGGCTTGGGCCAGGGACCAGACCTGAAAGCCGCCGCTGTCGGTCAGGATCGGCCGCGGCCAGCCCTCGAAGCGGTGCAGCCCGCCGAACTGCGCCAGCACTTCGATGCCGGGCCGCAGCCACAGGTGAAAAGTGTTGCCGAGGATGATCTCGGCGCCCATCGCCTCGAGCGCCTCGGGCAACACGCCCTTGACCGTGCCATAGGTGCCGACCGGCATGAAGACCGGGGTCTCGACCACGCCATGGCTGAGCCGCAGCCGCCCGCGGCGCGCCTGGCCTTCGGTCGCGATCAGTTCGAATTCGAGCATGGGCGCCAAGCGATTCAATCGGCGGCGCGGGCCAGCAGCATCGCGTCGCCGTAGCTGAAGAAACGGTAGCGCGTCGCGATCGCGTGGGCGTAGAGCGCGCGGATCCGGTCGACACCGGCGAACGCGCTGACGAGCATCAGCAGCGTGCTTTTCGGCAAGTGGAAGTTGGTCACGAGCAGGTCGACGACGCGGAACCGGAAGCCGGGGACGATGAAGATGTCGGTCTCGCGCGAACCTGGAACGAGCGCGGCGCCGAGCCCGCCGCCGAGCGCCGCCGATTCGAGCGCCCGCAGCGTCGTCGTCCCGACCGCGACGATCCGGCCGCCGGCCGCGCGGGTGCGCTCGATCGCCGCGACCGTCGACGCCGGCAGGTCGAACCATTCGCTGTGCATCACGTGCTCGGCGAGTGTTTCGGTCCGCACCGGCTGGAAGGTGCCGGCGCCGACATGCAGCGTCAGCTCGGCACGGCCGATGCCGCGGGCGGCGAGTGCGTCGAGCAAGGCGGCGTCGAAATGCAGGGCGGCGGTCGGCGCGGCGACGGCGCCGGGCTTGGCGGCGAACACCGTCTGGTAACGCCGGGCATCGTCGGCATCGTCGGCGTGCGCGATGTAAGGCGGCAACGGCAGACGACCGTGGCGTTCGAGCAGCTCGAGCGGGTCGGCAGGGAAGCGCAGACGGAACAGCGCGTCGCCGGCGCCGCCCCGGCCCAGCACCTCGGCATCGAACGCGTCGGCGAAGCGGAGCGTCGTGCCGGCCCTGGGCGGCTTGCTCGCCCGCAGGTGCGCGAGCACCTCGCGGTCGGGCCGCACCCGCTCGACCAGCGCTTCGACGGCGCCACCGCTGGGCTTCGCGCCACGCAGCCGCGCCTTGATGACGCGCGTGTCGTTGAAGACCAGCAGGTCGCCGGCGCGAAGCAAGTCGGGCAGGGTGCGGAAGATGCGGTCGACGGGTTCGGCGGCGCTTGCGTCGAGCAGGCGCGAACCGCTGCGTTCGGCGGCCGGCTGCTGCGCGATGAGCTCGGGCGGCAGATCGAAATCGAAATCGCGCAGCGTCAGCGGCGGCTGGGCGAGGAGCACGGCGGGCACGGCAAAATTCTCCCATGCCGACCGCCCGCCCGATTCCGGCGCCGACGAAGCGGCCCTCCGGTCCGCAGCGCGCGCTCGACAAGCTCGGCCTCCTCCGTCCGATCGACTTCGCGCTGCACCTGCCGATCCGCTACGAGGACGAGACCCGCCTCGTGCCGATCGCTGGCCTCGCCGACGGCGCCTCGGCGCAGGTCGAGGGCGTGGTGCGGCGAGCCGAAGTGCAGATGGGTTCGCGGCGCCAGCTCCTCGTGCGGATCGACGACGGCACCGGCGAGCTGGTGCTGCGCTTTCTGCACTTCTATCCGTCGCAGCAGAAGGCGCTCGCAGCCGGGCGGCGGCTGCGGGTGCGCGGCGAGGTTCGCGCCGGGTTCTTCGGGCGCGAAATGGTTCATCCGGTCGTCCGGCTCGTCGAGCCGGACGCGGCCTTGCCGATGGCCCTGACGCCGGTCTACCCGGCGAGTGCCCAGCTCCCGCAGGCCTACCTCAGAAAGGCGGTCGATGCGAACCTCGCGCGCGCCGATCTGGCGGAGGTGCTGCCGCCTGGATTCATGCCGGCGGGCCTTCCGACGCTGCGTGACGCGCTGCTCGGCCTGCACCGGCCGCCGCCGGGCGCCGCGCTTTCTGCGCTCGAGGACCGCAGCGATCCGGCCTGGCAGCGGCTCAAGTTCGAGGAACTGCTCGCCCAGCAACTCTCGCAGCTCGCGGCCAAGCGCGAGCGCGCGGCGCAGCGCGCACCGCGATTCGAGCTGCGGCACGGCGGCCTGCCCGCACGGCTGCTGGCGGCGCTGCCGTTCACGCTGACCCGGGCGCAGCGCCGGGTCGTCGACGAGATCGCAGCCGACCTGCGGCGGCCGGCCGGGGGCGACGGCGCTGGTACCGGCGCGGTCGGTGGGTTCAGTGGGTTTAATGCGGTCGGCGCGGTCGATGCGGTCGGTGCAGCCGCGACCGTGCCGATGCACCGCCTGCTGCAGGGCGACGTCGGCTCCGGCAAGACGATCGTCGCCGCGCTGGCCGCCGCGATCGTGATCGACTGCGGCTGGCAATGCGCGCTGATGGCGCCGACCCAGATCCTCGCCGAGCAGCACTGGAACAAGCTCGTCGGCTGGCTCGAGCCGCTCGGCGTCACGGTCGCGTGGCTCACCGGCAGCCAGAAGGGCCGGCGGCGCGAGCGCGCGCTCGCCGAGGTCGCCTCGGGCGCCGCCTCGTTGGTCGTCGGCACGCACGCGGTGATCGAAGCGCAGGTTCGCTTCGCCCGCCTCGGCCTCGCGATCGTCGACGAGCAGCACCGCTTCGGCGTGGCCCAGCGGCTCGCGCTGCGCGCCAAGCTGCGCGACCATGCCGGTGGCACTTCGATCGAACCGCACACGCTGATGATGAGCGCCACGCCGATCCCGCGCACCCTGGCGATGACGCTCTTCGCCGACCTCGACATCAGCACGATCGACGAGCTGCCGCCGGGGCGCACGCCGATCGTCACCAAGCTCTTCGCCGACACGCGCCGCGAGGCGGTGATCGCGCGGATTCGCGATGCGGTCGGCGCCGGTCAGCAGGTCTACTGGGTGTGCCCGTTGATCGATACCGTCGACGCGTCGGACACTGCCGAGGCGGCTGGCACGGCACCTCGGGAGTCGCTCCGCCCTCGCGGCCCGGCGCTCGATTTGCGCAACGCCACGGCGACGCACGCCGAGCTAAGCGAGGCGCTCGGCGGTCATGCGGTCGGCTTGCTGCACGGCCGCCTGAAGACCGTGGAGAAGGCGGCGACGATGGCGCGTTTCGTGGCCGGCGAGATCGCGGTGCTGGTCGCGACGACCGTGATCGAGGTCGGCGTCGACGTGCCGAACGCCTCGCTGATGGTCGTCGAGCATGCCGAGCGCTTCGGCCTCTCGCAGCTCCACCAGCTGCGCGGTCGTGTCGGCCGCGGCCGCACCGCGAGCGCCTGCGTGTTGCTGTACAGCGCGCCGCTCTCGCCGACCGCGAAGGAGCGGCTGAAGGCGATGCGCGAAACCGCCGACGGCTTCGAGATCGCCCGCCGCGACATGGAAATCCGCGGGCCGGGCGAATTCCTCAGCGCGCGCCAGTCCGGCGCGCCGCTGTTGCGCTTCGCTGATCCGCTGCAGGACGGCGCATGGGTCGAAAGCGCCCGTGCCGCCGCCCCGCGGCTGCTCGAACAGCACCCCGCGGCCGCCGCCGCCCATGTCGAGCGCTGGCTCGGTCGGCGCTTCGACTACCTCAAGGCGTAGCGAGGCCGGCGGGCGGGCGCCGAGGTCGCACGCCGCAACCGGCGCGTGGCCCGGCTGCGGGGGGGAGAATCACGGAATGACGCTCACCGAGTTGCGTTATGTCGTCGCGGTCGCACGCGAGCGCCACTTTGGGCGTGCTGCCGAGGCTTGCTTCGTCTCGCAGCCGACCCTTTCCGTCTCGATCAAGAAGCTCGAAGACGAGCTCGACATGAAGATCTTCGAGCGCGGCGCCAACGAGGTTTCGGTCACGCCGCTCGGCGCCGAGATCGTGCAGCAGGCGCAGTCGGTGATCGAGCAGGCCGCGGCGATCAAGGAGATCGCGCGCCGCGGCAAGGATCCGGTCTCCGGGCCGTTGCGTCTGGGCGTGATCTACACGATCGGGCCCTACCTGCTGCCGGGTCTCGTCCGCCAGGCCATCGAGCGCGTGCCGCAGATGCCGTTGATGCTGCAGGAGAACTTCACGGTCAAGCTGCTCGAAATGCTGCGCAACGGCGAGCTCGACTGCGCGATCATGGCCGAACCGTTCCCCGACACCGGGCTGGCGATGGCGCCGCTGTACGACGAGCCCTTCGTCGCCGCCGTGCCACGCCAGCACCCGCTCGCCAGGCGCAAGTCGATCTCGACCGACGAGCTGAAGAGCGAGACGATGCTGCTGCTCGGCACCGGTCACTGCTTTCGCGACCACGTGCTCGAGGTCTGCCCGGAGTACGCGCGTTTCGGCGGCGAGCGGAGCGGCGATCGCGCCGGCGATATCCGCAACCGCTTCGAGGGCTCGTCGCTCGAGACGATCAAGCACATGGTCGCCTCGGGAATGGGCGTGACGGTGGTGCCGCAGCTGAGCGTGCCGGCACCCGACCCGCAGGCGCACATCCGCTACATCCCGTTCGTCCGGCCGGCGCCGACGCGCCGGGTCGTGCTCACCTGGCGCCGCACCTTTCCGCGCTACGAGGCGATCGCCGCGCTGCGCAACGCCATCTACGGCTGCCCGCTCGAAGGCGTGACGCGGCTTTTCGGCTGACCGCCCCGTCGCCGCCGGTCGGGGCCGGCAGGGCGGCGTCACGTCGACGAGCCGCCAGCGAAGGCGACACCGAGGAAGCACATTCGCCCTGCGCATCAGAGGTCATCGTCTAACCCTGTCTTGGGCCGCGCGCGGGCCCGTTCGCGGGACAATGCGAGGATCTGCCCTTGGCCGTCTTTCTCCGGCACTGCGACCGGCGGCCTGCAGCGAAAACGAAAGAGGTGTGCACGAAAGTGATGTGCCATTCGAGAACGCGTACATGACGATGTGCATCACGAGGAAATTGGTTTGATGTCAGAAGGTTCAATCGCAGAGCAGGTGAGGCGAAGAAGAACTTTTGCCATCATTTCGCACCCTGACGCCGGCAAGACGACCCTCACCGAAAAGCTGCTGCTGTTCTCAGGCGCGATCCAGATCGCCGGCAGCGTCAAGGCGCGCAAGGCAACGCGCCACGCAACCTCCGACTGGATGGAGATCGAGAAGCAGCGCGGCATCTCGGTCGCGTCGTCGGTGATGCAGATGGATTACCGCGACTGCGTCATCAACCTGCTCGACACGCCCGGCCACCAGGACTTCTCCGAAGACACCTACCGCGTGCTGACCGCGGTCGATGCGGCGCTGATGGTGATCGACGCGGCCAACGGCGTCGAGCCGCAGACGCGACGGCTGCTGCAGGTCTGCCGCGCCCGTAACACGCCGATCCTGACCTTCGTGAACAAGATGGACCGCGAGGTGCAGGAGCCGATGGCGCTGATGGACGAGATCGAGCGCGAACTCGGGATGGAGGTCGTTCCCTTCACCTGGCCGGTCGGCATGGGGAAGTTCTTTCACGGCGTGATGGACCTGCGCGAGCGCCAGATGCGGGTTTTCAGCCCCGGCGAAGACCGCGTCGGTGCCAAGGGCGGCGCGGGCGACGAGATCATTCCGGGCCTCGACCACCCGGCCTTCGCCGAACGCTTCGGCATGCCGTATGCGCAGGCCAAAGGTGAGATCGAACTGCTCGCCGATGCGGCACCGCGCTTCGACGAGGCGGCGTTTCTCGCCGGCCGGCAGACGCCGATGTTCTTCGGCTCGGCCGTCAACAACTTCGGCGTGCGCGAGGTGCTTGACGCGCTGGTCGATCTCGCGCCGCCGCCCGGCCCGCGCCGCGCGATCCAGCGCGAGGTGCAGCCCGACGAGCCGAAGCTCACCGGCGTCGTCTTCAAGATACAGGCCAACATGGACCCGGCGCATCGTGACCGGATCGCCTTCGTGCGGATGGCGAGCGGGCACTTCCAGCGCGGCATGCGGATCAAGGTCACGCGTTCGGGCAAGGAGATGCGGCCGAACACCGTGGTCTCGTTCCTGAGCCAGCGCCGGGAGTTGCTCGACGAGGCTTTCGCTGGCGACATCATCGGCATTCCGAACCACGGCGTGCTGCAGCTCGGCGACACGCTGACCGAAGGCGAGGCGCTGCAGTACACCGGGCTGCCGTTCTTCGCGCCCGAGATGTTTCGCTCGGTCGAGATTGCCGATCCGCTGCGCACCAAGCAGCTCAGGGCCGGTCTGCAGCAGCTCGGCGAGGAAGGCGCGATCCAGGTGTTTCGGCCGGCGGCCGGCTCGCTGCTGCTGCTCGGCGCGGTCGGGCAACTGCAGTTTGAGGTCGTCGCCCACCGGCTCGAGCACGAGTACGGCGTCAAGGCGCGCATCCAGCCGGCGCGCTACAACGTCGCGCGGTGGGTCACATGCGGAACCGGTCCCAGCGGCGAAGGCGCAGCGGCGAACGAGCGCGAGCTGAAGCGTTTCATCGACGGCAACGCGCACCGCGTCGCCTACGACGCAGTCGACGCGCCCTGCGTGCTGCTCGAATACGCCGGCGAACTTCGGGCGATGCAGGAGAACTGGCCCAAGATCAGCTTCCACGCGCTGCGCGAGCACGCGGGGCTGGTGTTTCAGAAGCAGCTGGAAGGATGAGCAACGGGCGGCATCAGGTCGTTGCCGCGAGCCGCTGCCGCAAGCGCGATACGCCGTCGGTCGCGATCGGCCAGACGGTTTTGGGTTTGACGCCGAGGTAACCGTGGGCAAGGCGGTTCGTGTGCCGACGATCTGGCGCCACGGCAGCGCAGGTGCGCGCTCGTGAGGTGCAGGTTGACGAACCGCCGGACATCAATTCCATGCGCTGCCGGAGCACGCGAGGGCTGGTGTTTATAAGCGGCTGGACGGTTGATAACGATCACCATATCGACGCAAAGCGCGTCATACGCTAGCATCATCGATATGGATACCGTTACCGTCTCGCCGAAGTTCCAGGTCGTCATCCCGCTGCGAGTCCGTGAGCGGATGAAGCTCGAGCCGGGCACGCGATTGATGGTGATGGAAGTCGCCGGCGGCCTGCGCATGGTGCCGCTCCAGCCGCCCGCGGCGCTGCGCGGCATCGCCCGCGGCGTCGTCCCGGTCATCGAGCACGAGCCGGATCGCGTGCTTTGACGGCTCCGGCGGGTCGCCGCGTCCGGCGTCGGGCGGCGGGCTCGGCAGCGCCGCTCGTGCTGGATTCGTCTTGTTGGCTCGAGTACTTCGCCGACACCGACCGTGCCGATCTGTTCGCCGCGGTGATCGACGCGGTGGAGACGCTCGTCGTGCCCGTGCTGACGGTCTACGAAGTGTTCAAGAAGCTGAACCGCGAAGCCGGCGAGGACACCGCGACCCTGGCGCTTTCGCTGATGCAGCGCGGCCGCGTCGTCGATGTCGACAGCGCCCTGGCGCTCGAGGCCGCCGTCAACGGCCTGCCGTTGGCCGACAGCCTGATTTACGCGACCGCGCAGCGCCACGGCGCGGTGCTGTGGACGCAGGACGCGCATTTCGACGGGCTTCCCGGCGTGCGGCTCTTCGGCAAGGCAGCGTGAGACGGCCGCTGACGACACCGCAGCAGACCGCCTGCCGAAAGCCCCATTGTCCGGAGGCACGCGCCGAACGCCCCGACGCCACGCCTTGCCGAATAATTCCCGGCGTGACTGCTCTCCCAATCCCCCCTGCGCCGAGCCGGCTCGCGCTCTACCTCGACCTGATCCGCTGGAACCGCCCGGCCGGCACCTGGCTGCTGCTCTGGCCGACGCTCGCAGCGCTCTGGATCGCCGCCGGCGGCTTCCCCAGCTGGCACCTGCTCGGCGTCTTTGTCGCCGGCACCTTTCTGATGCGCAGCGCCGGCTGCGCCGTCAACGACGTGATCGACCGCGACGTCGATCGCCACGTGAAGCGCACCGCCGAGCGCCCGGTGACGAGCGGCGCGGTGCGCCCGCGCGAGGCGCTGACCCTCGGCGCGGCGCTGGCGCTGGTCGCCTTCGCGTTGGTCCTTACGACGAACCGCGCGACGATCGGCTGGAGCGTCGCGGCGCTCGCGATCACGCTCGTCTATCCGTATGCCAAGCGCTTCATCTCGATGCCGCAGGCGGTGCTCGGGGTCGCTTTCAGTTTCGGCATTCCGATGGCCTTCGCGGCGGTGCTGGGCCGGGTGCCCGCGACCGGCTGGGCGTTGCTCGTCGGCAACCTGTTCTGGGTGCTCGCCTACGACACCGAATACGCGATGGTCGACCGCGACGACGACCTGAAGATCGGCATCCACACCTCGGCGATCACGCTCGGCCGCTTCGACGTGGCCGGGGTGATGACGTTCTATGCCCTTTATCTGGCGGTCTGGGCGGCGATCGGCGCCGCGCTCGGCCTCGGCTGGCCGTACCACGCCGGCCTGGTCGCGGCCGCCGGCATGGCCGCCTGGCACTACACGTTGATCCGCGACCGCTCGCGCGAAGGCTGCTTTCGGGCGTTCCGGCTCAACCACTGGGTCGGCTTCGCGCTGTTCGCCGGCGTGGTCGTCGAAGCGGCGCTGCGGCGCTCCGGCGGCTGACGTTCGCAACACGCGAGTCGGTTTTCAGCGGTCGTGCGGAATGGTCTAGCACCGCAGCGCGCACACCATCGGCGGCAATTGCGCGGCGCGCTGCAT
>CAXSGM010000031.1:0-37926 GCA_964236915.1 uncultured Rhizobacter sp.
CTTGGAACAAGGCCCAGCTGCGGCGCGGTACATGATCACATGGGATCGAACAGTTTAGGCACCTGCTCGTTTGACGCGCCTTGACGGGTGCACGGCGCTTCGGGCGTTGTCACCACAGACTGCGCTGCAGCTCTTGCCCTTGTGTTCACTACGGCAGTGTTAGCGAAGCTGGAAGGGCAGGCAATCCCTCGCCCCCCGAGTGCAGGGCGGTTCGCTGACCGCCGCAGGACGGACAGCCCGGCTGCGTGCGCAACGTGGAACGCTGATGCGGCGAAGCACCGAGCCGCGGGAACAATTCAGCACCGGGTACTGCACACTGGAAAGCACGTTCGAACCCGACGACCCGGCGAAGCAGACGGACACAGCTGAGGCTGCTCAAGGGGGCTTGGTGTCTGAAGCGGGGCTCAAAAGCCTCCCATTCACAATGCTTTCCGAAGGCGGCAGGTGATGAGAGATGGGATCTAAGCGGACCGCAGTGTCGGGCAGCCAGGGAATCTGAAAAGTCCTACTCGCCGATCAGATGCACCGCCACCTCGCGCCGGTGCGGCGCGCTGCGGTGCTCCCAAAGGTATACCCCCTGCCAGGTACCAAGCGCCAGCCGGCCATCGGCGACGGGAATCGCGAGCTGTACGGCGGTCAGCGCAGCGCGCACGTGGGCGGGCATGTCGTCGGGGCCTTCGTCGCGATGGCGGAACAGTGGGTCGCCGTCGGGCACGAGGCGCGCGAAGAAGCGATCGAGGTCGCGGCGCACTTCCGGGTCGGCGTTCTCCTGGATCAGCAGGCTCGCCGAGGTGTGGCGGACGAAGAGCGTCGCCAGGCCGGTCGTGATGTCCTGATCCTCGAGCCAGGCGCGCAACGGCGCGTCGATTTCGACGAGGCCCCGGCCGCGCGTCTGCACCCGTAGCGTGGTGGTGGCCTGGTGGAGCATCGGCGGGTCGGACCGGCTCGGAACCGGCCTCAGCGCTGCACCCGCACCAGCGCCGCTTCGACCCCGGCGGCGTCGAGCCGTTGCTTGGCCGACTCGGCCTCGTCGCGGCGCTCGAACGGGCCGACGCGCACCCGGTAGACGGTGCGGCCGGCCTGCTCGCGTTCGGTCAGCCGGCCCTCGACGCCCATCATCGCGAGCTTCGCGCGCTGCTGTTCGGCGTCTTCAGTGCGGCCGTAGGCGCCGGCCTGGACGAAGTAGCTGAAGGGGTCGCTGCCGGCCGGCACGGTCGAGACGATGCGCGGCGCTGGCGCGGCGCCGGTGCCGGCGCGGTCGGCGAGGATCGCGGCCGGGTCGGCGGCGGAACGCGGCGCCGAGGCTCGCGCCGCGGCGGTCCGGGCGGCGGGCGAACTGGCCGCCGATGCGCCGGCCAGCATTGGCGGCGGCGGCATGGCGCCGGTGTCGGCGGGGGGCAGCGGCGGGGCAGGTGCGGCGACGCTGGTCGACGGCGCGACCGTGCCGCTCGCCATGGCGTTCGGTTTGACCGGGTTCTTGCCCGCGAGCGGGGCGTTCGGGTCCCAGTTGCGGTTCTTCGCGTTCTCCGCGGCGTCCTGGTCGGCGGTGCGCTGCGGCACCTTGTTGATGAAGGGAATCGGCACCTTGGTCACGTAGAGCGCGACGCCGAGCGCGAGCATCAGCCCGATCAGGAGGCCGACGATCAGGCCGATTCCGAAGCCGCCGCGCTGCCGCGGGCGGGTGCGGGGAAGGTCGGCACGGGCCGGCGCCGGGCGGGTGGAGGTCGTGGGTGTCATGAGGTCTGCAGCAGCGCGTCGGCGGCGCTCGGGGTGGGCGCGCGGTCCATCCGCTCGGGCGCCGAGACGCCGAGCACCGCGAGCGCGTTGCGGATCACCTGGCGGGTCGCCGCGAGCAGCGCCACCCGCGCCCGGGCGAGCGCCGCGTCGTCGTCGACCAGAAAGCGCTCGGCGGCGTAATAGCTGTGGAACGCACCGGCGAGGTCGCGCAGGTAGAAGGCGAGGTCGTGCGGCGCAAGCCCGGCGGCGGCGTTGCCGAGCACTTGCGGGTAATCGGCCAGCTTCAGCATCAGCGCGGTTTCGCTCGGCGCCACCAGCCGGCTCAAGTCGGCATCGGCGAGCGCCGCGACAGCGCCGCCGCCGTCCTCGAACTGGCGGATCACCGAGCAGATGCGGGCATGCGCGTACTGAACGTAGAACACCGGGTTCTCGTCGTTCTGGCGCAGCGCCAGGTCGACGTCGAAGGTGAATTCGGTGTCGGCCTTGCGGCTCAGGAGGAAGAAGCGCACGGCGTCGCGGCCGGTCCAGTCGATGAGGTCGCGCAGGGTGACGTAGCTGCCGGCGCGCTTGGAGATCTTCACTTCCTGGCCGCCGCGCACCACCCGGACCATCTTGTGCAGCAGGTACTCCGGGAAGCCCGCGGGCACCGCCGGGTTCGCCGCGCGCAGGCCGGCGCGCACCCGCGCGACCGTGCCGTGGTGGTCGCCGCCCTGGATGTCGATCGCCCGGGCGTAGCCACGCGCGAACTTCTCGAGGTGGTAGGCGACGTCGGGGACGAAGTAGGTATAGCTGCCGTCGCGCTTCCGCATCACGCGGTCCTTGTCGTCGCCGTACGCGGTGGTGCGGAGCCAGAGTGCGCCGTCCTCCTCGTAGGTGGCGCCGGCGGCGATCAGCTTGGCGACCGCCGCCGCGACGCGGCCGCTCGCGTAGAGGCTCGATTCGAGAAAATAGTGGTCGAAGCGGACGCCGAAGGCCTGCAGGTCGAGGTCCTGCTCGCGCCGCAGGTAGGCGACCGCGAACTGGCGAATCGCCTCGAGGTCGTCGACATCGCCCGAGGCGCTGAACGCGCGGTCATCGGCGACGACCGTTTGCTTGGCGAGGAAATCGAGCGCGATATCGGCGATGTACTCGCCGTTGTAGAAGCCCTTGGCCGCGGGGTCGTCCGGATCGGTCGGCCAGCCCAGGTCGCCGGGCTTCACGCCGCGGGCGCGAAGCTGCACGCTTTTCGCCAGGGTCGCGATCTGTACGCCCGCGTCGTTGTAATAGAACTCGCGCTCGACGGCGACGCCCTGCGTCTCGAAGAGGTTGCAGATCGCGTCGCCGAGCGCCGCCTGGCGCGCGTGGCCGAGGTGCAGCGGGCCGGTCGGGTTCGCCGAGACGAACTCGACCAGCACGCGGCCGCCGCCCGCCGCGGCAACCCGGCCGAAGGCGGCGCCGGCAGCGATCGCCTCGCGCACCACCGCCTGCCGGGCGGCCGGCTTCAGGCGCAGGTTCACGAAGCCCGGGCCGGCGATTTCGAGCGCCTCGACCCAGCGCCCGACCGCGGGCTCGTGGCCGAGCGCCTCGACGAGCGCCGTGGCGATCTCGCGCGGGTTCTTCTTCTGCGCCTTGGCGAGCGGCATCGCGGCGGTGATCGCGAGGTCGCCGTGCGCTGCCTGCTTCGGCGATTCGAAGGCCGGCACGAAGGCCGGCGCGCTTTCCGGTGCGATTTTTGCGACTGCGGCGGCGAGCGCCGCCAGCAGCTCCTCTCGGGCCTGGATCATCGAGCGATTCTAAGAGCCGGGTCGGGCGCGGCCGGACCCACCGCAGCCGTGTGCGCTGCGCTCGTGGACCGTGATTTAGCGCTGTTTCGATGCCCTCGCCGGGCGAGTACGAAGCCGGGCGAGATGCGAAGATGGGTCGCGATGCGAACCGTGCCCACCCCTTTCGACCCGACGCCGATCCTGCCGACGCCGGAGCCGACGCTGCCCGCCGCGATCGGCAAGTACCGGGTGCTGCGGCGCCTCGGCGAAGGCGCGACCGCCGAAGTGTTCCTCTGCCACGACGGTTTCAAGGGCGTCGATGTCGCCATCAAGCGCGTCAGGGTGCACGGCAGCGACACGAACGACGGCCGCTATTCGGCCCGTTTTTTTGCCGCCGAGGCCGCGCTGGTCGGCCGTCTGCACCACCCGAACGTCGCCCAGATCTTCGATGCGGTGCCCGACCCGGCCGGCCCGTACCTGGTGATGGAGTACGTGCCCGGCTCGACGCTCCGGCCGTATTGCAGGGCCGACCAGCTGCTCGGCCTCGAGCCGATCGTCGAGATCGGCTTCAAGTGCGCGATGGCGCTCGGCTACGTCTACCGCCAGGGGCTGATCCACCGCGACGTGAAACCGGCCAACCTGCTCGCCGTGCTGGACAGCGCCGGTGCGGTCACCGACGTCAAGATCAGCGATTTCGGCAGCGTGCTGAACCTCGCGGCCGACACGACGCAGATCTACCGGGTCGGCTCGCTCGCCTACATGTCGCCGGAGCAGCTCGACGGCTCGACGCTCGACGCGCGCGCCGACATGTACTCGCTCGGCGCCGTGCTGTTTCATCTGATCGCCGGCCGGCCGCCGTTCGAGGCGCCCGCGCAGCCGGCCATGATGCACAAGATCTACCACCAGCAGCCGGCGCCGCTCGGCTCGCTCCGCGACGGCGTGAGCCCGGCGCTGAACGCGACGATCCAGCGCGCGCTCGCCAAGCGGCCCGACGAGCGCTACGGCAACTGGCAGGAGTTCGCGCAGGCTCTGTCGTCGCTGGTGACGAGCCGGCAGGTGCCGCGCGGGCAACTGCAGGCGGTGCTGGACTCCGAGCGTTTCAACCTGCTGCGCACGCTCGATTTCTTCGCGAGCTTCGGCGACGTCGAGCTGTGGGAGGTGGTGCACCGCGCGCGCTGGCAGCGCTTTTCCTATGGCCATGCGCTCTACCGGAAAGGCGACGAAGGGCAAACCTTTCACATCGTGGCGCAGGGCGAGGTCGAGGTGTATCGCGACGGGCAGAAGGTCGCGCAGATCGGCGCCGGCAGCTCAGTGGGCGAAATGGTCTACCTGGCGCCGAACCCGGAGCTGAAGCGCCACAGCGCCGACGTGCTCGTGACCCAGCCGACGACGACGATTTCGTTCACGCCCGAGACGCTGCTGCAGGTGAGCGCGACCTGCAAGAGTCTTTTCGACGAGGCCTTCATCCGCGTGCTGGTGCGGCGCCTTCACGTCGCCCACGAGACGCTGGCCTACCCGCGGCGAATTCTCTAGGCACCGCTGTGCACCGCCTGCCGCGGTGCGGCGTTGTGCCGGTGCCGCACGTCGCGGCTTCACCACCGCTATGGGAAAACCTCGATGAAACAGCTGATGACCGTGCTCGCTCTTTCCGCCGCCTGCCTGTCGGGCTCCGCCTTCGCCGCCGACAGGCCGATGATGGGCAAGCAGCAGACCCGAATGGCCGAGTGCAACCGGGACGCCGGCGACAGAAGGGGCGACGACCGCAAAGGCTTCATGCGGCACTGCCTGACGAACAAGAAGGTGGCGCAGCAGGAAAGGATGAAGGCCTGCAACGCCGACCCGAAGGCGCGGACGCTGAGGGGCGATCAGCGCAAGGGCTTCATGCGGGAGTGCCTGAGCGCCTGAGCGCCGGCGTTCTACGGGCCAGCCTCAGCTGCTGCCAAGGACCCTGGGCCGAGCGGCCCGCGGTCCTTGCGCCGAGGGTCGGCTCTGCTGCGCCGGCCACGGCTCAGCACGTCAACGACTTTGGTCGATGACCTGCACCCGTCCGCCCTGGAAGATCTTCACCAGAACGGCGAGCAGCGTGACAAATCCCGGCAGCGCAAACATGAACAGAATGACGAGCGCGAAGCTCGCCGATCCTTCCGCACGAGGCAAGGCCGCCCGAACGCAATAAAAGCAGACGCTCATCAGCAAAGCACCGATGACGCCGAGTGCAGTTCCAACGGGCCGCGGCAACTCGCCGCGAGAATCGCTTTGCAAGAGACGGTTGAACATGCGGCACCTCGGGTCAGGTGAGTCGGCGCTCGTGGCGCAAGTTCCTTTCATCTTATGGCGGTCGGCGCATCTCGGGAAGGGCGGCTCGCGCCGCCTTGCCGGTCTGCCCGCGGCAGTAACGATGAGCCTTGGTTTTTCCCTTCAAAGCCGGCACGGAGGGCCCGGGCCACACGCCGCGACGGCGACGGCGACCGCCGATCGCATAAATTCGTCGGGTCGACCTTCGCTGCCCTCTTGGAGACCCCATGCCCCTTGCCCTGCCCGCCGGCGTACAGATCAATGCGCCGATCCTTCCCGGCTTCGAGACCATCCTGACGCTGCCGGCGCTCGAGCTGGTCGCGAAGCTCCATCGCGCCTTCGAGCCGCGCCGTCAGGCGTTGCTCGCCGCGCGGGTCGAGCGGGCGCGCCGCTTCGAAGCCGGCGAGCGGCCCGATTTCCTCCGGGAGACGAAGTCAATCCGCGACGGCGACTGGAAGATCGCCCCGGTACCCGCCGCGCTGCGGCGGCGCCGCGTCGAAATCACCGGCCCGACCGACGCGAAGATGGTGATCAACGCCCTGAATTCGGGCGCCGACTCGTACATGACCGACTTCGAGGACAGCCAGACGCCGAACTGGGCGAACCAGATCCAGGGCCAGATCAACCTCGGCCAGGCGATCCGCGGCACGCTGACGCTTGAACAGAACGCCAAGTTGTACCGGCTGAACGACAAGGTGGCGACGCTGCAGGTGCGGCCGCGCGGCTGGCACCTCGACGAGAAGCACGTGCTTGTCGACGGCCAACGCGTGCACGGCGGCATCTTCGACTTTGCGCTCTTCATGTTCCACAACGCCACGGAGCTCCTGGCGCGCGGCGCCGGCCCTTACTTCTACCTGCCGAAGATGGAGAGCCACCTCGAGGCGCGGCTCTGGAACGACGTTTTCGTGATGACGCAGAACGAGCTCGGCCTGCCGCAGGGAACGATCAAGGCCACGGTGCTGATCGAGGTGATCCTCGCCGCGTTCGAGATGGACGAGATCCTGTACGAACTGCGCGAGCACAGCGCCGGCCTGAACGCCGGGCGCTGGGACTACATCTTCAGCTGCATCAAGAAGTTCAGCGGCGACAAGGACTTCTGCCTCGCCGACCGCAGCCGGATCACGATGCGCGTGCCCTTCATGGACGCCTACGCCCAACTGCTGCTGAAAACGTGCCACAGGCGCGGCGCGCCGGCGATCGGCGGCATGAACGCCCAAATCCCGGTCAAGAACGACCCGGTGCTGAACGAGCTCGCGATGAGCGCGGTGCGCAGCGACAAGAAAAAGGCCGCCGAGGACGGCTACGACGGCGGCTGGGTCGCGCATCCGGGCCTCGTCGCGCCGGCGCTCGAGGAGTTCGTCAAAGTGCTCGGCGATCGGCCGAACCAGTTCGAGAAGCAGCGCGGCGACGTGCAGGTGAGTGCCGCGGAGCTGCTCGACTTCGAGCCCGAGACCCCGATCACCGAAGCCGGCCTGCGGATGAACATCAACGTCGGCATCCACTACCTCGGCGCCTGGCTCGCCGGCAACGGCTGCGTGCCGATCCACAACCTGATGGAAGACGCGGCGACCGCCGAGATCAGCCGCAGCCAGGTCTGGCAGTGGATCCGTTCCGAAAAAGGCGTGCTCGACGACGGCCGCAAGGTCAGCGCCGCGATGGTCGCCGGCTACATCCCCGAGGAGCTGGCGAAGATCAAGGCGCTCGGCGTCGACGGCAAGTTCGACCGCGCCGCCGCGATTTTCGAGACCATGAGCACCCAGCCGAAGTTCGAGGAGTTCCTGACGCTGCCCTTGTACGAAGAGATCTGAGGACCGGTCCCCGTACAACCCGACAACTGAGCGGACTGGAGTCGCTGCATGACGACACGACGGCTCGCCGCGGAGTCCGGCTACGAAGCGGTGGTGGAGCCGCTCGCCGAAGAGGCGCTCGACGAGCCGGCCGAACCGCCGCACCCGCATTCGCGCGCCGGCCTGATCGCGCGTTTCGGCCCGAACTACCGCTGGTGGGTATTGCTCACGGTGATGATTGGCACGGTCGCGGCGATCATGGCGTCGACGATCATCAACGTCGCCGTGCCCGACATGAGCCGCGTGTTCCACCTCGGGCAGGAGCGGGCACAGTGGCTCTCGGCCGGCTTCATGGCGGCGATGACGATCTCGATGCTGACGACGCCGTGGCTGCTGCAGCGCTTCGGTTACCGCGCGACCTACGTCGGCGCGGTTTCGTTGTTGCTGGTCGGCGGCGTCGCTGGCGGCTCGAGCCCGTGGTTCGAGTTGGTGCTCGCGATGCGCGTCGCCGAAGGGCTTGCCGCCGGCGTGCTGCAGCCGATTCCCGCAATCATCGTGATGCGCGGCTTCGACGCCGGGGAGCGCGGCAAGGCGATGGGCATCTTCGGCTTCGGCGTGGTGCTGGCGCCGGCGATCGGCCCGAGCGTCGGCGGGGTGCTGGTCCAGTGGTTCGGCTGGCGCTCGATCTTTTTCGTCGTCGTGCCGTTCTGCCTCGCCGCGGTGCTCCTCGCCCGCCGCTACCTGCCGATCACCGGACCCAGCGGCATGGGGGGTCAGGGGAGCCGGCCGCGCCTCGACATCGCCGGCCTGGCGCTGATCGCGATCGCGCTGCTGACGCTGCTGAACGGCATGGTGCAACTCCACGGCACGGCTGGCGTCGGGGCCTGGGCGCTGCTCGCGGCCAGCGCCGCGTTCTGGGTCGGCTTCGTCTACCACCAGCGGCGCGGCGCCGAGCCGTTGATGGAGCTGCGGCTGTTCGGCTACCGCAATTTCCGCTATGGCGCAATCGTCGCCTTCATCTACGGCATGGGCCTGTTCGGCTCGACCTACCTGGTGCCGGTGTTCCTGCAGATCGGGCTTCGCATGACGCCGACCCAGGCCGGCGCGGCCCTGCTGCCCGCCGGCATCGCGCTCGCCTTGACGATTCCCGTCGCCGGCCGGCTGACCGACCGGTTGCCGTTCGGCCGGATCGTCGCCTTCGGCCTGACGCTGCTCGCGGCGAGCTTCCTGCTGATGATCGCGGTCGGCCCGGCGAGCGCGCTGGTCGCGATCATGGCCTGGACGCTGATCGGCCGGATCGGGCTCGGCTTCGTGCTGCCGTCGCTCAATGTCGGCGCAATGCGCGGCCTGCACGAGGGCTTCATCGCGCACGGCGCCAGCACGATCAACTTCATGCGCCAGATCGGCGGCGCGGTCGGCATCAGCCTCGTCGGCATCGTGCTCGAGTGGCGGCTCAAGGTCCGCGTCGGCGAGCCGGTCCGCGCGTTCCACGACACCTTCGGCCTGATCGGGCTGATCACGGCATGCGCGGTGCTCGCGGCGCTCCGGATGGACGGCCGCACCAAGGCGCCCGATGCGGCCCCGGCCGAGCGAGCCTCATGAACCTGAACTTCGAGGATCTGCCATCCCGCGCCGATGTGCTCATCGTCGGCGCCGGGCCGGCCGGCGCGGCCGCCGCGCTGACCCTGGCCGCAGCGGGCCTCGACGTGGTGCTGGTCGACGCCCAGGCCTTTCCGCGCGACAAGGTCTGCGGCGACGGCCTGATCCCCGACGCCCATCACGCGCTGCGTCGCCTCGGCGTGCTCGACGAGGTGATGCGGGCGGCGGCGCCGGCGCGCGAGGTCGCTTGCATCGGCCCGCGCGGCGGCCGGATCGACGTGCCCGGCGAGCTGGCGGTGCTCCCGCGCAAGGCGCTCGACCTGATCGTCTGCCGGGCGGCGGTCGGCGCCGGTGCCCGCATGTTCGCGCCGGCGCGCTTCATTGCCCCGCTCGAGGCGGGCGGCCGGGTCGTCGGCGCGCGGTTGCAGCACGGCGGGGCGAGCCGCGAGCTGCACTGCGACTGGACCGTGCTGGCGAGCGGCGCGGTGCCGCAGGCGCTGATCGCCGCGGGTATGTCGACCCGCCAGACGCCGAGCGGGGTGGCGCTGCGCGGTTACATCAGGAACACCGCGATGGTCGGCCGGATCAGCGCGCTCGAGATCGTCTGGCACCGCGCGCTGACACCCGGCTACGGCTGGATCTTTCCGTGCGGCGACGGCGTCTTCAACATCGGCGTCGGCGACGCCGACAGCCACAGTGCCCGACGCGCCGGCGGCAAGCTGGCCAAACGCGAAGGCAACCTCCGCGCGGTGATGGATGCCTTCCAGCGCGTCTACGCGCCGGCCCGCGAGCTCGTTGCGGGAGGCAGCTGGCTGGGGCCGATGAAGGGCGCGCCCCTGCGCTGCACGCTCGACGGCGCGCACTTCGGCCGGCCGGGGCTGCTGGTGACCGGCGAGGCGGCCGGTAGCACCTATTCGTTCACCGGCGAAGGCATCGGCAAGGCGCTCGAGACCGGTATCCACGCGGCCGAGGCCTTGATAGCCGGGCGCGCGTCGCACCGCGACAGCGTCACGGCCGACGCGGGCATCGCCGCCGACTACGCCGCCCGGCTCGACGCGCTGAAGCCCCGCTTCCAGCTCTACCAGCGCGCCAATCTCGTCAACCGTCACCCGTGGCTCGCCGACCTGCTGATCTGGCGTGCGCAGAAGAGCGCACGCATCGTTCGGAGAATGAGCGGCGTGCTCAACGAAACGAGCAACCCGGGCAACCTCGTCAGCCCGAAAGGCATCGCGCGGCTGTTCCTGGATCGCGGCTGAACGCCGCCGTCGCCGTCTCCCCGTCGCCGCCCCTGCGTCACCGCCATGTGCCAGCTCCTCGGTCTGAACGCCAACACGCCAACCGACCTGATGTTCAGCTTCACCGGCTTCGCCAGCCGGGCGGTCGAGCACAAGGACGGCTTCGGCATCGCGTTCTTCGAGGGCGCCGGGGTGCGGCTGATGGTCGACGCGCAGAGCGCGCAGACCTCGCCGATCGCCGCCATGGTGCGGCGCTATCCCATCCACAGCGAGAACATCGTCGCCCACATCCGGAAGGCGACGCAGGGCGGCGTGACGCTCGCGAACACCCATCCCTTCGTGCGCGAGCTGTGGGGCCGCTACTGGGTGTTCGCGCACAACGGCGACCTCGAGTGCTTCTTTCCGCGCCTCCACGGTGCGTTCCGGCCGGTCGGCGAAACCGACAGCGAGCGCGCCTTCTGCTGGCTCATGCAGGAACTCGCGAAGGCGCACGCCAGCGTCCCGACGACGGCCGAGTTGACGGCCACGCTCCGCGAGTTGGCACCGATCGCCGCGGCGCACGGCACCTTCAATTTCATCCTCAGCAACGGCCAGGCGCTCTGGGCGCACGCCTCGACGCGGCTTTTCTACACGGTGCGCCAGCACCCCTTCCGCCGCGCCTCCCTGCAGGACGAAGACCTGACCGTGAACTTCGCCGAGCACACCTCAAGCGGCGACCGCGTCGCGGTGATCGTCACCGAGCCGCTGACGCGCGACGAGGCCTGGAGCGGCTTCGCACCGGGGGAGTTGCGGGTGTTCGTCGACGGCGCGTCGCTCGCCGTTTGACGACGTCGGACGACGGCAAAAAGGCGCGGATCGGGCACACTCATCCGGCCTTTGCCGTGCCGACCCGACGATGACCATGCCCCCTCCGCTGCCCACCCCGCACTTCGACACTTTCCTCCGCCATGACGCCCTGACCGCACTCTTGCACGAGTACGCGTTCGCGCGACCTGATCTCGTCGAGGTCGTCTCGATCGGCAAGAGCCACGAAGGCCGCGACATCTGGGTCGCGATCGTCACCCACACCGCGACCGGCGCGCACGCCGACAAGCCCGCGTTCTGGGCCGACGGCAACATCCACGCCGCCGAGCTGACGGCGAGCCTGGCGGTGCTCTACTACCTGCACCGCCTGGTGAGCGGCCACGGCAGCGATGCCGAGATCACCGAGCTGCTCGACACCCGCACCCTCTACCTCTGCCCGCGCCTCAACCCCGACGGCGCCGAGCTCGCCCTGGCCGACCGGCCGCGCCACATCCGCTCGAGCGTGCGCCGCTACCCCTACGACGAGGAGCACGTCGAAGGCCTGACCGTCGAGGATGTCGACGGCGACGGCCGCGCGCTCTACATGCGCCTGCCCGATCCGCACGGCGGCTGGAAAAAGTGCGAGGCCGACCCGCGGCTGATGGTGCCGCGCGAACCCGGCGAATTCGGCGGCACGTACTACCGCGTCATGCCCGAAGGCCTGCTGACGAATTACGACGGCCTCACCGTCAAGGTCAACAAGGACCTCGAGGGCCTCGACCTGAACCGCAATTTCCCGGCGTTCTGGCGCCAGGAGCACGCCCAGGTCGGCGCTGGCGATTACCCGACGAGCGAGCCCGAGGTCCGGGCGATGGTCGAGTTCGTGATCGCGCATCCGAACATCGGCGCCGGCATCAGCTACCACACGCACAGCGGTGTGATCCTGCGGCCGATGGGCACGCAGAGCGACGACGACATGATCCCGGAGGATCTCTGGGCCTACAAACGCTTCAGCGCGCTCGGCACCGAGCTCACCGGCTACCCGGCGATCAGCACCTGGCACGAGTTCAAATACCACCCGAAGGAAACGATCGGGGGCACCCAGGACTGGCTGTACGAGCACCTCGGCGCACTGTTCTGGGTGGTCGAGCTCTGGGCGCCGAACCGCGCGGCGGGTTTGAGCGACTACAAATGGGTCGACTGGTACCGCGAACACCCGGTCGCCGACGACCTCAAGTTGTTGAAGTGGAGCGACGAGCAGTGCGGCGGCCAGGCGCATGTCGACTGGAAGCCGTTTCAGCACCCGCAGCTCGGCGCGGTCGAGATCGGCGGCTGGGACAAGATGAACTTCTGGCGCAATCCGCCGCCCGCGCTGCGCGAGCGCGAGGTCGAGCGCTTTCCAGCGTGGATGAACCGGATCGCGCTCTCGCTGCCGAAGCTCGAACTGCTGCGCGCAGAGGTTCGCGCGCTCGGGCCCGACACCTGGCGGATCCGCTTCGCCGTCGGCAACGCCGGCTGGCTGCCGGCCTACGTGACCAAGCTCGCGCTGCAGCACAAGGTGGTGCGCGGCGTGGTCTTCGAGGTGCACCTGCCGCCCGGCGATTCGGCGGTGTCGCTGGTCACCGGGCAGCCGCGCGTCGAGGGGCCGCAGCTCGAAGGCCACGCGGCCAAGGCCTCGATGCAGGGCTTCCTGCCGAACCGCGAGGTGACGGCCGACCGTGCGGTCGCGGAGTGGGTGGTGCGGGCGCCGCAAGGCACGCGGCTCGCGCTGACCGCGCACGCGCCGCGTGCCGGCGTGGTGCGGACCTCGGTCGTGCTCGACTGACCGCAAGGCGGCCGAAGCCGTGGGCCGCGAATCCGGCCAGGCCGCGACCGGCTACACCGGCTGGGCGGCGCTGCGCTGCTGCATCAGCTGCACCAGGGTTTCGCGCAGGCGCCGGGCGTCGACCGGCTTGGTGAGGAAGGCGTCCATCCCGGCGTCGAGCGCCGCCGCCCGCTCCGAGACGAGCGCTGCCGCGGTCAGCGCGACGATCGGCAGGGCGGCGGACGAATACCGCAGGCGCAGTGCCCGGGCCGCCTCGTGGCCGCTCATCACCGGCATCTGCACGTCCATCACGATCAGGTCGAAGGGCCGGCCAGCGCCCGCGGCAGCCTCGACGGCGTCGATCGCGGCGCGGCCGTCCACGGCTTGATCGACCTCGACCTGCCAATTCTCGAGCATGGCGACGCCGATCATCATGTTGACCGGGTTGTCTTCGGCGAGCAGCACGCGCAGGCCGGACAGGTCGCCGAGCTCGGCCGCGCCGGTGGCCACCGGCGCCGGCGACGGCGTGTCCTCGGGCAGCGGCAACAGTGCCCAGAAGCTGCTGCCCTCGCCCGGGACGCTGTCGACGCCGACCTGGCCGCCCATCAGATGCGCGATCTCGCGGCAGATCGAGAGGCCGAGCCCGGTACCGCCATAGCGCCGCGTGGTCGACGAGTCGCCCTGGGAAAACGGCAAGAAGAGCCGACCGAGCGCTTCGGCGGTGATGCCGGGGCCGGTGTCGGAGACGGCCAGCCGCACTTGGCCGGCACCGGCCGGCGCGGCCTCGATCCGCACATGCCCATGCTCCGTGAACTTGAGCGCGTTGGTGACGAAGTTGGTGAGGATCTGGCGCACCCGCATCGGGTCGCCGCGCACGGCGATCGGCAGCGCCGGGTCGAGCGCAAGTTGCAGATCGAGCCCCTTGACCTCGGCCAGCGGTTCGTAGGCGTGGTGCAGGGCGCGTACGGCCTCGTGCAGATCGAAGGCCACGTCCTCCAGCACGAATTTGCCGGCCTCGATCTTCGAGACGTCGAGGATGTCCGACATGATGCCGGCGAGGCCATCGGCGCTGTCGATGATCTGCGCCAGGTACTGCTGCCGGCGGTCCTCGGCCAGGCGCGGCTGCATGGCGAGCCGGGCGAGGCCGAGCAGGCCGTTCAGCGGCGTGCGGATCTCGTGGCTCGTGTTCGCGAGGAAGGTGCTCTTGGCCCGGCTCGCCGCCTCGGCAGCGTCGCGTGCCGCGGCGAGCGCCGCGTCGAGCCGGCGCCGCTCGGTCACGTCCTCGGCGATCCAGATCGTGCCGCCGCGGTCGGGCTTTTTGCGGTCGATGGCCTGGCCGAGCAACCGGCACCAGAACAGCGTGCCGTCGCGCCGGCGCATCCGGCGCTCGATCTCGAACGGGCGGCCGGTGGCGAGCATCGGCGCGCCCAGCTCGCCTATGCCGGCGGCTTCGTCGGCCTGAGCTTCGCCCGCGCCGCCCTCCGCCTCGTTCCCGCTCACCCAGATTCGCGTGATCGGCTGGCCCGGCAGGCTGCCGAGCTCCCAACCGAACATCCGCTCGAAATACGGATTGGCCTGCACGAAGCGGCCGTCGCGCGTCGAGGCGATGCCGATCGACGCGCGTTCGAGGATCGCGGCGTGCTGCAAGCGCGTGCGCTCGGTTTCGGTCACGTCGTGCGCGTTGACGACGAGGTAGTCGCGCTGATCCATCATGAAGCGGCCGGCGGCGAGCAGCATCGACACCCGCGCGCCCGACTTGGCGACGAACACTGCCGGCATGTCGTGCACCCGTCCGTCGCGCGTCACCTGCGCGAGCAGCCGCTCGGCCTGCGCGGGCTCGTCCCAGAGCCCGAGTTCGCTGCCGCCTTTGCCAATGACCTCGTCGGCCGCGAAACCGGTCAACTGGCAGAAGGCGGCGTTGACCATCGCGAAGCGGCCGGTCGCCAGTTCCATCAGCAGCACGCAGTCGGGGCTGGTCGCGAACAGCTGCGAGAGCATCGCCTCGGAACGGCGGAGCGCGCTCTCGGCGGCCTTGCGAGCCGTGATGTCGAACATGATCGAGAGGTTGGCCGGCCCGGCGAGCGTGTCGATGCGCACCGCGGTCGCCTGCACGCTGATCGGCCGACCGTCGGTCGCGCGGAGCTGGTAATCGGTGACTGGCAGGCCGTCGCCGAGCGGCATCGTCTCGAGCTCCTCGAGCCGCTGCAATACCCGCTCGCGACTGCTCCCGAGCGGGAACAGGGTGACGATCGAGAGCCCGTTCATGTCCGACGCGCTGGCGAAGCCGAAGAGCCGCGCCGCGGCTTCGTTCGCGTCGAAGACCATGCCGCGGCGGTGCAGGAAGAGCGGCGAGGGCGAGCGCGTGAACAGCTCGCGGTAACGGGTCTCGCTCGCCGCCACGGCGTGCTGCGCAAGCACCTCGTCGGTCACGTCGCGGGCGACGCCCCAATAGCCCGCGAAGCTGCCGTCGGCGCCGAACTTCGGCTCGCCGGCGAGACTGATCGTGCGCCACTGGCCCGAGGCGTCGCGGCGCCGCGCCCGCAAGTCGTCGAACGGCAGGTGCGCCTCGAGCTCCGCGCGGTGGCGCGCGAGTTCGGCCGCGCCGAGACCCATCTCGTCGAGGCGCCAAAGCGCCCGCCGCGGCGGCGCGGCTTCGGCGACAGCGTCGAAGTCAGGGTCGTCGCGGTCGGCCAGCGCATCGGCCAGCGCATCGATGCTGGCCTCGGTCACCGTCGTGAACTGGAAGTGGCGGTCCTGTTCCCAATACCAGTCGGTGGCGATCCGGAGCAGGCCGCGGAAGCGCGTTTCGCGCTCGGCCGCGGCACGCAGGTAGTGACCGAGCACCCGCGAGATCAGGGCGCCGCCGATGGCGCTGCAGAGCAGCACCAGCCACTGGTAAATCAGCACCTGAATGATCGGCGCTGGCGCGGGCACGCCGGCGATCACCCCGGTCTGCTCGAGGTGGCCCAGCACGCCGATGCCGGTCGCCGCACAGAGCGCCAGCGCCACGCCGAGCCGGACACCGGTGATCGAGCCGATCACGCAGACAATCACGCCGCAGAAGCCGAGGGCCGGGTTGTGCGCGCCGTCGCCGGCGGCCGCGGCCACCAGGTCGATCAGCAGCATCGCGAACAGCGAAACGCTGCAAAGCGCGGTGCGAAGCGGGAAATTGGCGCGGTCGCAAAACCGCACGGCCAGCAGGTTCAGCACCGCGAACACGATCAGGCCGGCGACGACCGCACTCCGGGCGCCCGCTTCGAGCCCCGGTACGCTGACCGGCATCAGCGCCGCGCTCACGGCGGCCACGCCGGCGGTCGTGCCGAAAAAGAAGCGCCCGATGACGCGTGCGGCGGAGCGTGGCGTGTCGGCTGCCAGGGCGTACATCGGCGCGAGGAGTGGGGCTTTCGGGTGCGACGGGTTCAGCAAGTCGGCGGGTCGCCGGCGTGGGCGCGATCGCCGGTTCGGGCGCGGTTCAGCGCCAGGCGCGTGGCGTCTGCTGCGGCGCGCGCTGCCACCGCGAACCCGGCGTCGGCAGCGGCGTACAACACGGCCCGCGAGCTGCTGACGATCAGCGTCCCGGCGGCAGCCTCGCTCACAGTGCCGAGCGGCCGGGCGGCGCGCACCACCGCCTCCGCATCGCCGCCCTGGGCACCGATGCCGGGCACCAGCAGCGGCAGTGTCGGCGCCAGGGCGCGCACCCGCGCCAGCTCGTCCGGGTACGTGGCGCCGACGACGAGGCCGAGCTGACCTCGGCGGTTCCACGGGCCGGCGGCGAGCCGCGCCACCTCCTCGAACAAGAGGCCGCTGCCCTCGAGCCGGCGTGTCTGCAGATCGGCGCCGCCCGGATTCGAGGTGCGGCACAAGAGGAACGCGCCTTTGTCGGTCCACCCGAGGTAGGGCTCGATCGAATCGAAGCCCATGTAGGGCGAGAGCGTCACCGCGTCGGCGCGGTAGCGCTCGAAAGCCTCGCGGGCGTATTGCACGGCGGTGGCGCCGATGTCGCCGCGTTTGGCGTCGAGGATCACCGGCACCCCGGGGGCGGTGCGGTGGATGTGGTCGATCAGCCGTTCGAGCTGGTCTTCGGCGCGCTGCGCCGCGAAGTAGGCGATCTGGGGCTTGAATGCGATCACCAGGTCGTGCGTGGCGTCGACGATCGCGGCGCAGAAGTCGAAGAGCCGCCTCGGGTCGTCGCGCCACGGCGCGGGCAACTTCGCCGGATCGGGATCGAGGCCGACGCAAAGCATCGAGTCGTGGCGCCGCCCGGCGGCACGCAGCGCGTCGACGAAGCGCATCCGGTGGCTAGCCGCCGCCGATGCGACGCGCCAGCGCGGCGGCGGCGCCGATGTAGGCGGCCGGCGTCAGCGCCAGCAGCCGTTCGCGCTCGGCGGCGGGGATTTCCAGCGTCGCGATGAAGGCGGCGATCGCCTCGGCGCTGATCGCCTTGCCGCGGGTGAGCGCCTTGAGCCGCTCGTACGGGTTCGGCAACCGGTAGCGGCGCATCACCGTCTGGATCGGTTCGGCGAGCACCTCCCAGGCGCGGTCGAGGTCGGCGGCCAGCGCCTTGCAATCGACTTCGAGTTTGTCGAGCCCGCGCGTCAGCGAATCGCAGGCGACGAGCGTGTAGCCGAAGGCGACGCCCATGTTGCGCAGCACGGTGCTGTCGGTGAGGTCGCGCTGGAAGCGGCTGATGGGAAGCTTCTGTGCCATGTGCGTCAGGAGCGCGTTCGCAAGCCCGAAATTGCCCTCGGCGTTTTCGAAATCGATCGGGTTGACCTTGTGCGGCATCGTCGACGAGCCGACTTCACCGGGTCGGGTGCGCTGACGGAAGTAGCCGAGCCCGATGTAGCCCCAGGCGTCGCGGCACCAGTCGATCAGGATCGTGTTGGCCCGCGTCACCGCATCGAACAGTTCGGCGATGCCGTCGTGGGGCTCGATCTGAATCGTGTAGGGGTTGAAGGCGAGGCCGAGGCGCTCCTCGACCACGCGGCGGGCAAACGCCTCCCAGTCGAAATCGGGATAAGCGGCGAGGTGCGCGTTGTAGTTGCCGACGGCGCCGTTCAGCTTCGCCGGCAGTTCGACCGCGGCGATCCGCGCGCGCGCCCGCAGGAGGCGCGCGACGACGTTCGCGATCTCCTTGCCGACGGTCGTCGGGCTGGCGGTCTGGCCGTGCGTGCGCGCCAGCATCGGCAGCGCCGCAAACGCGTGCGCCATGGCGGTCAGCTTGGCGACGATGCGGTCGAGCGCCGGCAGCAGCACCTCGGCGCGCGCCGCCTTCAGCATCAGGCCGTGGCTGGCGTTGTTGATGTCCTCGCTGGTGCAGGCGAAGTGCACGAACTCGCCGGCCGCACGCAGTTCGGGAATCGCGTCGAAGCGCTCCTTCAGCCAGTACTCGACCGCCTTGACGTCGTGGTTCGTGGTGCGCTCGATCGCCTTGATGGCCTCGGCATCGGCCTCGGAGAAGCGCAGCACCAGGCCGCGCAGCAGCCCGCGTGCGGCTTCCGACAAGGGGCTGAATTCGGCAAAGCCGGCGTCCGAGAGCGCCATGAACCACTCGACTTCGACCTGCACCCGTCGGTGCATCAGGCCGTATTCCGAGAGGATCGGTCGAAGCGCCGCGACCTTGCTCGCGTAGCGGCCGTCGAGCGGCGAAAGCGCGGACAGCGCCGACGACGCCGAAGGCCCGGAGGGGGCCGGGAGCGTGACGGGTGAGGCAGGCATGGCGGTCGCGCGGCGGACAGGCAGCCGGAGATTGTAGGAGCCGGGTGTCCAAGGGGCCCCGAAGAAATCGCCTCGCGTCGGGTCCGCTGCCGGCGCCGCGCGCATGCGTCGCCCTGGCTACACGCGCAACGCCGTCGCCAGCGCGCCGAGCTGGCGCTTCAGGGCGTCGATCCAGCCCGGCGCGGCGCCGGTGCGGTCCTGCGCGGCGATGGCCAGCATCGCCAGCACGCCGAGCAGCGTCGCCGCGAACAGGGCGGCAGCCGTCGTCAGCACGAAACCGAACGAGACCTGATGGTTCCAGGGGCGCGCGATGCCGAGAAAGGCGCAGAACATCCAGAGGCAGTTCGACAGCGCCACCGGCACCGCGACGCGGACGAAATGCCACCGCTTCCAGCGGGCCACGCGGCGCCCGCGCGCGAGCTGCGGAAAGGTGTCGACGTGCAGCACCAGCGCGTTGATCGTCAACGCGGCCACCAGCACCAGCTTGGCCTGCAGTTTCGGGTTGGCGAGGTAGTTCGGATCGGCTTGCAGGCCGAGCGCGATCAGCGCGCTGCCGGTGCCGTAAAGCGTGGCGAGCGCGAGCGCCACCAGACGGGTCACGTACGGGTTCGGCGGGGCGATCCGAACCCGGGCGTCGGCCAGGCGGCGCAGCAGCCGGATGTCGGTCGCGACGATCGCCCCGAGCGCCAGGCTGGTGCCGAGGAGGTGGACGAAGAGGAGCAGCAGTTTCGGCACGATCGAACAACGGCGAAGGGCAGGGCAGGGTCGGCGCGAAAACTTCTCGGAAGCACGGCGCTCGGTCGCCGGGACGGCAGGGCCCGGAGCTTGCAGGCCACTGTGCCCGGCGCGTGACTTGCCCGGTCGGCCGAAGTGGCCGGTGTTCGGACGCTTGTTGGCGCGCCCTTCGCGCCGTCGTTTCGAGGAGGATCGCTGCCGATGGAAGTTCCCGAGCCGCTCGTGTTGCGCAACGTTCGTCGCGTCGACGAAGCGGACGCGGTCGACCTCGTCGTCGTCGGCGGCCGCATCGACGCGATCGGACCGGCGCTGCCGGTGCCGCCCGGCGCGCAAGTCGTCGACGGCCAGGGCTGGCTCCTGGCCCCGCCTTTCGTCGACGCTCACTTCCACATGGACGCGACGCTCAGCTACGGCCTGCCGCGCGTCAACCAGAGCGGTACGCTGCTCGAAGGCATCGCGCTCTGGGGCGAGCTGAAACCCGAGCTTGCCCAGGAGGCGCTGGTCGAACGCGCGCTGGCCTACTGCGACTGGGCGGTCGCGAAGGGGCTGCTCGCGATCCGCAGCCATGTCGACGTCTGCGACGACCGGCTGCTCGCCGTGGAGGCGCTGCTCGAGGTGAAGCGCCGGGTCGCGCCCTATCTCGATCTGCAGCTGGTCGGGTTCCCGCAGGACGGCCTGCTGCGCGCGCCGGGCGCGCTCGTCAATCTCGAACGCGCGCTCGACCTCGGCGTCGATGTCGTCGGCGGCATTCCCCATTTCGAGCGCACCTATGCCGAGGGCACGGCAAGCGTCCGCATCCTCTGCGAACTCGCGGCGCGGCGTGGCTTGGCCGTGGACCTTCACTGCGACGAGAGCGACGACCCGCTCTCACGCCACATCGAGACGCTCGCCTTCGAGACCGAGCGCCTGGGGCTGCAAGGCCGGGTCACCGGCTCGCACCTGACCTCCATGCACTCGATGGACAACTACTACGTCTCGAAGCTCCTGCCGCTCATCGCCGAGGCCGGGGTGCACGTAGTCGCCAATCCGCTGATCAACATCACGCTGCAGGGCCGGCATGACACCTACCCGAAGCGGCGCGGCATGACCCGCGTGCCCGAACTCATGGCCGCCGGCGTCAACGTCGCCTTCGGCCACGACTGCGTGATGGACCCGTGGTACGCGCTCGGCTCGGGCGACATGCTCGAGGTCGCGCACATGGGCCTGCATGTGGCGCAGATGACCTCGCAGGCCGGGATGCGCGCCGCCTTCGACGCCGTCACCACCAACGCGGCGAAGGTTCTGGGGCTCGACGGCTACGGTATACGGCCGGGCGCAGCGGCCGATTTCGTGCTGTTGCAGGCGCACTCGCCAGTCGAGGCGATTCGCCTTCGAGCCGCCCGGCTGCTCGTGGTGCGCGGCGGGCGGATCCTGGCACGGAGCGATCCGACGACCGCGCGGATCGATCTGCCGGGCCGCCCGGCGACTGTGGACTGGACGCTACGACGGCCCGGCCGCGGGGGGGCCGCGCCGCATGCCGCCTCGTAAAATCGCCGGTTCACAGCGCGGCCGCCCGGCCCCCTTCATGAAACTCATCGGTTCGCTCACCAGCCCTTACGTGCGCAAGGTCCGCATCGTGATGGCCGAGAAGAAGCTCGACTACCAGCTCGAGCTCGAGGACGTGTGGGCGAACGACCGGGTCATGGCGTCCAACCCGCTCGGCAAGGTGCCGTGTCTGGTGCTTCCGGGCGGCGAGGCTTTGTTCGATTCGCGGGTGATCGTCGAGTACCTGGACACGCGTTCGCCGGTCGGGCGTTTGATCCCCGAGGTGCACCGCACCCGCATCGAGGTCAAGACCTGGGAAGCGCTCGCCGACGGCATCCTCGACGCGGCGATCCTGGCCCGGCTCGAGCAGACCTGGCCCGGACGCAGCGATGCCGAGCGGTCGCAGGCCTGGGTCGACCGGCAGCTGTACAAGATCGAGTCCTCGCTCGCCGCGGTGGCGAGCGGCCTGGCCGAGCGGCCCTGGTGCACGGGCATCCACCTGTCGCTCGCCGACATCGCGGTGGGGTGCGCGCTCGATTACGTGGACTTTCGCTTCCCGCAGCTCGGCTGGCGCGACGCGCACCCGAACCTCGTCCGCCTGGCGGCCAAGCTCGGCGCCCGGCCGAGCTTCGTCGATACCCGTCCGCCGGCCTGAGCGCCGACCCGCGCGACCGAAGCGGCGCGGCCCGAAGCTCTCAAGCCGCTCCGGCCGCGCCGTTCGCGACGATTCCGGCGGCCGCACCGGGCGGCACCGCCGCCAGGTTGCCGAGCAGCATTGTCGGCGGTGCGGCGAGCGCGATGTCGGCGGCGGCGAAGCGCTTCAGCACCTCGAACAGGATCGCGCTCCTGACGTTGTAGGTTTTGCGCGGTGAATCGACGTAACCGGTGGCGCTGAAGACCAGCGAGCCGCCGTCGATGCCTTCGAGCGCGACGCTCGGGGCCGGGTCGGCGACGAGCTCGGCATCGGCCGCGAGGATCTCGAGCAGCAGCGTGCGCACCTTCTCGGCGTCGCTCGTCAGCGGCAGCGGCAACTTCAGCTGCACCAGCCCGAGCGGGTTGGCGAGCGTGACGTTGCGGACCGTCTTGGTGATGAATTCCGAGTTCGGCACGATCACCGTCGAGCGGTCGCCCTGCTGGATCTCGGTGGCGCGCACGTTGATCCGTCGGATGTCGCCCTCGACCCCGCCGAGCGACACCCAGTCGCCCACCTTGACCGGCCGTTCGGCGAGCAGGATCAGCCCCGAGACGAAGTTCTGCACCACCGCCTGCAGGCCGAAGCCGATGCCGACCGAGAGCGCGCTCGCGACCCAGGCGATCCGCTCGAGCCCGATGCCCATGGCCGAGAGCGCGCTCGCCACCGCGAGGATCACCCCGAAGTAGCCGAACAGCGAGGTCGCCGAGCTCTGCATGCCGGCGTCGAGCGAGGTCGTCGGCAGGTAGCGCTCGGTGAGCCAGCGGCGCAGCATCCGCACCAGCCCGAGACCGACCAGCAGCACCCCGAGCGCCTGCAACACGGCGCCGGGCCGGAGCTTGAACTCGCCGATCGAGAGCGACTGCTGCCACTGGCCACCGCGGCGCAACAGCTCGGCGGGGCTCTCACCGAAGGGCGCGAGCAGCAGCATCAGCGCGACCAGGCCGAGGGCGAAGCGCAGCAGCCCGGAGGCGAGCACCGCCACTTGCGCGTTGATCCGCGGCGCCCGCGAGGTGGCGGTTGCGGGCGCGGCGTGCGGCGCATCATTGCCCGGCGCTGCTGCGGGCGCCGTGGCGGCCCAGGTTGTGAGCAGGTCGTCCACGAGCGTCGCGAGCAGGTAGGTCGCAGCGGCGACGATGCCCGACCAGATCACCTGCTTGATCACGAAACTGCCGAACGCGACGTATCCCGTCAGCAACGCGATCATCGCGACGCCGAGCACCACCCAGATTGCGATGCCGGTGATCGCCAGCCAGAGCGGCCGGCCCGGGATGCCCGGCGTCGCGGCGCGTTCGCGGCGCCAGCGGCGCTCGCCGCGGATCAGCGTCACGCCGATCGTCGCGCCCATCGCCAGGGCCACGACGCAGTTCGCCGCGACGTTCAGCGACAGGCTGGCGTTGAGCCGCACGCCGAGCCGTTCGACGACCCAGCCGGGGAAGCTCGTCAAGGTGATCAACCACGGGAATGCAGCGAGCCGCGCGGCGACTGGATCGGGGATCGGCAGCAGCCGCCACGACGGCCGCCCGGCGCAGATCAGCGCCTTCATCAGGCCGTAAACGAAGCCGGCGAACCAGAGGGTCACGACGAAGTTCGAGAGCAGGGCCGAGGTCACCACGGGCAGCGTCTGGTGCCAGTCGATCACGGCGTGGAGCGCGACCGCGACCAGGCCGAAGGACATGGTCCATCCGACGACTATGACGAGCGCGTCCAGCGAGCGCCGCAGCCGGCCGGCCGGCGCCCGTGTCTTCAGCCAGCGCATCAACAGGTGGCTCGCCCACCACATCAGCCAGCACGCAGCCGCGGCGAGCAGCGGCGCGGCGATCCTCACGTCGACCGGCGTGCGTTCGGCGGCGCCGCCGAGTTCGCCACCGAGGGTGCGCAGCTTGGCAAGGTCGTCCGGAAAATCGTCGGCGAGCGTCGTCCAGAAGCGCGCCGAGAGGATCGAGGCCGTGTGTTCGCCGAGGCGCGCCTGAAACTCGGAACGGCGCAGCATGCCGAGCTGGCCGACGAGCTGCTGGCTTTCAATCGCCAGCAGCCGCGCGAGCTTCAGCTGGCTGTCGGAGGCGCCGCGGGCCCTGGCGAGCTGGGCGCGCTGTGCGGTCACGTCGGCGTCCTCCTTGACGCCTGGCACAGGCGTGCCGAGCTGGCCGATGCGCGCGTCGATCGCCGCGAGCCCGGGCGCGAGCTGGGTCGCGATGTCGTTGGCCTGCGCCTCGGCCGCGAGCGCCGTGCCGCTCAGGGCCTGCAGTTGCGCATCGTCCAGGTCGTCGGCGTTGCGCAAGGCGCGCTGGGTCGTGGCGAGCTGGCGCTGCAGGGTGTCGAGCGTGGTGTCGATCGCGGCGGCGTCGGGCGCCGGCTGGGCAAGCGCGAGGCTGCCGGACAACGTCATGCCGAGCAGGACGATTCGGCACGCGCACATGGCGCGGGCGAAGAACGAGGGTGTCGAACGCATGGGGCGGGGCGTCAGGCGGGGGTCGGAAAGCGCGTCTTATACTCGTCGACCGCCTTCGAGGCCTGCCGATTCGTGGGCGACGCCCTCGACGACAACGGCGCTTCCTGCATGCCGCCGCCCGCATCCGAACGCCAGCGTCTTCTCCGATTCGATCTCGCCGGGCGGACGCGGTGGCGCCTCGGCCGCAGCTTCGAATGAGCGCACTCGGCATCGTCGAGCCGCGCTTCCTGCGCTTCGACGGCGTGCCGCTCGCCCTCGAAAGCGGTGCCGGGCTGCGCGACTACACGCTCGCCTACGAAACCTACGGCACGCTGAACGCCGCGCGCTCCAACACTGTGCTGGTGTGCCACGCGCTCAACGCGAGCCACCATGTCGCCGGCCTGCACGCGAACGCCGACGCCACGCCCGAAGCCGGCAGCGAAGGCTGGTGGGACAACCTGATCGGCCCGGGCAAGCCGCTCGACACCGACCGCTTCTTCGTGATCGGCGTCAACAACCCCGGCTCGTGCTTCGGCTCGACCGGGCCGATGCACGCCGACCCGGCGACCGGCCGCCCGTACGGCGCAAGTTTTCCGGTCGTCACGGTCGAGGACTGGGTCGAGGCGCAGGCGCGGCTGCTCGATGCGCTCGGCATCGATCGGCTCGCGGCGGTCATCGGCGGCAGCCTCGGCGGCATGCAGGCGCTCGGCTGGTCGCTCCGGCACCCGGAGCGCATTGGCCATTGCATCGCCATCGCCACCGCGCCGAACCTCTCGGCGCAGAACATCGCCTTCAATGAAGTGGCGCGGCGCGCGATCGTCACCGACCCCGACTTTCACGGCGGCGATTTCTACGCTCACGGCACGATTCCGCACCGCGGCCTGCGCGTGGCGCGGATGATCGGCCACATCACGTACCTCTCCGATGACTCGATGGAGGCGAAGTTCGGGCGCGAGCGCCGCCAGGGTGCGCCCGGCTTCAGCACCCAGGCGATCGAATTCGAGATCGAGAGCTACCTGCGCCACCAGGGCGACAAGTTCAGCAGCTATTTCGACGCCAACACCTACCTGCTCATCACCCGCGCGCTCGACTGGTTCGACCCGGCGCGCGCCCACGGCGGCGACCTCTCGGCCGCGTTCGCCGCGGCGCGTGCCAGGTTCCTCGTCGTCAGCTTCACGACCGACTGGCGCTTCGCACCGGCGCGCTCGCGCGAGATCGTCAAGGCGCTCGTCGACAACCGCCGCGAGGTGAGCTACGCCGAGATCGACGCGCCGCACGGTCACGACGCCTTCCTGCTCGACGACCCGCGCTACCACGGCCTGCTGCGGGCGCGCTTCGAGCAGATCTGGCGGGAGTTGCGAAAATGATTCAACGTCGAGACGCGGAGGTCGCGGAGGTCGCAAAGGAAAGCATCTGGACTTTTCTTGGCGACCTTGGCGTTCTTGGCGTCTTGGCGTTGAAGCAGCCTCACGCCCGCACCCGTCGATGAGCGACACCGCGACGCGCGCGCTGCTCGCCGAGCTCGTTCCCGCCGGCGCCCGCGTGCTCGACCTCGGCTGCGGCAACGGCGAGTTCCTGGCCCAGCTGCGCGACGCGCGCGGCTGCAGCGGCTACGGCATCGAGATCGACGACGCCAACCTGCTCGCCTGCGCGCGGCGCGGGGTCGACGTGATCCAGCTGAACCTCGAGGAAGGCCTCGCGCTCTTCGACGACCGGAGCTTCGATGTCGTGTTGCAGCTCGACACGATGCAGCACCTGCGGAACACCGAGCGGATGCTGCGCGAGACGGCGCGCGTCGGCCGGATCGGCATCGTCAGTTTTCCCAACTTCGCCCACTGGCCGAACCGCCTGCGCGTCGTCGGCGGCCGCATGCCGGTGACGCGTGCCTTGCCTTACGAGTGGTACGACACGCCGAACATCCGGGTCGGCACCTATGCCGATTTCGAGGTGCTGGCACGGCGCAGCGGCCTGCGCATCCTCGACGCCTTCGGCATCCAACACGGCCGCGCCGTGCGCCGTTGGCCGAACCTTCGGGCGAGCCTGGCGGTGTTCAAATTCGAGCGGGGGTGAGGGGTGCGCACCGCCCGTGGCTCGGCGGCCGTGGCACCGGTGCCGGTGCCGCACCATCACCCCGGCGGCACGGCGACCGCGAAACTCGCCAGGTACGCATCCAGCGCCTGGCTGCCGACCTTGACGAGGTCGAAGCCGGTCGGGTCGAGCATCCAGTTCTGCAGCAGCCCGTCGAGGAGCGCATGCAGACCGATCGCCGCGGCGCGCGGTGGAATCCGGCGCTGCAGCTCGCCGCGGCCCATCGCGCGTCGCAAGGTGCGTTCGACGTCGGCGAGGCAGGCGTCGCGGATCGCCAGATGGCGGATGCGCACCGCGTCCATCTCGCCGACGTACTCGACCTTGTGCGTCAGGATGCCGAAGACGCGCTTCATCTGCGGGTCGACGACGACGCGCCGCAACATGTCGACGAAGCCGCAGCGCAACTGCGCGAGGCCGATGTCGGCGCCGTTCGCGTGGCCGATGCCGCCGGCTTCCTCGAGCGGCAGGGTGCCCCGCTCCATCATCGCGTTGAAGAGGTCGGCCTTGTCCTTGAAGTGCCAGTAGATTGCGCCGCGCGTCACGCCGGCCGCCTTGGCGATCTCGTTCAGCGAGGTGTACGAGACGCCCAGGCGCTCGAACAGCTGTTCGGCCGCGTCGAGAAGCCGGCTGCGCGTGGCCCGCGCTTCTTCCTTGGTGCTGCGGCCCATGGTCCGGGGTCGGCGGGCTCGCGCCCGATACATTCAGTGGTGTAGGTATACTAGGCCATTACCGGGCGCAGGGACCGCCATTCGGCCCGGTTCCTGCATATCGCGAGCCTGCGAGGCCATGCGTCTCGTCGCGTCGCCGTGAAAGGATTTGTGCATGCCCGCCTGCAAGAAGCTGCTGTCCGTCGTCTTCCTGTTGGTCCTGCCGCTGCTCGTGGCCTGCGAGAAGAAGAACGAGCCGGGCGCCGGCGGCCCCGCGGGCGGGCAGATGCCGCCGGCGCAGGTCGGCGTGGTTACCGTGCAGGAGCAGCCGATCGGCCTCGCCACCGAGCTTCCCGGGCGCCTCGAGGCCTCGCGCGTCGCCCAGGTGCGCGCACGGGTCGCCGGCATCGTGCAGAAGCGCCTGTTCGTCGAAGGCAGCACCGTGAAGGCGGGCCAGCCGCTGTTCGCGATCGATGCCGCGCCCTACCAGGCGACCGCGGCGAGCGCGCAGGCCGCGTTACAACGTTCGCAGGCCACGCTCGAACAGGCCAAGGCGCTCGCCGACCGCTACAAGCCGCTGGTCGAGGCCAACGCGATCAGCAAGCAGGAATACGTCAACGCGGTCGCCGCACAAAAGACCGCCGAAGCCGACGTCGCGACCAGTCGCGCGAGTATCCGCAGCGCGCAGATCAACCTCGGCTACGCCTCGGTCGTCGCGCCGATCTCGGGTCGGATCGGCCGGGCGCTCGTCACCGAGGGCGCGCTCGTCGGCCAGGGCGACGCCACACCGCTCGCGACGGTGCAGCAGATCAGCCCGATGTACGTGAACTTCACCCAGTCGACCACCGATCTGCTGCGCCTGCGCAAGGCGGTCGCGAGCGGCCAGTTCAAGCGCGTCGGCACCGACGGTGCGGTCGTCCGCATCGTGCTCGAGGACGGGAGTTTCTACGACCAGCCCGGGCGGCTCCTGTTCAGCGATGTGACCGTCGACCCGACGACCGGCCAGATCACCCTGCGCGCCGAAGTGCCGAACACGGCCGGCCTGTTGCTGCCGGGCATGTACGTGCGCGTGCGTTTCGAGGAGGTGCAGACCGAGCGCGGCATCCTGCTGCCACAGCAGGCAGTGACGCGCGGCTCGGCCGGCGATTCGGTGATGGTGGTCGCGCCCGACGGCAAGGTCACGCCGCGCCCGGTGCGCATCGGCACGGCGGTGAACGACCGCTGGGTCGTGCTGCAGGGGCTGCAGCCGGGCGAACAGGTGATGGTCGACGGCTTCCAGAAGCTGCGCGGCGGGGCGCCGGTGAAGGCGGTGCCATGGGCGCCTTCGGCCTCGGGCGCGGCCGCGGCGGCGGGGACCGGCGGCGCAGCGCCCGTGCGCGGCCCGGGCGCGGTGGGCGGCGGTGGTGCGGCCGCGGCGGGCGGCGCAGGCTCGGCCCCGGCGGGCAGCGGCGCCGCAGCACCGGCCCACCCGGTGCCCGCTTCGGCAGCGGCCCTGAACTGACAACCTCGAGCGCGGACCCGAAGCAGCACCATGGCGCAGTTCTTCATCGATCGGCCGATCTTCGCGTGGGTGATCGCGCTCTTCATCGTTGTGCTCGGCGGCACGGCGATGACGCAATTGCCGATCGCCCAGTACCCGTCGGTCGCGCCGCCCGCGATCGTCATCAACACCGCCTACCCGGGTGCTTCGGCGCAGACGCTCGAAGACACCGTCATCAGCGTGATCGAGCGCGAGATGAACGGCGCGAGCGGCCTAATCTACATCGAATCGGTCAGCCAGGCCGACGGCACCGGCTCGATCACGCTGAGCTTCGAGGGCGGCACCAACCCCGACCTTGCGCAGGTCGACGTGCAGAACCGTCTCTCGCGGGCCACGCCGCGCCTGCCGCTCGCGGTGACGCAGCAGGGCGTGCGGGTCGACAAGGCGCGCTCCAACTTCCTGCTGTTCACGATCCTTTCGTCCGACGACCCGGCCATCGACCCGATCGCGCTCGGCGACTACGCCTCGCGCAACGTCCTGCCCGAGATCCAGCGCCTGCCGGGCGTCGGCCAGGCGCAGCTTTTCGGCACCGAGCGCGCGATGCGGATCTGGATCGATCCGCAAAAGCTCGTCGGCTACAGCCTCTCGACCGCGAACGTCGCCACGGCGATCCAGTCGCAGAACGCGCAGGTCTCGTCGGGCACGCTGGGCGACCTGCCGAACGTGCCGGGGCAGACGATCTTCGCGACGGTCGTGGTCAAGGGCCAGCTCGATTCGGTGCGCCAGTTCGGCGACATCGTGCTCCGCGCCAACCCCGACGGCTCGACCGTGCGGCTCCGCGACGTGGCGCGGATCGAGCTCGGCGGCCAGAGCTATTCCACCTCGGCGCGGCTCAACGGTAAGCCCTCGACCGGCATCGGCGTGCAGCTCTCGCCGACCGGCAACGCGCTCGCGACCGCCACTGCCGTGAAAACGCGCATGGCCGAGCTGCAGCGCTATTTCCCGGCGGGCGTGAGCTACTCGATTCCCTACGACAGTTCGAAGTTCGTCCAGATCTCGATCCGCCAGGTCGCCGAGACGCTGATCGAGGCGGTCGTGCTGGTGTTCCTCGTGATGTACCTGTTTCTGCAGAACATCCGCTACACCATCATCCCGACGATCGTCGTGCCGGTCGCGCTGCTCGGCACCTTCGGCGCATTGCTCGCGCTCGGCTTCTCGATCAACGTGCTGACGATGTTCGGCATGGTGCTGGTGATCGGCATCGTCGTCGACGACGCCATCGTCGTGGTCGAGAACGTCGAGCGGATCATGAGCGAGGAGGGGCTGCCGCCGAAGGAGGCGACCCGCAAGGCGATGAGCCAGATCTACGGCGCGATCGTCGGCGTGACGGTGGTGCTGATCTCGGTATTCGTGCCGCTGGCGTTCTTCAGCGGCTCGGTCGGCAACATCTACCGACAGTTCTCGGCGGTGATGGTGGCGGCGATCGCGATCTCGGCGTTCATGGCGTTGTCGCTGACGCCGGCGCTCTGCGCGACGCTGCTGAAGCCGGTCGAGGCCGGTCACCATCTCGAAAAGCGCGGCTTCTTCGGCTGGTTCAACCGCGGCTTCACCTCGACCGCGAAGGGCTACGAAGGCTGGGTCAAACGGCTTCTGAGGCGCGCCGGCCGCTTCATGCTGATCTATGTCGCGATCTGCGTCGCGGTCGGCCTGTTGTTCGTCCGCATCCCGACCTCGTTCCTGCCGAACGAGGACCAGGGGTACATCATCGCCAACGTTCAGCTGCCGCCGGGGGCGACGCAGGAGCGCACGCTGGCGGTGATGCAGCAGGTCGAGGGCTTCTTCCTGCACCAGCCCGAGGTCGAGAGCATCGTCAGCGTGCTCGGCTTCAGCTTCTCCGGCACCGGGCAGAATGCCGCGCTCGCCTTCGTGCCGCTCAAGGACTGGAAGCAGCGTGCGGGGGCCCAGCACAGCGCCCAGTCGCTCGCCGCGCGTGCGTTCGGCGCATTGATGGGCGTGCGCGATGCCTTCATCTTCGCGCTCAGCCCGCCGCCGATCCCCGAGCTCGGCAACGCCACCGGCTTCGCGTTCCGGCTGCAGGACCGCGGCGGCAACGGCCACGCCGCCTTGCTCGCGGCGCGCAATCAGCTGCTCGGGATGGCGGCGCAGAGCAAGGTGCTCGCCGGCATCCGCCCCGACGGCCTCGAAGATGCGCCGCAGCTCCAGATGGACATCGACCGCGACAAGGCGCAAGCGCTCGGCGTCGATTTCACCGCGATCAACACCGCGCTTTCGACCGCGCTCGGTTCGAGCTACGTGAACGACTTTCCGAACGCCGGACGGCTGCAGCGGGTCATTGTTCAGGCCGAGGCGCGCGACCGCATGCAGCCCGACGACCTGCTGCACATCAACGCGCTGAACCGGACCGGTCAAGCGGTGCCGCTGGGCACCTTCGCGACCACGCGCTGGATCACCGGCCCGGTGCAGACCGTGCGCTACAACGGCTACCCGACGATGCGGATCGCCGGCGATGCGGCACCCGGCCGCAGCACCGGCGAGGCCATGATCGAGATGGAATCGCTGGCCGCGAAGCTGCCGGCCGGCTTCGGCTTCGAATGGACCGGGCAGTCGCGCGAGGAGCGACTCGCCGGCAAGCAGGCGTACTACCTCTACGGCTTCGCCATCCTGGCGGTCTTCCTTTGCCTGGCGGCGCTGTACGAGAGCTGGTCGATCCCGCTCGCGGTGCTGCTCGTCGTGCCGCTCGGCGTGTTCGGCGTCATCCTCGCCACGCTGTTTCGCAGCCTTGCGAACGACGTGTATTTTCAGGTCGGCCTCATCACCATCATCGGCCTCTCAGCAAAGAACGCGATCCTGATCATCGAGTTCGCGAAGGATGCGCAACTGCAAGGCAAGAGCGCGTTCGACGCGGCGGTCGAGGCGGCGCACCTGCGCTTTAGGCCGATCCTGATGACCTCGCTCGCGTTCATTCTCGGCACGCTGCCGCTGGCGATCGCGTCGGGGGCGGGCTCGGCGAGTCAGCGGGCGATCGGCACGGCGGTGATCGGCGGCATGATCACGGCGGTCGCGCTCGCCGTGCTGTTCGTGCCGGCGTTCTTCGTCGTCGTGCGCAAGGTGTTCAAGGGCGGCAATCCGCCGCCGCCGCCGGGCGCCGACGGCCGGTCGAACGCACCGCCGCCGCCGTTGGGGCAAGGCGGCGAGTCGCATCCGGTCGTTCCCTCGGGGGGTGTGGCATGACGCCCCAGCGCCTTCTCGGCCGAGCCCGCATCGCACCCGGCCGACGCGGCTCAGCGTCGCGGCTCGCCGCTGCGCTCGGCGCCGCGCTGCTCGCCGCCGGCTGCTCGCTCGCTCCGCGCTACGAACGGCCGGCCGCGCCGGTCGCGGAAACCTATCCGCCCGAGCTGGCGCCAGCCGGCGACGTCGGCAGCGCCCCGGCGCCCGACATCGAGTGGCAGCGCTTCTTTGCCGATCCGCGGCTCCGCCGCTTGATCGAGCTCTCGCTGTACAACAACCGCGATCTGCGGGTCGCGATCCTGAACATCGAGCAGGCGCGCGCCACCTACGACATCCGTCGCGCCGACGAGGTGCCGAACCTTGGCGTCGGCGTGAACGCGAGCCGCCAGCCGGGCGCCTATGGGGGCACCTCCACCTTCTATACCGCCGGCCTTCAGCTCTCGAGCTTCGAACTCGACTTTTTCGGCCGCGTTCGCAACCTGAGCGAAACCGCACTGGCGCAGTTCCTGGCAACGGCAGAGGCTCGCAAGAGCACGCAGATCACGCTGATCGGCAGCGTCGCGACGACCTACATCGCGATCCTCGCCGACGACGAGTTGCTGCGCGTCACGCGCGACACGCTCGCGACGCGCGAGAACTCGTACCGGCTGACGAAGCTGCGCTTCGACAACGGAGCTTCGTCGGAGATCGATGTGCGACAGTCCGAGCAGTTGCTCGAGACCGCGAAGGCCACGCTCGCGCAGACGCTGCGCCAGAAGTCGCTCGACGAGCACGCGCTGACCTTGTTGGTCGGCCAGCCGCTGCCTCTCGACCTGCCTGCGCCGTTGCCGCTCGCCGAGCAACCGGGCAGGGCCGATCTGCCGGCGGGGCTGCCATCCGACCTCCTGGCACGCCGCCCCGACATCCGCTCGGCCGAGCAGCAGTTGATCGGCGCCAACGCGAACATCGGCGTGGCCCGCGCGGCATTCTTCCCGCGGATTTCGCTCACCGGCTCGGCCGGCAGCGCCAGCACCCAGTTGTCGGGCCTTTTCAAGGCGGGCACGTGGGCCGTAGCCGGCACCGGCAATCTCTTCGAACCGCTGTTCGAGGGCGGCCGCAACCGGGCGACCCTCGAGATGGCGAAGGTGCAGCGGGAGGTCGCGGTCGCGCAGTACGAGCGTTCGATCCAGATCGCGTTCCGCGAGGTCACCGACGCGCTCGCCGGCCGGGCGACCTTCGGCGAGCAACTGCGCGCGCAGGCGGCCGTCACCAACGCCGCGCAGGTCTACTACGACCTCGCCAACCTGCGCTACAAAAACGGCGCGTCGAGCTACTTCGATGTGCTCGATGCGCAGCGCACGCTGTTCAGCTCCCAGCAGTCGACGGTGCAGGTGCAAGCCGCGCAGGCGCAGAATTTCGTGACCCTGTACCGTGTGCTCGGCGGCGGCTGGACCGAGCCCGACCAAAGCGTTTCCCCTATCGGCTCACCCTGAGCGTGTCGGGCCCGATTGGATCGGCGGCCCAAATCGACCGGAGAAAAGGGTGGCGATTGCTGTGGATGCGTTGAGTCAGACCAAAGCAACGAAAACGGCAGGTAGCGGCGCAATGCCTGCGCGCCGAACGATGTACCGCATAGGCCGTACGCCCACAGGGTGGCGCGGGTGAGCGCAGCGTGTCGCTGAAATCAGACGGCGCGCCGCCGGTCCTCGAAGCGCGCGGGCTGGCGAAGCATTACCCGGTCTCGACCGGTTTTTTGAAGCCGAAGGCGACCGTGCGGGCGCTCGACGGCGTCTCGTTCGCGCTCGACGCCGGGCGCACGCTGGCGGTGGTCGGCGAGTCGGGATGCGGCAAGAGCACGCTCGCCCGGCAGCTGACGATGATCGAGGCGCCGAGCGCGGGCCGGCTGGTGCTCGGTGGCGACGACGTGACCGGCACGGTCCCGACGCCCGCACTCCGGCGCCGGGTGCAGATGGTCTTCCAGAACCCGTTCGCAAGCCTCAACCCGCGCAAGAAGATCGGCCAGGCGCTCGAGGAACCGCTCGCGATCCAGGGCGTCTTGACGCGCGCAGACCGCCGGCGCGCGGCCGCGGCGATGCTCGAGCGGGTCGGCCTGCGCGCCGAACACGCCGGCCGCTATCCGCACATGTTCTCGGGTGGCCAGCGCCAGCGCATCGCGATCGCGCGGGCGCTGATGCTCGAGCCGGCACTCGTCGTTCTCGACGAGCCGGTCTCGGCGCTCGACGTTTCGGTGCAGGCACAGGTTCTCAATCTGCTGATGGACCTGCAGGAGTCGACCGGCGTCGCCTACGTGTTCATTTCGCACAACTTGAGCGTGGTGGAGCTGGTCGCCGACGAAGTGCTGGTGATGTACCTCGGCAAGGTCGTCGAGCGCGCCGCGACGGCCCGGCTCTTCGCGACGCCGCGGCATCCGTACACGCAGGCGCTGCTCGCGAGCACGCCGCGTCTGGACCGTGCCGCCCGGCGCGAGCGACCGGTGCTCGGCGGCGAGCTGCCTTCGCCCCTGTCGCCGCCGCCCGGCTGCAGCTTTCACCGGCGCTGCCCGTACGCGGCCGATCGCTGCCGGATCGAAGAACCCGTGCTCGGCCCGACCGACGTCGACGCCGGCGCGGACGCGGACGCGGACAACCCGCGTGTTGCCTGCCATCGCTGGCGTGAGATCGCCACTGGCAGCGCGCGTCCGCACGCGGCCGAGGGCGCGGCGCGGGAGCCGCTCGTCTAGCTTCTCAGCGCCGGAGCGCCGCCCGACGCTGGCGCGCTGCACGTCGGGCGGCGCGGTGATAAGGTCTTCGACAGGCTGAATCACACCGCGCACATCGGCCGCTCCTCGAGAGCCATGGCGCGGCGTCGGCGACGGCCTGCATCCGACCGAACCCAACCATCGAGGATCTTCTCCATGCGCACCTCAGCCCTTCTCCTCGCGTCGGCCGCCGCGGCGCTGCTGACACTCGCCGCCTGCGATCGCCGGGCGTCCACGGGCGCCGATACCGCAACCGGCACGCCTTCCGGCAGTGTCGCGACGACCGCCGTCGCCGGGCCGACGCCGAGTGCCGCCCTGGTGGGCGTCGTGCCGCAGTCGTCGGACGCGACCGCTTCCGGCGCGGCCGGCCCGGGTTCGGGCACCACGGCGGTCGGGGGCATGGCGGCGAGCCCGCAGGATTCGGGTGCGGTGACCGGCGGCCTGCCGGCACCGACCGCGGGCGACGGCGCAGCCTCGTCGGCGGCCTCGGCGGCGCGCTGAGCGGAGGTCGCGCGGTTCGAGCGATGCGTCTTTTCGACGTGGCCCGGCATTCACCCTGATCGCCGCCCAGGCGTTCTTCGGGTAGCGTCGAAACTCCAACGACATGACCCGCCTTTCGGCGCCCCGGTCGACCGGCGCGCCGCGGCTTATCCGTCGACTCCCGCGGAGGACCGTCCCGAAATGGACATGAACCGAAGGCAGTTTTTCAAGGTGAGCGGCGCGGGCCTCGCGGCCTCGAGCCTCGCCGCGCTCGGCTTCTCGCCGACCGCCGCCCTCGCCGAAGTGCGTCAGTTCAAGCTGGCGCGCACCACCGAAACCCGCAACACGTGCCCGTACTGCTCGGTGGGTTGCGGGGTCATCATGTACGGCCTCGGCGACCGCGCCAAGAACGTCGTCAGCGAGATCATCCACATCGAGGGCGACCCGGACCACCCGGTCAACCGCGGAACGCTGTGCCCGAAGGGTGCCGGCCTGCTGGATTTCGTGCACAGCCCGAACCGGCTGAAGTACCCCGAGATCCGCGAGCCGGGCGCGAGCGAATGGACGCGCGTCTCGTGGGATGACGCGATGGCGCGCCTCGCCAAGCTGATGAAGGCCGACCGCGACGCGAACTTCGTGCAAAAGAGCGACGCCGGCCTGACCGTCAACCGCTGGACCACCACCGGGATGCTCTGCGCCTCCGCCTCGTCGAACGAATCCGGGTACCTCACCCACAAGGCGATGCGGTCGTTGGGGATGCTCGTATTCGACAACCAGGCACGCGTTTGACACGCCCCGACGGTGGCCGGTCTGGCCCCGACGTTCGGGCGTGGTGCGATGACGAACCACTGGGTCGACATTCGCAACGCGGACGTGGTGTTGATCATGGGCGGCAACGCCGCCGAAGCGCATCCGTGCGGCTTCAAGTGGGTCATCGAGGCGAAGAAGACCAACAAAGCGAAGCTGGTCGTCGTCGACCCGCGCTTCACGCGCTCGGCCGCGGTGGCCGACTACTACGCACCGCTGCGGGCGGGTAGCGACATCGCGTTCCTGGGCGGGGTGCTGAACTACCTGCTCTCGAACGACAAGATTCAGCACGAGTACGTCCGCAGCTACACCAACGCGCCGTTCATCGTCGGCGCCGACTACCGCTTCGAGAACGGCCTGTTCTCGGGGTACGACGCGGCCCATCGCAAGTACAGCAACAAGAGCTGGGGCTACGAGCTCGACGAGCAGGGTTTTGCCAAGGTCGACCCGACGATGCAGCACGAGCGCTGCGTCCTGCAGGTGATGAAGCGGCACTACGCGCGCTACACGCCCGAGATGGTGTCGCGGATCACCGGCACGCCGCAACCGAAGTTTCTGCGCGTGTGCGAGACGATCGCATCGACCGCGAGCCCGAGCCGGGCGATGACGATCATGTACGCGCTCGGCTGGACCCAGCACAGCCAGGGCGCGCAGATGATCCGCACCGGCGCGATGGTGCAGTTGCTGCTCGGCAACATCGGCATTGCCGGGGGCGGGATGAACGCGCTCCGTGGCCACAGCAACATCCAGGGGCTGACCGACCTCGGGCTGCTCTCGAACCAGCTGCCGGGTTATCTCTCGCTCCCGACCGACGCCGAACAGGACCTCGACACCTACTACAAGACCCGGGCGCTGCAGCCACTCCGCCCGAACCAGATGAGCTACTGGCAGAACTATCCCAAGTTCTTCGTCAGTCTGCAAAAAGCGTGGTGGGGCAAGGCCGCGACCGCCGAGAACGCGTGGGGCTTCGATTACCTGCCGAAGATCGACAAGCTCTACGACGTGCTGCAGGCCTTCGAGCTGATGCACATCGGCAAGATGAACGGCTACATCTGCCAGGGTTTCAACCCAGTCGGATCGTTTCCGAACAAGAAGAAGACGGTCGACAGCCTCTCGAAGCTGAAGTTCCTGGTCATCATCGACCCGCTGAAGACCGAGACCGCCGAGTTCTGGCAGAACCACGCCGAGTACAACGAGGTCGACACCGCGTCGATCCAGACCACGGTGTTCCGCTTTCCGTCGACCTGCTTCGCCGAGGAGGACGGCTCGCTGGTCAATTCGAGCCGCTGGCTGCAGTGGCACTGGAAGGGCGCCGAGCCGCCGGGCGAAGCGCGCGGCGACCCAGAAATCATCGCCGACCTGTTCAATCGGCTGCGCAGCGCTTACAAGAAGGAAGGCGGCGCGTTCCCGGATCCGATCGTCAACCTGACCTGGCCGTACAAGATCCCGTCGAACCCTTCGGCGGAAGAGCTGGCGAAGGAGTTCAACGGCGTCGCGCTCGCCGATCTCGCCGACCCGAAGGATGCGACCAAGGTCCTCGCCAAGGCGGGCGAACAGCTTTCGGGCTTCGGGTTGCTGCGCGACGACGGCACGACAGCGTCGGGCTGCTGGATCTTCGCCGGCTGCTGGACCCAGGCAGGCAACCAGATGGCGCGGCGCGACAACGCCGACCCCTGGGGCATCGGCCAGACGCCCGGCTGGGCCTGGGCCTGGCCGGCGAACCGGCGAATTTTGTACAACGCCGCCTCGAGTGCGCCGGACGGCATGCCATGGGATCCCAGGCGCACGCTCGTCAAGTGGACCGGCACGTCGTGGTCGGGCGCCGACGTCCCGGACATTCGGCCGGACGCGAACCCGTCCGACGCCGACCGGGTGCAGCCTTTCATCATGACCTCGGAAGGGGTGGCCCGGCTGTTCGCGCCGACCGGCCTCGCCGAGGGGCCGCTGCCGGAGCACTACGAGCCCTTCGAGTCGCCGCTCGCGAGCAACCCGATGCACCCGGGCAACGCGGTCGCCCGCGCCAACCCCGCGGCACGCGTCTTCAAGAGCGATTTCGACCAGTTCGGCACTGCCAAGGAGTTCCCGTACGTCGCCACCAGTTACCGTCTGACCGAGCACTTTCATTACTGGACCAAGAACGTGCAGACCAGCGCGATCATCCAGCCGCAGCAGTTCGTCGAGATCGGCGAGGAGCTGGCCGCGGAGAAAGGCATCGCGAACGGCGGATGGGTCAAGGTGTCCTCGAAGCGCGGCTTCATCAAGGCGGTGGCGCTGGTCACCAAGCGGATCCCGCGGCTCGATGTCGACGGCAGGAAGGTCGACATGGTCGGGCTGCCGAACCATTGGGGCTTCGTCGG
>CAXSGM010000032.1:0-36272 GCA_964236915.1 uncultured Rhizobacter sp.
ACTCAAATCCCGAACTATTCCATCGGGAGCCCTATGATCGTCCGGGATGTGACAGCTAGGAACAACAAGAACGCACCAAAGATGCGACGAACTTGAAGCGTTTCGAACATGCGCGTGCACTTTAGACCGGCCGCTTCGGTACTGCTCGTCGACGTTGAACTGACAATTGAAACGACTTTTCCGCCAGTTTTCTTTCGTTTGAATAAGCTCGGGCCTCGCCATGCCAGCGCCACGGCTCATCGGGGAACACGCCGCTCGTGAAGTCGGGCCATTTGCGCCACCCGAACGCCTGCCCCGCCCTCACGGCAGCGGCGTCATCCGCACGCCAGGCCGCTCGAGCACCCGCGCTTGCACTTTCACGTCGCCGATGATGCGGTTCGCGGCAAAGCTGCTCTGCGAATCGGGCTCGAGAGCGGCGATGACCAGATGCGCGAGCGGCTGGTCGAGCGGCACGTAGTAGCCGCCGGCGCGGACATCGAGCAGCGCGGGCACGAGCTCGACCCGGAGCTTCAAGGCCTCTCCGGCGTCCGCGACGCTGCCGCGCACGTCGCTTCGGGCCGCTTCTTCCCGGCCGGTCTCGGCGTAGGCCTCGCCGCGGAACTCGCCGTCCTCGTCGAGTCGATGCACCTGCACGCCGAGGCCGCGCAGGCGCAGCGCCGCGTCGGTCTGGTCGCCGGCGAGCCAGTAGCCGCACGGCCGGGCGCGGCGCTTGGTCACGTTGAGCTCGAGCGCCGAATCCCAGGCGACGGTGACCTGCTTGTCGACGCCGGTCTGCGGGTCGAGCATCAGCAGGTCGTACTCGCTCGGCGTCTCGGCCGCCTCGACGATCACCTCGCCACGGCAGGCCTTGGCCGCAACCTCGACATCGACGAAACGGCGCAGGCGCTGCAGGTCGACGACATGGGCCGCTGCGCTCGCAAGCACGCTCCCGATGGCGACGACGTGCGTGTGCACGCGTCGCCCCAGGTGCGCCCGCCCGAGGCCGCCGCCGCGCGTCTCGATCAAGAAGCTGACGGCGTTGCGCAGGCCGTTGACGTTGCGGCCGGTGTCGGGCTGCACGCCGCCCATCGACACCTTCTTGTCGGTGAGCACGGTCGAGGTGGTGTAGTACCACTCGTTGGCCAGACCCTCGGCTTTTAGCGCCTGCAGCAGCGGCTGGCGGAACCAGGCTTCCGACGCCCGCGTCACGAACTCGGGGAGGTTTGCGACCATCGCATACTGGATGAGCGCATCGAAGCGCTGCGCCGCGCCGAACTTCTCGACGTAGCGGCCGAGCGCCGCAAACTCGTGCGAATCGACGACGACCAGCGGGCTGAACTCGCGCACCAGTTGCGCCTGCGCCTGCGCCTCGGGCGTGCGCAGCAGCAAATGGTCGCGGTTCACGTCGATACCGCTCGCCGTGGTGCGCCGGTCGGCCGCGGCGCCGTCGGGGTTGGCCCGGGGCAGCAGGACGACGTCGATCCGGTCGAGCAGCGGCGCGAGTGCGCCATTCGCCAGGCTCTCGGCGATCACGATCAGGGCTTCGGCGCCGGCCGGCTCGTCGCCATGCTGCTGGGCGACGAGCAGCACCGTCGGGCGCGGGCTGCGCTGCCCGTTGAGCATCGGCGTGGGCGCCGGGCGACCGAAGTGCAGGGCTTCGAGCGGCACCCCGCTCTGCGAACTGCCGGCGACGACGAGGCGGATCGTGGTCGAGTTCGGCGTGCCGTCGCCCTGACGCGCCAGGGCGTGCATCCAGCTGTGCAGCTCGGCGTTGGTGGTGAAAGCCGTACGGCCCACTTCGAACGCCGGGGTGCGGTAGGTGATCGGCGGATCGGCGAAGCGGGCGGCGAGCGCCGGCGATTCGGTCGCCTGGGTGCCCAGGCGCGCTGGCGCTGCGGCCAGCGGCAGGGTCGAAGCCGGCGCGGCGCTCGCCGCGGTCGGCGGCTGCGGCGGGGGCGGCTGCAGGGATGACGGGCCGGCCGGAGCGACCGGAATCGGGCGCGCCGGCAGCCGTGGCGCGCTGCTGCACGCACCGAGCACCACGATCCCGAGCGCCGCGGCGAGACGCCAGACATCGGCCCACCCTGAAATCGACGACGGCGTCCACGACGATCGCATGCGGTCTCCTGCCGTCCCGGCGTCTTGGCGCGCCGAGCCCGGGCGATTCTGCCTGCGCCGGAAGTCAGGGGCGGCGCCCCACTTTCCGCCGCGAATTCGCCGTTTCCCGAACCCGCCCGGCATTTGGTCGCAGCGCGCTGGCCGGTCGCGGGCACGCTGCGCACAGTCGACTCGGTCGGCGCTGCTGCCGCCGCTATTCAAGGGACCGCACCATGATGTTCGCCATCCTTCGTTCCACGCCGGCCGGCGTCTGGCTCCTGCTCGCCGGGCTCGTCGCCTTCGGACTGACGCAGCTCCGTCCGCGCGAACTCGGCTTCCGCCGCTTGCGCGTCGTGCCGCTCGTGATGGTCGCCCTGTCGGCCTTCGGCATCGGGCAGGCGTTCGGCCTCGCGCCGCTCGCGTTCGCGGCCTGGGCCGCCGGTCTGGCGGCGGCGTTCGGCGCAGGCGTCCGGCTGAGCGGGGTCGACGGCGTGCGACCGGGCCGCCGTCCAGACACCCTGCACGTGCCCGGCAGCGCTTTGCCGCTCGTGCTGATGCTCGGCTTGTTCAGCGTGAAGTACGTCATCGGCGTCAGCCTCGCGCTGCATCCTGCGATCGGCGCCGACGGCGTCTTCATGGCCGCATGCGGCGCGGCCTGCGGCAGTTTCGCGGGCGGCTTCCTCGCGCGCTCGGTCGCGATCCGCCGGGCTCTGACGGGATCGCCGGGCGTCGCCCTGCGGACGGCGCCGGCCGGCGCCTGAGAGTCGACCTCCGCCACGACAATCGCCGTGATGACCCCGCTGCCGGTTTCCGCCGCCGCCACCGAGCGCTCCAAGATCGCAGGCTATGCGGCGCGGGCTGGGCGGAGCGCCGGTGCCGGCGTCGCGATCGGCCTTTTGATCGGCGGCTTCCGCGACTCGCTGTGGATATCGCTCGTTCACTCGGTCTGCATCTCGATGTGCTGCTGGTTTGCGATCGACCTTGCGCGCATCCCACTCGCCCGCTGGGCGCATCGGCGCGATCCGCCCGACGCGCCCACGTCCGCGCAGGCATGGCCGGGATGGCCCCTGATGATGGTCGCGGTCGTCCTCGGCTCGGCGTTCGGCTTCGGCGTTGGGGGCACGATCGCCAATCGGATCCTCGGCGGCGGCGCACCGACCCTGTTCGACCGCGACGGTCGCGCCTTGCTTTCGGTGCTGTTGATCGCGCTCGTCCCCGGCACCGCAATCACCTACTGGTTCTATGCGCGTGAAACGATCGCGGCGAAAGAAGCTGCCAAGCTGGCGGCCGAGCGTCAGGCCGCCGAACACCAGTTGAAACTCCTCGAATCGCAGCTCGAGCCGCACATGCTGTTCAACACGCTGGCGAATTTGCGGGTGTTGATCGGGCTCGATCCGCCGCGCGCCCAGGCGCTGCTGGATCAGCTGATTGCGTTCCTGCGGGCCACCTTGGCCGGCTCGCGTGCCGCCCACCACGGGCTCGATGCCGAGTTCGCGCGGCTCGCCGACTACCTCGCGCTGATGCAAGTGCGAATGGGCGAGCGGCTCGGGTCGAGCTTCGATCTGCCGACCGCCCTCGCCGGGCAGCCGGTGCCGCCGCTGCTGCTGCAACCGCTGGTCGAGAACGCGATCAAGCACGGGCTCGAACCGTCGGTCGATGGCGGCCGCATCGAGATCGCCGCGGCGCGCGACGGCGACACCCTCGTGTTGAGCGTGCGCGACACCGGCGTCGGTCTGGCCGCAGCCGCAGCCGCAGCCACCGACGGCATGCGTTTCGGCCTCGAGCAGGTGCGCGAGCGTCTGGCGACCCGTTACGGCCGCGCCGCCTCGCTGACGCTGGCACCGGCCGAGGCCGCCGGGGGCGGCACGCTCGCGACGATCCGCCTGCCGTTGGCGCCGACCGAAGGCGCCACCACCGCCCCTGCGCCGCCCTCTTCCCGCCCGGCATTCGCCCGGCCGCTGCCGCCCGCCCGATGAGCCACCCCCGCGCCCTGATCGCCGAAGACGAGCCGCTGCTCGCTGCGAACCTCGAGGCCGAGCTGACCCGCGCCTGGCCGGCGCTGGAGATCGTGGCGCGTGTCGGCCACGGCGCCGCGGCGGTCGAACAGGCGCTGGCGCTCTGCCCGGACGTGCTGTTCCTCGACATCCGCATGCCCGGCATGACCGGCCTCGAAGCAGCCCGGGCACTGATCGAGGACGCGCCACCCGACGCGCCCCTGCCGCTGATCGTTTTCGTCACCGCATACGACCAGTACGCGATCGAGGCCTTCGAGCGAGCGGCCTTCGATTACCTGCTGAAGCCGGTGCAACCGGAGCGTCTGGCGCAAACCTGCGGGCGGCTGCGCCTGGCGCTCGAAACCCGCCGCTCGGTATCGGTCGGGACGGGATCGGCTTCGGCGGGCGCCGCCCCGCTTACCGCCGGCCCGGTCGCAGACGCTGCGACAGTCGCCGAACGCACGCTGGCCGAGTTGCGCCGGCTTCTGCAGGCACCCGCGTTCGCGGCGCCGCCGGCCGCGCGCCTGAGCGTGATCCAGGCGAGCGTCGGCGTCGCCATCCACCTGGTGCCGGTGGCCGAGGTGCTTTACTTCGAAGCCGCCGACAAGTACGTGCGCGTGGTGGACCCGCAGCGCGAGTACCTGATCCGCACCTCGCTGCGCGAACTGCTGCCGCAGCTCGATCCGGAGCGCTTCTGGCAGATTCACCGCGGCACAGTCGTGCGCCACGACGCGATCGCGACCGCGACGCGCGACGAATCAGGCAAGGTTTACCTCACGCTGCGGGGTCATCCCGACCGTCTCGTCGCCAGCCGGCTCTACGCCCACCTGTTCAAGGCGATGTGACCGGCGGGCGATCAGACCCGGTGCAACTGCCCCGAGTCGAGTTTCACCCGGTCGCCGATCCGCAGGTCGTCGATCTGCTGGAAGTCGAACTCGCGAACCGTGCCGTTGTCGAAGCGAACCTGAACGCGGTACGCCTCGTCGGGCCGGCGCGTGCGGCCTTCGATCGCATTCCCCGCGACCGCACCGCCGACGATGCCGGCGCCGGTCATCAGCGCACGCCCGCCGCCGGCACCGAAGTGATTGGCCGCCAGACCGCCGATCACCGCCCCGAGCAGGGCGCCGGCGCCGCTCGGGCGCTGCGCCAGGGCGATCGTGCCGATGTTCTCGACGCGACCGTACTCCGCATACACCGGAACCGGACGCGCAATCGGCGCCGGAGCGGGTTGGGCGTAGACGACGCGTTGCGGCGGCGGCGCCACCACGCAGCCGCTCAGCAACGCGGCAGATGTCAAGGTCAGGACAGGGATCAGGCGGCGCATGGTCGGCTCCTCGAGCTAAGGGTTGGGTCGGTTCGAAAAAACGCGGGTGCCGCGAACGGCAATCTCAAATTTGGAGTCTGCGACGCGCCATTTAGTTTCAAGATCGGCCTGGATCGCGCGAACGCCCTGGGGCGTGTCCCGCAGAAGCCGCGTCCGGTTCGTTCGACCCGACTACCAGCCCCGGACCTCGTAGGCCGGCGCGCCGACCACCCAGGGCGCGGGACGCAGCCCGTGGCGGTGCCAGCGTCGTGCCGGATAGCCGGCGACGTAGCCCGGCCCATAGACCGGCACCGGCGCGTAGACCAGGGCCGGCGGCCGGACGATGCGGGCCGGCACGGACGCATAGGGCAGCCGCGCATAAGGCTCCCGTATATACGACTGCGGTGCATAAGCCGCCGCCGGCACGGCGCCGAACTGCGGCACCGCGTACCCCGGGCGCGCATACACCGGCCGCGTATAGATCCGCTGCACATACGCCGGCCGGCCGTAGTCCGGCGCGTTGGTGACGGCCGTGCCGACCAGCGGCGTCGCGATGTCGATCGACCAGCTGACGCGGGCCTCGGCGCTGGCTGCCACCAGCAGCGCGGCGGCGGTCATCGCAACGATGCGAAGCGACTTGAATGTGCCCATCGTTCTTCCCCGAAACGACCGCGACGCGCGGTGCTGTCGGTTCAACGCGCCACGGCCCGCATCGCGTTGACCGGTGGCGGCCGGGCGGTCGGTAAAAACTCGTTGCTGGCAGAATCGCCCGCCGATGACAGCGCCCGCCGACCCGCCCAAGCCCGCCGGCAATTTCCTGCGCCAGATCGTCGAGCGCGATCTGGCCCTGGGCACTTACGCCGGCCGGCACTTCGCCGGAACCCCGGGCGACGCGGCGCATCACGCGACGGGCGAACCCGATCCGGCGCGCATCCGCACCCGCTTTCCGCCCGAGCCGAACGGCTACCTGCACATCGGCCACGCCAAGAGCATCACGCTCAACTTCGGCCTCGCGGCGGAGTACGGCGGCGTCTGCCACCTGCGCTTCGACGACACCAATCCCGAGAAGGAGGAGCAGGAGTACGTCGACGGCATTCTCGACGCGGTGCGCTGGCTCGGGTTCGACTGGCGTGCCCGCGGCCGCGACCATCTCTACTTCGCGAGCGACTACTTCGGCTTCATGGCCCGCGCCGCCGAGGCGCTGATCGCGCACGGCCTGGCCTATGTCGACGAACAGACCGCCGAGGAGATGCGCGCCACCCGCGGCGATTTCACGACGGCCGGCATCGCGAGCCCGTATCGCGACCGCACACCGGCCGAGAACCTGGCGCGCTTCCACGCGATGCGCGCCGGCGCCCTCCCCGATGGCGCCGCGGTGCTGCGCGCCAGGCTCGACATGGCGAGCCCGAACCTGAACCTGCGCGACCCGCCGCTCTACCGGATCAAGCACGCCGAGCACCACAACACCGGGAATGCGTGGTGCATCTACCCGATGTACGCCTACGCGCATCCCATCGAGGACGCGCTCGAGGGCATCACCCACAGCATCTGCACCCTCGAATTCGAGGACCAGCGGCCGTGGTACGACTGGCTGCTCGAGACGCTGTGCGACCTCGGCCTCCTCGCCCGGCCGCGGCCGCATCAGTACGAATTCGCCCGGCTCAACGTCACCTATGTCGTGACCTCGAAGCGCAAGCTCCGGCAGCTCGTCGAAGAGGGCATCGTCGAGGGCTGGGACGATCCGCGGATGCCGACGATCGTCGGCCTGCGCCGGCGCGGCTACACGCCCGAATCGATCCGCATGCTGTGCGAGCGCGCCGGCACGAGCAAGGCCGGCGGCTGGACCGATTACGCGACGCTCGACATCGCCCTGCGCGAAGACCTCGAACAGCGCGCGCCGCGGGCGATGGCGGTGCTCGATCCGGTCGTGTTGAAGCTCGAGAACTGGGCCGAGGTGTTCGGCAGCGATGCGCACCGCGAACCCTGCGAGGCGCCGGCCAACCCGCACCGGCCAGAGCTTCCGCCGCGCCGCTTCACGCTCCAGCACGAAGTCTGGATCGAACGCGACGACTTCGCCGAGCAGCCGCTCAAGGGCTTCTTCCGCCTTTTCGTCGGCAACCGGGTGCGGCTGAAGTACGGCGTGATCGTCGAGTGCACCGGTTGCGAGAAGGACGCGTCCGGGGCGGTCAGCGCCGTGCTGGCGCGCGTGCTGCCCGACACCAAGAGCGGAACGCCCGGCGCAGATGCCGTCAAGGTCAAGGGCGTCATCACCTGGCTCAGCGTGCGCGAGGCAGCGCCTGCGGAGTTGCGGCTTTACGACCGCCTCTTCACCGATCCGCAACCCGACGTCGGCGGCAAGGATTTCAAGGCGCTGCTGAATCCGGCGAGCAAGCGGGTCGTCCAGGGCTTCGTCGAGGCACCGGTCGCCGCGGCGCCGGCCGACACCCGCTTCCAGTTCGAACGCCACGGCTATTTCGTCGCCGACCGGGTCGAGCACGCGTCCGGGCGGCCGGTGTTCAACCGGATCGCGACGCTCCGGGACACCTGGGCTCGCTGACCGCGGCCCAACGGCCTGGGGAACCCGCGGCGCTGCGGGCGGCGCGCCGTGGTCACTCGCCTGAACCGCCCGCGGGTGCCGGGTCGGCAGCGTTTCGACCTGCCGATATCGATACCGATGCCGACACCGGCGTCGGCGTGGCGGCGACAATCGGAAGCGCCGGCGCTTCGAGCCGCGCCAGATGCGGGCTCTTCGAGGCACGCGCCTGCTCCAGCACCGAGCGGCCGGCGTCGTACGGCAGTTTTCGGCGCGGGTCGGCACCGCGGGCGACAAGGAATTCGACCGTCCCCGCCTGCAAAGCCGGGTTGACGAGAAAGTTCGCCGTCAGCACCCGTGCGAGCGGCACCCAGGGCAACTGGCCGCCCTGCGCAGGCGGAACCTGATCGACGACGCCCGGCACACGGGCGATCCACCACTCGAGCGCGTCCCACTGGCCGCTCCGGAGTGCCAGCTCGAAACCTCCCGGCTGGGCGCCGACGAAGGCGCCGAGGCCGTCGGCGGCGGTATGGCCGCGGCGCTCGAGCGCCTGCCCAAGCGGCGAAACGAGGTGCCTCGGGTGCAGCGCGCCGAGCGCGCCGAAGCCGACGCGGTCGCGGTCGAGCGCACCGCGGGCGAGCCAGCCGTCGAGCACCCGATCGAGTCCGACGGCGACGGCGCCGGGGCAGCTCAAGAGCCGCACCACGTCGTGCTGAACGTTGCGCGCGTCGCTGTCGGCGAGCGCTGCGAAGGCGGCGCGCACTTCCGGCGCAGCCGCGCCAAAGTCCGGGCAGGCGGCGAGCGCCGCGAGCTCGACCAGCGGCGGCCGCTCGCAATCGGTGCTGCGCGCGCCTTGCCGCAGCAGATCCGGCAGCGCCGGCCAGACGCGCGGATCGCGCACCGCGGCGCTCAACACACAGCCCTGCAAACGGCCGCGCTGCAGGTCCCCGGTGCCGATGCTGGCGGCGAGGTACGCGCCGCAGCGCGGGTTCAGCGCCCGCTGCACCGGATCGAGCCGGACGCAAGGCACCGGGTCGCCCTCGGTCAGCTGGGCGTGGACATGCTTGACGATGTCCCACGTCATGCTGGTGTCGGTGGCGACGCCGGCCGCCGTCAGCACCAGGCCGGGCGCGCTGCAACCGGCGAGCAGCACCGCCACCAAGGCCGGTCCGAACGCACGCGCTGCGATCCTCTGCACCGCCTCTGGCCACGCCCGAGGTGGGCACCGATCGGAGCCGGCGCCGCGCCTGGCGGACGGCGAATGGAGATGGCGGACGCGTTCGAGAAAGGTCATCGTACGAAGGGTGTCGGCCGACCGCGGCTCGAATTGAGGCCGCGCGGTCGTCGATTGGTAACCGGCTGTCACCACAGCCTCGGCCTGGCGCGTTAGGGTACGACCGACGTCGGGCGACGCAGCGCCGACAGTCAGCAGCACACCTCAATCTCCTCTTTATGCGACCGCAAACCTTTTATGCCGGGTTGACCGCCCTGGCCATCGTCGCCTCGACATTCCCCGCCCGGGCGGCCGTGCCGGCCGAGCGGCTCGTACCCGGCGGCGTCGCACGCGTCGTGGTCGGCGCGGATGCGGAGGCGCCGGGTGTCAGCGCCGGCGGCGTGCCGGTGATGGTCCAGCGCGAGGGCGATCGCTGGATTGCCGTGGTCGGCATCCCGCTCGCGGCACGCCCGGGGCGTGCGACGCTGGAGGTGCGCGGCGGTGACGGCCGCCCACGCCCGGTCGCCTACACGATCGGGCCGTACGCCTACGCGGAGCAGCGGCTCACGGTGGCGCCGGGCCAGGTCGATTTATCGCCGGAGGATCTCGCCCGCTACCAGCGCGAGGCCGCGCACGCGCGCGACGTGATCGCCACCTTCGACGGCGCGACGCCGGCGAGCCTGGGGTTGCAGCCGCCGGCCCCCGGCCGCCGCTCCAGCTCGTTCGGGCTGCGTCGCGTGTTCAACGGTCAGTCGCGCCAGCCGCACAGCGGCATGGACATCGCGGCCGCCGCGGGCACGCCGGTGCTCGCCGCGGCCGCCGGACGGGTGATCGACACCGGCGACTATTTCTTCAACGGCAACACCGTCTGGCTCGACCACGGCGCCGGGCTTTTGACGATGTACTGCCACCTCTCGGCCGTCGAGGTCCGTGTCGGCGAGACGGTCGCCGCCGGCGCGCCGATCGGCGCCGTCGGCGCGACCGGGCGCGCCACTGGGCCGCATCTGCACTGGTCGGTCAGCCTGAACCGGGCGCTGGTCGATCCGGCGCTGTTCCTCGCCCCGGAGCGCTGACATGCGATCAGGTGCTCCACTGCACCGGGCGCTTTCGTCGACAATTCGGCGCGGCGGAGCCTGAACCGTCGCCGCAGCCTCGAAGCCACCCCGGTCCCGCTGCCGGCCATCAAGGAAGCAAAGCGTGAACCGTCGTGATTTCTCCGTTCGATTCGCCCGTGGCGGCCTCGCGGCCGCGGCCGCCGGGGTCGGCGTGCTCGGCGCCTCGATGCCCGCCGTGGCGCAAGACGCGCCCGTCGAGGGCCGTCAGTACACCCGCGTCGAGCCCGCCGTTCCGCCAACGCCGCCGGCGCATCCGAACAAGTTCGAGGTGATCGAGTTCTTCTCGTACGCCTGCCCGCATTGCGCCGCGTTCGAGCCGACGCTGGAGGCCTGGGCGGCGAAGCTCCCGGCCGACGTCGGGTTCCACCGGATTCCGGTGCCGTTTCTCGTCAACGCCGAAAATTTGATGAGGACCTACTTTGCGCTCGAGACGATCGGCAGCGTCGACGCGATGCAGAAAAAGGTGTTCGCGGCGATCCACGTCGAGCACAACTACCTCGACAAGCCGGCAGACATCGTCGCATTGATGGCGAAGAACGGCATCGATGCGACGAAGTTCGGCGCCGCCTTCAATTCGTTTTCCGTCGCGACCAGCGTGGCACGCGCGAAAAAGGCCGCGGCCGCCTACAAGATCGACAGCGTGCCGACCCTCGCCATCAACGGGCGTTACCTGACCTCGCCGGCCCAGGCTGGCGGCTTCCCGCAGGCCACCGCGGTGGCGGATCGCTTGTTGCAGCAGGCGCGCGGCAAGGGCTGATCCGGAAGCGCGGAACGCGTCAGCCGCGGTGCTCGGCCGCGGCGGACCCAGGTGGGGCTGCCGGCTGTCAGACCGCAGGCCAGCCCCCTGCAGGCCTAGTTTTACTTGGTGGCCTCTTTGGCCGCCGCCTTCGAAGCGCGTCCATGGTAGTTCGCGCTCGTCTTGTGCATCTTGGCCTTGGCCTTGTGCATCGACTTCGCCGGCTCGCTCGAGAAAGCCGCTTTCGTATTCTCGGTGCCTTGCCGGGCGGTTTCGGCGGTCGCCTTGCCGGCTTCCTTGGTGGCGGTGCCGGCCTGGGCCTGCGCAAGGCCGGCGGCGACGAGAAGGGCGAGCGCGGGCAACAGTTTCTTGATCATGATGAGGTCATCTTCTCGAATAGCGGCCGACGACATTGTCGGCACGTCCGCGACGCGGCACCCGCACAACGCACGAGCCGCCGGGCGGGCTGACACGCATCCCGGGAACGGGTGTGGTCCTTGTGGCGGAAGGCGAGCGAGCGACTCGCTCAACCACGCCGGCTTTTCGCCTTGCGGGCGTCGAACTCGGCGAGCTGTGTCTTCAGCAGAAGCATCAGCACGCGCGCGGTCTCCTCGCTGAACCCGAGGGTCGTGCCAGCCGCGGCAGCGTCGCGCGGCGGCGCCGGCTGAACGTCGGCGTCGATCTGCACGCGGATCGTCCCGCCAACGTTCGCCATTGCCCGGATCTTCTGGATGTCGATCGACCAGGTCTTCATCGTCGTCTCCTGATGGCGCGCGGCCCGATGCGCGATGATGAACGCCCACCGCCTGCCCGCGCTTCTTCACCATGATTCGATCCGCCTGCCTGTCCGCCGTTGCGATGCTGAGCCTCGCCGCCCACGCCGTGCTGCCCGACCTGACCGCCGTGAACGCAAAAGAACCCGGTGCCACGGTGCTGCCGAGCGGGCTGGTGTTCCGTTCGCTGCGCAGCGGCACCGGCGCCGCCCCCACGGCGGCCGACCTCGTCAAGGTGCATTACCGTGGCACACTTGCCGACGGCACGGAATTCGACAGCTCCTACCGGCGCAATGCGCCGGCTGAATTTCCGCTCGGCGGCGTCATCCCCTGCTGGACCGAAGGGCTGCAGCGGATGAAGGTCGGCGGCAAGGCCAAGCTGACCTGTCCGCCGGCGATCGCGTATGGCGGCCGCGCGGTCGGCGCCATCCCGGCGAATTCGACGCTTCAGTTCGAGGTCGAGTTGCTGGGCGTGAGCAAACGCTGATCACGAGGAGCGCAGCACCGATGGCCGAACATCGAAGAAGCCGAGCCGACGCGTTCGACCGGCCCTCCCCTGCATTCAGGCCCTTGCGTGCGAACGAAAGCCACCGTACGGACATCGCCCACGCGCGGGTCGCTCTGTTGATCGCCGGCGCGGCGGCCCTCTCCGGCTGCGGCGAGATGGCCCGCCTGCCGGCAAGCGCCGGGTACGGGCCGAACCCGGCGCTGCCGGCGCCCGCCCGCACCCTGATCCCGACCGTGAACGTGGCGCCGGCGCAAGGCTGGGCGCCCGGCGCCAAGCCGCTCGCGGCACCCGGCACCGAGGTCGCCGCGTTCGCGACCGGGCTCGATCATCCGCGCTGGCTCTACGTGCTGCCGAACGGCGATGTGCTGGTCGCCGAGACGAACGCGCCGCCAAAGCCGGACGATGGCGGCGGCCTGCGCGGCGTCATGATGCGGCTCCTGATGAAGCGCGCCGGCGCGGCGCCGAAGAGCCCCGACCGTATCACCCTGCTGCGCGATGCCGATGGTGACGGCGTTGCCGAGACCCGCAGTGTGTTTCTCGAAAACCTGCACTCGCCGTTCGGCCTGGCGCTCGTCGGCAACGACCTATACGTCGCCAACTCGGATGGCGTGGTGCGGTTCCCGTATGTTGCCGGCGCGACGCGCATCGACGCCGCGCCGCAAACGGTGACCGACCTGCCCGCCGGCACGATCAACCACCACTGGACCAAGAACATCGTGGCCAGCCCCGATGGTCGCGAGCTCTACGCGACGGTCGGATCGAACAGCAACGTCGGCGAGCGCGGCATGGCGGTGGAAGAAGGACGCGCCGCGATCTGGCGGATCGACCTGGCGAGCGGCCGCAAACGCCTGTTCGCGACCGGCATTCGCAACCCGAACGGCATGGTGTTCGAGCCGACCACCGGAGTGCTCTGGACCGTCTCGAACGAGCGCGACGAGATCGGCAGCGACCTCGTTCCCGACTACCTCACCTCGGTGCGCGACGGCGGCTTCTACGGCTGGCCCTACAGCTACTACGGCCAGCATGTCGACTCGCGGGTCGAGCCGCCCCGGCCCGATCTGGTCGCCCAGGCGATCGCCCCCGACTACGCGCTCGGCGCGCACACCGCCGCCCTCGGGCTCGCGAACGCGCAGGGCACGAGCCTGCCGACGCGCTTTGCGAACGGCATGTTCGTCGGGCAGCACGGCTCGTGGAATCGCGATCCGTACAGCGGCTACAAGGTGATTTTCGTGCCGTTCGCCGACGGCCGTCCGTCCGGCGAACCGCTCGACGTGCTGACCGGCTTCCTCAGCGACGACGGCAAGGCGCAGGGGCGGCCGGTCGGCGTCGCACTCGACAAGCAGGGCGCGCTGCTCGTCGCCGACGACGTCGGCAACGTCGTCTGGCGGGTTCGCGCTCGGCCGTGAAGGCGGCGGGACCGGCGACCAGCTCGGCAGGCGCGCCGCGCGCCCTCAAGGGTGTTGCCCTGCTCGAAGCGCTCAAAGGCGCGCTGGTGTTCGCAGCCGGCTTTGGCCTTTTGTCGTTGGTGCATCGCGACGTTCAGCAGATCGCGATCGCCCTGGTCACGCGGCTCCATATCGATCCCGACCGGCACTACCCGGGCCTCTTCATCGACGCGGCCGCACGCATGACGGATGCCAAGCTCTGGTTCTTCGCGGCGATAGCGGTCGCGTATTCGCTGCTGCGCTGGTTCGAAGCCTACGGACTATGGACCAACAAGCGCTGGGCCGCGTGGCTCGGCGTTGGGTGCGGTGCGATCTACGTGCCGCCCGAAGTGTTCGAACTCTTGAAGCAGGCGAGCTGGGCGAAAGTTGCGACGCTGCTCGTGAACCTCGCTCTGGTCGTCTACCTGGTCTGGACGCTGATGAGAGGCACCAAGGGAAAGACGCCGAAATGAGAGCGAGATGAGCTCGGCGCCGGCGCAGCGGAAAAAAAGAAGCCGGCACAGTGGCCGGCTTCTTTTGGCAACCCGCTGATTACATATTCATGTGGAGCATCTTGAGATGCTCCTGAAGCGTCGGCAGCGTCTTCCTGGCGAACGCCCGCAAGTCGGCGTCCTTGCCCGACTTGGCTTCCTTCTGGAACAGCGCGATCGTCTTCTTGTGATCGGCGACCATCTGGCTTTCGTAGGCCTTGTCGAAGGCCACGCCGCCCGACATCTTGCTGAACTTGTCGACCACCCGTTGGTGCATGGCATCCAATGCCGCGGGCGGCGTGAGGCCCTTGGGGGTCGCGATGGCCTTCAGCTCGTCGTTGGCCTTGGTGTGGTCGTCGACCATTTTCGTGCCGTAATCCTTCACGGCCTGGCTCGCGCCTTTAGCCGCCGCGATTCTGCCGAGTTCGACTTCGGTCATGCCGCCGACGGCGGCGTCTTTCACGAAGGTCTTGTCGGTGGCGCTGATCGACGACATGCCCATCGGCATGGAAGCGCTCTGAGCGAAGCTGGGCGAGGCGGCGCAGACAAGCAGGGCGCCGGTGGCAGCGGCCGCAAGGGCGGAACGAAATGGCAACATAAGCGAATCCTTTCGAGGAATTGAGGCGCATGGCGCCGCGCATTCGTGCGCGTGCTGCGTCGTGATGATGCTGCTGCTGCCCTCCGAGGCGCCGCGTCGGAACGTACATCCGGAGCGCGTAGGACAGGCGCTTCGACGGCGCGTTTCGAACAGCGCTCCCAAACGCCGACGCGCCGCGCCGGCGTTGTCGATATTGGCGCCTGCGCCCGGGGGTCGCCCTTCAGGCGCCGCCGACGCCGCTACCGACCATCGCCTTCGGATCCATCACTTTGTCGAAGGTGGCGGCGTCCACGTCGCCGGATTTCAGCGCCGCCTCCCGGAGCGTGGAGCCGTCGGCGTCGGCGGTTTCGGCGATATGGGCCGCCTTCTGGTAGCCGATGACGGGGCTCAGCGCCGTGACCAGCATCAGGCTGTTCCCGACGTAGCCGGCGATCTTCTTCGCGTCGATCTGCGTGCCTTCGACCGAGAAGACACGGAACTTCTCACAGCCGTCGCCAAGGATGCGGGCCGAGTGCAGGAAGTTGTTGATGATGATCGGCCGCATCGCGTTGAGCTCGAAGTTGCCTTGGCTGCCGGCGAACGCCACGCAGGCATCGTCGCCGAGCACCTGGAGGGCGATCATCACGATCGCTTCGCATTGGGTCGGGTTGACCTTTCCCGGCATGATCGACGAACCCGGTTCGTTCTGCGGCAGTTTGAGTTCACCGAGACCGCAACGCGGGCCCGACGCGAGCCAGCGCATGTCGTTGGCGATCTTCATCAACGCCACGGACAATCCACGCAACGCCGCATGGGCCCGCACCATGGCGTCGAGGGAGCCTTGCGCCATGAACTTGTTCGGCGCGGTGACGAAGGGCTTGCCGGTCAACTTCGCAATCTCCGCGGCGACCTTGACGCTGAAGCCCTTGGGGGCGTTGATCCCCGTACCGACGGCCGTGCCGCCCGCGGCGAGTTCGTACAGGCCCTGCCGACTCGCTTCGACAGCGCCGATGCAGGCCCGAAGCTGCGCCGCGTATCCCGACCATTCCTGTCCTACGGTGAGCGGCGTGGCATCTTCGAGGTGGGTGCGGCCGATCTTGACGACGCTCATCCACGCCGCCGCCTTGACCTCGATTGCTTTGGCGAGCGCGTCCAGCTTGGGAAGGAGCCGTGTATCGATCTCCTCGATTGCCGCGATGTGCATCGCCGTCGGGAACGTGTCGTTGCTCGATTGCCCCATGTTGACGTCGTCGTTGGGAGCCACCGGCTTTTGGCTGCCGAGCTCGCCGCCGAACAGCTGAATCGCGCGGTTCGAAAGCACCTCGTTGACGTTCATGTTGCTCTGCGTGCCCGAGCCGGTTTGCCAGACATAGAGCGGATAGTGATCGTCCAGCTTGCCCGCGATCGTCTCGTCGGCGGCGCGGATGATCGCGTCGGCCTTCCACTGCGGAAGCCGCCCCTCGGCCGCGTTGACCAGCGCGCAGGCTTTCTTGACAATGCCGTAGGCGTGGTACACGGCTTTCGGCATCCGGTCGTCGCCGATCGAGAAGTGGATCAGCGAGCGCGCCGTTTGCGCACCGAAGTACTTGTCGGCCGGAACCTCGACGACGCCCATCGAGTCGAATTCGCGCCGGACGCCTTCGACATGGAGGCCGATCGGGATGTCTTTCATCACGGGATGGTCCGCCACGGTCGTTGCTCCTCAGATGTTGTCGATTTTCAGGAGGGGCGCCGTCTCCGCGCGTGTGCGCTTGCAGGCGCCGGCATCCGTCTTGAGATCGATCCCGTAGGTAGGGATGATGGCCTTCAGTCGCGGCAGCCAGGCGCTTTCGGTCAGCCGATCGCCAAAGCATTTCTCGAGCACATCGATCGCGATCGAGGCGGCCGTCGACGCGCCGGGCGAGGCACCGAGCAAGGCGACGATCGACTTGTCGGCAGCGACCACCACTTCGGTTCCGAACTCGAGGTATCCCTCTTTCTTGAAAATGTTCGTTTCACCGGTCGGCTTGATCGTCTGCACCCTTTGCCCCGCGACCGCTTCCTTCCAGTCCTTCTTGATTGCCCGAGGAAAGAATTGCTGGAGCATCGCGAACTGGTGGCCCGAGGTCTGCAGCACCTGGCCGATCAGGTACTCGGTGAGGCTGACGTTGTCCTTCGCAACGTCCAGCAGGGGCACGATGTTGTCGTGGGTCAACGAGGTGAACAGGTCCATGAGCGACCCGTGCTTCAGGAACTTGGTCGAGAAGCCCGCATAGGGTCCGAACAGGAGCGATTGCTTGCCGCCGATGATCCGCGTGTCGAGATGCGGGACCGACATCGGCGGCGAACCCGAGGCTGCCTTGCCGTAGACCTTGGCATGATGCCGCTGGCTGATGGCGTCGACCTCGCAACGCAGCCATATTCCGCTCACCGGAAAGCCGCCGTAGCCTTTGCCCTCCGGGATTTTGGACTTTTGAAGCAGCTGGAGCGAGCCGCCGCCGGCACCAATGAATACGAACTTGGCCGATACGGTCCTCTCGGCGCCCGTTCCGGTGTCCTTGACCTTGACGACCCAGCGGCCGCCATCTTCCCGGTCCAACCCGACGACCTCGCTGTTGTAGCTGACCTCGAAGCCCGATTGCTTCGAAAGATGGTCAGCCAACAGGTGCGTCAGCGCACCGTAATCGACATCCGTGCCGGTGATGATCCGGGTGGCGGCGACCGGTTGGTCCGCATCCCGCCCGTCGGTGATCAGCGGCGCCCACTCACTGATCTTGGCGCGATCCTCGCTGTACTCCATGCCGAAGAAGCAATGGTTCGCGGACATCTCCTTGAAGCGGGCGCTCAGGAAGGCGACGTTCTCTTTACCCCACACGAAACTCATGTGCGGGCAGGGATGAATGAACGCCCGGGGGTCGGGAATCGCTCCCTTCTTGACGAGAAACGCCCATAGCTGGCGCGACAGGTCGAACTCGACGTTGACCTCGAGCGCCTTCGAGATGTCGACGCTGCCGTCGGGTCGCTGCGGCGTGTAGTTCAGCTCGCAGTTGGCTGCGTGGCCGGTGCCGGCGTTGTTCCAGCCGTCGGAGCTTTCCTGGCCACAGTCGTGGAGCGTCTCGAACATCGCGACGCTGAGCGACGGTTCGATCTCTTTCAAAAAGGAGCCGAAGGTCGCGCTCATGATGCCGGCGCCGATGAGGACGACGTCGGGACTGTCGGTGCTGGGGGTCGGCGGCATGGGAATCTCCGATAAGCAGGGAAAGTTGGCTACCGCAACGAATCGCCGGCGTCAGGAATGTCTCGTTCAGCCGGGCCGGGCGACGAATGGCACGGTGACGTCCGCCCCGAGGATCACGTAGGCACGGCGCCACGGCTGGTCGTTCGTCAGCCGCCAGCTGTGGCCGCTGCCGGTCGTGTCCTCGGCGAGCAGGATGTCGCCGGGGTCGATGACGAAGGTCTGACCGGTGGCGGTCTTGAATTCCAGTGAACCGCTGAGCGTGATGACCAACTGACGAGCTGGCGCGTCATGAGGAGCGAAGGTGCCACCCGATTTGGTTTCGCGAAACGAGATGCTCGAAGCGGCGACTTTGTCGCTCAAAACGTCCCCACGTTCCCCTTTGGGAAGGTCGACGACGCCCTCCTCGAATAGGGAATTGCCGTCCTTGCCGGTCCAGATGCGCACGCAACGGATCATTGGTCGAAGCTCCGGACTGATTTCGCCACCAAGCGCAATCCGACCTCGGTCAGACTTGCTGAGCCTCGCCATTGCCGAACGACCAATCCTCGGGTTTGACCTCGATGAGATTGACCAGAACGTCCTCGCGGCGCAGCCCCACGCTTTCATGAAGTGCGTCGGCAAGGGCCTTGTAAAACACCTTCTTCGTCTCGGCGTCTCGACCTTCGTTCAGGGTGATCTGAATCAGGATCGCGTCAGCTGATCTTTGGATTCCGAGGTAGCTTCGGTCGATCGAAAGGTCGCCGGCCGCATGCTCGCCGACGATCTGAAATTGCTCCGCCATCGGAACCTTCAGCGCGTCGTGCATCGCCGATTGAACCGTTGCCACGACCTTGGCGCGGTAGCTGGTCGCTTTGCCGGCCGGCATGTCGATTCGAACGAGCGGCATGACTCGCTCCCTGAACGATTGGTTCGAATGGATGCTTGCAGCCGCGATAGGCCTTGTCAATAAAGATCCTAGGGGGCCCGCGGCTTCGTTCAGCTCAGTGCGCCACGTCCCAGTTCGCCCCGACGCCGACTTCCGCCAGCAGCGGCACCTTGAACTCGGCGACCGACGCCATGATTCGCGGCACGGCCTCGATCGCCCACGCGAGCTCCGAATCCGGCACTTCGAACACCAGCTCGTCGTGCACCTGGAGGACCATTCGCGTCGCCTTGCGCTCGGCGTCGAGCGCGTGCTGCACGGCGATCATCGCGAGCTTGACCAGATCGGCGGCGGTGCCCTGCATCGGCGCGTTGATCGCCTGGCGCTCGGCGGCGGCGCGGCGCGGGCCGCTGCCACCATTGATCTCGGGCAACCAGATGCGCCGGCCGAAGCGGGTTTCGACGTAGCCGCGGTCCTTCGCCATCGCCCGCGTCTCGTCCATGTAGCGCTTGACGCCCGGATAGCGCGCGAAATAGCGTTCGATGTAGGTGGTCGCGGCGCTGCGCTCGATGCCGAGGTTGGCGGCGAGCCCGAACGCGCTCATGCCGTAAATCAGCCCGAAGTTGATGACTTTGGCATAGCGCCGCTGCTCGCTCGTGACCTCGCTGAGCGCCTGCCCGAACACCTCGCTGGCGGTCGCCCGGTGCACGTCGACACCCTCGCCGAAAGCTTTCAGGAGCCCAGCGTCTTCGGAAATGTGGGCCATGATCCGCAATTCGATCTGCGAATAGTCGGCCGAGAGGATCGAATGCCCGATCGGCGCGATGAAGGCCTCGCGCACGCGCCGGCCTTCGGCGGTGCGGATCGGGATGTTCTGCAAATTCGGATCGTTGCTCGAAAGCCGCCCCGTCACCGCGACCGCCTGCGCGAAGTTGGTGTGCACCCGGCCCGTCCGCGGGTTCACCATCAGCGGCAGCTTGTCGGTGTAGGTGCCTTTCAGTTTCGCGAGCGAGCGGTGCTCGAGGAGCCGCGCCGGCAGCGGAAAGTCCTTTGCCAGCTCGGCCAGCACGTCCTCGTCGGTGCTCGGCGCGCCGCTCGCGGTGCGCTTTTTGACCGGCAGCGCGAGCTTGTCGGTGTCGAACAGGATCTGGCCGATCTGCTTCGGGCTGCCGAGGTTGAACGGCTGGCCGGCGAGCTCGTAGGCCTGCTGTTCAAGCGCGAGCATGCGTTCGGCGAGCTCCCGGCTCTGGGCGCGGAGCAGCTCCGAATCGATCAGGACGCCATGGCGCTCGATCCGGCGCAGCACGTCCGAGACCGGTACCTCGATGCCGCGGTAGATCGCCAGCAAGCCGGGATCGCGTTCGATCCGCGGCCAGAGCGCCCGGTGCACCTGCAAGGCCATCTCGCTGTCTTCGCACGAATAAGCCGCCGCGCGCTCGATCTCGACCTGCGCGAACGGGATCTGGTTCACGCCCTTGCCGCACAGGTCCTCGTAGGTTGCGCTCTGCCGATGGAGGTAGCGCGCCGCCAGGCTTTCAAGGGTGTGCGGCTTGTGCGCCTCGAGCACGTAGCTTTCGAGGAGCGTGTCGTGCACGTACCCGCGCACCTCGACACCGTGGCTGGCGAAGACATGCGCGTCGTACTTCGTGTTCTGGCCGAGCTTCGGTGCCGCGGCATCTTCGAGCCACGGCCGCAGGGCGTCGAGCACCTCGGCCTCGGCGAGTTGATCCGGCGCGCCGGCGTAGCTGTGGCCGATCGGCACGTACGCCGCCTCGAAGGGCGCGACGCTGAACGAGAGGCCGATCAGCCGCGCCTGCATCGCGTCGAGCGAATCGGTCTCGGTGTCGAGCGCGGCGAGCGGGGCGGCCCGCAGCTTCGCGACCCAGGCGTCGAGCGCCGCGCGGCTGAAGATCGTCTCGTAATGGCGCTCGGGCGGCGGCGTGGCTTCGGCCTGCTCGGCCGCGTGCGCCGCCTCGGAGCGGAACCCTTCGACCGATTCGGCGCGCACCGCGGGCAGCGCGCCGGCTTCGAGCTCGCGCTTGAAGCTGCGGAGGCCGAAGCGGTCGTAGAACGCCAGCATGGGATCGACCGCGACCGGCTTCAGCGCCAGCGAGTCGAACGATGGCCAGCCCTCGACGTGCTCGGTCAGATCCGAATCGGTGACGACGGTGACGAGGCGTCGGCTCGTCGGCAGCCACTCGAGCGCCCGGCGCAGGTTCTCGCCGGCCGCGCCTTTCATCGTCGTCGCGGCACGCATCACCGCGTCGAGCGAGCCGTGTTCCACGAGCCACTTGGCCGCCGTCTTCGGGCCGACCTTCTCGACGCCCGGCACGTTGTCGACCGAGTCGCCGACGAGCGTCAGGTAGTCGACGATCCGGCCCGGCGGCACGCCGAACTTCGCGAGCACCGCGGCCTCGTCGAGCCGCTCGTTCGACATCGTGTTGATGAGCGTGACCTGCGCGCTGACGAGTTGCGCCAGGTCCTTGTCGCCGGTCGAGACGATCACTTCGAAGCCGGCGCGCTCGGCGACGGCGCACAGCGTGCCGATCGCGTCGTCGGCCTCGATGCCGGGAACCGTGAGCACCGGCCAGCCGAGCAGCTGCACCGCCTCGCGGATCGGATCGATCTGCGCCGCGAGGTCGGGCGGCATCGCCGTGCGGGTGGCCTTGTACTCGGCGTACCAGGCGTCGCGAAAGGTCTTGCCGGGGGCGTCGAACACGCAGGCGCCGAGTGCCGCGGGGAATTGCTCGCGGAGCTTTCTCATCATCGAGACGACGCCGTGGATCGCGCCGGTCGGGACGCCGCCGGGGCCGCGCAGGTCGGGGAGCGCGTGGTAGGCGCGGTAGAGGTAGCTCGAACCGTCGACGAGCAGCAGGGTTTTCTCGCTCATCGGGCGATTGTCGGGTAGCCCTCCGGAGCGCTCCCTGCGCCCCCACCGACGAGTGCCCCCTTTAGAATCGACCCATGCACCCCCGGACCGCGTTCGCCCTTGCCGCCGCCGTGGGTCTGGCCGCGGTTTTGATGCTGGCGGCGCCCGCTTCTGCAGTTGCCCAGTCCGCGCCGGCACCCGTCGCGAGCGCGCCCCCGGCGGTCGCGCGAGCGCCGGCACCCCTCCTTCGAGCCGACGATCCGGCGAGCGAGCCGGCGTCGCGTGGCGAGCCCGATGTTCACCACAACGTTTTTGAAGACGGCGGCTCGAAGATCGACGAACTGGTGGTGCGCGGCGAAGTGCAGCATGTCGTCGTCACGCCGAAAGTCGGTACCACCCGGAGCTACGAGATCATCGTGCAGCGCGGGGGCCGGACGCCGCCCGACAGCGCCGGCGGTGCGATGAGCGCGGTCGGCAAGCGGGTCTGGAACGTTCTCGCGTTCTGACGAACCGCCGGCTCGATGGCGGTCTACACGGTCCTGGCGTTCGACGCTGCCGCCGCGCTGGTCGACCGCCTCGGCCTCGGCACGCTGAGCGCCCTGGAGCCCATCGCCAGCGGCATCGAGAACACCAACTACTTCGCCGACACCCGCAGCGGGCGCTACGTCCTGACGGTGTTCGAGCGGCTCGGCTTCGAGCAGCTGCCGTTCTACCTCGGCCTGATGAAGCACCTCGCCGAGCACGGCCTGCCGGTGCCGGCGCCGAAGGCCGATGCCGATGGGGGGCTCGTGCACCGGTTGGCCGACAAGCCCGCCGCGGTGGTCGACCGCCTGCCCGGCAGCCATCGGCTCGCGCCGGATGCCGCGCATTGCGCCCTGCTCGGCGCAATGCTCGGGCGGATGCACCTGGCGGGCGCCGACTTCGCGCTCGCCCAACCCAACCTGCGCGGCCTCGACTGGTGGGCCGAATCGGTGCCGATCGTCGCGCCGTTCGTCAGCCATGCCGAGCGTGCCCTGCTCCAGAGCGAGCTCGACTGGCAACGCCGGCTCGCCGCCTCACCCGCCCAGGCCGGCCTGCCGCGCGGGCCGATCCACGCCGACCTGTTCCGCGACAACGTGATGTTCGTCGAAGGGCCGGACGGCGACCGCATCGGCGGCCTCTTCGATTTCTACTTCGCCGGCGTCGACACCTGGCTCTACGACCTCGCCGTGTGCCTGAACGACTGGTGCATCGACCTCGAATCCGGCCGCCTGGCCGAAGACCGGGCGAGCGCGCTGGTTCGGGCCTACCATGAGGCGCGCCCGCTCGGGGCGACGGAGTGCCGCCTCTTGCCGGCCGCGATGCGCGCCGGCGCCTTTCGCTTCTGGCTCTCGCGCCTGCGCGACCTTCATCAGCCGCGTGAGGCCGCCCTGCTGACCGCCCACGATCCCGCCCACTTCGAGCGCGTTCTGCGCGAGCGGATCGCCAACCCCTGGCACCCGCCGATCCGATGAGACTGCAAACCGTTCCGGCGTTGCGCGGCACGCTGTGGGTGCGTCAAGGCTTCCGCACCCTCGCGCGCTATCCGACCGCGTTCGGCCTCCTGTTCCTTGCCTTCTACATCGCGTTTGCGCTGCTGAGCGTGCTGCCGCTGGTCGGGCTGTTCCTGGCGCTCGCGCTCTTGCCGCTGCGCTCGCTCGGCTTCATGCTGGCGACGCGGCAAAGCCTGCAGAAGCGGCTGCCGACGCCGCGTGTCTTCGTCGAGCCGCTGCGCGGCGCGCGGCGCCAGGTGGCGGCGATGCTGCAGTTGAGCGCGCTGTACGCCCTCGGCGTGATCCTGGTGTTCTGGCTCGGCAACCATGTCGATGGCGGCGCGCTCGAAGGCTTCTGGCAGACCGCTTGGTCCAAGGATGCGACGCCCGAGCTGCTCGAATCGCGCTGGGCCGATCCGTCGCTGCAGAACGGCCTGCTGTGCCGGCTGGTGCTGCTCGGCCTGCTCGCGCTGCCGTTCTGGCACGCGCCGGCCCTGACGCACTGGGGCGGTCAATCGGCCGGCCGCGCGCTCTTCTTCAGTTGCCTCGCCTGCTGGCGCAACAAGGCGGCGTTCGTGTCGTACGGCCTCACCTGGATCGGCCTCGGCGCGGCGCTCGGGCTCTTCGCCGGGATGTTGACGCTGATCTTCGAGCAGTCGGTCGCGGTGAACGTCGCGGTGATGGCGGCATCGCTCGTGACGATGACCGCCTTCTTCGTCTCGCTCTGGTTCACCTTCGACGATTGCTTCACCGACGACGACGCCAGCCCTGCGACCGTGGCACCGGCCGGCGGCTGAGCCGCTGCGACGTTTTGTCCAACGCATCGCTCATCGCCTCGTCCATAACATCGCCCACGACGTTGCCGCTGACTTCGCCCGCCAAGGTCGCCCTCGTCACCGGCGCCGGCAGCGGCATCGGCCGTGCCACCGCCCTGGCGCTCCTCGAAGCCGGGTGGCGGGTCGTGCTCACCGGACGCCGCGGCGAAGCGCTCGACGAAACCCGCGCCCGCGCCGGCCCGCTTGCCGGGCAGGCCCTCGCGGCGCCCGCCGATGTGACCGACCCGGCCGCCGTCGACGCGCTGTTCGCCCGCGTCGCAGCCACGTACGGCCGGCTCGACCTGCTCTTCAACAACGCCGGCACCAGCGCGCCGGCGCTGCCGATCGATGAATTGAGCGTCGCCCAGTGGCGGGCGGTGGTCGACGTCAACCTGACGGCCGCCTTTCTCTGCGCCCGCGGCGCCTTCGGGCTGATGAAGCGCCAGGACCCGCGCGGTGGGCGGATCATCAACAACGGCTCGATCTCGGCGCACGCCCCGCGCCCGTTCAGCGCGCCCTACACGGCGACCAAGCACGCGCTCACCGGCCTCACCAAAGCATTGGCGCTCGACGGCCGCGCGCACGACATCGCCTGCGGCCAGATCGACATCGGCAACGCCGCGAGCGAGATGACCGAGCGCATGACGACCGGCGTGCTGCAGGCCGACGGCAGCGTGCGACCCGAGCCGCGAATGGACCTCGCCCAGGTGGCCGCGGCAGTCGTGCACATGGCGCATCTGCCGCTCGAAGCGAACATCCCGTTCATGACGATCATGGCGACCAAGATGCCGTTCATCGGCCGCGGCTGAGCCCGGGCCGTCGCGCCGAGAGGGCGCTCTGCTCTGCCCTTCATCGGCCCACCGAGATCGGACACGCCGAGTTTCAACGCGTTCGTAGCAACCACGCTGAATTCGACTGTTCGTGGGGATGGCCGGCGATGCAGAATCGGCCGGCTGACCACCCCAGTTCGCCACCGGCGGCGACGACCTGAACCCATGTCCCACATCCACTTCATCGGCGGCGAAAAAGGCGGTGTCGGCAAATCGGTCACCGCGCGGGTACTCGCGCAGTACATGATCGATCGCAACATCCCGTTCCTCGGCTTCGACACCGACCGCTCGAACGGTGCGCTGATGCGCTTCTACGCCGACTACGCCTCGCCGGTCGTGATGGACCGGCACGAGGCGCTCGACGTGATCGTCGAAAGCGCCTCGGAGCAGCCCGAGCGCCGCATGCTCGTCGACCTGGCGGCGCAAACGCACGAATCGCTCGTCAAGTGGATGGACGATGCCGGCGTCGTCGGCATGGCCGAGGAAATGGGCATGACGATCCATTACTGGCACGTGATGGACACCGGCAAGGATTCGGTCGATCTGCTGCAGAAGCTGCTCGACCGCTTCGGCACCGGGCTGCGCTACGTCCTCGTGAGGAACCAGGTGCGCGGCAACGATTTCTCGGTGCTCGAGCAGTCGGGCCAGCAGCAGCGGGCGCTGCAGCTCGGCGCCAAGATCGTCACCATCAAGAAATTGAACGAAGGCGTGATCCAGCGCATCGACGCCGGCAGCAGCAGCTTCTGGAAGGCGAAGAACCCGCAGGACCCCGGCACCGGCGGCCTCGGGCTGATGGACCGCCAGCGCGTCAGGATCTGGTTGCGCGACGTGTACCGCGAAATCGATGATGTCGGCGTCTGACGCCGCGCGGCCGTCGCAAGCCTCGCGTGGGCGGCTCCGCACACGCCGGCGCTCGGCCGGCGAAGTGCCATCCCATTCGAACGCATCGCTCCGGCCCGTCGTTGTCACCGCGCTGATCGCCGCGGCATCGGTTTTCGGCGGTTGCGCGGTCGTGTCGGTGGCAGGCGCCGCGGCCGGTGCAGCGATCTCGGTGACCGGCGCGGTCGTCGCGACCGGCGTCAGGGTGACCGGCAAGGTCGTGGAAAAGACGGTCGACCTCGTCGTCCCCTGACCCGGCGATGTTCGTGGACGACCCGCGCCGCCGGCTGTTCCTCCGCGGCGCCGTGGCCGCGTGCGCCGTACCGCGCTTCATTCGCGACGCGCGGGCCGCCGACGTGCCCCGCTTCGCCCTCGGCATCGCCTCCGGCCAGCCGCGCGCCGACGGCGTCGTGCTTTGGACGCGCCTGAGCGGCCCTGATCTGCCGCCGCACGTGCCGGTGCGCTGGATGCTCGCGAAGGACGAACGTTTCGACGCGGTCGTCGCCCAGGGCGAAGAGATCGCAATCGCCGACGACGCCCACAGCGTGCACGCCGAGCCGGCCGGCCTGGAGCCGGCCCGCTGGTACTGGTATCGCTTCGAGGCGCTCGGCCAGCAGAGCGGCGTGGGGCGCACGCGCACCGCGCCGGCGGCCGACGCACCCGCCCGGCTCGACTTCGCGATCGCCAGCTGCCAGCGTTACGACGTCGGCCATTACGCCGCCTGGCGCCACCTGGCCGCCGAGCAACTCGACCTGGTGCTGTTCCTCGGCGACTACATCTACGAGTACCCGTCATCCGCGGCCTCGGTGCGGCCGCTCGAGGGAAAGGGCCTGGTCCGCACGCTCGCGCAGTACCGCGCCCGCTACGCCGCCCACAAGAGCGATCCCGACCTGCAGGCGGCGCACGCCGCGGCGCCCTGGCTCGTGGTCTGGGACGATCACGAGGTCGGCAACGACTACGCCGGCCTGCGCGGCGAGCACCTCGAGCCCGATTTCCGCACGCAGCGGGCGGCCGCGTACCGTGCCTACTGGGAGCACATGCCGTTTCCGAAGTCGGCGCGTCCCGTCGACGCCGACATGCGGATCTACGGCCGGCTCGACTGGGGACGCCTGGCGCGCCTGCATCTGGTCGACGACCGCCAGTATCGCGACGGCCAGGTCTGCACCAAGCCCGGACGCGGCGGCTCGAACACCGTGCCGCAGCGCGATTGCGCCGCCCTGCTCGACCCGGCGCGCAGCCTTCTCGGCGCGGCCCAGGAACGGTGGCTCGCGGACGGCTGGGACACCCGCCGTCCCTGGAACCTGCTTGCCCAGCAGACATTGATGGCGCGCTGCAGCGGAACCGACCCCGCCGTCGACGGCGGCACCTACTGGACCGACGGCTGGGACGGCTACCCCGCCGCGCGCCGGCGCCTGCTCGACGGCATCGCCACACGGCGCGTGCCCGGCGCGGTCGTGCTCGGCGGCGACGTGCACAGCCACTGCGTCGCCGACCTGAAAGTCGACTTCGACGATCCGGCCTCGGCCAGCGTCGCCAGCGAGTTCTGCGGCAGCTCGATCACCAGCCTGGGCTTGCCGCAGTCCCGGCTCGACGCGATCCGCCCCTGGAGCCCGCACCTGCACTATGGGCGCAGCGACCAGCGCGGCTACATCCGCTTCGCGCTCGACGAGCGCGAGTTGCGCGCCGAAATCCGCGTCGTCGATGACGCACGAAACCCGGCGAGCGGGATGACGACGGCGGCGCGCTTCGTCGTCGATCCGAAGCGCCCGGGGCCGGTGACGGCCTGAACGCGGCCGCCGGGGCATTGACCGACCGCGTGGAGGAGATCGAGTCAGATACCCACTGCCGTCAGGAACCCCAATGGACGAACCGCGTCGCGAACATCCCGAAAAGTCGGTCAGCCGTGGTCGAAAGCAGCCCCAGGATGATCAGACCGGCCATCATCTGTCCTATCTGCATGTTCTGCTGAGTAACCTCGAGCCGATAAGCAATGCCGGCGAACGCACCCGCAAGCTCTGCCGCCACCAGGGTATAGAAAGAAACGCTGATCGCCGTCCGCAGCCCCACGAAGATATAAGGAAGGGCACCGGGAAGCATCACCTCGAACAGCATCATGCGCCGCGGAGCCCCCAGACAACGCGCGGCCCGGATCAAAGTATCGTTGACTCGCTGGACGCCCAGATGCACCGATAGCCACACGGTAAAGAACACGCCCCAGAACACCAGAAACCACTTTCCGAATTCAGTCAGTCCGAACCAGACGATGACGATGGGAACGAAAGCGATCGGCGGAATCGGGCGGAGCATTTGGAAGACGGGCGAGAGGAACGCTGCGACCACTCTGTTGCCTCCCGTCAACACGCCGACCAAGATGCCGATGACGGCGCCCGCGATGTATCCGACCAAAATACGAGACACGCTCCATCCCACGTCGGTGAGCAAGGTGCCGGACGCCGCGTATTCATACATCGATACCGCGATGACGCTGGGCGGGGGAAACAACACCGGATTGACGGCGCCGGCACGCACCACGACTTCCCATACGACCAGGATGAGCGGCAGCGACCCCCATCGCGCCACCGCTTCCAAGAGGGTTCCCTCGGTTTTCGGCCGCCCGCTCTTCATTTGAAGCTGATCGTCACGCGATCCGGCGCCACGGCCTTGAGCGGGCCGGGATAAATCACCTTGGAGAAGTCGGGCATCGCAGCGCCGCTGGGCGCATTGCCCGATTCCAGCCGCCAAGCCGCGTGCGACTTCAGGACGTCGAGCGTCATGGTGTCGAGCGACACGTGGAAAACATAGTCGTCCCAGAGGGGCGCCAGATCTTCACGCTTCATGCTCACGGCCGTCGCGACGGTCGTGATCGCCTCCTCGCGATTGGCTTTCATCCATTTTTCTGCTTCCAGCATAGCTTTGATGAACCTGTCGACAGCCTCGCCGTTCGCTTTGAGATAAGCTTGTGTCGTTACAATGTTGAAAGTTTCAGCGTACACGCCCTTGGTATCGATCTGCTTCACTTTCGGGCCGAGCGCTTTCTTGGCGTTGGCGACGTGCGGCTCCCACGTATTCATCAAATCGATGCCATTGGCCGACATGCCCGCCGCCATGTCCGATGCACGTAGGTTGACCAGCGTAACGTCGTTCTTGGTGAGCCCCGCACGCTTCAGCAAGGCCATCGTGTACACCTCGCCGCCGGTCCCTACCGTGTATCCGATGCGCTTCCCTTTTATGTCATTCAGGCTGTTGATTTTGCTGTCGACGCTCGCGAGGCTTTTGAGATCCGAATACTCCATGCGCGCCAGGAAGGCGATCGGTTGATTCGCCATGGCCGCGGCCGTGACCGGAGCCTCGGCGGTCGTGGCGATGTCGGCGCCCCCGCCGATGGTCGCCTCCAATGCCTGCTTGCCGGAGGTGAAATTGATGACGGTGACATCGAGCCCGGCTTTCTCGAAAAAGCCTTTCTGTTTCGCCACGATGACGACGCCCGAAATCGGAGACAGGTTTTGGGCAAGCTTCATCCTGGTGGGCTCCGCAGCGGCAGCGTCGAATGAAATGAGTGCAGCGCATGCCGAAGTTGCGAGAACAACCGAGAGGAGGACTTTTTGTAGGGTATAGCGGGTGAACATGAAGTTTCTTTCGGGTGTTGGAACGTCGCTTAGATCGAAGGCCGCGGGCCTTCGGGCCCCAGGTCGGTAGACAGTCCGTCCAGGGCATCTGTACTGATTTCGGTTCCCATCGCCTTGATGCTTTCCTCCCGGATCAGCCGCTGCAATTCCTGGCGGATGTCCAGAAATTGCCGGGACATCGTCATGTCTGCAGATCGGGGACGGGAAAGCGGAATCTGCAACTGCGCCTTGATCTTTCCAGGCCTGGCCGTCATCACGTAAACCCGGTCCGAGAGAAAGATCGCCTCTTCGATGTCGTGCGTAATGAAGAGCACCGAAATCTTCTGCCGTTGCCACATGTTGGTCAGGATCTCCTGCATCACCACGCGGGTCTGCGCATCCAGGGCTCCGAACGGCTCATCCATGAGCAATACCTGCGGGCTTGTCACGAGCGCTCGCACGATCCCGACGCGTTGCTTCATGCCGCCGGAAAGCGCGTCGGGAAAGTGATTCTCGAACGCGAGAAGCCCCGTAAGGCTGAGGTAGGTCCGTGCGAACGTCTCGCGCTGGGACCGCGACATTCCTTGCGCCTTGAGTCCGAATTCGACGTTCTTGCGGACGGTCATCCAGGGAAACAACGAGTACTGCTGAAAAACGACGCCTCGGTCGACACCCGGCTCCAGGACGTCTTTTCCATCCACTTGAACTCGCCCACCCGACGGTCGAGTGAAACCCGCAATCACATTCAGTACCGTGGACTTGCCGCAACCCGAGGGCCCGATGATCGAAACGAATTCCCCCGGTTGAACCTCGATCGAAACGCCATCGACCGCAATCGTCGTTTTCTTCCGGTCGCCGAATTCGACCTTCAAATCGTCCAGAACGATGTGGCCCTTTCGGGCGGCCGGCGAAGCTTCCCGCGTGCGCCAAGCGGAAATCCCTTTTTCCGCTTTCCCTGGATAAGCGGCAGGATCACCCATGCCGTCTTCTACTGAGAGCTGCCATGGTGGCTTTTGGCAGCAAGAGCTGTGCCATCTTGCAGGCACAGATGGCGCGCGCTGATGCCAAGTCCTTTGCCCGACAGCTATTGACGAAGTTTCCTGACCGCCGCATATCGGCTGGTTCAGCGCGTGCCTATGTTTGGACTCGGCCCCAAACCTTGCGTGCGGCCTCGTTGAGTTTGTGGATGGCGGCCGGAGCGTCCACATTGAGCACCTCGCCGTTGCGCACGATCGTGCGGCCGTCCACGATCACGCTGTCGACGTCTTCGCCATTGGCCGCGAGCACCAGAAACTTGAACGGGTCGTAGTGCGGCGCCGCCTTGAACGTGTCGATGCGCACCGTGACGATATCGGCCTTGCACCCCGCCGCCAGCCGCCCCAGGTCGGGACGCCCCAGCGCATCCGCGCCGCCGGCGGTCGCCATCGTGAAGACGTCGCGCGAGGCTGCCACGTCGGCCGAACGCTCGACGACGCGGCACACCGTCGCGGCCATGCGCATGTCGTTGAACATGTCGAACGGAAAGGTATCCGTGCCCAGCGCCTGGCGTATTCCCATGCCGGCGTATTTGTGGATCGAGTTGATCACGCCGCCGCGGCGCGCCTTCACCCACGGCAGGTGCACCACCGTGGCCTGGGATTCGCGCAGTGCCGCCACCTCGCTGGGCTTGAGCGCGGCGAGATCCCCGTTCGCCGTCATCACCTGACCGTGCCCGATCAGCAGGTCCGGCCCGAGCAAGCCGGTGTGCGCCATGTACTCCACCGTGGTCATGCCGTGCTCGCTCACGATGCGCTGGTATTCCTTGGACGACTGCCCTGCATGCACTTGGATCGGCAGCTTGTAGGTGTCGGCCGCAGCCCTCGTCTCGCGTAGAAGCTCGGCGTCGCAGGTGTCGATCTGACCCGGCGCGAGCATCGTGCGCAACCGGTCGTCGTAGCGCCCGTTCCAGCCTGCGCAGAAATCCACGCAGTCACGAAACCTCGTGCGCCCGCGCTCCGGGTACTCCTCGTACCAGACCTCGCCTCCGGGCGCGTACCCGTAGTGCATCGCACGGTAACGCGGACCCGAATACAGCCGCAGCCCCACCCGCATCGCCGTATCGGCCACCTGCCTTGTCATGGCCATGTCGCCATCGCCTCCGACTTCGTAGTCGAAGCCGAGCTCGACCACCGTCGTCGAGCCCGTGCGCGCGAGCTCGGCGAAAGCACACTCTGCAGCGATCACCTGCGACTCCGGGTCGATCGCATGACGGATCGCCGGCAACATCCGGTAGAGGGTGCCGTAGTTCGTCTCTTTGGCTGCGCTGGAGACGTTGCTTGCCTCTTCCAGCAGGCCGCGTGTGAACGGCGTGTCGGTCGCGTGCAGGTGCGCGTTCACCAGACCGGGGACGACCAAGCGGCCGGTGGCATCCAGTTTTTGCAGCGGCATCTCCAGCCCCGGGCAGTCCGCCGCCGCGCCGACATGGATGATCTGGTTTCCTTCGAAGACCACCACCGCGTCGGGCACCACCGCGTGCTTGCCCTCGACCCATCCGATGACGATGCCATTTTCAATGACGGTCTTCATCTTGCGTCACCCTTGAGGAGAGAGGCGTGTGCCGGCCGGGCTTCGATGCCGGGACGAAGGCCCGTGGCCCCTGCGAAACGACGCGCGAGGGCGCCTACGCGGCCATCCTCGCCGGCCCGAGCAACCAACGACACGCCAAAAGGTATGCCGTCGCTTCGCAACGCGGCCGGCACCGCCACAGCACAGAAGCCGACGGGTCCGACACCGTATGTGTAGTACCCCACTTCGGCGTTGCGCTCCACCGGTTCCGCGAGCATTTCCTCGACCGAATAGGGACGCGGAACGGTAGGCGTCAGAAGGACGTCGATGCCGGTAACCACCCGGTGGAACTGCGTCCGCAGCGCCTGGATCTCGTACATGGCTTTGAAGGCGTCGACCGCCGAATAGCGGAATCCGGACTCCAGCGCAGCCGCGACGGCAGGAACCAGATCGTCTTTCGCAGACCAAAGCACAGAACCGTAATTGGCGGCCCGCTCGGCAATCAAGGCGCTGCCAAAAATCAGCCGCCCCGCGTCATAGAAGGCGGAGAAATCCACCCGCGAGACCACTCCACCGATCTGCTCCATCCTCGCAACTGCGGCGTCGAACAGCGACTTGGATTCGGCGTCGCCATAAAACTCCAGTTTGTCGGGGATGCCGAACCTGAAAGCTTCGGGAAAGGTCGCGTTCGCCAATATTTCGGCGGCATCGGTACGGCTCCACGGATCCTCGGCGTCATGGCCCGCGATCGCATGCAGCACCGCGAAGGCGTCATCCACGGTCCCGGCGAAGACCGGAATGCAATCGAGCGACCGATTGTTGTGGACCAGCCCCGCACTGCTAACGAGCCCCACCGTGGGGCGGATTCCGACGATGTTGTTCATCGCGGCGGGCACGCGGCCCGAGCCTCCGGTGTCGCTTCCGAGAGAGAACCCGACAAGGCCCGCGGCGACGGCCACGCCCGAACCGGAGCTCGAGCCGCCCGGAATGATGGCATCGCTGAAAACGTTCTTCGGAGGCGGCCCGAGGGTGCGAGTGCCGTTCAAACCGGTTGCGAATTGGTCGAGAGACTGCTTGCCGATCAGGATGGCGCCCGCGGCCACGGCGCGCTCGACTGCCGTCGCATGCCGCGTCGGGTCGCGCTGAAAAGATGGGCAGCCACAACTCGTCGGAAGCCCCGCGACGTCCAGGTTGTCCTTGACGCCGAAGGGAATGCCATACAAAGGAAGCCGCTCGATGTCCCCCTTGCGAGCGGCAAGGTCTTTGGCGCACTCGCGCACCGCCTCGCGCGGCAAGCAACTCGTCCACACATGGTCTTCGCCGCGCGCGTCGATCCGCCGGAAAACGTCTTCGACCACCTCGACAGGCGTCCGGAGTTCGGCACGGTACGCGTCGCGCAGCACGCGAAGGTTCATGAGTTCCATCATGGGTTATTACTCCGGCTCGATTCCTGCCAACTTGAAAGCCTCACCCCATTTCCTCGACTCCGAGGTCATGAAACGCGCGAACTCCTCGGGCGAGCTTCCCGTGACTTCGAGATAGTTCTCACGCAGCTTCTCCACCATCTCGGGCGTCTTGAGGGCGGTGAGGAGTTCGGTGTTCCAGCGCGCGATGACCGCGGCGGGCGTTTTCGCCGGCAGCAATGCACCGAGCCAGCCGTTCGAATCGATCCCGGACACGCCGAAGTCGGCAAGGGTGGGGATCTCCGGAACCGTGCTGTCCTTCTGAGTGCTCATCACGACCATCGGGAACAGCTTGTGCTGGCCCCCCTTGACGTTCGCCATGAACCCCTGGGGATTCGTCACGCCGTACTGGATGTGCCCACCCAGGAGGCTGGAAATCATCGGCGCCGGACCCGTGAAGGTGATGTGCTGCATGACGAGACCGGTACGCGCCTTCAAGACCTCGATTGCCAGATGCGACAGCGAGCCGGGCCCCGGGGAACCGTAGTTGAAGCCCCCCGCGGCCTTGCTCGCGGCGACTAGCTTACGAAAGTCACGTTCCGGCGCGGACGGTCCGGCGACGAGAACATTCGACCATTTCACGAGCAGCGCGACGGGCGCGAAGTCATCGCGCTTCCACCGTGGGTTTCGAAACGCGAACTCATTGGTGGCGATGTTCGGAGCCTGGAACAGAATCGTGTGGCCATCCGCGGCAGCGTGCGCAACATGCTCTGTGCCGATATTCGTGGATGCGCCGGGCCGGTTCTCGATGATCACGGTTTGCTTGAACGCATCGGCCAGCCGGGGCTGTAACAGACGCGCCAGCAAGTCGCTTGCGGTGCCGGGGGGATACGGCACCACTATGACGATCGTGCGCGACGGAAAGTCGTCGGCGAAGCTCAGGGAAGGACCTAACAGAGACAAGCCGGTCCCCAACAAGGTGCGCCGGTTCAAGTAAGCTTGCATTGTGTTCTCCCTAAAATGATGCGTTCTGACCCTCGCCCGAACGCCACAGTCAAGATCCAGCATGCGATCGTCGAACCGCGGCGCCAAGTGCCGGTCCAAAACTCGTGACGGCAACTCGGAACATACGTGTCTGGCAAGCGCTTGGAGAAGCAATTAGTTGCTTTACCCGCCAGGTGGCGCCATCAACACTGGTCAGTTACTTGGCCGGTAGCGCTGATCCTAAACGCTCCGCCGCGTTCGCCGAATCCCGATCGGCCAGGGGTGGGGTGGCATCATCCATGCTGATCCGAGCAACGCAGCGGTGCCGGAAATGCGACGCCGACGCAAGATCACCGCAACAAAAGCGGCAGGAGGCGAGATGGATGCAAGGTCGATTCTCGAGGCGGAGGAAGTAGAGTTCGCGTACGAAAACCACGTGGCGATTTCCGACGCGAGCTTTGCCATCACGGAAGGCGAATTCGTTTGTCTGCTCGGCCCCTCCGGATGCGGCAAGACGACTTTGCTCAACCTCGTGGCCGGGTTCATCCATCCTACCCGGGGGCGACTCAAGTTCCGGGGCATGCCGATTGCAGGCCCGGGGCCGGCCAGAGCGGTGGTGTTTCAGAATGGCGCACTCTTCGACTGGATGACCGTCAAGGACAACATCACGTTCAGTCAGATCTGCAAGAACCGACCAGCTGCGGAGCGGTCGGCGATCAGCAAGGACATGGCAGCACTGGTCGGTCTCTCCGGCTTCGAGGACCGGTATCCCTACCAGCTTTCGGGCGGCATGCGACAGCGGGTCGGCGTGGCAAGGGTCCTTGCCGCGGAAGCTGAAATCATGCTGATGGACGAGCCGTTCGCTGCCGTAGACGTACAGACGCGAGAGACCTTGCAAGAGGAACTTTTGCGAATCCATAAAAAGACCGGCTGCACCGTCATGTTCGTCACCCACAGCATCGACGAGGCGGTGTTTCTGTCGGACCGCGTCTTTCTGCTCTCGAAGCCGGGCGGCGCCGCGCGGCAGGAATTCCGCGTCGATTTGCCGGAGCCGCGATGGAATCCAGGCAACCGGCTGGATCCGGCGTTTCTGCGCGCGAGAGAGCAGATCTACCGGCGCATGCGCCCGGATCTTGCCGAGCAGCGGCCCATTCCTGAAGCCAATGTGACGTGATGCGCCGATCGCTCTTTGCCGGCAAGGCGGCACATGCGTCTCTCACCGTCTTGTCCCCGTTGCTGATCCTGGCTGTATGGGACCTCGTCACGCGATTCGGCTTGGTCAAGCCCATCCTGCTGCCGCCGCCCATGGATGTGCTTCGCGCATTCGTGGACATGATGCTGCACGGCTACGCAGGCATCGGTATCTTCTATCACCTCGGCGCGAGCATCGCGCGCGTGGTCGTGGCGTTCGTCGCGGCTGGCATCGTGGGCATCGTGCTCGGCCTTGCCCGAGGGCGCTACCGCCTGGTGGACGCTGCGCTGCTCATTCCGGCAGAGGTGATCCGGCCAATCCCGCCCATGGGCCTGATCCCGCTGTTCATTTTGTGGTTTGGCATCGGCGAAGTCTCGAAGGTATTGTTGATCTTCTACTATGTTTTCCTGATTGTCATGCTCAACACGGAAAGCGGTGTCCGCAGCTGCCGGCCTGACCTGATCCGTGCAGCGCAATGTCTCGGCGCGACGCCGCTCCAGATCTTCAGACGCGTGATTTTTCCTTCCGCCCTTCCCCAGATCATGACCGGGCTCCGGGTCGGCATGGGTAGCGCGCTCGCCATCCTGGTTGCCTCCGAACTATTGGGCGGTGACAGAGGGATCGGCTTCGTGGTCCTCGATGCCGCCAACTTCTTCCGGACCAACCAAGTGTTCGTGGGGATCATTCTTATCGGTTTGCTCGGCCTTGCCGCCGACCGCGGCCTCAATTTCGTAGCGCGCAAGTTCGTCCATTGGGAGGCAACGCGCTAGCAGGCCGTTGAAGAACCGCTTGGCAAAGCCAGCTTTTCCTCTCTGACC
>CAXSGM010000033.1:0-35795 GCA_964236915.1 uncultured Rhizobacter sp.
CGATCGTCGCTTATGGGACCGAGGCGGTCGATCGGTATTTCAACGGGCTGCTAACGCCCCTTCACTGCGGCTCGATCTTCGCCGCCTTGATCACCTCGCCCCAGCGCTTGATTTCGGCGCCGAGCAGCCGGTGAAGTTCGTCGGGCGTGCTGCCCTGCGGCCGCACGCCGATCGCTTCGAGTTGCCGCGCGACCTCGGGCGATTTCAGAGCGGCATTGGCCGCGGCGTTCAGCTTGGCAATGACGTCGGGCGGCGTCTTGGCCGGGGCGGCGAGTGCATTCCACGAAGCGGCGATGTACTTCGGGAAGCCCGCTTCCTGCACGGTGGGCACATCGGGCAGCAGCGTGAAGCGCTTGTCGGACGTGACCGCGGCGACGCGCAGCGTCTTGCCCGCGACCTGGCCGATCAGCGGGCCCATGATCTCGAAAGCGACGTCGATGTCACCGCTGCGTAGCGCGGTCAACACCGCCGGCGAGCCGTTGTAGGGCACGAGCACCGCATCGATGCCGGTGATGGTCTTGAAGAGCTCGGCCGAAAGGTGCTGGGTGCTGCCGACGGCGATGGTGCCGATGTTGAGCTTGCCCGGGTTCGCCTTGGCGTAACTCACGATGTCGGCGACCGTGTGAAAGCGCGACTTCGCATCGAGGAAAACGCCGAGGTCGAAGAAACCGAGGGTGCCGATCGGCGCGAAATCCCGCATCGGGTCGTACGGCAGCTTCTTGAACAGGCCGGCACTGACGGCATTGCCGTTCGACATGAGGAGCAGCGTGTAGCCGTCGGGGTTGGCCTTGGCGACCGTGCTCGAGGCGACGATGCTGCCGGCGCTCGGCCGGTTGTCGACGATGATCGGCTGGCCGAGGCTCGCCGACATCGCCTTCGAGACGGTGCGCGCGGTGATGTCGGCGATGCCGCCGGCGGCGAACGGCACGAGCAACGTGATCGGGTGGGTCGGGTAGGCCGACTGGGCGCGGGCGCGCGGCGTGAAAAGCGGCAGCGCGACGGCGGCGCCGGCAAGCACGAAGCCGCGGCGGGCAAAGGATCGAGGCGTCATCGTCATGGTTCCGAAAGGGCCGTTTCGGGCCAGTAAAGGCGCATCGGGTTATCAACCAGCAGCCGGCGCTGCAGCTCGGCGCTCGGCGCGATCTGCGGGATCAGGTCGACCAGCAGGCCGTCGTCGGGCATGTGACCCCTGAGGTTCGGATGCGGCCAGTCGGTGCCCCACAGCACCCGCTCGGGAAAGCTTTCGACCAGGCGGCGCGCGAACGGCAGCACGTCGCGGTACGGCGCGCCTTCGCCGGGCAGCGCCGGCGGCCCGGCGACCGAAAGCCGCTCGGGGCAACTCACCTTACTCCAGACCTTCGGGTGCTCGCGCATGAAGCGCACGAACCGCTCGAACTCGGGGCCATCGACCGGCTTCGTCACGTCGGGCCGGCCCATGTGGTCGACGACGACCGTGGTCGGCAGCGCAGTGAAAAAGTCCCACAGCTCGGGCAGATCGACCGCTTCGAAATACACGACGACATGCCAGCCGAGCCGCCCGACGCGCGCGGCGATCTCGGCGAGTTCGTCCTTCGGCGTGAAATCGACCAGCCGGCGGACGAAGTTGAAGCGAACGCCGCGCACGCCCGCCGCGTGCAATGCCTGAAGTTCGGCGTCGCTCACGTCGCGGCGCACCGTGGCGACGCCGCGTGCGCGCCCAGCCGCCGCGTCGAGCGCATCGACCAGCGCCCGGTTGTCGGCACCATGGCAGGTGGCCTGCACGATCACGTTGCGGTCGAAGCCGAGGTGGTCGCGCAGCGCGAACAACTGTTCCTTCGAGGCGTCGCAAGGCGTGTACTTGCGCTCGGGCGCATACCCAAAGCGCTCGCCCGGGCCGAAGACGTGGCAATGCGCGTCGACCGCGCCAGGCGGGACGCGGAAGGCCGGCGTCGACGGCCCGTCGAACCAATCGAGCCAGCCCGGCGTCTTCCGGAACGGGCCGGTGGTCGGTTTGTCGTGCATCGGGGAAAGCGCCGAAAAGGCTCAATCGACGTACCGCAAGCCCGCCTTTTCCAGCGGCTCGCGCATCTTGTACATATCCAGCCCCAGCACGCCCGCTGCGAGCTGCGCCCGTTTGGCGCCCTCATTGGCTTCGCGCGCAGTCGCCGCCGCGAGCGCGTGCGCGGCACGCGCGCGAGGCACGCAGACGATGCCGTCGTCGTCGGCGACGATCGCATCGCCGGGGGTCACCAGCATCCCGGCGCAGACGACCGGGATGTTGACCGAGCCGAGCGTCGCTTTGATCGTGCCCTTGGCGGAGATCGCCTTGCTCCAGACCGGGAAGCGCATCTCGGTCAGCGTTTTCACGTCGCGCACGCCGCCGTCGATCACCAGGGCGCGAGCACCGCGTGCCTGGAAGCTGGTCGCGAGCAGATCGCCGAAGTAGCCGTCGGTGCAGTCGGATGTGATCGCGGCGACGACGATGTCGCCCGGCTGGATCTGCTCGGCGACGACGTGCAGCATCCAGTTGTCGCCCGGATGCAGCAGCACGGTGACCGCGGTCCCTGCGACCTGCGCCCCAGCGTAGATCGGTCGCATGTAGGGCTGCAGCAGGCCGACGCGGCCCATCGCCTCGTGCACGGTGGCCGAGCCGAGCGCGGCGAGCGCGTCGACGACCTGCGCCTCGGCGCGAACGATTGCGCGGTGAACAACTCCGAGTTCGTACATGGGAAGTCCCGGTCGGGTTCAAACACCACGGGCGCGGAGCGCCGCGTCGAGCCGCGGGAATACCCGCCGCGCATTGCCTTCGTAGACCTTGAAGCGCGCTTCGGCGCTCAGGTTCGCCGTCGCTTCGACATAACGCTTGGTGTCGTCGTAGGAATGCCCGGTCTCCGGGTCGATGCCGCGCACCGCGCCGATCATCTCGCTCGCGAACAAAATGTTGTCAACCGGAATGACTTTGGTCAGCAGGTCGATGCCCGGCTGGTGATAGACGCAGGTGTCGAAGAAGACGTTCCTCAGCAGGTGCTCGGAAAGCAGCGGCTTTTTCATCTCCTGCGCCAGACCGCGAAAGCGCCCCCAGTGGTACGGCACCGCGCCGCCACCGTGCGGGATGACGAATTTCAGCGTCGGGAAATCCTTGAACAGATCGCCCTGGATGCATTGCATCACCGCGGTGGTGTCGGCATTGAGGTAATGCGCGCCGGTCGTGTGAAAGCAGGCGTTGCAGCTGGTGCTGACGTGGATCATCGCCGGGATGTCCAGCTCGACCATCTTTTCGTAAATCGGATACCAATAACGATCGGTCAGCGGCGGGCTGGTCCAGTGGCCGCCCGAAGGGTCGGGGTTCAGGTTGATGCCGACGAAGCCGTAGTCGCGAACGCACTTCTCGAGCTCGGGCAGGCAGGTGGCCGGGTCGACGCCCGGCGACTGCGGCAGCATCGCCGCGCCGGCGAAATGCGCCGGAAACAGCTCGGCGACGCGAAAGCACAGCTCGTTGCAGATCGCGGCCCAGGTCGACGAGACCTCGAAATCGCCGATGTGGTGGGCCATGAAGCTGGCGCGCGGGCTGAAGATCGTGAGGTCGCTGCCGCGTTCTCTCATCAGCCGCAGCTGGTTGGTCTCGATCGACTCGCGCAGCTCGTCGTCGCTGATCCGCAGATCGGCGACCTTGGGCTTTTGCGCCGGGTCCTGGATGCCGGCGATCTGGCGCTGGCGCCAGTCTTCGAGCGCCTTGGGCGCGGTCGTGTAATGGCCGTGGCAGTCGATGATCATCGGAAGAGGCTTTCGATCTTCGGAGAAAGGAAGGCGATCAAACCGGGCTCATGCCGTGACGCCGGATGCTTTCGGCGGACGCCGGATCGGCGATGAAACGCAGAAACGCCGCCGCGGATGCGGGATCGGCGGCGCTGCGGCAAACCGCCGCCGCGAAAGTCGTGACGATCTCGATCTCTTGCGGCAGCGTGCCGACGATCTCGATGCCGTCCAAGTCCATCAGCTCGGCGACCTGCTGAAAGCCCAGGTCGACCTCGCCGCGCGCGATGAAGCTGCCGACCGCGACACCCGGCGGCGCCTGCACCGTTTTCGCGGCCACCGCCTCGGCGATGCCCCAGCGGGCGAACATATCGCGGAGCGCCACCCCGCTCGGGCCGGTCGAAAGGCCGATGCGCGGCGCGGCGAGCACGGCGCGACGCACCGCGGCTTCGGATGCGATGTCCGGTCGCGCGCTGCCGGCTGCCACCGCGATCGCGGTCGCCGAGCGCACCCAGTCGATGCGCTCGGCGTCGCGGAGCACCCCGGCGGCCGCCAGCCGGTCGATCGGTTCAGCGGCGAGCACGACCAGGTCGAAGGCTTCACCCTCGCGCACGCGCCGGGCCGCTTCGACGCCGCCAGTCGCCAGCACATCGACCGCAGGGCGACCCGTGGCCGTGAACGCCGCGGCGCGCTCGCGAAGCAATTGCCGGGTCGTCATCGACGAGATCAACTTAAGAGCTTGCATGCGGCGTCCCTTTCCGACCCTATCCTCAATGACAGCGCGTTACCTCGCATCGGGCACGCGCCGCGTGGCGAGAAATTGCTCGAGGGTCTCGCCGCGGAACTCGGCGTAGACCTCGAGGTTGCTTATCTTCGCGACCCGCGCGAACTTCTCCAGCACGAAGAAGTTCGCACCGTGCTGGATGAGGCCGAGCCAGTCGCGCGCCCGCACGAGCGCCTGTTCCGGCTCGCTCAACCCGGCTTCGCGCATCAATGCGTCGGGGTCGGCGAGAAAGCGCTCGCGCCAGCGCGCATCGATCATGTTCCAGAAAAAGCGGTTCAGCTTCAAGGTTCGATGGCTGACCCGCAGGTCGAAGGCGTAGGTGCCGGGGATCGACTCGATCCCTTCGAGTTGCGGATTCACGGCGCGGTCCGGGCAGTTGGCGACGTCGAGCGCGTGGCGCCGGGGCCGGTCGACATCTCGTCCCGAGGGCCGAGGTCTTCGTACAGGGCCACCGTCATCGCCGTGGTGGTCGCGAGGTAGTAGTTGAGGTGCAGCCTGCGGATCGCCGGCCCCATCGCGCCGCGCATCGCCAGCCACATGATCTGCTCGACGCTCTCGGCGCCGCCGAGCCGGATGAAATCGACGTGCCGCATCTGCGCCAGGCGCTCCGGGTCATGTTCGAGCAGGTCGAGGAACTGCATGTCCCAGGCTTCGTCGTTGAAGCCGGTGCGTTCGCCGTGCACCTGGTGCGAAAGCCCGCCGGTGCCGACGACGACGATCCGCAGGTCGCGCGGGTACGACTCGATCGCCCGCCGCACCGCCTGCCCGAGCCGCCAGCAGCGCCGCGCGGTGGGCAACGGGAATTGCAGCACGTTGATCGCGATCGGCACGATGGTGCCCGGCCAGTCGGGCCGGTGCGGCCAGAGCAGCGGCAGCGGCGAGGCGCAGCCGTGGTCGATCGGCCGGTCCTGCATGATCGTGAGATCGAATTCGTCGTTGACCAGCGACTCGGCGATGTGAGTTTGCAGCTCGACGTCGCCACGCAGCGGCGGCAGATCGCGCAGGCCGGCACCTTCGTCGGCAATCGCGAAACGCTCACCGATGCCGAGCGCGAAGGTCGGGTAGAGGTCGAAGAAGAGGCTGGTGCAGTGGTCGTTGTAGAACATGACCAGGGCATCGGGCTGCGTCTTCGCCAGCCAGTCGGCCACCGGCCGGTAGCCGTCGAAGAGCGGCTTCCACGCCGGGTCGTCCTGCTTGCCCTTGTCGTACGCAACCGCGATCGTCGGAACGTGCGAGGTGCCGATCGCGCCAATGATTTTTGCCATCTTTTGGCCTCCGGCTCTGAGGATACGAGCGCCGGCGGCTTGGGCGCTGAGAACACGACCGCCGCCCTCCCTTGTTTCAGGAGTGCGCCAGGCCCGATCCGCCGCCGATCACCGGACCCTCGGCGGCCCGACGCGCCTTGAGCACCGAGAGCGCCGCCAGCCCGGCCGGGACCGCAAGCAGCGCGATGATCGGCGTGAAGCCCCAGCCCCTCGACAGCAGCACGCCGCCGACCATCGACCCGACGATGCTACCGAAGCGGCCCATCCCGAGCATCCAGCTGACACCGGTCGCCCGAGCGGCGGTTGGATAGCAGTCGGGGGCAAAGGCGTTCAATCCGGTTTGGGCTCCACTCATGAAAAAACCGGCAGCCGCGACCAGCAGCGTCAGAAACGCCGAGAGCGGACCAAAAGCGCCGAGTGCGGCGATGCACAAAGCACCCAAAGCGTAGGCGCCTGCGATGATCCGGGTCGGCGCGGTGCGGTCCATGGCCCATCCGACGAGGATGGCGCCGACCGTCCCGCCGATCTGAAACATCGCGGTGATCGACGCCGCAGCGGAGATCGGCAGCCCTGCATCCTTGATGAGCGTCGGCAGCCAACCCGTCAGCAGGTAGATCACCAGCAGGCCCATGAAATAGGTGAGCCAAAGCGCCGCCGTCATCAGGCCGTAGCCGGGCGAAAACAGCACGCCGATCGGCTTCTTGGTCTGAACCGGCGGCTCCGGCGCGAAGAACTCGGTACCCGCAGGGAAGGTCGTGCGGCCGATGCGGCCGAGGACCGCGCCGATGCGGCTAGCCGGGTAATGGCGAACCACCATGAACCGAGCCGACTCGGGCAGCCAGACGAGCAATAGCGGCAGCAAGACCAAAGGCAGGATACCGCCGGCCAGGAGCACCGAGCGCCACCCGTGGCTGGGAATGAGCCACGCCGCGAGGAAGCCGACCGTTCCCGACCCGAGGTTGAAGCCGGTGAACATGACGGCAATCAGGAGGGAGCGCGAGCGCTGGGGGACGTATTCCGAAAGCAGCGTCGTGGAATTAGGCATCGCCGCGCCAAGACCCAAGCCGGTCAGCAGCCGCAGCACGGCCATTTCCGTCACGTCGTGGGTGTAAGCGGTGGCGATGGTGAGCACGCCGAATGCCAACACTGAGGCGAGCAGTACCGTCTTGCGGCCGAGCCGGTCGGACATCGGCCCGGCGATCAGCGCACCCAGCACCAGACCGAAGGGCGCCGAACTCATCACGACGCCGAAGCTGGCCCGCGATCCGCCCCATTCCTGAAGGATCGACGGCGCGAGAAAGCCCATGATGGCCACATCCATGCCGTCGAACGCCACGACGAAAAAGCAGAGCGCCAGCAGCACCCACTGGTTCGCGGACATTCCGCGTTGATCGATGAACGCTTTGACGTTCACGGAAGCGGGTTGATTCAACGTCGAGTCTCCGGGAAGTAAGGCCGTCTGAAAGTGTCCTGCTCCTGGCTCGTGTCACGACTGATTTCGGCTTTGGAAGCGGACACATTTTCTTATCGGCTCGGGTTATCCCCAAGGCGCGATGCTGCGACTTGGCGGACAAACGCGGTCATTGCCATGAACGCACCATGCCAACCTCTCGGCGGCCGCCAGGATCCCGCGCTCGCCATCAACCTTCGGCATCTTCGAGCTTTGTCTGCCGTGGCAGCGACCGGCAGCATTGCAAAGGGCGCCGAGCAGCTCTGCCGCGTCGCTTCCGCGGTCACCCGCTCGATCACCGAACTCGAAGCGGTACTCGGCAGGCCGCTTTTCGAACGCAGCCCGCGCGGCATGGCGCTGAACGCCAACGGATGGAAGGTTCTTTCCCGCGTCCATCGAGTCGAAGCGGAGTTCGACGACATTCGTTCGCAGTTGGTCTCGCGCGGCTACGTCAGCGCTGCGTCGCATGTCCGGTCGCTGCTAGCTTCGATCCAAAACGGACGGCGGCTGGCTGTCGTCGCAAGCCTGGCCGAAAAAGGCAACATGCCGACAGTCGCGCGTGAGTTCGGCATCACGCAGCCGGCGATCAGTACAGCGTTGAAGGACCTCGAATCAGGCTTGGGCGTGGCCCTATTCGACCGCACGGTTCGGGGCCTGACGGCGACGCCTGCCTGCGAAATCGTCGCCCTCCACTTCAAGCGCGTGTTGTCGGAACTGCGTCACATCGTTCCCGACCTGGCGGCGTCCGAAGGCGATCTTCAGGGAAGCGTTCACATCGGCGCGTTGCCGCTGGGTCGCACGCAAATTCTTCCGCTGGCGGTCGCATCCCTGGTGCAGCGGCATCCTCTGCTGCACCTGACGACGATCGAAAGCCCCTACGAATCGCTCGTTTCTTCTCTCCGGAGCGGCGACATCGACTTCATCCTCGGTGCCCTGCGAAGCAAGGCCGGTGCCGAACTGCAACAAGAGGCGCTGTTCGAAGACCGGATCTCGATCATCGCCCGGGCCGGCCACCCGCTTACCAACGTCCGAGACATCGACTTCGATGTACTGCGTCGGTCGGTCTGGGTGCTTTCACGCCACGGTTCGCCTTCGCGGGAGCTGTTGGAACGCTTTTTCTCGCGGGCACGCGAGGTGCCGCCGCAACCCACTGTCGAGACCGGCGACCTTGCGGTTCTGCGCGGGTTGCTCCTGGAAAGCGACATGTTGACGGCCATCTCCGCGCATCAACTCCGCTACGAGATCCGGGACGGAAGTCTCGCGGTGCTCGGCTTTCCTCTCGACGAAACGCGGCGGGATATCGGATTGACGCAGCGCACCGGTGCATTGCCGTCGCCGGGTGCCGAGGCGCTGATGCAGGAGATTCGCATCGTCGTCGGGCAGTCTCCGGATTTCGGCGTTGATCGCTCGGTTTGCGATCCGTCGCCGCCCGGAATCGATCTTGGACCCAGTTGGAGACACCTGCGTCACGGTAGCTGAGTGACGGACGATGGCAGACCGGAGGGGTTGCATACCAGCGTCGTGCCGTTCGCCATGCACTCAGCCTGATAGCCGCGCGAGTACAGGCGGCTGCCGATCCAGTCGTAGTCGTCGGTCGCGTCGGTCACGTCGGCTGGCGTGACGGCGTGGAAGCTGGTGTAGCTGTTGGGATCGGCGCTGTTGCCGTTGTAGCGGGCCACGGTCGGGTACGGATAGAGCGGACGAGTTCGCGTCACGGTCGTGCCCGTCAGTTGGGAGGCGACCACCGTCGACGGAGCGACCGAGGTTTCGACCCAGTTCATCAGTGGCGTGAGCAGGTCGGCGCTGTCCGGACCTTCGCCGCCGCCACAGTGATAGACACCTGGGTAGAGGTACATCCGAACGAACGAATCCTGCACCGCTGCGCCCATCACATCGCGCATCGCGCGGTAGTACTCCAGCGTGCCTTGCGGTGTGACGTGCTGATCGGACCAGCCATGCCAGATGATCAGCTTGCCACCCGCTTTATAGAACGCGGTCAGATCCGGGTCGTCGGCCGCCAGGTAGATCGAAGGCTGCTGGACTTGCCAGAACGTCGCCGGGTCCAGGGCCAGATTGGTCGTCGTCACATTCCAGTTCGGGAGCGCCTGGTTGAACACGCCGAGGTAGCGGTACCACGAGGTGACGAAGTTGATGCTGCCCGATGGTCCGGCCGTGGTTGTGGGAACGAACAAGGTCCAGGCCAGCTCCGATCCCCATTCGTGGGAGATCTTGTGGTCGTAGTGGACGCCGTTGGCATCGACCGGCCCGTCGTGGAGCCGGCGCACTGCACCCGCCTCGGCCGCGGTGAGGCACGCCGACGTATCCGTCTGGCCAGCCGGACAGACGATCGTCTGCGGATTGAAGCGGCACTGGCGCGGATCATCGATCAGACCGTCGACCAGACCGTCAATGCCATCGCAGGCGGCCAGCACGGCCGCGTGCAGCAGCGGCAACTTGGCTGCAAGCAGGATGTAATTGCCGTTCGCGTCCTGATTGGACAGGGCGTTCCATCCGTGGTGGTAGGTATTCTGTGTGACGGCGTCGATCACCAGGGCGCCGCCGATGATGCCGTTGAAGTCCAGTGGATAGCGCTCGGCTTCCATCAGCGCCTCGCGACCGCCGTCCGAGCAGCCGTCGAAGTACGAGTACGCCGGAGCCCGACCGTAGTACTTCGCCAAAAGCGCCTTCGCGACTTGCGAGGTGACGTGCATGCCGCGATAAGCGAAGTCGATCTGGGCCTGCGGATTGTTGGCCGCCCAGGCGCCGTTGGGACTGCCCGATCCCTGATGTCCCATGTCGGTCGTCGCAGTCGCGATCGAAGCGTCGGTGACGATCGGGCAGGCGGTCGACTCGGTCGGCGGATTCAGGTTGGTGCTGCCGCACTCGCCGCCGCAACCGGTCTGCACGTAACGTTGCGACCAGCCGGTCATTGGAAGGTGCATCACGAACGTGTTGGCCGGCGCGATGGTCGCGGTCACGGAGCAGTAGGGTTGCGCCCCGGTGCTGACGACGGTTGCCGAGGTCATCGTGATCTTGGCGTCGGTCGCGTTGCGCAGTTCGAGGTTGACGACGGCTGCGCAGTCCATGACCGGCCCCAGATAGGGCAGGCTGAGGTTCAGGGGCGTCGTGGGAGCGGTGGCGACCTGAGCCGAGGCTGTCTGCATCGGTCCGACAAATGTGATGACGACGGCCGTCAGGCAAGCGACGGTGACGGAAAGCGCACGCTCGCAGGCGCGCCGGGATGAATCTCGGTAAGACACTTGGGTGGTCTCCTCTTTCGGTGGGCTCGATCAACGCGCTTCGGAAGCGGCCTTGCGGCGGTACAGCACGAGGGCAGCCAGACCCATCCCCATCAGGGCGAATTCGGCGGGCTCGGGGACGGCTTGCGCGAAGCTGATGTTGTCGACGGCGACCCAGTCGTCATAGGAACCCGGGGTCATCACGACCGAAGTGATGCTCGGGGCCGACACGCTCAACAGGAACTGGCCGTAGTTCGCGCCGCCGGTCGCCTTGCCGACGAGCACGGTACCGTCGAAGGCGTAGAGGGCGACGTCCGAGCCGGTCGCGACGGACGCGAAGTCGGCGCTGACCGATGTCACGACCGTGCTGAACGTCATCCTGAAGCTCGGGTCTCCATTCTCGGCGAGCCAGCCGTTGTAGCTGCCCAGCACCATGCCGCCGGCCAGCGCGGGCGAGCCGAGATTGTTGATGTCCGACCCCGTTGCACCGACCACCGTCATGTCGGTGTTCGTGGCCCAAGACTGGCCCGACGAAGATGTGCCGGTGCCGACGAACGCATTGGCCGAGAACACCGCGCCTATACCGGCGTACTGGTTCGACAGGATCGTGCCGGCCGGCAGATTGTCGAAACTGATCGTCTGGGTCGCGGCGCCGACATGGGCGGCGATCGACATCAGGCCGGCGCCGAGCGCCATGGTCGTACGGAGTCTCATCGCCATCTCTCTTTCAGATCCGCGCTAAAGCTAAGTTCATCGGACTTCGAGACGTCGCCGTCTCCGAGCGAGCTATTTCACGCACCGACTGTGAACCGGTTCACCGTTGGCGGCCGTGAATTCCGCTTCTCGGGCGTCACTTCCCGTTATGCACGGGTTTTCATTGATTGACTCGCCATGCCGTCCGACGCTGGCGGATGCAAATGGCAATAGGAATGGCCATGACTACAATGACTTGTCTCTCACCGACGAGCCGACCGATGCCCGCATCCAGCTCCACGACCGAGACGCCGAACGCCGCCGACACGCTCGCCCAGTGGGAAGCGGCGGAAGTCGAGCACCGGCGCCACATGAAGGTCCCCGGCGTGCCGCGGCCGGAACAGGTCGCCGGGCTCACCGGCATGCAGGTCTTCGAGCGGATGTTCGCCGGCGAGCTGCCCTATCCGCCGATCGGCGAGACGCTCGACTTCCTGCCGATCGAAGTCGAGCCCGGCCGCGCCGTGTTCCAGGGCCGGCCGATGTTCCGTCACTACAACCCGCTCGGCACCGTGCACGGCGGCTGGATGGCGACGCTGCTCGATTCCTGCGTCGGCTGTGCGGTGCATTCGATGCTGCCGGCCGGCAAGGCCTACACCACGGCCGAACTCAAGATCAACTACGTGCGGCCGGTGACGACGCGCGTGCCGCTGGTGCGCGCCATCGGCACGGTGATCCACCTCGGCGGCCGGATGGCGACGGCCGCGGGCCGGCTCGTCGGTCCCGATGCCAAGCTCTACGCCCACGCGTCGACCACCTGCTTCGTGTTCGAAGCGCCGTGACTTTCACCGAGGCGGATCCAGCATGCGATTTCTCCACACGATGCTCCGGGTCGGCGACCTGGATCGGTCGATCGACTTCTACACCCGGTTGATGAGCATGCAGCTGCTGCGCCGCAGCGAAAACCCGCAGAACCACTACTCGCTCGCGTTCCTCGGCTACGGCGGCAATCCCGAGCAGGCCGAGCTCGAGCTGACCTACAACCACGGCGTCACGAGCTACGAGCCCGGCACCGCGTACGGCCACATCGCGATCGGCGTGCCCGACATCTACGCCGCCTGCGAGCGCATCCGCGTCGGCGGCGGCCAGGTGACGCGCGAGCCGGGGCCGGTCAAGGGCGGCTCGACGGTGATCGCCTTCATCACCGATCCCGACGGCTACAAGGTCGAGCTGATCGAGCGCGCCGAGGGCTGAAAAGCCCTCTCCTCACCTTTCGCCGACCTTTCTCCTACTTTTCGTCGCGCCTTTCGTCGCCCGCCGTTTCCTCGCCGCGACCTTCGCGACTCTCTTCTCGTCGACACCGCTGCCAGGAGCGCCCCGATGATGCTGTCCGAACTCGTTTCCCGTTCGCTCGGCCGGCGCGGCATCCATTACGCCTGGGTGATCGCCGCGGTCACCTTTCTCGGGATGCTGACAACCGCGTCGGCGCTCGGGCTGCCGGGCGTGATGCTGCGGCCGCTGGCGCAGGAATTCGGCTGGTCGACCGACCAGCTCTCGTCGGTCTTCGCGGTGCGCTTTGCACTGTTCGGGCTGCTCGGGCCGCTCGCGGCCAGCTTCATCCTGCGCTTCGGCCTGCGCGGCGTGATCGTCACCGCGGCCTGCCTGATCGCAACCTCGATGCTGCTCGCCACGCAGATCCAGGCGCTCTGGCAGCTGTTTCTGCTGTGGGGGCTGGTGCTCGGCTGTGGCACCGGCCTCACCGCCCTGGTGCTCGGCGCGATGGTCGCCAACCGCTGGTTCAGCGAGCGGCGCGGCCTGGTGATCGGGCTGTTCGCCGCGAGCACCGCAACCGGGCAGCTCCTGTTCCTGCCGCTCGCCGCCTGGTTGATCGAGCACCTCGGCTGGCGCTACGCCGTGCTGCCGGTGGTCGCCTGCTGCGCGCTGGTCGGGGTGCTCGCGGCGCTGCTGATGCGCGACCATCCGCAGGATCTCGGCCTGCGTGCTTACGGCGAGCCCGACACCCTGCCGCCGAGCCCCGTGCCGCCGACGCCGACCCGGCTCGACCTGCGCGCGCCGTTCCGGGCGCTGGCCGAGGTGTCGCGGCATCCGACCTTCTGGCTGCTCGCCGGCAGCTTCTTCATCTGCGGGCTCTCGACCAACGGGCTGATCCAGACGCATTTCGTCTCGCTCTGCGGCGACCAGGGGCTGGCAGCGGTGCCGGCCGCGTCGGTGCTGGCGATGATGGGCGCCTTCGATCTGGTCGGCACGACGCTCTCGGGCTACCTCTCGGACCGCTTCGACAACCGGAAGTTGCTGTTCTGGTATTACGGCCTGCGCGGCGTCTCGCTGTTCTGGCTGCCGTACTCGACCTTCACGCTGTTCGGCCTGGCGACCTTCGCGATGTTCTACGGCCTCGACTGGATCGCGACCGTGCCGCCGACCGTGAAACTGACGGCCGAGGCCTTCGGCAAGGAGCGCGCCGGCATGGTGTTCGGCTGGATCTTCGCGGCCCACCAACTCGGCGCGGCGACGGCGGCTTACGGCGCCGGCATGACGCGCACGCTGCTTCTGACCTACACCCCGGCGCTGTTCGCCGCCGGCGCCGCCTGCCTGGTTGCGGCGCTGCTGGTGCTGACGATCCGGCGCCGCGGCGCGCCAACGGCGGTCGTCGCGACGGCCTGAAACGCGCCCCTGCCCAATGGAAGCGCTCAAAGGCCTGAAGGTCATCGAACTCGGCCAGCTGATCGCCGGCCCCTTCGCCGCCAAAACGCTGGCCGAATTCGGCGCTGACGTGATCAAGATCGAACCGGTCGGCAGCGGCGACCCGCTGCGCAAGTGGCGGCTGCTGCGCGACGGCACCTCGGTCTGGTGGGAAGTGCAGTCGCGCAACAAGCGCTCGGTCGCGCTCGACCTTCGTACCGAAGACGGCCAGGCCCTCGTGCGCGAGCTCGCGCGCGAGGCCGACGTGCTGATCGAGAACTTCAAACCCGGCACGCTCGAAGGCTGGGGCCTCGGCTGGGAGGCGCTGCACGCGGCGAATCCGCGCCTCGTGATGCTGCGCATCTCCGGCTACGGCCAGACCGGGCCATACGCCCAAAAGCCGGGCTTCGGTGTGCTCGGCGAGGCGATGGGCGGCCTGCGCCATCTGACCGGCGAGCCGGGCCGGGTGCCGGTGCGGGTCGGCGTCTCGATCGGCGATTCGCTCGCCGCGCTGCACGGCGTGATCGGCGTCCTGACCGCCCTCCGCCACCGCGACATGCACGGCGGCAGCGGCCAAGTGATCGACGTGGCGCTGTACGAAAGCGTCTTCAACGTGATGGAAAGCCTGGTGCCCGAATACGACGCATTCGGCGTGGTGCGCGGCCCCGCCGGCAGCGCCCTGCCGGGCATCGCGCCGACCAACGCCTACCGCTGCGGCGACGACGGCTACGCGCTGATCGCCGGCAACGGCGACAGCATCTTCAAGCGCCTGATGGCCGCGATCGGCCGCCCCGACCTGCGCGACGACCCGGCCCTGGCGCACAACGACGGCCGCGTCGCGCGGGTCGCCGAAATCGACCGGGCGATCGAGGCCTGGACGCTGCAGCGCCCGCTCGACGCGGTGCTGCAGGCGCTGGAGCAGGCCGACGTTCCGGCCGGCCGCGTCTACACGGTCGCCGACATCGCCGCCGACCCGCACTACCGCGCCCGCGACATGATCGTCGAGACGCGCGGCGCCGACGGCACGCCGCTGAAGGTGCCCGGCATCGTGCCGAAGCTCAGCGCCACGCCGGGCGGCATCGCGCACCCGGCACCGCGGCTCGGCGCGCACACCGACGAAGTTCGCGCCGCAGGCGGTTGGCCGGCGCGCAGGCCACCCGGATAAGGCCGGCGGCAGCTACGCCGCCAGGGAGCCGCCGGACACGCCTCCGACCGGCATCCGCCGCGCTGTCCGGCCGAAACCCGGCATGCGACACGCCGCCGATGCTGCCGAGCGGCGGCGAACGGGAACCACCGCCACGCGCTGCTACTTGCGCTGCGCCGCCAGCGTCGTCTGCAGTTCCTTCACCAACTCGGCATGGCCGTTCGCGGCAAAGCCGGCGATCGCCGGCCGGGCGCTGTCCTGCATGCGGTCGAGCTCCTTGTCGCTCAGGACCGTCACCTGCATGCCTTTTTGCTTCAATTGCTCGAGTGCCTTGACGCCGGCTTCGCGACTGTCCTTGCGCTCGAAGTCACGCGAGGCTTTAGCCGAGTCTTCGATCGCCTTCTTTTCATTGGCGGACAAGCCATCCCACCATTTCTTGCTGGCGAGGACGATCCAGGGGCTGTAGACGTGCCGGGTGATCGAAAGGTACTTCTGCACTTCGTAGAACTTGCTCGATTGAATCGTGTTCACCGGGTTTTCCTGGCCGTCGACGGTTTTCGACTCGAGCGCGGTGAACAACTCCGCGAACGACAACGGCACTGCATTGGCGCCGAAGCGGTTGAACATGTCGATGTACATCGGGTTTTGCATGACGCGTAACTTGACGCCCTGCAGGTCCTCGAGCCGGGTGATCGGACGCTTCGAATTGGTCAGGTTGCGAAAGCCGTTCTCCCAGTACACGAGCCCGACGAGACCCTTGGCTGCGAGCTTGTCGGCGAGCTTCTTGCCGAATGGGCCGTCCAGCACGGCATCGGCCTCCTTCTCGTTGCGAAACAGGAACGGCAGGTCGTAGACGCCGAAATCGTCCACGACGCCGACGAGCGTGGCCGTCGACACGACGCTCATTTCCTGGGCGCCGCCGATCAAGGCGTTCTGCATCTGGATGTCGCTGCCCAGACTCGCGCTCGCGAAGCCCTTCGACTTCATCTGGCCCCCGGTGCGCTTGGCGAGGTCTTCGTTGAAGAACTTGACCGCCCGTCCTTGGTTGCTGTCTTCGGTCAAGCCGTAGCCGAAACGAATGATGCGGGGCTGGAAATCCGCGCTCAGCGCACCGGCGCTGACGCAGGCCATGGCGAGTGTGGCGATGATCTTGAAATTCAGTTTGCAATGCATGGATGTCTCCCCCGAGTGGATCAGCGAAACCAGGTCAGCGAAACCAGGTCATCGGCACGGTGACGATGCCCGGGAACAAAACGAACAGGAAAACCAGAACAGCCTCGGCCAGCAAGAACGGCCAGACGCCCCGGGTCGCACTTTCAAGCGATATCTTGGCAACGCCGCAAACGACGTTCAGCACGGTGCAGACCGGCGGGTGGATCAATCCCAGCGTACCGACCAGTACGAACATCACGCCGAAATACGTTGGGTCGATACCGGAAGTGATCACCAAGGGCATCAGCACCGGGCCCATGACGAGGATCGTCGGCGTGAGGTCCATGACGTTGCCGATGGCCAGCAGCAGCAGCATGATCGCGAGCATCAGCACACGCGGATGCGTCATCATGGGCCCGAGAAAGTCGGAGACTTGGGCCGGCAGGTCGGCCAAAGTGACCATGTAAGACGACACGAAAGCCGCCGCGCATAGAAACATTACGGCGCTGGTGGTGCGCGCCGCGTTGACCAGCAATTGGCGAAGCTGGCTGATCTTCACTTCACGATAGATGAAGAGGCTGACGAACAAGGCATAGACGGCCGCGACGGCGGATGCTTCGGTCGGCGTGAAGATGCCGCCGCGCAGGCCCCCCACGATCAGCACCGGCAGGACGAGCGCCCACGCGGCATCCATCAGCGAAGCTCCCCGCTCACGCCACGAGCGCTTCGGCTGCAGCGTGACTTCCATCTTCCGCGCCAAGACCGACCAGACCAGCACCAGGCCGCCGGCCCGCAGCAATGCCGGCACGATGCCGGCGACGAAAAGGCTGCTGATCGAGGTGTTCGTCGTGACGCCGAAGATGATGAACGGCATCGACGGCGGAACGATCGGCGCGATCACCCCGCCCGCGGCAATGAGGCCGGCCGAGCGTGGCACCGGATAGCCGTTGTCCCGCATCATCGGGATGAGCAGCGTCGCGACTGCAGCCGTATCGGCGAGCGCCGAACCCGAAAAGCAGCCGAGCAGCAGCGTGGCGGCGATCGCGACATAGCCCAGACCGCCGCGGATGTGGCCGACCATGCTGACCGCCAGCGCGATGATGCGCCGGGAAATGCCGCCGGCGTTCATCAGCTCGCCGGCCAATATGAAGCAGGGGACAGCCAGCAGCGGATAGATGTCGGCGCCCGCCAGCATGTTTTGCGCGACGAGTTGCGCATCGAAGAAGTGCAACTGCACCATCAACGCAATGCCGGTGAACATCAGCGCGAAGGCGATGGGCATGCCCAGCACCATGAGGCCGATCAGCGTTCCGAGAAAGATCGCGATGCTCACAGCGTCGCCTCCGGCCGCGCGGTGCTCGCAAACGCCGTTTGAACCACCTCCGCCGGCGGTTCGCCGGGGACCACGGCGTTCGGGTCGTCACGAACGATCCGGACCAGGTTGATCGCCACGATCACGATCATCGAGGCCGCGCAAACCACGCCGGATGCCGCGAGGAAAGCATTCGGCAGGTGCAGAACGGTGGAATAGGTGTGCAGGCCGATCTCGGTCTGTGTCCAGCTGCCGGCAAGAAACAGCCAGAGTGCGTAGAGGATTAACAGATGACTGAGGACCGCACAGGCGCGCCGCCAGCGCCGCGGCAGGCGCGCCTGAACGATTTCGACCCCGAGGTGCGCCTTGCGTTGCAACGCCAGGATCGAGCCGAGAAAGACGAGCCACACGAACAGCAGCCGCGTCACTTCTTCGGCGCCTGCGAAGCCGGTACCGAAGCCGTAGCGTCCGACGACGTTCGCGAAGATGAGAGCCACCATCAGCGCCAGATCGATTGCCATCAGCGCTTCGATGACGCGCTCGACGCTCGTCCATGCGGATTTCATCGGTGTCTTTCGGCTATCACGTTGCGCCGGTCATGGCGACGATGGCGTGTCGCCTCGACAGAACGGTCGGGATTCGTCGCCAGCCGCTTGCGCTTTCGAGCTCATCGACCAACGCAGCGCCTCGGCCAACAGCCAGTCGGGTGAGCGCGATCCATCGAGTTCGAGCACGCCGGGTTCGGCGCCCGGCGCCTCGAGGGCGGCGAACTGACTCGACACCAACGCCGCCGGAAACAGGTGGTGCGGCCCCCGCAGGCCCACGCGCAGTGCCGCCACTTCCTCGCTGACATTCAGATAGATGAAGCCGAGCCCCGCAGACGCGCCGCGCAGCCGCTCGCGGTAGCTGCGCTTCAACGCCGAGCAGGACAGGACGGCCCCTTCGCTCGCGGCCTGCAGGCGCCGGCCCAGTTCGTCGAGCCAACCTTCCCGGTCGCGATCGTCGAGCGCGATGCCCTGCTGCATCTTTTCGAGATTGGCCGCCGGATGAAAGTCGTCCCCCTCGATGAACGGGAGCCCGAGCGCTTCAGCAAGCTTCGAAGCGAGGGTGGACTTGCCGCAGCCGGCCACGCCCATCACGACGACGCGAACTTCGCGAACGCCGACGCGAGTCGCGAACGGAGGGTCGACGATTTCAACCACGCGCTGGGGAGACTATGCTGGGATAGCGCTATCTTAGTGGCGTGGCCGGCGAGATTCGACTGCGTGTTTACCCGCCGAAAGTCCGGTGAACCCGCAGGCGGCGGCCCTGGTTAGCGCTGTCCGCCGCGGTAGCATCCGGCGCATGTCGACCGCGCGTCGCAACAGCCGATCTTCCGGACGCGTGACGCTGCACGATGTGGCCAAGGCCGCCGGCGTCAGCCCGATCACGGTATCGCGTTCCCTGCGCAGGGAGCGAAGCGTTGCGCCGGAACTGGCTGAACGCGCGATCGCCGCGGCCAACCGCCTCGGCTACGTGCCCGACCCGGCCGCCCGGGCGCTTGCGTCGAGCCGCAGTTCCCACGTTGCCATCCTGATTCCGCTGCTCTCGAACCAGCTCTTCGTCGACCTGTTGGAAGGCGTGCAGCGGACGCTGTTTCCCGAGGGCTATCAAACCCTGATCGGGGTGACGCATTACGACCCGAACGAAGAACAGCAGCTTCTCGCGGGGCACCTGCTGCATCGCCCTGCCGGCCTTTTGGTCACCGGCATGGAAAGGCTCGAGTCGACCCGGCAATTGATCGGCCGGAGCGGCGTGCCCTGCATCCACCTGATGGAAACCGACGCCGACGAAACCGTCTACAGCGTCGGCTTTTCGCAGCGCGATGCAGGCCGCGCCATCACCCAACACCTGATCGACATCGGGCGGCGCCGCATTGCCTTCGTCGCGGCGCAACTCGACGCAAGAACGCTGCAGCGGCTCGAGGGTTACCGGGAATGCCTGAAATCGGCCGGTCTTTACGACGCGAAGCTGGAATGGAAGAACCCGGCGCCGTCGTCACTGCGCCTCGGCCGGCAAATGTTCGAGCAGGTGATGGCATCGCGCCCGAAGGTCGACGCGATTTTCTTCTGCAACGACGACCTGGCCCATGGCGGGCTGCTCGCTGCCCTTCGGATGGGCGTGAAAGTTCCGCGCCAGGTCGCGATTTGCGGCTTCAACGACTTGCCGGGAAGTGCCGAAGTCCTGCCTTCCCTGACGACGGTCCGGACCCCGCGCTGGCAAATCGGCGTGCATGCGGCGAGCATGCTCCTGAAGCTGATGCGACGCGAAACGGTGTCGCCGCGGGCGGTCGACCTCGGGTTCGAGCTGGTTCTGCGCGAGAGCACCGTCGGCGGCCTCCCGCCGGGCGCCGCGGGCGGTTGAAGGCGGTGCGAGGAGCGAGCTCGGACGTTGCCGCGGCGATGCCCGATGTGGCCGAACGAACTGTTCGAGCGATGCGCCACCGCGGTCAGGAGCTGGACGCGAGCCTGCTGCTGCTGCCGAGGATCGGGTTCCTGCCCGCGACGGACCCGCGCATGGCGTCGACGATCGACGCGATCGGGCGCGAGCTGACGGAAGGCGGCCTGGTGCGGCGTCAAAAGGCCACGCCGGCTACGTCTGAAGGCGCGTTCCTCGCATGCTCCTGCTGGATGGCCGACTGCCTCGACATGCAAGGGCGCCGGGAGGAAGCGCATGCGCAGTTCGAGCGCGTGCTCGCTGTGGCCAACGATCTCCGCCTCCTGACGGAGGAGTACGACGTGCCCGGCAAACGTCAGGCCGGGAACTTCCCCCAGGCGCTGACCCACCTGGCCGTGGTCAACAGCGCGCTTCGGCTTTCCGGCACGACCGTGCAAAGCCGCATCGCAGACGACGCAACCAGCGAACGGACCTGATGGCCCGATCGCGTAGCCGCATCAGCGGACCCTCACGCCACCATCATCATGGGCAGCGGCCATGATGATGGGGCCGCGGTCCACGGTACGACACGCCCGGCACCGGCGACCGGACTGCATCCGATCAGCGCAAGCGCATCTCGACCCGGCGCGCCTCGCGCGGGTCGCTGCCGCCGGTGGTGACCGCGGGCTTGTCGAGCACGAGCCGGTCGGGGGTCACGCCATCGGCTTCGAGCGCATGGCGCACCGCTTCGGCGCGGCGCTTGGCGAGTTCGGTGTTCGCCGCGGCATCGCCGCTCGCATCGTGGAAGCCCGAAATCAGCACGACCTTGCCGCTCTGCGCGCGAGCGCTGTCGGCGACCCGCACCAGCACCTCGTTGGCGTCGGCCGGGAGCGCGGCCGAATCGAGCGCGAAGTAGACGCGGCCTTCGGGTTCGCCCGCGATCGCCCGCGCGACCGGCGCCGGAACCGCCGCGACGGTTCCGACGGTTCCGACGGTCCCTACGGTCGCGACGGCTGCCGGGTGCTGGGGGCGCGAGGTCAACAAGCCACTGCGGACGGCAAGCGTCAGTACCCCGCCGATCACGAGTGCGACCGCCCCCGCGAGCACCATCAAGGCGTAGGTCTGAGCGTCGTCGTTCTGGTCGTTCATCGGGGCTTTCGTGGAATCGAGCCGTGATTCTAGAAGCGCGTGCCCGCCCTGCCCCGCCCCCGCCCGACCCGTGGCTATCCCGCCGCGCCGGTCCCGCGTCGCACGCGCTCCAGGTCGTCGACCGTGTCGACGTCGACGAGCACCCCCGGGTCGTCGATCTCGACCGCGAACGCGGGGTAGCGGGCCAGCAGGCGCCGCGCGCCATCGTCCCCCGAGAGCGCGCACAGCTCCGAGTACAGCTCGGCCGAAAACGCGACCGGATGGCCGCGCCGGCCCCGGTATTGCGCGTAGGCGATCGCGTGGTGATCGAGCTGGCGCGCGATCGCTCGCAATGTCGCCGGCTGCACGCTCGGCATGTCGCCGGGCAGAACCAGCCAGCCGCCAGCGTCCGGACGTGCCGCGACGCCAGCGCCGATCGAATAGCCCATGCCGAGATCCTTGCGCCCCGGGGCGCCTACTTCCGGCAACACGACCACGTCGCGCGCCGCGACGCTCCGGCGCGCCTCGGCCGCGAGCGGCTCGGTGGTGACGACGACGACCGGGAACTCGCTCGCGACCGCCGTGCGCAGGGCGCTGCCGAGCACGCTGGATTCGCCCACCCGCTGCGCGAGCTTGTGCGCGGGGCCCGCGAAGCGCGAGCCCCTGCCTGCGGCGAGCACGATGACGGCCGGCGGGGTGGTCATGGTCGAGATGCGGTCGGAAGGGGGATGCACGTTGCGTGCGGGGCGTAGCGGCAAAGCGGGCAAAACCCGAGGGCGCCCGCGGCCGAGAATCGGCGAGCATGGGAGCCGGCGCCGGTTTGGGGAAGTGGTGGCTGTACCTAAGGCCTTCCCCGCATCGCACCGCCGGTGGTATCGCGGCACGCCGGATCCGCCACGCACGGAGGGCTTCCTATACTCGATCGATGGACCCTAACGCTGGCGACGGTGCCATCGACATCGCCGCACTGCGCAAGAGCTACGAACGCGCCGAACTCGACGAGCGCGCGTCGGCGCCCGACCCCGTGACACAGTTCGAGCGCTGGTTCCGCGAGGCGCTCGACGCCGCCGTGCCGGAGCCGAACGCGATGACGCTCGCGACCGTCGGCGCCGACGGGCGGCCTTCGACCCGCATCGTGCTGGTCAAAGGCTACGACGCGCGCGGCTTCGTCTGGTACACGAATTACCTGAGCCGCAAGGGCCAGGAACTGGCAGGCCGGCCGGACGCGGCGCTGCAGTTTCACTGGGTCGAGCTCGAACGGGTGGTGCGGATCGAGGGCCGGGTCGAACAGGTCGATGCCGCCACCTCGGATGCCTATTTCGCATCGCGGCCGCTCGGTTCGCGGATCGGCGCCTGGGCGTCGCCGCAGAGCGAGGTGATCGCCTCGCGCGAGCTGCTCGTCACTGCGACGGAAAGCGTCGCCGCCCGCTACGGCGACGATCCACCACGGCCGCCGCACTGGGGCGGCTACCGGCTCGTGCCGGACCGCTTCGAGTTCTGGCAAGGCCGCCGCTCGCGCCTTCACGATCGGCTGCAGTACCGGCTCGACGCCGAAGGCGCGTGGCGCCGTGAGCGGCTGGCGCCATGACGCGGGTCTTCGGCGCCTCGAACCGACCGCCAGCCCCCCCGCTCCACCGTTCGGCCTAAGCCGGTCAAAGCCACCGTCCCGAGCTTGTAGCCGCCTCACCGTTCGTCCGGAGCCTCTCGAAGGCCCCGCCCCAAGCCCGTTGCCGCCCCACCGTTCTTCCTGAGCCTGTCGAAGGACCGTGCGCCCAGAGCCCTTCGACACGCTGAGGACAGGGCTTGTCGAAGGGCCGTCCGCGAACGCACCGTCAACCGACGGCCACGCTGACCCGCAAAAAGTTCACGTCGATCGCGGTCTCGTCCGGCCGGTCGCTCCGGTTCTGGCTCTCGAACAAGGCTTCGAGTTCGGACTGCAACGCCGCCGCGCGGCCCGCGCGTTCGGCGGCCTCGAACGCGTTCATCATCGGACCGTAATAGGTCCTGAATTCGTCGAGGAAGCGCGCCGGCGTGCCGGGAAACCGAAAGCTGAAGCTGTCCTTCGCGCAGCTGATCGCGGCCGGGTCGACGCCGGCCGCACCGAAGCGTTCGCGCACCTGACTCTCGACACCCCAGGTCATCGGGCTCACGAAGCCCTCGGGCGGCGGGGGCGTGTAAGCCGAGCTGATGCGGAGAATCTGAGCGACCAGCGTCGGATCGTTGGGGATCCAGTTGCCCATCACGATCCGGCCACCGGGCCGCGTGACGCGGACCATCGATTTGGCGACATCGAAAGGCCGCGGCGCGAACATGGCGCCGAAGACGCTGACGACGAGATCGAACCCGGCGTCGGGCAACCCGACCAGGTCGCAGGCATCGCCCTCCTCGAAACGGACGTTCGCCAGGCCCGCCGCGCGCGCCCGCGCGTTGCCGGCGGCGACCAGGTTCGTGGCGATGTCGACGCCGAGCACATCCGCGCCGAGTTCGGCCTCCGGAATCGCGGTGGTGCCGTCACCGCAGCCGAGGTCGAGTACCTGCAGGCCCGGTGTAATGCCCAGCGAGCCGGCGAAGCGCGTGCCGCTGGCGCGCATCGTCTGCGCCAGCCGGGTGAAATCGCCCTTTTCCCACAGCGCTTTGTTCGGGTTCATCGCGGCTCCCGGCGGTTGTCGCCGTCGGCCTGTCCGGCGGCGAACACATTTTGGCCCCCGGCGACGATATCCGCCATCCCTACCGGTACCGTCGCGAGGTGCCGATCCGGTCGGATGGTCGAGCCGAGCCGCGGGCCGCCCGAGCGGCGATCCACCGCTCAGCCCGCCACTTTCGCCGCGAACGTCTTCCTGAACTTCTCGACCTTCGGCGCCACGACCATGGCGCAGTAGCCCTGGTTCGGATGGTTCTCGAAGTAGTGCTGGTGGTAGTCCTCGGCCTTCGACCAGTTCGCTTCCGGCACCAGCTCGGTCACGACGCGGCCCTTGTGGAAGGCGTTGGCCTCGGCCAGCACCTCGCGGGCCACCGCTTCCTGTTCGGCATCGTGGATGTAGATGCCCGAGCGGTACTGGGTGCCGGTGTCGTTGCCCTGGCGATTGAGCGTCGTCGGGTCGTGAATCACGAAGAAGATCTCGAGCAGTTCGCGCAGCGTCACCTGCTGCGAGTCGAAGCTCACCCGCACCACCTCGTTGTGGCCGGTGCGACCGCTGCACACCTGCTCGTAGCTCGGCCGGTCGACGTGGCCGTTGCTGTAGCCGGATTCGACGCGCAGCACGCCGCGCACGCGTTCGAACACGGCTTCGGTGCACCAGAAGCAGCCGCCGCCGAGGGTGATCGTGTCGAGGGAGGGGGTCACGGGAAGCTCCTGAGGTCGGGGGATCGGATGGCGCGGGTTGGGCGCGGTTCGAGCGCGCTTCAAGGTTCGCGGCAGGCATCGACGCGCGGTCCTGGCTGGCACGGGCGCTGCCTCGACGCGGAATCGCGACCGCTGAATCGAACGCCATCGTCGCCGATTCGGCGGCCGCTCGTGAGAACCCCCGCCCAGCGCCCTTTGCAGTTCGAGGGTTCGCGTGTCGCGCCGCCCGCGTCACGATGAAGAAAGCGTCAGCCGCACACCGGGCACGGCCGGCGTCGCAGTGCCCGGCGCGGGTTCGAACTGCGGCGCCGCCAAGAACAATCGGTCGCTCGGGAGGCCGTCCGCGACCAGCGCGTCGCGCACCGCAAGCGCGCGTTGCAGCGCGAGTTCCCGCATCGCGTCGGCCTCGACCGGGATGGCGTCTTTTAGCCGCCCCTCCATCTCGGCGGGCGCGACGTCTTTGCTCAGGCCGAGCAGGTTCTTCGGCTTTGCCGGCAGGTCCGTCGCACGGTAGACCTCGGCGAGCAGGCGCGCGCGCTCGTCGGCGCCGAGTTGCCGCACCGCGCTCGCCGCTGCCGCACCCGGAACGCCCGACGCGCCGGGCGCGGGCCGGGGCGGCGACGCTGCGGACGCCGCGGCTCCGGCGGCCGGGCCGCGGCGCAGCCGATCGGCGCGATCGCGGGCGACGAGCTGGGCCTCGAGCGCGGCCTGGCGGAACGCATCGCGCTCGGCGCCCGGATCGGCGGCGCCGGTCAGCGTGATCCGCAGCCCCGGCCGGTCGGCGAGCGCCTTGGCGAGCCGGTCGAGCGTCGCCCGGCCGGCCGGCGCGAGGGCCGCGGTTCCCGGCTCGAAGGCCACCGTGCTGGCCTCGCCCGGCGCCTCCGCCGCGCCGGCGCCGCCGCTGAGGAGCGAGAACGGCGCGGTGACGGCCCGCGCCATCAGATTACCGATCAGCTTCCAGATGACGCCGCCGATGCTGAACTGCGGGTCGTTCAGGCTGCCGCTGACCGGCAGGTTCAGGTCGATCACGCCGTTCCGGTCTTTCAGCAGGGCGATCGCGAAGCGCACCGGCAGAGTCGTCGCCTCCTTCGATTCGACGCGGTCGCCGAAGGTCAGCTGGTTCAGTACCAGCTGGTTGCTCGCCTGCAGCCGACCGTCCGGGGTGATGGTGTAGGAAAGATCGACCGAGAGCTTGCCGCGCTGGATCGCGTATCCGACGTATTTTCCCGAATACGGCGAGAGCGGCGCGAGTTCCAGATCGGTCGCCTTGGCTTTCAGGTCGAGCACCGGCGGCCGGGCGAGCGGGTTCAGGCGGCCTTCGATCGACAAGGCGGCGCTACCGGCGGCGCGGCCGTGCAACTCGATCGGCGCGAGTTCGCTGCTCGAAGTGCCGAAGGCGCCGATCTTTCCGTTCAGCTCGGTGAGCGCCGCGCTGTAATTCGGACGGACGAAGTGGTCGGTGTAATCGATGCGCCCGTTCTCGAGGCGCAGGCCGCCGATGCGGATGTCGGCAGGAATGGGCGCTGCCGACGCCGGCGCCGACGCTACTGCCACTGTCAATCCCGATGCGCCCTTCGCGCGTACGGCCGGCGGCGCGCCTGTGCTCCCCAGGTCTTGAAGGTTGAGCCGCCCGGCTTCGGTCACGACGAGCCGCGTGTAGAAGTCGGTCAGCGCCGCCTCGCCGATGTCGATGCGCGGCTGCCGGTTCGCCGGGGCCGAGACCCGCAGTCGGCGGAGCGCGAGCGATTGCCAGTTCAGCAGTTCGGCGCCCTCGGTGTCGGCCCCGCCGGCGCGCCGCCGAGCGGCGACATGCACGTCGGCGAGGAGGGCGTCGCCCTCGGCCTGGATGTCGAAGCCGGCGGACGTCTGCCGAACGCTCGCGTTGCCGGTGTAGCCGGCGCGGGCGCGCGTCAGGCTGACCGGCAGCTGCTCGGCGACGTACGGCACGAACAAATCCACCGGGAAGCGATCGATCCGCAGATCGCCATCGAGCCGCAAGGGCGCCATGCCGAAGCGGCCCTTGAAGGCGACCGTGTCGGCGCGGGCCGGCGCATCCGGCGGCGGCGGCCCGTCGCGGCGGCGCGACGCCCGTGCGCCGTCACGCACCCGCACGCCGAACTCGAGCAGGCCGGGCGCCAACGCTTGCCCGGCGCGCCAGTCGATGGCGTGCAACCGCAGGCCGAGGTCGGAAAAGGCGATCCGCAGCGGAGGTGCGCTGGCGGCGCGGCCCGGCACCACGGCGTCGGCGAACGCGACCTGCCCGCCGTCGAGCGCCAGCTCGCCGATCCGCACCCGCCAGCCCGCCGCTGCCGACGCGGCGGAGGTCGGCGGGTTCGCTACAGCGGCCAGCCGATTCGGAGCCGAAGCCGAAGCCGAAGCCGTCGCGTTTGCGTTTGCGTTTGCGTTTGCGGCTGCGGCTGCGGTTGCGGCTGCGGCTGCGGTGGCAGCAGGCGCGGCGACGACCCAGTCCGCGACGTTCCAGCGCCCGACCGCGTCGCGCGCGAGCCGCACGGCCGGTTGGTGCAAGCTGGCGCTTCCGAGCACGACGGTCCGCGCGAGCACATCGACCCGCAGGTCGGCGAGCACCAGTCGCTGCAGCGCCGCGTCCGAATCGGCGCTGGCCATGTCGATCGCCGCGTCACCCTTGCGATCGGCGGCTGCCGCGGCCGCCGCCAGGTGCCGCAGCCGCAGGTCCTCGAGCACCAGCCGCGACAGGCTCAGCTGCAGGCGCGGCGCATCCGGCGCGCCGGACCAGTCGAGCTGTCCTTCGGCTGCCAACGTCCCCGCCACCTGCGGCACCAGCGCCTGGGCGAGGTACGGTCCGAAGGCGCCGAGCGCGACGCGGTCGAGCCGCAGCGCGAGCCGCGCGCCGTGGTCGGTCACGGGGCCGCGGGCCGACCAGGTCGCGAACGACGGCGTCGCCCCGCCCGGCGCCGCCGGCCCGCGCAACTCGCCCTCGAGCGCGAGCTCCACCGGCCGGGTCGGCGGCCAGACCAGATGCCGGGCATGCGCGCTGACGGGATCGAGCCGGAGTTCGACGCCCGGCGCGACCGCCGCGTCGCTCCACAGCACCCGCGCCCGATCGAGCTCGAACTCGCCGATCTCGATGCGCCAGGGCGCCGGCGCCTGAGCCGGAGCCGGAGCGGGGGACGATCGCGGCGCGGCCGGCACCGCCGCCGTCGACGCCGCGCCGGCCGCGTGCGTCGCACGGCTCGGAGCCGCCACGCCCGAACCGCCGCCGCTCGCCACCGCGCCGGTCGCCAGGGGCATCCGGGCATCCGAAGCCGCGCCGAGCGTCGCCAGCTCGATCCGGCCGTCGGCAGCACGGCGCGCGTGGAGCTCGAGTCCCTCGACGCGCAACGCGGCGAGCGTCAACCGGTGGGCGAGCGGCTGCACATCGGCAAGCGCCACGCGCAGCCGCTGCCAGTTGACGAGCGGCCGGCCGGCACGGTCGGTGGTCGCCACCGCGTCTACCTCGAGCGTGCCGCCGACGACCAGCTTCGGGGCGGCGTTCGCCGGCATGGCGAACCCGACCGTCAGTGCGGTCGTCAGCCGACCGGCCAGCAGACGCACGGGCAGGCTCTCGGGCAGATAGCCCAGGTAGGGCGCCAGGTCGAGGTCGGTGGTCTGGATCCGCAACGCGCCGTTCCGCGTCGCGGCGAACGGGGTGGCCTGGGCGCCGCTGTCGAAAGCGATGCCGTTGAGCCGGAACGCCAGCCGTGGCTGGACCTCGATGTCGACTTCCGCGGGCAAGTTCGAAAGAAAAGGCAGGGTGAAGCTGAGCGCATCGATCCGGTGCACCCGCCCGACGGGGCGGTCGTCAAAGCGCAACGTGGCATTGCGGACCTCGAGGTCGTGGAGCGCGAAGCGGGTCGGCTCGGCGCCGGCCGGGGCGGCGGGCGTCCGGGTGACGCGCTCGATGAGGTCGTCGATGTCGTAGCGCCCCGCGGCGAGCCGCGTGACGCGGGCCTCGAGCCCGTCGATCTGCAGCGCCTCGACCACCGGGACCAGGCGCCAGAGCGAAGCGACCGACAGGTCGGCATGCAGGCGGACGATGCGCAGCGGCGGGTCGGCGCCGGCCACGCCTGCCGCCGACGGCCCTGAAGCGGCGGCGCGCGAGGCAGCACTGCCGGACGCGGCCGGCGCGGCCGGCGCCGTCGGGGCCGCGCCCGCGTCCGCTGGCGCGGCCCCGACAACCAGATCGTTCAGCACCAGATCGAGCCGCCAGGGCTCGAAACGCACCTCGCCGAGCGTGACCGGCCGCCCGAGCGCCGCACCGAGCCGCTTCGGCAATTGCCAGCCGATCAGCACCGGTACCGCGACCCAGGCGAGCAGCTCGAGCATGATGAACGCCGCAAGCGCCCATCCGAGCCGCCTGCCCCAGGTTCGCACCGCACTGGCGAGTTGCATGCCGTCCTTCACGTGCCGGCGCCGATGCTGGCACATCCGGCCGGCCGACTGGCCGTCACCAGCCGACCACCGTTCGGACGGGGCTGCCGATCCGCGGGACCACCGCACGGACGCTGCTGCACAATCCTGCGCGGTCCGACACCCCTCCTTGAACCACGCGTGAACAGCTTTTTCGCGATGCTCGGCATCGAAGCGTGGAAACCGGTGCTGACCGCGCTGCTGCTGCCGCCGGTCCCGTGGCTGGTGCTGACCCTGATCGGCGCCCGGCTGCTGCTGCCGCGGCGCGGCCTCGGCTGGCTGGTGATCTTGACGAGCGTGGTGCTGATCTGGTTCTCGGCCTGCACCGGCAGCGCGCAAGTGCTGTCCCGCTTCGTGCTGCGGCCGCCGGCCGCTCTGACCGCGAGCCGGATCGCCGAGTTGCGCGCCGCGCCGAAGGGCACGACGGCGATCGTCGTGCTCGGCGGCGGCCTCGAACCCTACGCGCCCGAATACGGCGTCAGCAACCTCGCCTGGCCTTCGCTCGAACGCCTGCGCTACGGCCTCTGGCTCGGCCGCGAGACCGGTCTGCCGGTGGCGTTCAGCGGCGGCGTCGGCTGGGCCCAGCCCGAGGCGCCGGCCGAAGCGCGCATCGCCCAGCGCATCGCGGCCAACGAGTTCGGCCGGCCGCTGAAGTGGGTCGAGGACGCCTCGCGCGACACGCGCGAGAACGCGCTCCGCACGGTGCCGCTGCTGCAGCCGGACGGCATCCGCCGGATCGTGCTCGTGACGGGCGCCAACCACATGCCGCGGGCGCTGCGCGCGTTCGAGGCGGCGGCTGGCGGCGCGATCCGGATCGAGCCCGCGCCGATGGCGCTGGCGCGCGGCACGGAGACGAGCACGCTCTCCTGGATGCCGACGTCCAAAGGCACGACCGAGGTGCGCGAGATCGTGCGCGAGCTGCTCGGGCGGCTCGCGGGCGCGTGAGCGCGGCCCGCCCGGCGCTCAGCGCACCGCGTCGCCCCGGCGGTAGTCGGCGGTGATGTCGTCGAGCCGCGCTTTCAGGTCCGGCGCCAGCACGTAGCTCGCCGCGGCGAGGGTGGCGTCGAGCTGGTCGGGCCGGCTGGCGCCGAGGATCGGTGCGGTCACGGCCGGATTGGCCATCACCCAGGCGACCGCCAGCGTGGTCAGTGGCACGCCGGCCTCGTGCGCCAGGTTCTGCAGCTGCTCGACGGTCTCGAAGCTGCGGTCGTTCCAGTAGCGCCGCTGGTAGATCGCCCCGGCGCTGCCGAGCGTGAAGCGCGTGTTCGCCGGCGGCCCGCCGTCCTTCCGGTGCTTGCCGGTCAGAAGACCCCCGGCGAGCGGGTTGTAGGGGATCACGCCGACGCCCTCTTCGAGCGCGAGCGGCAGCAACTCGCGCTCGATCTCGCGAAACAGCAGGCTGTAGCGCGGCTGCACCGAAACCAGCCCGGTCAGGCGGTACAGCCGCGCAATGCCGATGGCCCGCGCCAGCCGGTACGCGAGAAAGTTGGAGACGCCGATGTAGCGCGCCCGCCCCGAGCGCACGATCTGGTCGAGCGCCTCGAGGGTTTCGTCGAGCGGCGTCGCCGGATCGTCGCCGTGCAGTTGGTAGAGGTCGACATGGTCGGTCTGCAGGCGTGCGAGCGACGCGTCGATCGCCGCGAGCAGGTGGCGACGCGAGCTGCCCGAGTCGCGCGGATGCGGGCCCATCTGGCCGTACGCCTTGGTGGCGAGCACCAGGTTGCCGCGGGCTTTGGGGCCGCGTCCCTTGAGCCAGCGGCCGATGATCTCTTCGGTGCGGCCGACGGTCTCGAAGCCGCCGCCGAGCGGGTACATGTCGGCAGTGTCGATCAGGTCGATGCCGGCATCGACCGCCTTGTCGAGGATCGCGTGCGAGGTCGGCTCGTCGGTCTGCAGGCCGAAGGTCATCGTGCCGAGCGCGAGGCGCGACACGTAGAGGCCGGTGCGGCCGAGGCGGGTGGTCGGGAGGGTTGTCGTCATGCTGTCTCGAGCGAAGGCCGGTGCCGCGGAAGGGCGCATGCCCGAACTCGGCGATGCGCACCGGACACCGTGACGAATATAACGACCGCAGCCGTGCCAGGCGGGCCCGGTTCGGGGCGCGTCGGCGGGCGCCAGGTGCATCGGCCGGACGGCTCGGTCGACCCCTCAGCGATGCAGCGCCGCCGGGTCCCGGGCATCCCGCTTGCTCGCCATCAGCGCTCAACTTGCTACGCTTCCCGAATGGCTGAATCGTCGACCAGCTTCGTCGTCTACGCGGCGCTCGCCGCCAACGTGGCGATCGCCGTCACCAAGTTTGTCGTCGCGACCCTGAGCGGCAGCTCCGCGATGCTGTCGGAGGCGGTGCACTCGACCGTCGACACCGGCAACAGCCTGCTGCTGCTGCTGGGCCTGAAACTGAGCCGTCGCCCGGCGACGCCCGAGCACCCGTTCGGCCACGGCAAGGAGCTCTATTTCTGGAGCCTGATCGTCGCCGTGCTGGTGTTCGGGCTCGGCGGCGGCATCTCGTTCTACGAAGGCGTGCAGCACATCCAGCACCCGGTGCCGATCGAGAAGCCGTTCTGGAACTACGTCGTGCTCGGTGCCGCGGCGCTGTTCGAGGGCACGAGCTTCCTTATCTCGCTGCGCGAATTCCGCAAAACCGCCACCGGGCGACCGTTCTGGGAAGCGCTGCACGGCAGCAAGGATCCGGCGACCTATACCGTCCTGGCCGAAGACGGCGCGGCGCTGATCGGCCTCGCGATCGCCGCGGCCGGCATCGCCGGAAGCAAGGCCTTCGGAATGCCGACGCTCGACGGCGCCGCCTCGGTCGCGATCGGCGTGCTTCTCGCGGGCGTGGCGGTGCTGCTGATCCGCGAGTCGCGCGGCCTGCTGATCGGCGAAGGCATTCGGCCCGAAACCGCGCAGGCGGTCCGCGAGATCGCGCTGGCTCACCCTCAGGTGCGCGAGGCCGGCCGGGTGCTGTCGATGTTCGTCGGGCCCGACGACGTGTTGGTGACGATGGACCTCGAGTTCAAGGAAGGGTTCGCTGCCACCGATGCGAGCGCCACGATCGTCGACATCGAACGGAGCGTGCGCGAGCGCTTTCCGGTGATCCGCCGGATCTTCATCGAAGCGGGGGCCGCTGCGCCCGCCGAACGCTGGACGCGTCCGGACGTGGCCGAAAGCGCTGCCAGCGAGGAGGCCGACGGAGCCGCCGACGCGGTCGAGCGCTGAGCGGCCGCATCGCGGTATGTCGCAAAACAATGCGCGACACGGCTCGCACCGGCCGCGTCAGAACAACTCGACGTCGCCCACGATGTCGTTGCCTTGCAGATGCCCGGCGCGCACGAGCGCCTCGAAATTTGCGACCCCGTTGCGGCCGTTGTTCTTGACGTAATACAAGGCCTTGTCGGCGCGCGCGAACGCAGCGGTGGGCGTTTCGCCCGGCTCGGCCTCGGTGACACCGATGCTCACCGTGACGCTCGCCACCTGCGGAAACGCGAACCGTTCGACGGCAAGCCGCAGCCGCTCGAAGGCGCCGGTCGCCTGTTCGGCCGACGCGCAGTCGAGCACCACCGCGAACTCCTCGCCGCCGATGCGGTAGAGGCGATCGAAGTGGCGAAAGGTCGAGCGCATGAGCCGCGAGAGCAGCAGCAACACCTCGTCGCCGATCGGATGCCCGAAGTTGTCGTTGACGCGCTTGAAGTGATCGATGTCGACGATGCCGAGCCAGGCCTGCCGCGTTGGCGCGTCGGCGCGCCGGTTGGCCTGTGCCGGGTCGGCGTCGATGCTCCCCAGATCCAGGCGCTCGCGGTGTCCCTGCCCCATCAGCGCGGTGTTGAAGGTCTGGCGGTTCAGCAGGCCGGTCAGGGGATCGCGCTCGCTGTGATCGAGCAGGCCATGGAAGTTGCCGTAGATGCGGGCGATGGTCGCGACCATCGCCAGATCGCCGCTGGGCAGCGGCGCGGCGGTCTGCAGCTCGAGCACCCCGACGACCTCGAGCTCGGTGGCCACCGGAAAACAGACCGTCTGCGGGCCGTGCCCCTCGATCACGCGCTGGGCCTGGCGCAGGCAGGCGGCGCGCGCCGGCACGGCGTCGAGCGCCGGCAGGCTCGCCAGCTCGGCCGTCGGCGGGTCGGCACTGACCACGCGATCGTTGCCGCCCATGCGCGCCCGGGTGAGCCAGCGCAGATCGCCGGCCTCCCCGGTCAGGCGGAAGACCGCCACCTGCAACGGCCGTAACACGTCGTTGACCGCCCGCACGACGCAGGCGTCGAGCTGGTCCCGATCGCGAAAGCCGGTGAGTTCGGCCAGGTGGTCGATCAAGTGCGTCATCGACAAGCGGCGGCCTTTGGGTTCGACGCTGACGACGATACCGGTGGGGACATGACGGCCAGGGAGCGGGCGGAGATGCGCGATGGTAGCGACTCCGCCGGGCGCCAAGCAAACGTCGGCGGCGGGCGCTTCGGGCGGGATCAGCGCGTTCAGTGCGTCAGCGGTCCAGCGATTCGGCAAATTCACGACACCGCTTCGGCCACCGCTTCGCGATCGTCGGCGCCGAGGAAGCCGCCGCTCTGATGCGCCCAGAGCCGCGCGTACAGGCCGCCGTGCTCGAGCAGGCTCCGGTGGTCGCCCTGCTCGACGATGCGCCCCTGGTCGAGCACGACCAGCCGGTCCATCGCGGCAATCGTCGACAGGCGGTGCGCGATCGCGATCACCGTCTTGCCCTCCATCAGCCGGTCGAGGCTCGCCTGGATCGCCGCCTCGACCTCCGAATCGAGCGCGCTGGTGGCTTCGTCGAGCACCAGGATCGGCGCATCCTTCAGCATCACGCGAGCGATCGCGATGCGCTGGCGCTGGCCGCCGGAGAGCTTGACGCCGCGCTCGCCGACATGCGCGTCGTAACCGCGCCGCCCGGCGGCGTCGGCAAGGGTTTCGATGAACGCATCGGCTTCGGCGCGGCGCGCGGCGACGGCCATCTGCGCGTCGCCGGCATCCGGGCGGCCGTAGAGGATGTTGTCGCGCACCGAGCGGTGCAGCAGCGAGGTGTCCTGCGTGACCATGCCGATCTGGCGGCGCAGGCTTTCCTGCGTGACGTGCGCGATGTCCTGCCCGTCGATCGTCACCCGGCCGGCTTCGAGGTCGTAGAGCCGCAGCAGCAGGTTCACGACCGTGCTCTTGCCGGCGCCCGAGCGGCCGACCAGCCCGACCTTCTCGCCGGCGCGGATCGCGAGCGAGAAGTCGTCGAGCACCGCGCGCTCACCGCCGTAGCCGAAGCCGACATGCTCGAAGCGGACCTCGCCCGAGCGGGCGATCAGCGGTTCGGCGTCGGGCCGGTCCTGCACGAGCGTGTGCCGGCTGAGTGTCGTGATGCCGTCCTGGATCGTGCCGATGTGCTCGAAGAGCGACGCCATCTCCCACATCATCCAGTGCGAGATGCCGTTCAGCCGCAGCGCCATCGCGGTCGCCGCGGCGAGCGCGCCGACTTGCACCGCGCCGCGCGTCCAGAGCCAGAGCGCCGCGCCGGCGGTACTCGCGATCAGGCCCATGCTGAGGATGTGGTTCACCACCTCGAAGGCGGTCACGTAGCGCATCTGCGTGTGCACCGTGCCGAGAAACTCGCGCATCGCCGCCCGCGCGTAGCCGGCCTCGCGCTGCGAATGCGAGAAGAGCTTGACCGTGGCGATGTTGGTGTACGCGTCGGTGATGCGGCCGGTCATCATCGAGCGCGCGCCGGCCTGCGCCATCGAAACCTTGCCGAGGCGCGGCACGAAGTAGGCGAGCGCCAGCACGTACAGCACGAGCCAGCCGAGGAAAGGCACCAGAAGCCAGCGGTCGAAGCTGCCGAGCATCGCCATGATCGTCACGAAATAGATGACGACGAAAACCAGCAGGTCGGCCAGGATCATCCAGGCGTCGCGGACCGCGAGCGCGGTCTGCATCAGCTTGGCGGCAATCCGGCCGGCGAACTCGTCCTGGTAGAACTGAAAGCTCTGCGCCAGCATCAGCCGGTGGAAGTTCCAGCGCAGCCGCATCGGGAAGTTGCCGGCCATCGTCTGCTGCTTCAGCATCGATTGCAGCGCGACCAGCGCGATGCTGGCGACCAACGCCGCGGCGAGCAGCGCCAACGTGCCGCCGCGTTCTTGCCAGAGCCGGGCCGGCGGCGTGCCTCCCAGCCAGTCGACGACGCGGCCGAGCACCGCGAACAGAAGCGCCTCGAAGGCGCCGATCACCGCGGTGCAAAGCGTCATCCCGACGAGCCACGGCCGCACGCCCGCAGTGCCGGCCCACAGGAAGGCGAAGAAGCGTGCCGGCGGCTGGACGGGCGGCGCGGTGGGAAACGGGTCGACGAGCGATTCGAAGGTGCGGAACAACGGGGTCTCCGAGGGGGCGGTTGCGGGCCGGGTGCAAGGACGGCGCGGCGGCGGAATCGAAGTGTCGGCCATGACCGCGGGACGTGGGACGCGGTGCGCCGATCGCCGCACGGCGTGCCGGGCGACTGGGCTACCGGGCACTCGGCTACTCGGCTACTCGGCTACTCGGCCACTGGGCCACTGGGCCACTGGGCCACCGGCAACCGGCAACTGGCAACTGGCGACCGGGCAACTGGCGACCGGGCGACCGGGCGAGAATGTCGCGCCGGCCTCTGCGTCGCGGCACGACCTGAACGAGGAGCCCGTCGATGAAGACCCGAGCCGCCGTCGCCTTTAAAGCCGGCGCCCCGCTGACGATCGAGAACGTCGATCTCGACGGCCCGCGCGAAGGCGAGGTGCTGATCGAGGTGAAGGCGACCGGCATCTGCCACACCGACGCCTACACGCTCTCGGGCGCCGACCCGGAGGGCCTGTTCCCGGCGATCCTCGGCCATGAAGGCGCGGGGGTGGTGGTCGAGGTCGGCGCCGGCGTCACGTCGCTCGCGCGCGACGACCACGTCATTCCGCTCTACACGCCCGAATGCCGGCAGTGCAAGTTCTGCCTCTCGCGAAAGACCAACCTCTGCCAGAAGATCCGCTCGACGCAGGGCAAAGGCCTGA
>CAXSGM010000034.1:0-34260 GCA_964236915.1 uncultured Rhizobacter sp.
TCTGTCCTGGCCGATGGACGAAGCGCCTAGTTTGCCGCTCGCCCACCTCCCCGGTGATTTGGGTGTTGCACTTACTTTGTGAATCCACGTTGTCTAATCTTCACGCGGGACCGACCATGATTCTCGAAGTCGCCGACATCCGCATCCAGCCCGGCCAGCAGGCCGCTTTCGAAGCCGCGGTTCGGCATGGCGTCGATACGGTGATCGCCAAGGCTGCCGGGTTCCGCGGCTATCAGGTGCAGCACGGGACCGAATCGCCCGAGCGCTACCTGCTCCTGATCCGCTGGGAGACCCTCGAGCACCACACGGTCGAGTTCCGCCAGGGGCCGCAGTATGCACAGTGGCGGGCGATCGTCGGGGCGTTCTTCGCGGTCCCGCCCGTGGTCGAGCACTTCACCCTGGTCGCACAGGGGAGCGCGCCGGCGTGAGCCGCGGCGCTGCGATCGGCTTTCGCCGGGCGCGGAGTGCAGCTGCAGCGCTCGGGCTGACGCTGGCCACCCTGGCGCTGGCGGCCCCTTCCGACCGGGCCGCCGAGGCGCCGCTCGAGGTCCGGCCTGTGCGCTTCAGCGAGCGGGTGCTCGCCAACGGCCTGCAGGTGATCGCGGTGCCGACGAACGCCAGCCCGACGGTCAGCGTGCAGGTCTGGTATCACGTCGGCTCGCGCGACGATCCGGCCGGGCGCTCGGGCTTCGCGCATCTCTTCGAGCACCTGATGTTCAAAAGCACGGCGCACCTGAAGGCCGAGCAGTTCGACCGGCTGACCGAGGATGTCGGCGGCTCGAACAACGCGTTCACCAGCAACGACGTGACCGGCTACACCGACCTCGTGCCCTCGAACCACCTCGAGGTGCTGCTCTGGGCCGAGGCCGAGCGCATGTCGAACCTCGATGTGGTGCAGGCGGTCTTCGCCTCCGAGCGCTCGGTCGTCGAGGAGGAGTACCGGCAGCGCATCCTCGCGACGCCGTACGGGCGCTTTGGCAACGCGTTGCCGCAGGCCGCCTACCTGTCGCATCCGTACAAGCGACCGAGCATCGGCAGCATTCCCGATCTGGAAGCGGCGTCGCTCGCCGACGTGCAAGCTTTCCATGCGGCCTGGTACCGGCCCGACAACGCCACGCTGGTCGTCGCCGGCGACTTCGATCCGCTGCAGCTCGACGCCTGGGTCGACCGCTACTTCGCCCGCATTCCACGCCCGACGACGCCGCTGCCGAGGGTGCCGGCGAGCGAGCCGGCGTGGCCGCAGGACCGCCGCATCACCGTCACCGCGCCGAGCGTCCCGCTGCCGGCGGTCGCGCTCGTCTGGCTCGCGCCGCCGCTCGCCAGCCCGGACGCTCCGGCGCTGCAGATCGCCGCAGCCTTGCTCGGCAACGGCGATTCGTCGCGGCTCAACGAGGCGCTGGTCTACCGCCGGCAGATCGCGACCCAGGCCGGCTTCGACGCCGACCTCCGGCTCGGGCCCGGGCTCCTGACCGCCACTGCGATCGCCGCGGGCGGCAAGCCCCCGGCCGCGCTCGCGGCCGCCCTGCGGACTGAAGTGTTGCGGCTCGCCGCGCGGCCGGTCGGCGCGGCCGAACTGGCGAAGGTCAAGACCCAGTTGCTGACCAGCGCGCTGCTCGCGCGGCAGACGCCGGAAGGCCTGGCGTCGGCGGTTGCGGAGGCGGCGGTGCTGCAAGGCGGCCCGGCGCACGTCAACAGCGAACTGACCGCGCTGCAGGAGGTGAGCGCGGCCGACGTGCAGAGGGTGATGCGGCGCTACGTCGCCGACGCACATCTTGTGAGCTTGCAGTACGTGCAGCAGGCTTCGGGCGACATGCCATGAGCGCAGCCGGAACGCATCGACGGCCCACCGGCCGCGGCCTGTCGAGGACGCACCCGGCGGCGGTTGTGCGACCGACGGTCGGCGCGCCGCGACGGCACCCGCGCCGACGCGTCGCGGCGCTGGCCGCCTTCGGTTGCGCGGCGCTGCTCATGTTACGGGCGGCGGCCGCGGACCTGGACGTCCCGCCGCTCCCCGGCGTGCCCCGTCCGCTGGCGATCGCCGCGCCGACCGAGCTCCGGCTTTCGAACGGCTTGCGGGTGGTGCTGGCGGAGCGGCGCGGTGTTCAGCTCGTAACCGCCGCGCTGCTCGTGTTGACGGGCAGCGCGGCCGACCCGCCCGGCCACGCCGGCCTGGCCTCGGTGACCGCCGGGCTGCTGACCCGCGGCACCCGCCGCCGCGACGCGACGCGGCTCGCCCAGGACGCCGAATCGCTCGGCGGACTCCTCGATGGGCATGCCGGCTGGCACGCCTCGGAGGTCGGCATCACGGTCACGGTTCCCAAGCTCGACGCGGCGCTCGCGCTGGTGAGCGAGGTGGTGCAGGAACCGGCGTTCGCATCGGCCGAGCTCGACCGGCTGCGGGCCCAGACCCTCGATGAATTGAAGGTCGGCTATAGCCGACCGGACACGCTGGCCCGGCTCGCATCTCAACGGCTGCTGTTCGGCAACGGCGCCTACGGGCACCCGGCTTCCGGCACGCCGGCGTCGTTGGCCCGCATCGGCCGGGCCGACCTGGTCGCGCTGCACACGACGCGCTACCGGCCCGACAACGCGGTCCTGGTGCTCGCCGGCGATTTGGATGCAGGCGAAGCCGAGCGGCTCGCCGCGCGCCACTTCGGCACCTGGCTGGTTCCGCCGAGAGCCCCGCCAGTCGCCGCCCCCAGGCCGAACGCCGAGGCGGCCGAGACGATGCTTCTCGTCGATCTGCCGCACGCCGGGCAGGCGGCGGTCGTGGTCGCGGCGCCGCTGCCGCCGCTCGAGGGCGACCGCGCGACCGCGGCGGTCCTGAACGCGGTGCTGGGCGGCGGGTTCTCGTCGCGCCTGAATCAGGAGATCCGCATCCGGCGGGGCTTGAGCTACGGCGCCGGCAGCGCGCTCGATCCGCGCCCTCTCGGCGCTTCGTTGCGAGCGGCGGTGCAGACCAAGAACGAGTCGGCTGCCGAAGTCGTCGAGCTGGTGCAGACCGAGCTCGACCGGCTCGCCGCGGTGCCGATCGAGGCGGCCGAACTCGCGACCCGCAAGACGGCGGTGATCGGCGATTTCAGCCGGAGCGTCGAAACCACCTCCGGGCTCGCCGCCGCTGTCGAGGCGCTGATCGTCGCCGGCTTGCCGACGAGCGATCTGCGCACCCGGATCGACGCGCTCGGCGCGGTCGATGCAGCCGATTTGCAGCGTTACGCGGCGACCCACCTGGCGCCCGAACGGCGCCGCGTGGCGGTCGCCGGCGACACGGCGGTGTTCGCGCCGGCGCTGCGCCAGCGGGTACCTGGCCTGCGGGTGGTGGCCGCCGAGCGGCTCGTGAACGACCCCGACGCGCTCGGCACGCCCGCCGCTGCGGGCGCCTCGCGTAGGACGGCTGCCTCCGGCCCGCGCTGACCCAGGGCGCCGTGTGCGTCGACGCCGGAGCGGCTGCGCGCTGTCGGTTCGACCGGTCTTTCCGAACGGGCGCACAGGGCGAAGCGATTGCTGGGACAATCGCGGCATTGGCGCGGTCGCGTCGCCCCTGGCGTCGCCTCGCGTCGGTCCGACCATCCCTCGCTCAGGATCGCCCATGACCACCCGTCGCCCCACCGAAACCAGCGCCACCGACAGTTCGCGGAAGCTGCGCCAGACCCAAGCCGAGTACGTCGCCGCGCGTCCGGCGGGCGAACCCGGCGTCAAGCCGATGATGTCGAGCTCGAAGATGTACGTCTGCCGGCGCTGCCAGGCCAATTTCAAAACAGGCGACGGCAAGCCCGACGCGCGCTTGCCGGGACTCGGCAAGTGCAACAAGTGCCTGGCCGCCGCTGCGGCGCCCGTCGCCGCGTGAGCCGCGCGAGAACCGGCTCTCGAGGGCGACGGCCCCGCGCAGCGAGGCCCGGTTCCCGCAACACTTCGCAGTGGCGCGCTCTCAGTCGGCGCGCTTGGAAGCGGAAGAACGAAGCCCGGCACGGCTCGTCTCGAGCGGTGCCGGAGATCTCCTCGCTCAGCGGGCCGTCGTCACGGCGGCCTCTCTTGCCGGCTCGTCTGGTTCGCGAACCAGCGCACGCCCTTTTTGCAGCGCGAAGGCGAGCGCCTCGGACGGCGTCGGCCAGCGGTGGCCGCAGGCCAGGTGCTCGTCCCTGAAGGTCTCGCGAGTGCGCTGTCCGATGCAGCGCCGCTCTACGATGAGGGCGGCCGTGTAGCCGTCGCCATTCCGGCTCTCGATCGCTCCAGCATAGATCCGGTGGTCGCCGATCCTGCGTTCGTCGAATTGCATCAGGTTCGCTCCGGCTGCTCGATCGTCAGCCCTAGCGGATCATCGAACGGTCGGCGCCGAATAAACATCCGCCGTTTGGGGGACGCTCTTCACGTTTCGGCGGCGGGCTCCGGATCGACGCCCGCCCACGCCGCGAGGGTCCGGGCGTACAAAGCGCCTGAGGGATCGACCGCGCCCTGAATGCCGCACACGGCCGAGGCGTGCGCGCTCGCGCGCTCGAGGGTCGTTTCGAGCGGCCAGTCGCGCAGCTCGCCGAGCAGCAACACCGCGGCGAAAGCGTCGCCGGCACCGACCGTGTCACGCACCGTCGTCGCGGGTGCCGCACCTTCCAGCCATCGGCCGTCCGCGGCATCGAACACTGCCCAGCCCGCGCCGCCGCGGGTGACCATGACACGGTCGAGTGCAAAACGCGTGGCGAGCGCCTCGATCGCCGCGCGATGCGCCGGTGCGCTCCACGCCGTGACGGCGGACGGCACCGAGCCAGCGGCACCGAACCAGCCGGTCAGGCAGTCGAGTTCCTCGTCGTTGACCTTCAGCAGGGCGGCCAGCGTCAATGAAGCGTCGGCGAGCGCCCGGTTGTCGGGGCCATCGCGAAGGTTCAGGTCGAGGAAGACCGGCGCGGCGGTCGCTGCGAGCGCCGCGCGGATCGCGGTGCGCGACGCCTCCGCCCGCTGTGCCAGCGTGCCGACATAGACGAGCGCCGGCCGGGCGGCGCGAACCGCCGCGACCGTGCGCGCGGTGTCGAGGTGGTCCCACGCGGCATCCGCGCCGATCTCGAAGGTGTGGCGGGTGCCCTCGATCCGCACCGCGACGCTGCCGGTCGGGTGGCGATCGTCGATCTGCAAGCCGGCGGTATCGAGTCCGAAACGGACGAACTCGACCTCGATGGCCGCACCCAGCGGGTCGCGGCCGATCCGCGTGATCATCGAAGGCGCAGCGCCGAGGCGCGCCAGGTTACGGGCGACGTTGAACGGCGCCCCGCCGATCACGTCGCCGTCGGGAAAACGGTCGATCAGCGCCTCGCCGATCACCGCGATCGTGCCCGCCGGCTCAGCCATGCAGCAGCGGCGCGTGCGCGGACAGCGCCGGGGCGCCGCCAGCGTCGACGCCGAAGCGGGCTTCGCCCTGACGGCGGAACTCGCGCGGCGTCATGCCTTTGATTTCGAGGAAGCGCCGGTTGAAGTTGGCGACGTTGTTGAAGCCGCAGTCGTAACAGATGCTGCTCACGTAGCGGTCGGTGTTCATCAACAACTGGCAGGCCCGCGCGATCCGCAGCCGGTTCACGAAATCGGTGAAAGTGTTGCCGGTGGCACGGCGGAAGTGGCGCGAGAACTGGCTTTCGCTCATGCCGGCGCGGGCGCTCAGTTCGGCCATCGAGAGCGGCTCGCCGGCGTTCGCGGCGATGTGGTCGACGACGCGCCCGATCTGCGCCAGCGACGGGTCGTCGTCGAGGCTTTGAAGCGGCGTGCTCGAGAGAAGACGCGAGTCGGCGCAGGCCGCGAGCTCGCCCAGGAAGCCAAGGAATTCGGCCAGCCGCTGAACGCCGTGCAGGTGCTTGATCCGCGCGATGCGGCGGGTCGCGACCTCGCTCATGCCGAAGAACTCGATGCCAAGGCGCGCGCGTTCGAGCAAAGGCAGCACATCCCGCAGGTCGCCGATCAGTTCGGCCGCCCGCACCAGCGGCTCGCCGTGGAACTGCAGCACCACGTCGCGCTGGGCGACGCCCTCCACGCCGACATCGGTCGAGATCCAGTTGTGCGGGAGCCGGGGGCCGGTAAGCACCAGGTGGCCCGGCTCGAAATGGCCGATGTAGTCGCCCACGAAGACCTTGCCACGCGTCTGCACGATCAGGTGCAGCTCGTATTCCTCGTGGTAGTGCCAGCGCACGAGGGGATTCGGGAAGCCATGCTCGAGGCAGCGCACGTAGCCGCAGCTCCCCGCGGGTTCGTACCCCATCGTCGGATCGCGGACGAAGTCGTGCTCGAACTCGGGAACGCGGGTGCGCTTCGCGGCGACAAGCGCACGGTTCGACATCGGAGGGCGGTTCGCGTGGGCGGGCTAGCGCACCCGTCAGCTCATCACGTTGCCGCCGTCGACGTTCAAGGTCTGGGCGGTGATGTAGCCGGAGGCGTCGCTCGCCAGGAAGACGGCAGCGCCGGCGATGTCGTCGGGCACGCCCATCCGGCCGAGCGGCACGGCCAGGCCGACCGCCTTCTTCTTCGCGCCGAGCGCCAGCCCTTCGGCTTTGGCGAACATGGCATCGACCTCAGCCCACATCGGCGTGTCGACGACGCCCGGCGAGATGCCGTTGACGCGGATGCCGTGCGGCGCCATCGCCAGCGCCGCCGATTGCGTGTAGCTGATCACCGCGGCCTTGCTCGCGCAGTAGTGGGCGACCAGCGCCTCGCCGCGCCGGCCGGCCTGCGAGGCGAGGTTGATCACGCTGCCCTCCACGCCGCCCGCGACCATCTGCCGCAGCACCGCCTGCATCGTGAAGAAGAGACCCTTGACATTCACGTCGAAGATCCGCTGGTAACTCGCCTCGCTCGCCTCGAGAAGCGGCGCCAGATCGAACACCGCGGCGTTGTTGAAGAGAATGGCGATCGTGCCGAAGCGCGCACGGGCATGGGCGACCATCGCAGCGATCTGTTCGCCATCGGCAACGTCGGCAGCAACGTACTGGAGGTGGTCGGCGTGGGCGTCGACCAGCGCCTTCAGCGCGGCCGGCGGTTCCTTGCCGAGGTCGACCGCCGTGCAGCGGGCGCCCTCGGCAAGGTAGCTTTCGAGCACCGCGAGGCCGATGCCGCCACCGGCGCCGGTGACGAGGGCGTGCCGGGAAGCGAGCCGCCCGACGGAGCCCTGCCCACCCGCATCAGCCATGACGGTTGTCCTGAAGAAAGCCGAGCACTTCGCGATGCGCCGCGTGCAGCGCCGCCGCCAGCGGCTCGCTGCCAGCAAGCGCGCCCCAGAGGACGGGATTGCGCACGAACGCGCCGAGCGGATCCGGCTCGTCCATCATCCGGTGCGCTGCGGCCGGGTCCATGCTTTGGTCCTGGTAGGTATAGGGCAGCTCGCCGCGGTGCCAGCGGCCGAGAAACTCGAAGAACAGCGCCGGCAGCTTCGCGGTCGCCGCGATCGAGGCGCCGCGCGCCAGGCACTCGCGAAAGGTCGGGCCGAGAAAGCCTGGGATTTTCGCGAAGCCGTCGGCAGCGACCCGCTGGTTCGTGTCCTGGATGTAGGGGTTGGAGAAGCGGTCGATCACCACGTCGCGGTAGCGGGCGAGGTCGAGTGGATAGGGCCGGATGTCGGCTTCGAGCGACGGGATGACGTCGTCGGTGACGTAATCGAAGGCCATCTTGCGGATCGCCTCGTTCGCGACGCCTTCGTGGATGTACTGCAGGCCGACGAGGGTGCCGGCCCAGGCGAAGCAGCTGTGGCTGGCGTTCAGGATGCGGATCTTCGCCTCTTCGTACGGCAGCACCGATTCGACCAGCTCGACGCCGACCTCCTGCCATGCCGGCCGCCCGGCGATAAAGTGGTCCTCGACCACCCACTGGATGAAGCTTTCGCCCATCAAGGCCGCGGCGTCGTCGACACCGGTCGCGGCCTTGACGCGCTCCGCGACTTCCGCCGTCGGGCGCGGGGTGATCCGGTCGACCATGGCGTTCGGCGTGCTGGTGTTCGCATCCACCCAGCTCAGCAGCGCGGAGTCGCCGCGGCGCGTCAGGAAGTCGTGGAAGCCGAGCCGGAAACGGTCGCCGTTGCTGCGCAGGTTGTCGCAGTTGAGCAGCGTGACCGGGCCGCTGCCACGTCGCATGCGCATCCCGAGGATCGCCGCCAGCGCACCGTAGACCGTGCTGCGGCTGCTGCCGTCGAGGTCGGACGCCAGTTCGGCGTAACCGGTGTCGAGCCGGTTGGCGCCGTCGAGGTAGTAGCCAGCCTCGGTGACCGTGAACGAGATGATGCGGGTCGACGGGTCGGCGCCGATCTCGATCAGCCCGGCGAGCGACGGTTCGTACGGCACGATCTTCCGGATCGAGGTGATGCGCTCGTAGCGGCGCTCGCCCGCCGGGCTCACGGTCTCGAGCGTGTAGGCGCCGCCCTGGGCGTCGAGCGCGGCGACCGTCTCGGCCATGTCGGGCCGCAGGTTGCCGCCGGCGAGGATCCAGCCCGGCGGCCGGGCGGCGGCCGTCTCCTGCGCGATCAGCGCGTGGAGGTAGACGGCCTGATGGGCGCGATGGAACGAGCCGAGGCCGAGGTGCAGGATGACGTTCGGGGTGGACATGGCGCGCTCTTCGTTCGGCCGAGCCTCAGGCGGCCTCTGCCAGCGGCCGCAGCGCCCGACCCTGGTGATCGAAGAACAGCAGCGCGTTCGGATCGATCTCGACGCCGACCGCATCGCCGATCGCCAGGCTGCTGCGCTCGCTCTGGCGGGCGATCAGCGCGTTGGCGCCGGCCACCTCCGCGTGGATCAACGTGTCCGAGCCGAGCGACTCGACGAGCGTCACCTTGCCGGGGATGCCACGCCCCGTCGGCGTGATGCGAACGTACTCGGGGCGCACGCCCACCGAGCCGTCGCCCGGAAGCCGCGCGCCGGCCATCCGCTGCAGCTCAGGCAGCGCCGCGGCGGGCAGCACGTTCATCTGCGGCGTGCCGATGAACTGGGCGACGAACCGGTTGGCCGGCCGGTCGTACAGCTCGAGCGGTGAACCGACCTGCTCGATCTGGCCGTCACGCAACACGACGACACGGTCGGCCAGCGTCATCGCCTCGATCTGGTCGTGGGTGACGTAGATCGTCGTCGCGCCGAGGTTGCGGTGCAGGTTCGCGATCTCGACCCGCGTCTGTCCGCGGAGCGCCGCATCGAGGTTCGAGAGCGGCTCGTCGAACAGGAACACCTTCGGCGCACGCACGATGGCGCGGCCGATCGCGACGCGCTGGCGCTGTCCGCCTGAGAGCTCCTTCGGCGTTCGCTGCAGGTAGGGCGTCAGGTTCAATATCTCGGCGGCCCGCTCGACCTTTTCTTTCCGAACCGCGACATCGACCTTGGCGAGCTTCAGCGCAAAGGACATGTTGTCGAACACCGTCATGTGCGGATAGAGCGCATACGACTGGAACACCATCGCCAGATCGCGCTTGGACGAAGGCACGTTCGTGATGTCGCGCCCGTCGAGCGAGAGCGTGCCGGCGGTGACCGACTCGAGCCCGGCGATGAGGCGCAGAAGCGTCGACTTGCCGCACCCCGAGGGTCCGACAAAGACGACGAACTCGCCGCGTTCGATCGCCAGATCGACGCCCTTGATCGTCCGGACGGGGCCGAACTCCTTGACGATGTTTTTTAGTTCGAGGAAGGCCATGGCGGCTCGCTTTCACTTGACGGCGCCGAAGGTCAGCCCCTGGACGAGCTGCTTCTGGCTGAACCAGCCGAACACGATGATCGGCGCGATCGCAAGCAGCGAGGCGGCCGAAAGCTTGGCCCAGAACAGGCCTTCGGGGCTCGAGTACTGGGCGATCAGCGCCGCGAGCGTGCCGGCGTGCGCGGCGGTCAGATTGAGCGACCAGAAGGCCTCGTTCCAGGCCAGCACCAGGCAGAGCAGCCCGGTCGACGCGATCCCGCCCATCGTCAGCGGCAGGATCACGTGGCGAAACTCGTCGCCGACCGAGGCGCCGTCGAGGCGGACCGCCTCGAGGATGTCGTTCGGCACCTCCTTGAACGCGCTGTAGAGCATCCAGACCATGATCGGCAGGTTGGAAAGCGTGAAGACGATCACCAGCGCCGGAATCGAATCGAGCATGCCGCTGGTCTGGGCGAGCACGTAGATCGGCACCAGCGCGCCGACCGCCGGCATCATCTTGGTCGAGAGCATCCACATCAGGATGTCGCGGGTTTTCTTGGTCCGGAAGAACGCCATCGAGTAGGCGGCCGGCGCGGCGAGCGCCAGGCCGAGCAGCGTCGACAGCACGCTCGTTGTCAGCGAGTTCCAGGCGTAATGCAGGTAGTCGCTGCGCGCCTGAACCTCGACGAAGCTCGAGAGGGTCGGCGTGAAGAACAGATGGCCGGCGATCGCCTGACCCTCGGTCTTGAACGCCGTGATGCCGAGCCAGAACAGCGGGAAGAAGAGCAGCAGCGCGATCGCCCAGGCGAAGATCGTGCGCAGCCACGGAAAACCGGCGTTGGGCGTGCTCATCGGTGGCAGGTCTCAGTCGAGGCTCTTGCCGACCAGCCGGATCAGGAAGATCGCGGCGACGTTGGCGAGCACCACGGCGAACAAGGCACCCGCCGAGGCGACGCCGACGTCGTAGCTCATCAGCGCCTGCTTGTAGATCAGAAACGCGAGGTTGGTGCTCTCGTTTCCGGGCCCGCCGCTGGTCGTCGTGAAGATCTCGGCGAAGACGCTCAACAAGAAGATCATCTCGATCATCACGACGACCGCAATCGAGCGGCCGAGGTGCGGCAGCGTCAGGTACCAGAACTGGTGGAGCTTGGTCGCGCCGTCCATCCGAGCGGCTTCCATCTGCTCACGGTCGAGCGATTGCAGCGAGGTGATGAAGATGAGGCAGGCGAACGGCAGCCACTGCCAGGAGAGGATGATGATGATCGCCAGCAGCGGCCAGTCGGTCATCCAGTCGACCGGGGTCGCGCCGAAGAACTTCCACACGCGCCCGAGAACCCCGTAGATCGGGTTCATCATCATGTGCTTCCACAGCAGCGCGTTGACCGTGGGCATCACGAAGAACGGTGAGATCAGCAGAACGCGGACGATGCCCTGCCCCGGGAACGGTTCGTTCACCAGCAGCGCCAGGCCGATGCCGCCGACGACCGTGATCACGATCACCCAGCCGAGCAACTCGATCGTCTGCAGCACCGACGGCCAGAAGTCCGGGTCGGTGATGAAGTAGCGGTAGTTCTCGAGCCCCTGGAACGCATGCGCGCCTGGCTCGTTCAGGTTGTAGTGGATCAGCGAGAACCAGATGGTCATCGCCAGCGGCACGAGGCTCCAGAGCAGGAGCGTCGATACCGCCGGCGCCATCAGCACCCGGGGCAGGAAACGAGGCATGGCCGTCGGAGACCTTCGATGAAGCGGAGAGAGCGGCCGCGCAAAAAACAGCCGACGGCCTGTCTGCCCGCCGCGCCACGACGGAAGTCGTGGCGCGGCGGCGGCGGTGTCACTTCTTGTAGTAGCCGGCCTTCGTCATCTCGCGCGTCGCCGCGGTCTGGGAGGTCTTGAGCGCCTGGTCGACCGAGATCTTGCCCGAGAGCGCCGCGCTCATCTGCTGGCCGACCGCGAGGCCGATCGACTGGAACTCGGGAATCGCCGCGAACTGCACGCCGACGTACGGCGACTTCGGCAGGGTGCTGTCGTACGGGTTGGCGGTGTCGATCGCCTTTTGCTCTTCGGTGGCGAACTTTGCGACTTTCTGGAACTCGGGGTTCGCGTAGGTCGACTTGCGCGTGCCGGTTGGCACCGCGTGCCAACCGTCGGCCTTGGCGATCAGCTGGATGTAATCCTTCGAGGTCGCCCAGGTCACGAACTTCTGCGCTTCCTCCGGGTGCTTCGACGAAACCGGGACCGCGAGGTTCCACGACCAGAGCCAGTTCGCGCCCTTCGGCGTGACCGCGGTCGGCGCCTGCGCGAACGCCACCTTGTCGGCGACCTTCGATTGCTTCGGATCGCTGACGAACGAGGCAGCGATCGTCGCGTCGATCCAGACGCCGCACTTGCCCTCGTTGAAGAGCGCGAGGTTCTCGTTGAAGCTGTTGGCCGACGCCCCCGGCGGCCCGTACTTCTTCATCAGGTCGACGTACTGGTTGATCGCGTCGTGCCAGGGCTTGGTGTCGATCTGCGGCTTCCATGCCATGTCGAACCACTGGCCGCCGTAGGTGTTGACCATCGTCGTCAGGAAGGCCATGTTGTCGCCCCAGCCCGGCTTGCCACGCAGACAGAGGCCGTAGACGCCCTTGGCCGGGTCGTGGATCTTGGAGACGATGTCGGCCATCTGCGTCCAGGTGGGCTGCGCGGGCATCGTCAGGCCTTTGGCCTTGACGAGGTCGTCGCGGTACATCGTCATTGAGCTCTCGCCGTAGAACGGGGCGGCGTACAGCTTGCCGTCCTGCGAAAGGCCCGAGCGGATCGGGGGCAGCAGGTCGTCGACGGCGTACTTGGCGTCGGTCTTGATCTCGGTCAGCCAGCCTTTCTTCGACCAGATCGGCGCTTCGTAGAGGCCGATCGTCATCACGTCGAACTGGCCGCCCTTGGTCGCGATGTCGGTCGTGACGCGTTGGCGCAGCACGCCTTCCTCGAGCGTCACCCATTTCAGCGTGATGCCGGGGTTCGCGGCCTCGAATTCTTTGGTGTGCTTCTGCATCTCGATCATGTGACCGTTGTTCACGGTCGCGATCACGAGGTCGACGGCATGCGCGGATGCGGCGGCGAAAAGGCCGAGGCCGAGGGCCAGCGCGGTCTTGGTGGTCATGGTCTTGTCTCCAGTCGTTCTTTGAAAACTCGGGGGGCACCTGCGGCCCGCGGCCTCGGAAGATAGGCGGTCCGACCTTCCGGAGCCGGTACGAAGCGCGCCGGTGCCGATACTTTGTTGCGTGCGCCGCTCGGGAGTTTCCTGGAGGAGCGGCGCGCGGCTCATGGTGGAAACCATCGGTTTGCGGCCGGTACCGCCGCGAACGGAGCCGCCGCCGTCAGGCGATGGTCGTCGCGGAAAGCCCCACCGACGAGGCCGCAGCCAGTATCGGCGCCGCCGCCCGCTCGGCCGCGACGATCCGCTCCAGCACCCGGCGCGACTGCACCCCGCCCGAGTCGATGTTGAGCTTCAGGAGCGCGCGCTCGGGGTGGGCGAGCAGGTTCTTCTGCTGGCGCTCGAGCATCTCGAGGTCCTCGGCGAATATCTTCGCCTGGCCGTCGCGAATGCTCGCCGTCAGCGCCTTGTCGTGCGGGTTGAAGCTGCGCGCCATGCCCCAGAAGTACCAGATCGAGGTCTCGGTCTCGGGGGTGATGAAGTCGACCACGATGCTGGCCGCCTTGTGCTTCGGGTCGGCGTCGTAGCCACCGTGGCCGGCGTGCGCGACGCCGACATCGATCAGCACGTGGCTCGGTGGCGTGAAACGGCAGATCTGCCAGCGGTCGACCGGCACGTCGTCGGCCAGATGGTTGCCGCGCAGCGCCATGCGCCAGAAAGGTGGCGCCGAGATGTTCTCCATGAAGCGCGAGGTGGTCACCGTATCGCCTTCGGTGAGCGTCCTGACCGGCGTCTCGTCGATTTCGGCCTGGCCGATGCTCGTGGCATGCACGTAGGTTTCGTGCGTCAGGTCCATCAGGTTGTCGATCATCAGCCGGTAGTCGCAGCCGACGTGATAAAGGCCGCCACCGTAGGCCCAGTCCGGGCTTTCGGCCCAGGCCAGGGGGTGAAGCTTCGCCGGATCGGCGAGCGCGGCCTCGCCAGGCCACACCCAGACGAAGCCGTAGCGTTCGATCGTCGGGTAGGCGCGGATGGCGGGAAAGGCGCGCACCCGCTGGCCCGGCATCGAGACGGTGCGCCCGTCGCAGCCCATCGCCAGCCCGTGGTAGCCGCACACCAGCTGCCCTTCGACGACCCGGCCGAGCGAGAGCGGCGCGCCGCGGTGCGGGCAGAAGTCCTCGAGCGCGGCGACGCGGTTGTCGGGGCCGCGGTAGAGCACCAGCGCTTCGTTGCAGACCGTGCGGCCGAGCGGTCGGGCGTCGATCTCGTCGGGCGTGCAGGCGACGTACCAGGCGTTTTTCGGGAACATGAGCGATCTCCTTCGTGCGCGGGACGCTGCCGTTGCCGCCGTGTGCCGTTTGTCGTCAATGCGCGGCGACCCCGAGCCAGCGGTCGAGCAGCGCCGTGTCGGCGAGCAGCTCGGGGCTCGCGCCGCGGTGCACGATGCGACCGCGGTCGAGCACCACCGCCTGCTGCGTGATCGGCAGGATCAGGCGCGGGTTCTGCTCGACGATGATGGCGCTCATGCCTTCGTCGTGCACGATCCGCGAGATCGACCGCAACAGCTCCTCGACGATGATCGGCGCCAGGCCTTCGAGCGGCTCGTCGAGCAGCAGCAGCTTCGGGTTCAGCACCAGCGCGCGCGCCACCGCGAGCATCTGCTGCTCGCCGCCCGAGAGCTGGTTGCCCATGTTGGCTTTGCGCTCGGCCAGCCGCGGAAACAGGGCGTAGGCACGGGCGACGGTCCACGGGCCGCGGCGGGCGACCGCGGTCAAGTTCTCGTCGACGCTCAACGAGCGGAAGATGTTGCGCTCCTGCGGCACCCAGCCGATGCCGGCGGCGGCGCGCCGGTGCGGCGGCAGCGTCGTCAATTCGGTGGTACCGAGGAAGATCCGGCCGGCGTGGCGGCGCGTCACCCCGGCGAGCGTGTTCAGCAGCGTCGTCTTGCCGACGCCGTTGCGGCCGAGCAGGGCGAGCGAGCGGCCGGCGTCGAGATGGAAATCGACGCCCTGGACCACGACCGCCTCGCCGTAGCCCGAACTCAGGCCCTCGACCCGCAGCAGTGGCTCAGCCATGGCCCTCGCCCAGGTAGACCGCGCGCACGCCCGGATCGTTGGCGACGGTCGCGACGTCGCCCTCGGTGAAGATCGCGCCGTTGACGAGCACGGTGACGAAGCGCGCGAAGTTGAAGACGAGGTCCATGTCGTGCTCGATCAGCAGCACCGAAACCTCGGCCGGCAGGCGGTTGACGATGTCGAAGATCTCCTGGCGCTCGCCCTCGGGAACGCCGGCCACCGGCTCGTCGAGCAGCAGCATCCGCGGTTCGCCGGCCAGCGCGACGGCGATCTCGAGCAGGCGCCGCTTGCCGTAGGCCAGATGTTGGACCTCGGTCTCGGCCACGTCGTCGAGGCGGAACTGGCGCAGGAGCCGCTCGCACGCCGCGCCGACCCGTGCATCGCTGCCGAGCGGGCGCCAGAAGCGCGCGGCAATGCCGAGCTGCGCGGTGACGGCCAGCGCGAGCGTCTGCAGCGGCGTCAGCTGGTTGAAGAGCTGGTTGATCTGGAAGGTGCGGACCATGCCGCGCCGCACGCGGAGGTGCGGCGCGAGCCGAGTCACCTCGGCACCGTCGAGCCAAACCGAGCCGGCGGTCGGCTCGAGCACGCCGGTCAGGAGGTTGATCAGCGTGGTCTTGCCGGCGCCGTTCGGCCCGATCAGCGCGTGCCGGGCCCCGCTCTCGACCTTCAACGACACGTCGTTCGTCGGCGTGATGCCGCCGAAGCGCTTCAGCAGGCCGCGGGTTTCGAGGACGATCGTCATCGAACGTCTCCACCGCCTCGACGGAACCAGCGGCGCGGGCGCAGCAGGCGGTCGCGGCCGACGAGCACCAGCACGACGAGGAAGAGGCCGAGCCAGAAGTTCCAGTACTGCGGGGTCCACGCCGAAATCACGTCGCGCAGCAGCGTGAAGACGAGCGCCCCGGCGATGCCGCCGTAGAGCCAGCCGGTGCCGCCGATCACCAGCATCAACAGCACGTCCGCGCTGCGGTGGAAATCGAGCGTGTCGAGCGAGGCGAAGCCGCTGGTCTGGGCCAGCAGCCCGCCGGCCGTGCCGGCCATCGCCGCGGCGAGCGTGTAGACCGCGATCAGCCGCGCGTTCACCGAGAGCCCGATCCCGGTGGCGCGCAGCCGGTTGTCGCGCAGCGCCTGCAGCGAGAAGCCGAACGGCGAATGGACGATCCGTCGGGCGATGAAAAGCCAGACAAGCAGCGCGGTCAGCGTGTAGCCGTAGGCAACGCGGCCCGTGATGTCGAAATCGAAACGACCGAAGGGCGTGACGAGCGGGCTCATCACGCCGCCCTGCAGACCGTCGGCGCCGCCGGTGACATCGGCGAACTTGTTGGCGGTCTCATACAGGATCGAGGCGACGCCGAGTGTCACCATCAAGCGGGTCAGGTCGGAGCCGCGCAGGATCAGCAGGCCGGTGACGCCGCCGAGCAGCGCCGCAGCCACGGTCGCGACGGCGAGGCCGATCCACGGGTCGCCGGTGACGTGCTTGGCGAGCAGGGCCGCCGCGTACGCGCCGAGCCCGAAGAAGGCCGCGTGCCCGAGCGAGACGATGCCGGCGTAACCGAGGATCAGGTCGAGCGAGAGCGCGAAGAGCGCCAGGATGGCGATCTCGTTCAGCACCAGCGACTGCCGGGGCAGCACGAACCACGAGAGCGGCAGCACGACGAAGACCGCGATTTCCCAGACGCGCCAGCGGGCGTCGCGGGCGAGCCCCGCGGCAGCGGCCCCGGCGGGCGTCGCCCGCTCCCGGCCGACCGGCTCGGCCGCAGCACTCATTGGCGCACCCTGCGGCCTGCGGCCGTTCCCGCCAGGCGGGAACGAGCACCTTGGGGCGCCCCGACGGGACTCATCGCCCACCTCCGGGCCGGCTGAACAGGCCCTCCGGCCGCACCATCAGGATCAGGATCATCAGCAGGTAGACGATGAAGGCGCCGAGGGTCGGCACGTAATACTTGCCGAGCACGTCGGCCACCCCGAGCACCAGCGCGGCGATCAGCGGGCCGACGATCGTCGTCGTGCCGCCGACCGCGCAGACGATCAGGAAATAGATCATGAACTTGAGCGGGAAGGTCGGCTCGAGGCCGAGGATTTCGGCGCCGAGCGCCCCGCCGAGGCCGGCGAGCCCCGAGCCGACCGTGAAGCTCAGCAGGAAGATCCGGTCGACGTTCAATCCCAGGCCGCCGGCGACGCGGGCGTCGTCGACCGAAGCCCGCAGCTGCGCACCGAAGCGCGTTTTCGAGAGCACCGCCTGCAGCGCGATCGTCAGCGCCGCACAGACGACGATGATGAACAGCCGGTACTTGCCGATGCCGATCCAGGCGATGTCGAAACGGCCACGCAGCCAGGCCGGGAGCGCAATGTTCTGCTGCATCGAGCCGACCAGATAGTCGACCGCGGTGACCGCCATCAGCACCAGGCCGATCGAGAACAGCACCTGGTCGAGGTGCGGCTTGGCATACATGCGGCGGTAGAGCAGCGGCTCGAGCACCGCGCCGATCGCTGCGGCGCCGAGGAAGGCGAGGGGCAGGCAGGCGAGGAACGGGAGCCCGAGCCGGTTCATCGCCAGCACCGTGATGTAGCCGCCCGCCATCGCGAAGGCGCCGTGCGCGAGGTTGATGAAGTTCATCAAACCGAGCGTCACCGCCAGGCCGACCGCCAGCACGAAGAGCAGCATGCCGTAGGCGATGCCGTCGAAAAGCAAGGTCAGCATGAAGTGGAAAGCACGATCAACCCCGTGGCCCGCCGCCGGGCCGCCCCAAGGCGCGGCCACGCTCCCCCTCGGGGGGAAGGAGCCGGAGGCGGGAGGGGGCCGTCATGTCACGAGGTTGATGAAGTTCATCAGCCCGAGCGTCACTGCCAGGCCGACCGCCAACACGAAGAGCAGCATGCCGTAGGCGATGCCGTCGAACAGCAGGTCAGCATCGTCGTTCAGGTGCGCGCCGCGGCGCTGGGGCCGATCCGATCGCCAAGCCTCGAAGGTCGCGCCCGGCGCGCGCTGCGCCGTCACTTCGTCTTGCCCGGGTCCTTCACCGACTTCTGCACGTCGAACTCGACGTTGTAGAGCTGGTTGCCCATTGCCGGCACGTGCTCGACCTTGCGGATGTAGATGTCCTGGACGACCTCGCGGGTCTGGGCGTCGATCAGGATCGGGCCACGCGGGCTCTCGAACACCTGGCCTTTCATCGCCGCGAGCAAGGCATCGCCGCCGCCCTGGCCCTTGGTCGCGGCGAGCGCGTTGTAGATCAGGTGCATGCCGTCCCAGGTGGCGACCGCCATGAAGTTCGGCCGGAAGTGGTTTGCCGCCTCGAAGGACTGCACGAACTTCTTGTTCATTGCCGACGGGTGCGCCGCCGAATAGTGGTGCGACGTGACCACGCCGAGCGCGACGTCGCCGATGTCGTTCAACTGGTCGTCGTCGGTCACGTCGCCGGTGCCGATCAGGCGGATGCCGGACTTGTCGAGACCGCGCTCGCCGAACTGCTTCATGAAGGCCGCGCCCTGCCCGCTCGGCAGGAAGACGAACACCGCGTCGGGCTTCAGATCGGCCACCTTCTGCAGGAACGGCGCGAAATCGGGGCTCCGCAGCGGCGTGCGGATCTCGCCGGTGACTTGCCCGCCATCGAGCGCGAAGCGGCTCTTGAAGAACTTCTCGGCGTCGAGCCCCGGGCCGTAATCGGCGACGAAGGTCACGACTTTCTTGATGCCGTTCTTCGCGGCCCAGTCGGCCATCGGCACGGTCGCCTGCGGCAAGGCGAAGCTGCTGCGTACGATGTAGGGCGAGGTTTCGGTGATCGACGAGGTGGCCGCCGCGGTGACGACCATCGGCGTCTTGCTCTGGGTCGCGACCGGCGCGACGGCGAGCGCGAGCGGCGTCAGGCCGAAGCCCGCGAGCACGTCGACCTTCTCGTTGACGACGAGCTCCTGCGCCATCCGCCGCGCCGTGTCGCCGACGCCGGCGTCGTCCTTCACGATCAGCTGGACCTTGCGGCCGGCGACCGTCGCGCCGTTCTGCGCCATCCAGAGCTTCGCCGCGGCCTCGACCTGCTTGCCGGTCGATGCGGCCTGGCCGGTCATCGGCAGGATGAAACCGATCTTGAAAGGCGCGGCATCGGCCGCGTCGGCGCGCGGCACGACGAGCCAGAGGGAGGCGGCGGCAACCAGCGCGGGGATGAGACGTTTCAAGGGATCACCTTCGACTGCAAAAGCAGCCTTGCCATTGTTCCGGTCGAGCAAAGCCCTTTGACTTGGGGTTTTTGCGGACGCCCGTTCGGCACGCATCGACGCGGCCTCCAACGTCGACAAGGGTTTATACGCTTGTACAAGAAAGCTGTACAAGCGTTCAATTCGGTCGTGGCCATCGAACTTGTCCCATCCGAAACCCGTGCCGCGGCAGGGCGGCGCCACGACGCTGGAGCCGCCCCGGAGCGTCCGGACCGGAAGCACGCCATCCTTCTCGCCGCCGAGAAGCTGTTCGCGCAGCGCGGCTACCACGCGGTCGCGATCCGCGACATCGCCCTCGAGGCCGGCGTGCCGCTGGCGCTGGTCGGCTACCACTACGGGCAGAAACACGAGCTCTTTCACGCGATTTTCGACCACTGGGCGCCCTCGATCGAGGCCCGGCTCGCGGCGCTTGGGACGATCGACACCGAGCATCGTGCGCCCGAAACGCTGGTGCGCGTGATCGAGGCTTTCACCGGGCCGGTGCTCAGTCTGCGCGCGAGTTCCGAAGGCGAGTACTACGCGCTGCTCGTGGCCCGCGAACTCGGGCACGCACGCACCGAGACCGATCGCATGCTCCGCACCTTCTTCGACCCGCTCGCCACCGCCTTCATCGACGCCCTGCAGCGCGTCCTGCCGCACGCGAGCCGCGCGCAAGCCGCCTGGGTTTACCAGTTCGCGCTGGGTGCGCTTCTGCACCATCTGAGCGATGTGCGCGTCGAACGGCTTTCGAACGGCCGCTGCCGCGCCAACGACCCAGCGGCGGCGGCGCTGCTCGTCGGCTTCATCGTCGGCGGCATTCGTGCGGCGTTGCCGGAGCCCGAACCCCTCGCCAAGCCGACCACGAAGGGGCGCCCGCCCCGCACCCGGAGACCCGCATGAAAAGACGCACCCTTCTCTCGGCCTTGCCCGCCCTGGCCGGCGCCGCCGCCTTGCCCGGTCGCAGCCGCGCCGCGACCAAAATCGAGTTCGGCTACACCGCGGTCAGCGATTTCGCCTCGGCCTTCGTCGCCGCGCAGGAGGGTTACTTCACAAAGCGCGACCTGCAGGTCGAGATGAAGTTCATCCCGCTCAATTCGACCATTCCCGCGGCGCTGCAATCGGATTCGCTGCAGATCGGCGGCCCGACGCCTTCGGTGCTGCTGCAGGCGGTCGACGGCGGGCTCGATCTGGTGGTGGTCGGCGGCGGCGGCCTCACGAGCAACAGCTTCACCGCCTTCGGCCTCGTCGCGCGAGCGGGTTCCGGCATCCACAGCGCCGCCGATTGCGTCGGCAAGAAGATCGGCGTGCCCGGTCTCGGCGCGTTCCTGCACGTCACCTTTCGCGCCTGGCTGAAGCAAAGCGGCGTCGACTACCGCAAAGTGACGTTCGTCGAAGCCTCCTTCCCGCAGCACGCCGACCTGCTCCGCGGCGGCTCGATCGACGCCGTCGTCACCGCCGACCCGTTCATGAGCCGGATCATCGACAGCCACGCCGGCTATGTCGCCTCGTACTACTCGACCTTCCTGCCGGACGGCAACCACACGATCTATTACGCCGCCAAGCGCGACTGGGCGCAGCAGAACGCCGCGGCGGTGCGCGGCTTCCGCGAGGCGATCCAGGAGGCCGCCGCCTTCATGAAGCAGCCGAAGAACGACGCCCGCGTGCGGGCCGCGATCGCGAGCTACATCAAGCTGCCGCCGGAGGTCATCGCCAAGATGCAGATCTCGCCGCCGGGCCCGACGGTCAACGACAAGCAGGTCGCCTACTGGATCGGCATGATGAAGGACCAGGACATGCTGAAGTCGCCGATCGACCCCGCCCGCGTGCTCTACCGGTGAGCTTGCTGGCCTTCGACAACGTCGCGATCCGGCTCGGCGGGCGCGAGATCCTCTCGCCCACCCTCGGCTGCGGCGAGACGACGCTGCTGCGCCGCTGGCGGCCTGATGCACGGTTCGCGGCGAGCTCTTACTCGGACCGAGACGAGCGCCGAGGCACGCGCGGCGAACGACGAGTGCCGTTACCACGCCGCGGCGGTGCTATGGTTGGATCCTAACCACTCGCGGCCGTGCCGATGCCGAAAGCCGTCCGATCCAACGCCGAGCCTGCCGCAACACCGCCGAGCACTTCCGTTCGGCTCCGCCGAGGTGACCGGGAGCGTGAGATCTTGGGCGAAGCAGTGCGCTACTTTTCGGAGGTCGGGTTTGTCGGCGATACCACAGCTTTGGCCAAGCGATTGGGTGTAGCTCAGGCGCTGCTATACCGATATTTCAAGAACAAGGATGCATTGATCGCCCGCGTGTTCGACGAAACATTCCTCGCCAACTGGAATCCGCTCTGGGAAGAGATGATCAGCGATGTCGAGAACGATGTTCCTACCCGGCTGGTGACCTTTCACCGCGACTTCGCGCGGGTGCATCTGCAACGAGAGCGTGTGCGTCTGTCCCTCTTCTTCGCCCTGCGTGGTTGGGACATGTCGCCGTATTTTCGATTGATGCACAACCGCGTGTACCAACCGATCGCGGCCACGTTGCGCGAGCACGCTGGCCGCCCCGACCTGAAGCCTCCGTTTTCGGTCGCAGAGATTGAACTGGCCAAGACGGTGGTCGAGAAGATACAGTACTACGGTATCCGACAATGGGTGTACGAACTTCCGGTTCCGCCGATAGATCCGCTGATTCACGCATCCGTGCGCTTATTGCTGGGAGGCGCGCGCGACGCGCTCGATGCTTCTTCCGCCGTGCCGACATTGCCCGGTTCGTAAACGCCAACTGTCATTCAATGACGCCCGAGGAGAGTCCCATGCCGCGCCGATTCGTCGACTTGTCCATTTACCTCGAGAACGACGTGCCGTCGGACCCGCCCGGCAAGGGACCGCGGATCGACTACTTCACGCACGAGTCCACGGTATCGCAAATCGCAACGTACTTTCCGGGGCTGAAGGCCGAGGAGATGCCCGACGGCGAGGGTTGGGCCGTGGAGCGGGTGAACCTGTCCACCCACAACGGCACCCATCTCGACGCGCCGCTGCACTTTCACAGCACGATGAACAAGTCGCTGGGCGGCAAAGAGCCGTCCATTTCGATCGACGAAGTTCCGCTCGAATGGTGCTTCCAGCCGGGTGTCAAACTCGACTTTCGGCATCTCGACGACGGCTATGTGGTCCAGGCAGCAGACGTCGAGAAGGAGTTGCACCGCATCGGGCACGAGCTCGAGCCGCTCGACATTGTGGTGATCAACACACGCGCCGGCACGCGTTACGGTCTCCCCGAATACGTATCGTCCGGATGCGGCATGGGCTATGAGGCCACGATGTACCTTCTCGAGCGCGGCGTGCGCCTCACGGGCACCGATGGATGGAGCTGGGACGCTCCGTTCGTTCACACCGCCCAGAAGTACAACGACACCCACGATGCGGGTTTGATCTGGGAAGGCCACAAGGCCGGGCGCGACATCGGCTACTGCCACCTCGAGAAGCTCCACAATCTCGAAGCGCTGCCGGCCGATGGCTTCTACGTTTCATGCTTTCCGCACAAGGTCAGACGCGGTTCGGCCGGCTGGACTCGGGCTGTGGCGATCTTCGACGAGGGTCTGATGGCGCTGCCACGTTCGAGGCCGCACCATGGAGCTTGATCACACGCACGATCCGGCTCGTGTCAGCTGGCTGGCATCCGCCAACGAGGCGGCCACCGACTTCCCGATCCAGAACCTGCCGCTGGCTGTGTTCCGCCGCCGCAGCAGCGGCGAGTCGTTTCGGGGCGGTGTGGCCATCGGCGATCAAGTCGTCGACTTGGCGGCGCTCGCGTCGGCTGGCATTCTCGATGGCGCAGGGGCCGACGCCTGCAATGTCTGTGCGCAGTCTGCGCTTAATGACTTTATGGCTGGCGGCCCACGACTTTGGCGCGCGTTGCGTCACGGTCTTTTTGCGCTACTGGAAAGCAGCGCCGAAGCGTCGTCGAGACAGGCGGTCGAGCGCTGCCTGGTTGCGCAGCGGGACGTCGAATACGCGCTGCCCGCGCGAGTCGCCAACTACACGGACTTCTATACCTCCTTTCACCACTCGTACAACACCGGTCGACTGTTTCGGCCCGACAACCCGGTGCAACCCAACTTTCGCTGGATTCCCATTGCCTACCATGGCCGCGCTTCCAGCCTCGTCGTAAGCGGCGAACCGGTCCGCCGCCCGTGTGGCCAGTTCATACCGGCAGGCGCCGCCACGCCGGTGTTCGGCCCCAGTGAGCGGTTGGACTATGAGCTGGAATTGGGAATCTTCATGGGACCAGGGAATCGGCTCGGCGAGGCTATATCGGTGAATCAAGTTCGCGATCACATCTTCGGTATGTGTCTTCTCAACGACTGGTCGGCGCGCGACATTCAGATGTGGGAGATGGCGCCGCTGGGGCCGTTCCTGGGGAAAAATTTCGCGACGAGCATCTCACCCTGGATCGTGACGATGGATGCGCTGGCCCCCTATCGTGTGAAGTGGACACGTCCAGCTGACGATCCGCAGCCGCTTGCCTATCTCGACGCGCCCCAGGTGCGCATCAGCGGTGCGCTCGATTTGCATCTCGAGGTTTGGCTGGAGACGGCCCGGCAGCGCGCCCAAGGCGACTCCCCGGTGCGGCTCTCCGCCACCAGCTTTCGGCACCAGTACTGGACGGTTGACCAGATGATCACTCACCACGCGTCGAGTGGCTGCAATCTGCTTCCTGGGGATTTGTGCGGCAGCGGAACCATCTCCGGTCCGACTCCGTCCGAGCCCGGCTGCATGCTCGAACTCGCCAAGGCCGGCCGCGAACCCGTGGAACTCGCCAACGGCGAACGTCGGGCGTTTCTGGACGACGGCGACGCCGTGACCTTCAAGGGCTGGTGCGAGGCGCCGGGGCGCGCACGCATCGGTTTCGGCACCTGCCGCGGAGAGGTGCTTCCGGCCCTTCAGAGCGCATGAAATTCGCGAGTTTTGTGCGCCCCGACGGGCGCAGCGGTTTCGGCGTGGTTGACGCTGCCCTGGAATCGCTCGCCGAGCTGGGAACGGCGGATGTCCAGACTCTCGGCGACGCGCTGCGCGTCTGGGGTATCGACGGCCTGCGCACGCGTGCCGCTGGTGCACGACCGAGCCTCAAAGAGCGCGACATCCGATGGCTGCTGCCGATCACGGATCCGGCCAAGATTCTCTGTGTCGGTTCAAATTACCGCAGGCGCGCGCCCCAGGCGGCACGCGAACAGCCGGCGCACCCATCGATCTTCGTTCGCTTCGCCGACTCGCTCGTCGGGCACGGCGAGCCGACGTTGCGCCCGTTTGCATCCGAGCAGCTCGACTACGAGGCGGAGCTCGCCGTGGTCGTCGGTCGCAGCGCCCGTCATGTGCGGCCGGAGGACGCGCTCGCATACGTTGCCGGCTACGCGTGTTTCGCCGAGAACTCGGTGCGCGACTTTCAGCGCCATGCGACGCAGGTCACGGCCGGCAAGACCTTCCATGCGAGCGGCGCCTTCGGCCCCTGGTTCGTCAGTGCCGACGAGGTGCCCGACCCGACCCGGCTCGAGGTCATCGGCCGGCTCAATGGCGTCGAGATGCAGCGCGATTCGGTCAGCCACATGGTGTTCCCGATTGCGGATCTGATCGCCTACATCTCTACTTTCACGCCGCTCGAGCCGGGTGACGTGATCGTGACGGGCACGCCAGCCGGCGTCGGGGTGGGGCGCAAGCCGCCGGTTTATTTGAAACCGGGCGATGTCTTCGAAGTCGAGATTCCCGGCGTCGGCCTGTTGCGCAATCCGGTGGCCCAAGAGCCAGAGACAGCTCGGTCGCCTTGATCCGGCGGACCAGCGTTCGAATTGAACCGGCTCGCCCGCGACCGCCCAATCAGAAGAAGTGGCGAAGGCCGAGCTCGAATCCCTTGGAGCTGCCGCCGGGCGTGGGCAAAGCCGTTGCGCTTACCAGGATCGTGCCGAGCGTGACCTGCGAGCGGTCGTGGTTCCTCAGGTACGCGGCGGTGCCGTACACTGCCGTGCGCTTCGACAGGTTGTACTGGTATGTCGCCTTGAACAGGTCGACCGTCGAATCACTCAGCGCGCCCGGACGGTCGAGCTTGCTGCGGTCATAGCCGACGTGGATCTCGCTCTGGCCGACCGGTATCACCGCGCTGATCGAGCCCATCTTCTCGCTATAGCCCGGGACCGACTCGTGGTCGTAGTAGCCCAAAAGCTTTAGGAAGCCGAAGTTCCACGAGCCGCCGACGTTCCAAGTCTTCTGCGATTGGTTGCCCGCGACGGGAATGGCAAACGCCGGCGAATTGCCTGCGATCAAGGTGCTACCAGCGGTGCCAGCGATGCGATAGCGCTGATCCGCATATGCGCCGGCGATGTCGAACGGACCGGAGGCGAAGCCGACACGGCCGCCGACGTAGCGGACCGGTTTGTCGCCTGCAGTGCCACCTTCGGCCGCACCCAGCATGAACTGGCCATAGACGCCGCCGATGTTCGGGGGAAGGAAATACTGAACGGTGTTGTCCTGACGTGTACCTTCGTACAGCTGCCGCGTGTTGAGCGAGCTGCCGAGGCCGATCGCGCCGAACGCGTCGAAGAGCGACAAGTTCCAGAACGACGGCACCCAGTCGCGGCCGAGCCGAAGCTCGCCGGCCGGGGACAAGAGGCTGACCGTCGAGCGACGGAACCAGAACCTCGTCGGGTTCGTGGTCCCTGTGTCGGCGCTGACGGCGGCCGAGATGAAGAAGCCTGCCCGCAGGCCGCCGCCCATGTCTTCGATTCCTCGGAACGTCAGGTTGCTCGAGTTAAGTCCGTCCTGGCTCAGCGACAAGCGCTTGGTCGAGGCATCGTTCTTTACGTAGCGGCCGTTCAGGTCGATGAGGCCGGCCACTGCGACCGAGGACTGTGCAGTCGCAACCCCCGTATAAGCGCCCAATACAGCCAGAGCGAGCAGACATTTCTTCATTTCGACGGTCTCCTTAATGTAGTTTTTTCTTCTTGATTCCGGTGGACAGCGGTTAGCCACCACCTGACTCAGGTACCGAACCGCATACCGCCGAGAACCGGCATGCCTTGATAGAGGCCGAAGCGTGCCGGCGCTTGCAATTCCCTCGGTCACTCCGGCTGAATGCCAGCGACGGCAAGTGCCTTGCCCCAGCGCGGCTCCTGCTCGTTGACAAAGCGGCCGAATTCCGCCGGCGACATCGCCATGGGCTCGGCACCGAGTCCGCGTAGAAAGGTGACGAACTCGTCGGAGACGAGGATCTTGTTCAGCGTCGCGTTCAGCTTGTCGACAATTGGACGCGGTGTGCCCACCGGGACTACCAGCCCACCCCACCCCACGAATTCCATCGGATTGGGCAGCACTTCGCGTAACGTCGGCACGTCGGGCAGCAACGGGGTTCGCCGCGCTGAAGTGACAGCCAAGGCCTTGAGCTTGCCCGACCTGATGTAAGTCAGGACCGCCCCGATATCTGTAGCCAGCAATGGCACATCGCCCGACATCGTTTCGACCGCCGCTTGCGGTCCGCTTTTATAGGGTACTGCGACCATGTCGATACCTGCCGCCTGCTTGACGCTAGCGCCGGTAACTGCGCCGGTAGCATGCGAATAGGCGTACGAGAGCTTGCCTGGATTCGCCTTTGCAAAGGCAATGAACTCCGGAAAAGTTGCAAACTTGGCGTCTTTGGTTCCACAGAGCAGTGCTGACGGAATTTCGTACAAGCTCCCGATTGGCACCATGTCCTTGAGCGGATCGAATGGCAACTTTCTGAACATGTGCATCGCTGCCACAGTGTTCGTATTGGAGATTTGACTGATGGTGTAGCCGTCCGGCGCCGCCTTCAAGCCCTGCGACAGCCCGATCACTCCGGCCGCACCGGCGATATTTTCCACAATCATCGGCTGGCCTAGCGCTTGGGCCATGCGCTGCGCAACGAGACGAAAGATGGCATCCGCGGTGCCGCCAGGCGGAAAGGGCACGATCATGCGGATCAACCGCTGGGGGTAATTTGCAGCCCCACTCTGAGCGGCGGCGGGCATGGGGAAGGCGGCCGTGGCCAGTGTCAGCGCCGTCGCGTTGGAAAATGAACGCCGGGATATCGATGGCAGCATGTTCTTGATCTCAGGCAGACGCTCCCGCGGTACGGGCGCGATTCAGGTCGGTTGGTTTGGGTGTTAAACGCCCAGGCCGGGCATACCGCTAGGGAGTCCCAGGCGCACGCGACCGTAGGCCGGACCCGAGACGTCCCACTGGAGGCCGAACTGCGCCGCGCCCGCGTGCACGTCGCGCCACATGCGCTGAACCAGGCCGCTCTCGCTGAGCCCCGCGCCTCCGGAGCCAGCGAATACATCGTCCATCGCGCGCACCACGAGTCGCGCAGCGAACGCCGAGTCACGCCGCAGCCGTGACCCGAGCCGACCGTCGACAACGAGTTCGGTGCGCAAACACTCCATCGCATCGTCCCAGCTGCGATGCGCGATCAGGAGGGCGGCGTCGAGATGCGCCTCGACGTTTGCGACTCGGTCCTGCACTCCGGGAAGGTCGGCTTGGCTGCGGGAGCCGACCAGCGTCTTGCGCGATCGCGAGCGCTCTACGTAGTCGTCGGCAGCGGCGCGCGCGGCTCCATACAGAACTGGCATCAGGACAAAGCCGCCGACGCCTTGCATCGCGAGTCGATACAGCGCGCCCGGGTTCACGGCGAGACCGGGCGCCTTGCCGCTCGTCGCCTCCGAAAAAGACACGGTGCGATACGCCGGCACAAGAACGTCCTTGGCGAGAACGTCCTTGCTGCCGGTCGCGCGCAATCCGACCACGTGCCACGTATCGAGAATGTTGTAGTCGCTGCGCGGTATCAGGAAATAGCGCTGATGCGGCAAACTGCCGTCATCGTCGCTGGTCATTGCGCCCACCACGCACCATTCGCACGGATCGATGCCGCTCGAGAACGGCCACTGGCCGCTGATCACGTAGCCCTCGGATGTCTTCCGCGCCGTGCCGCGAGCGAACACGTATGAAGAGCCGATCAGTACGTCGGGGTTCCCAGCCCAAACTTCTTCCTGCGCACGCTCGGGCCATAGCGCCATGAAGTGATGGTGGTAGGCCAGGTTTCCCAACACCCAGGCACTGGACGCGCAGCCCTGAGCAACCTGAGCGCAGATGTCGAAGAAGACGCGCGGATGGAGTTCGAAGCCGCCGAATCGCTTCGGCTTCAAGGCGCGGAACAATCCCGCGACGTGGAAGTCGCGCAAAGTCTCATCGGGTATGCGGCGCAGTTGCTCGGCACCCGCCGCGCGCTCGCGCAGCACCGGCACCAGCTCCGCCGCGCGGCTCAACAACAACGCGCCGGCATCTTCGACGCTTTCAGCGTCATCGCCAGCTGCAGCGCTTACGGAAGGCAGAGGCCGAGCGGTGTCCGGAACCGCAACCAGATTCGCGATCGATGACATAGGTAAGCTTTCGACGAGTGACGACCACAAGTACGGATGCAAAGGCGCGTTCCGGCTCAGCCCCGGTAGTTCAGTTCAATGGAGATGCCATTGGGATCAGTGATGAAGATCTGACGGAGGTTCAGTGCGGCGACCAAGCGCTCTCGGAAGGGCACCCCCAGCCCAGTGCAATGCGCCACCATTTGTTCATAGCCCTCGGCGGTAAAGGCCATGTGGTCCACCGCGCCGCTACCGTGTAGCGAATCGGGATCGCGATGGCCGAGGTACTCGTTCATCCAGGCCACACGCGTGCTGTCGTTGCGGTCGAAAGCGGTCACATGGACCACTGGGACGGCATCGGCGTTGTAGAGCCAGGCGCCTGTGGCGCGCGGCGGATTGCCAGGCCGTTCGCCGTCGCGCAACTGCATGATCTCCGTATAGAACTTTAGCGTTTCGTCCAGCCGTTCGGTGCGGATGTTGAAGTGCTCTAGAGTTCGTATGCGCATTGTCAGCTCGGATAAAGTGATTGATCGCGCTGCAACCGTGATGCACGGATTGCCATTGGTTACCTCCTCCATTATCTCTCTTTGCTTCGATGAAGTGATAGGGTTATCACCAAGAATTTTGTGTAAATCCGCTGTCACCATCAGCCAAAGGCTTGCGGAAGCCAGGGTTTGTATGGTTGTACAAGGTGCTGCACGAGTGTGCAATCGGTGGCATGCCGTTTGCTGAGTTCGCGCCCCTGCTCGAGAGCGCCGAGGCGAAGGCACCCCCAGGCCACAAACACGAGCTGTGCCGCGCGACTCTCGATTACTGGGCGACGTCAGTCGAGGCGCCGGCCGCCGCACCCCGCTCGGTCGACGCCGACCGTCTGAAGCTGCTGACGCTGATCCGCGTGATCAAGGCTTTCACCGGACTGGTGCCGGGTCTTCAGGGCGAGTGCTGCGTGCGCTCCAGTGAATCGAAAAGGTGCGGATGCAACCGGCTTCGGTGCACCTAATGCCGGAGTTCACGGGCGACCGAGGGGAGCCGCCAGCGTTTACCAATTTGCAGTTAGCACCCATCTGACCGGACGCGCGCGTCGGCGGCTGTCGAACGGCCGCTGCTATCCCGGCGATTCGGGCGGTGACGTCGCTGCTCGCCGATGGCATCAACGCGGGTTTACCCGAGCCCCAACCCCTCGCCAAGCCAGCAACAAAGGGGCGCGCGCCCCGCATCCGGAGACCCGCATGAAAAGACGCTCCCTTCTCTCGGCCTTGCCCGCCCTCGCCGGCGCCGCCGCCTTGCCCGGTCTCAGCCGCGCCGCGACCAAGATCGAGTTCGGCTACACCGCGGTCAGCGATTTCGCCTCGGCCTTCGTCGCGGCGCAGGAGGGCTACTTCACGAAGCGCGACCTGCAGGTCGAGATGAAGTTCATCCCGCTCAATTCGACGATTCCGGCGGCGCTGCAATCGGATTCGCTGCAGATCGGCGGGCCGACGCCTTCGGTGCTGCTGCAGGCGGTCGACGGCGGGCTCGATCTGGTCGTGATCGGCGGCGGCGGCCTCACGAGCAGAAACCTCATTGGGGCCGGCCTCGTCGCACGTGCCGGCTCGGGCATCCACAGCGCCGCCGATTGCGTCGGCAAGAAGATCGGCGTACCGGGCCTCGGCGCGTTCCTGCACGTCACCTTTCGCGCCTGGCTGAAGCAGAGCGGCGTCGACTACCGCAAAGTGACTTTCGTCGAGGCCTCGTTTCCGCAGCACGCCGACCTGCTCCGCGGCGGCTCCATCGACGCCGTCGTCACCGCCAACCCGTACCTGGGCCGCATCCTCGACAGCAAGGCAGGTTACGTCGCCTCGTACTACTCGACCTTTCTTCCGGACGGCAACCACTCGATCTATTACGCCGCCAAGCGCGACTGGGCGCAGCAGAACGCCGCGGCGGTGCGCGGCTTCCGCGAGGCGGTGCAGGAAGCCGCCGTCTTCATCAAGCAGCCGAAGAACGACGCCCGCGTGCGCGCCGCGATCGGGATTTACATCAAGCAGCCGGCGGAGCTCATCGCGAAGATGCAGATCTCGCCGCCGGGTCCGACCGTCAGCGACAAGCAGGTCCTGTTCTGGGTCGACATGATGAAGGACCAGGACATGCTGAAGTCGGCGATCGACCCGGCGCGCGTGCTGTACCGGTGAGCCTTCTCGCCTTCGACGCGGTCGCGATCCGGCTCGGTGGCCGCGAGATCCTCTCGCCCACCTCCTTCGAGATCGGCCGCGGCGAATTTGTCTGCATCGTCGGCCCGAGCGGCTGCGGCAAGACCACGCTGCTGCGCGCCGCCGGCGGCCTGGTGCGGGCGACGAGCGGCGACGTGCGGCGCGACGGCCGGCCGGTCACCGGCCCGTCGCGCGAAGTCGCCTTCGTGTTTCAGGATTACGGCCGCGCGCTCCTGCCGTGGCGCACGGTGCGCGGCAATGTCGCCCTCGCGCTCGAAGCGGCCGGCGTGCCGGGCGCTCAGCAAGCCGCGCGAATCGACGCGGTGCTCGGCAAGGTCGGCCTCGCGGCGCACGCCGACAAGTTCCCGGTGCAACTCTCGGGCGGCATGCAGCAGCGCGTGCAGATCGCCCGCTGCCTGGCGCAGCGCCCGCTCCTGATGCTGATGGACGAACCTTTCGGCGCCCTCGATGCGCTGACGCGCCAGGGCCTGCAAGACGAGGTGGCGCGGCTGGTGCGCGACGAGGGGCTGACCGTCCTCTTCGTCACCCACGATCTCGAGGAGGCGATCTACCTCGGCGATCGGGTCGTCATGCTGCAGGCGCATCCCGGACCGGGGCGACCGAGCCTCGCGCGCATGGTGCCGGTCGGCATTCCGCATCCGCGCGACCAGCTGTCGACGAAGGAACATCCCGAGTTCCTGACGCTGCGCCGCGATCTCTTCGCGTTCATCGAGCGTGGCAATGCGTAGCGAGCCCGGCACGACGTTGGCCGCGCCAGCTCCGGCCGAGGCGCCCAGCATCCTACCGAGCGCCCTGCGGCGCTTGCGACCGTTCTGGTTTCCCGCGGCGGTGCTCGCGTTGTTCGAGGTCTATGCGCGAACCGTCGCCGCGGGCAGCGACGCGATTGCGCCGCCGAGCGCGGCGGTGCTGGCGTTCGGGCGCGCCGTCGCCGACGGCTCGCTGCTGCGGGCCAGCGCCTTCACACTTGGAAGCGCCGCGCTCGGTCTGGCGATCGGGGCGGTGCTCGGCATCGGGCTCGGCGTCGTGCTCGGCCTTTCGCGGCGCGCGGCGCAACTGAGCGTGGTCACTATCGAGATGCTGCGGCCGGTGCCGTCGGTCGCGCTGATTCCGCTCGCCATGCTGGTGTTCGGTTTCGGGATGCGGATGGAATTTTCAGTCGTCGCCTTCGCATCGTTCTGGCCGCTGCTGCTTCTGACGCAGGCCGCGGTCAGGCAGGTCGACGCGCGGCTGCTCGAGGTCGGGCGCGTGCTCGGCCTCAATTCGCTCCAGAGCAGCTGGAAGATCGTGCTGCCGGCCACTGTGCCGCGGCTTTTCGTCGCCTTGCGCCTCGGCACCGCGATTGCGCTGGTGGTGTCGGTGACGGTCGAGATCGCCGCGAATCCGAACGGCATGGGCTACGCGATGATGATCGCGCAGGAGAGCCTCGACCCGGCGCTGATGCTCGCGTGGCTCGGCTGGATCGGAGTGGTCGGCTACGCGGTCAATGCCGGCATGCTCAAGTTGCAGCGAGCCGTCGCCCGGCGAATGGGAGCCCCGGAATGATCCGGGTGCGTGCCGTGCAGCCCATGTGGTTGGGCTCGGGCGCCGTCTTCGCCGTCTTCCTCGCGCTCTGGTGGGCGGCAAGTCACGCCGGCTGGATCAGCCGCGTCTTTCTCCCTACGCCTGAAGCAACGTGGCGCAGCCTGAGCGAAGGCCTCGAAGAAAGTGGCGAGCTCAAGGCGTTCACGCTCGCCACGACCGTTCGCATGTTCGAGGGCTGGCTGCTCGCATCGATCGCGGGGATCGCGCTCGGTGCGGCGATCGGCACCTCGGCGGCGGCGCGTGCCTATCTTCAGCCGGCCCTCGAATTCGTCCGCCCGCTGCCGGCTTCGGCCCTGATGCCGCTGGCGATCTCGCTGTTCGGCCTCTCGGCCGGCATGGTCCTGTTCGTGCTCGCCTTCGGCGCGATGTGGCCGGTGCTGCTGGCGACGGTGCACGGGTTCGCTTCGGTCGAACCGCAGTTGGCGGAGGTCGCCAAGTGCCTGCAGTTGAGCCGGCGCGATTTCGTCCGCAAGATCGGGCTGCCGAACGCGCTGCCCGACATCCTCGCCGGCATGCGGCTCTCGATGACGGTGTCGTTGATCGTCGCCGTCGTCGGCGAGATGATCGCCTCGCAGCCCGGCCTCGGCCAGGCGATCCTGCTCGCGGCGCGCGCCTTTCGCGCCAGCGAGCTGTTCGCCGGCATCGTGCTGCTCGGCGTGATCGGTTTCGTGAGCAACGCCCTGCTCGGCCTCGCCGAACGCAGGTTGCTGATATGGCAATCGCCTTGAAAAGGAGTCACACCATGCCCCGCACCTTTGTCGACCTTTCGATCTTTCTCGAGAACGACGTCATGTCCGACCCGCCGGCGTTCGCGCCGAAGATCGAGTACTTCACCCACGAAAACACCGTCGACCAGATCGAGCCTTTTTTTCCCGGCCTGAAGAAGGAAGATCTGCCCGACGGCGAAGGCTGGGCGGTCGAGCGCGTGCAGCTCTCGACGCACAACGGCACGCACCTCGACGCGCCGTTCCACTTTCATTCGACGATGAACCAGGCGCTCGGCGAGAAGGAGCGCGCGATCGCGATCCACGAGGTGCCGCTCGAATGGTGCTTCCAGCCCGGCGTGAAGCTCGATTTCCGGCACTTCGCCGACGGCTATGTCGTGACCGCGGCCGACGTCGAAGCCGAGCTGGCGCGCATCGGCCACACCGTGGCGCCGCTCGAGATCGTCGTCGTCAACACCCGCGCCGGTTCGCGCTACGGCAATGCCGATTACGTCTCCTCGGGTTGCGGCATGGGCTACGAGGCGACGATGTACCTGCTCGAGCGCGGCGTGCGCCTCACCGGCACCGACGCCTGGAGCTGGGACGCGCCCTTCGTCCATACCGCGAAGAAGTACGGCGAAAGCGGCGACGCCTCGCTGATCTGGGAAGGCCACAAGGCCGGACGCGACATCGGCTATTGCCACCTCGAAAAGCTCCACAACCTCGAGGCGCTGCCGCCGACCGGCTTCACGATCTCGTGCTTCCCGCACAAGATCCGCAACGCCTCGGCCGGCTGGACCCGCGCGGTCGCGATTTTCGACGACAAGCTGCTGGCGGCCTGACCGGATGGCGCCCGAACTCGACTTCACCCACGAAGCGGCCACCCGAAGCTGGCTGCCGTCGGCCAACCCGGCGGCCAACGATTTCCCGATCCAGAACCTGCCCTTCGCGGTGTTCCGTCGCACCGGCGCGGACAAGGCGTTCCGCGGCGGCGTGGCAATCGGCGACCGCATCGTCGATCTGGCCGCGCTCGCGGCGACCGGCGTGCTCGATGGCCTGGCGGCGCAGGCCGCGCGGTGCTGCGCCCAACCGGCCTTGAACGATTTCATGGTGATGGGCGCGGAGGTCTGGCGGGCGCTCCGCCATGCGCTCTTCCGCCTGCTCGCGGCCGGTGCCGTGCCCACCTCGCACGCCGCGATCGAGCCCTGCCTGGAATCTCGACAGCCCCGCGACCCGCGAACGCGGCGCGATCGACATCCAGCTCGACACGGCAATCGAGACCCCCGCGCGCCGCGCCGCCGGCCTCGGCCCGGTGCGGCTCACGCACATAAGCTTTCGCCACC
>CAXSGM010000035.1:0-32875 GCA_964236915.1 uncultured Rhizobacter sp.
CGCGGATCAACCCGCCGTCGCGCCCCGTGAGCCCGACCGCCTTGCCGCCGGCGACATTGATCAGACCGACGATGTCCTGCTGCACCTGGCCGGCGAGCACCCATTCGACGACCTCCATCGTCTCGTCGTCGGTGACCCGCATGCCCTGGACGAAAGTGCCTTTCTTGCCGATCTTCGCCAGCGCTTCCTCGATCTGCGGCCCGCCGCCGTGGACCACGACCGGGTTCAGGCCGACGAGCTTCAGCAGCACCACGTCTTCGGCGAAATCCTGCTGCAACGCCGGATCGGTCATCGCGTTGCCGCCGTACTTGATGACGATCGTCTTGCCGTGGAACTTGCGGATATAGGGCAGCGCCTGGGCGAGGATCTCGGCCTTGTCGCGCGGGGCGATATGGGTCAGATCCGCGTCGGACGCGGCAGCAGCGGCAACTTCGGTCGTCATGGCGGTCGTGCGGGCATCGTCCGCGGCTCGTCGGTCGTGCGAACGATTCTAGGAGTCGAAGCGAAGCGGGCGGCGACCGTGGCCGCAGCTGGCACGGCGGCACAATGCGTCAACGATGAACTTCGTCTCGCTGTACGTCGTCCGCCCCGTCACCTTCCTCGGGCAGGTGCTGATCGCCGCGTTCGACGCGCTGCGCGGGCGGGTGGAGTTCCGGCTGAAGGACCTCAGCCGCGTCACGGCCGACTGCAGCGCCCGCGCAGTGCCGATCATCACGGTGGTGAACTTGCTGGTCGGCGGGATCCTCGCCTTCGTCGGCGCCGTGCAGCTGGTGAAGTTCGGCGCCGGCATCTACGTGGCCGACCTCGTCGGCATCGCCGTTTCGCGCGAGATGGCCGCGATCATCACCGCGGTCGTGATGGCCGGCCGCACCGGCGCCGCCTTCGCCGCCGAGATCGCCACGATGCAGGCCAACGAGGAGGTCGACGCCCTCGAGGTGCTCGGCCTGCACACGGTCGACTTCCTGGTGCTGCCGCGCGTGCTCGCACTCTTTTTCGTGATGCCGCTGCTGTACGTGTTCGGGTGCGTGACCGGGCTGATCGGCGGGATGCTGGTCGCGTCCGGGATGCTCGACATCGCACCGGCCGCGTACATGCAGGAAACGCTGCTCGCGCTCACCTGGGCGAACCTCGGCCTCGGCTTTGCCAAAGCCTGCGTGTTCGGCGCGCTGGTCGGCATGGTCGGCTGTTATTTCGGCCTCTACGCCGAGCGCAACGCCACCGGCGTCGGCGTGTCGACGACGAATTCGGTCGTCGTGTCGATCGTCGCCATCATCGTGTTCGACGCGTTCTTCGCCATCGGCGCCAACGCGCTCGGCATCTGAGCGAGGCTGGAAGGCATGGCGCTGCTGCAGGTCGAAGGCCTCGAGATGCGTTTCGGCGATCGTCTGATCCAGACCGGCGTCGACTTCACGGTCGAGAAAGGCACGATCTTCGCGATCATGGGCGGCAGCGGCTGCGGCAAGAGCACGCTCTTGAAGTGCATGGTCGGCCTTCTGCAGCCGGCCAAGGGCACGGTGAAGTACGACGGCGTCGACTTCTGGGCCGCCGACGAAGATGGCCGGACCGCGCTGAAAGCTAAGTTCAGCATGTTGTTCCAGAGCGCCGCGCTCTGGTCTTCGATGAGCGTGCTCGAAAACGTGCTGTTGCCGCTCGAACGGCAGAACAAGCGCTCGCCGGCCGACCGCGAAAAACGCGCCCGCGAAGTGCTCGACTGGGTCGATCTGGCGAACTTCGCCGACTTCTATCCAGCCGATCTCTCCGGCGGCATGCAAAAGCGCGCCGGCCTGGCGCGGGCGATCGCCACCGAGCCGGAGCTGCTGTTCCTCGACGAGCCCTCGGCCGGTCTCGACCCGATCACCTCGAAGAAGCTCGACGACCTGATCCTCGACATCCGGAAGCGCACCGGTTGCGCGGTGGTCTTCGTCAGCCACGAACTGCCGAGCCTGTTCGCCATCGCCGACGACGGCATCTTTCTCGACGCCGACAGCAAGACCCCGATCGCCCACGGCGCGCCGCGCGAGCTGGTCAAGACCGCGACGCATCCGACCGTCAAGGCGTTCCTGACCCGCCAGGAGCCGCCGGCCGCGAACGGCGCGCCGGGCGCCGCCGCGCCGCCCGCCGGCACCGCGCCGGCGCCATCGCCCGTACCATCCGCTCGAAGCCACGGAAGCGACGGCAGCCAAGCGAACGACCGCAGCGACCGACCCGCCGATCCGCCATCCGCCGCCATGCCCACCGACCGCCCCGCCGCCCCACGATGAAACGCAACGCCCTTTTGATCGGCGCCTTCGTCACCGTGGCGCTGCTGCTCATCGTCGCCGGGGTGCTCTGGCTCTCTGGCAACAGCCTCTTCTCGAAGCCCCAACGGGCCATGATCTATTACCGGGGCAACGTGAGCGGCCTCTACATCGGGGCGCCGGTGGCGTTCCGCGGCGTCTCGATCGGTCAGGTGGAAGACATCGGCATCCAGGTCAACCGGGAGACGTTGGCGGCGCTGATCGCCGTTCGGGTCCGGTTGCAGGCCAACGCGGTCCGCTTCGAGGACAAGAGCGACGCGCCACCGCCGGAGCTCTCGACGCTGGTGAAGCGCGGCCTGCGCGCCCGCCTCGTGTCGCAGAGCATCGTCACCGGCCAGAAGTCGATCGAGCTCGATTTCGTTCCCGACACCCCGTCCACCCTCATCGGCGGCGAACTCGGCGCGGCGAGCGGCCGGCCCGAGATACCGGCGCTCGGCGACCGCTTCGGTGCGCTGATCGACCAGGTGGCCGACCTGCCGCTGCGCCAGGTGGTGGAGGAAGTGCGCGAGACGGTGAAGGAGCTGCGCGGCACGCTCGGCGGCTTCAAGGTCGCGCTCGACACAGCTCAAAGCGTTCTCGTCGGCACCGGCGAGGAACTGAAGCAAACCGGCGCCACGGCGCGCTCGACGCTGCGGGCCGCGACCGACGCGATCCAGCTGATCCAGCAACAGGCGAGCCTCACACTCGCCTCGGTGACGAAGCTGACCGACGCCTCGCGTGACACGGTGCTCGCCGCCCAACCGGACTTGCAGCGCACCCTCGCCGGCACGCGCGAGGCGGCCGAATCGGCGCAGCTCGCGATGGGCCGGATCAGCGAGCTGACCGCCCCGACCGCACCGCTGCGCGCCGACCTCGATTCGGCGCTGCGCGATCTGTCGCAAGCCGCGCGCGGTCTGCGCGACTGGAGCGAACTGCTCGAGGAAAAACCTAACGCCTTGATCTTCGGGAGCACACGGCGATGAGCGCTGCGCGGTCGTCTTGGAGGGTTGCGCCATGCTTGGCGCCCGCGGCGGCGGCGAGGTTCGCCCTCGCGGCGCTGCTCGCCGCAGCGCTCGCCAGCTGTGCGGTCTCGGCCCCGGCGCCGGTGCTGCTGATCGTGCCGGCGCCGGCGTCCGGACCGGTCAGGGCGCCGGCAGCGGCTGGCGCCGCATCCGGCGCGCTGCTGTCGCTCGGCCGCGTCGAGATCCCCGAGTACATGGTCGCTCGGCGGGTGCGTTACCGCGCCGACCCGGCGACGCTCGCCGAGTGGCCGAACACCTATTGGGGCGAGCGCATCGAGATCGGCGTCTCGCGCGAGTTCACCGCGGCGTTGCACCGGCGACTTCCCGGCTGGGGGTTTTGCGAGAGCGACTGCGCGGGCCGCGCGCCGGCCCTCGGTCTGCGGGTCGACATCGCGCCGCTCGATTACCTGCGCGCCGAGCGCCGGCTCGAGGCGCAGGCGCGCGTCACCGTCGTCGAAGGCGATGTGCGGGCCCGCCCGCTGCGAGCGCGGGCGCTCGATTACCGGATCGAGGCGAGCGCCGACACGCCTCAGGCCGAAGCCGAAGCGATCGCGACACTGGTCGACCGCATCGCGGCGGATGCGGCGGCATTGCTGTTGGACGGCGGCGGTTGAGGCTCATGCGGCGTCAGGCGGCCGGCCAGAACGACAGGGTCGCGCCGGCGAGGGCAAGGTAGCGCAGGAGCTTGCCGACGGCCATGTAGGCGACGCACGCTGCGAACGGCAGGCGCAGCCAGCCAGCGACCGCGCACAACGGATCGCCGACGACCGGCAACCACGCGAGCAGGCAGACGCGCGGCCCCCACCGCGTGAGCCAGGCGAGCGCCCGCGGACCGGGCGCGTAGGACGACCCCGCTGGCCGCGGCCAGCGCCAGGCCGAACGTCGTGATGAGGGCGGCAACGAGGCCGACCTCGAAGGCCGCGCCGCCGCCGGCCGGTCGACCGCCGAGCGCGCCGCCTCGGCGACGCGCCCGGCACCGCGTCCCATCCACCAGGTGAGGGCCCCGCCGAGCGTGTTGCCGAGCGTCGCGACCACGAGCGCCGGCCAGACCAGCGCCGGGTCGAAGCGCACGAGGGCGACGAGCGCCGGCTCGGAACCGAGCGGGAGCAGCGTCGACGATAGAAAGGCGATCGCGAACAGCGCCGCCAGGCCCACTTTCGGCAGGGCCAGGGTGCCGAACAGAACGTCCACCGCGGCTTGCATCGCCTGATTATTCGGCAGCCCCGGGGTTGTCAGAGGCGCGCAGCGGCTGGCCTGCACCGCTTCGATCGAGGACTTGCGTGGATTTGTCGCGCGGGTCGGCCGCCGGGCAGCCCGCGCGGACGCGGCCGACAGGCGGTCTCATCCGACCGGACGATCCGGCCGCGCTGAGGCGGTCGGGTCGGCTGGCTATACTGGGTGCCTCCTTTTGCAGCACTCGCCGCCGCCCTCGTCACATGCAGATCGGACCGATCGCGCTCGCGAACCGCCTGTTCGTCGCACCGATGGCCGGCGTCACCGACCGCCCGTTCAGGAAGCTCTGCCGCAGCCTCGGCGCCGGTTACGCGGTGAGCGAGATGGTGACCTCGCGACGCGATCTCTGGACCAGCCTCAAGACCAGCCGGCGCGCCGACCACACCGGCGAGGCCGCGCCGATCGCGGTGCAGATCGCCGGCACCGACTCGGGCGAGATGGCCGAGGCTGCGGCCTACAACATCGACCGCGGCGCCGCGATCATCGACATCAACATGGGCTGCCCGGCGAAGAAGGTGTGCAGCAAGTGGGCCGGCTCGGCGCTGATGCAGGACGAGCCGCTGGCGCTGGCGATCGTCGAGGCGGTGGTCGCGGTCTGTGCGGCCCGCGGCGTGCCGGCGACGCTCAAGATGCGCACCGGCTGGTGCGCCGCCGAAAAAAATGCGGTACGGCTGGCGCGCGCTGCCGAAAGCGCGGGTATCGCGATGGTCACGGTGCACGGCCGCACGCGCGAGCAGGGCTACACCGGCCAGGCCGAGTACGACACGGTAGCAGCGGTCAAGGCGGCGGTGCGCATCCCGGTCGTCGCGAACGGCGACATCGACACGCCGGAAAAGGCGCGCGAGGTGTTCGCGCTGACCGGCGCCGACGCGCTGATGATCGGCCGTGCTGCGCAGGGCCGGCCGTGGATCTTCCGCGAGATCGGCCACTTTCTCGCCACCGGCCGACACCTCGCGCCGCCCGCCACCCACGAGGTCCGCGCCTGGCTGCTCGCTCACCTCCTCGACCATTACGAGCTCTACGGCGCGGCGACCGGCGTGCGCAGCGCCAGGAAGCACATCGGGTGGGCGGTGCGCGCGCTGCCCGGCGGCGAAGCGTTTCGAACCCGGCTCAACGCGATCGAGACCGCCGAGGCGCAATGGCAGGCGGTGGCGATCTGGCTCGACGAGCTTGGCGAGGCTTTTCCCCGCTGGCCGATCGCCGCGGCCAACGACGCCCGGATGCCGGCCGATCCGGCGCCGCTGCGAAAGTCGGCATGAGAAAGCTCGCATGAAAAAGGCGCCGTCGATCGACGCCTGCGTGCGCGAAAGCCTCGAGGCGTATTTTCGCGATCTCGATGGCGTGCCTCCGGCGGCGATGTACGACATGATGCTCGGCGTCGTCGAGAAACCGCTGCTCGAGGTCGTGATGCAGCATGCCGACGGCAACCAGAGCCGCGCGGCCGAATGGCTCGGCATCAACCGCAACACCTTGCGGCGGAAGTTGCTGGAGCACCAGCTGGCGAAATGACGGCCGCTGCGGGTAGCCTCGGCCGATCTCGTTCTCATCTCGTCTCGCATCCATGCCGACTCTCACCGCCCTGCTTTCGGTCTCCGACAAGACCGGCGTCGCCGACTTCGCCCGCGAACTGCACGCGCTCGGCATCGCGCTCGTCTCGACCGGCGGCACCGCGAAGCTGCTCGCCGAGGCCGGCCTGCCGGTGACCGAAGTCGCCGACCGCACCGGCTTCCCGGAAATGCTCGACGGCCGCGTCAAGACGCTGCATCCGGCGATCCACGGCGGCCTGCTCGCGCGTCGCGACGATCCTTCGCACCTGGCCGCGCTCGCCGCACACGGCATCGCGACCATCGACCTGCTCGTCGTCAACCTCTACCCCTTCGAAGCGACGGTCGCCGCGCCGGGTTGCACGCTCGCCGACGCGATCGAGAACATCGACATCGGCGGCCCGGCGATGGTGCGCTCGGCGGCGAAGAACTGGCAGGACGTGGCGGTGCTGACCGACGCCGCGCAATACGCCGGCGTGCTCGACGAACTGAAACGCGACGGCGCGGTTGCGCACGGCACCCGCTTCACGCTCGCCGTCGCCGCGTTCAACCGCATCGCGCAGTACGACGCGGCGATCGCCGCCTACCTCTCATCGCTGCAGGCCGACGGCACGCGCCGCACCTACGCCGATCAATCGACCCTCTGGTTCACGAAGCTGCAGGACCTGCGCTACGGCGAGAACCCGCACCAGACCGCCGCGTTCTACCGCGACCCGGCACCGCTGCCGGGTTCGCTGGTGACCGCAGTGCAGTTGCAGGGCAAGGCGCTCTCGTACAACAACATCGCCGATGCCGACGCGGCCTGGGAGTGCGTCAAGTCGTTCAGCGCCGCCGACGCGCCAGCGGCCTGCGTCATCGTCAAGCACGCTAACCCGTGCGGCGTCGCCCTCGGCGCCAGCGCCGCGGAGGCCTATGCCAAGGCCTTCAAGACCGATCCGGCCTCGGCCTTCGGCGGGATCATCGCGTTCAACGTCGAGCTCGATGCGGCGACCGCGGCGCTCGTCGCCAAGCAGTTCGTCGAGGTGCTGATCGCGCCGGGCTTCAGCCGCGAGGCGCTTGCAATCTACGCCGGCAAACCGAACGCCCGCCTGCTCGAGATCGCGCTGCCCGAGGGGGGCGCGGCGGGCGCTGGCGGGCATCTGCACGAGCTGAAGCGCGTCGGCTCGGGGCTTCTGATCCAGACCGCCGACCGGCGCAGCGTCGACCGCGCCGAGCTGCAGGTCGTGACCGCCCGGCCGCCGACGCCGGAACAGCTCGACGACTTGCTGTTCGCCTGGAAGGTCGCCAAGTTCGTCAAGAGCAACGCGATTGTCTTCGCCGCAGGCGGCACGACGCTCGGCGTCGGCGCCGGCCAGATGAGCCGGATCGACTCGGCGCGGATCGCGTCGATCAAGGCCGGCAACGCCGGGCTCGCGCTCGCCGGTTCGGCGGTCGCCAGCGACGCCTTCTTCCCGTTCCGCGACGGCCTCGACGTCGTGATCGACGCCGGCGCGGCCGCGGTGATCCAACCCGGCGGCTCGGTGCGTGACGACGAGGTGATCGCCGCAGCCGACGAACGCGGCATCGCGATGGTCTTCACCGGTGTGCGCCACTTCCGGCACTGACCCGGCACCGTCGTCTCGACGCCGCGGCATTCGCGATGAGCACCGTTCGCGCCGCACCCGTCCTCGAGAAGGACGCCCTTGCGACCGCTGATCGGTCGACGGCGCCGCTGTCGGGCGTGGCAAGCTCGACGCCATGGCCGTCTTCCCGCAAGGCTTGACCCACGTCGACGCGCGCTGCAACGTCGGCGAGCGGCGCGTGCTGGCGGCGCTGAAGCGCTGCCTCGGCGACGACTACCTCGTCTGGCACGACATTCCGGTCGGGCAGCACGCGCGCCAGCCTGATTTCGTGGTGCTCAGCCCGCGCCGCGGCTTGCTGCTTCTCGAGGTCAAGGGTTGGAAAATGACGACGCTGGTCGGCGCCACGCGTGACAGCGTCGAGTTGCAGACCGCGCGCGGCCGGGTGACCGACGCGAACCCGTTGCGCCAGGTGCGCGACCACACGCTCGAACTGGTCGACCAGATGCAGCGCGACCCGGCGCTGGTGCGCGCCGATCCGCCGTTCGCGGGCAAGCTGCTGGTTCCGTACGGCTCGGGCGTCGTGCTCGCGGGTATCGCCGCCACCGACATCAGCGATCGCGTGGGCTTCGACGCCGTGTTCCCGCCCGCGCGCACGCTGCTGCGCGACGCGCTCGACGAAGCGGTCGAGCCGGCCGCCTTCGAAGAACGGCTCTGGGGCCTTTTCACCGTCCACTTTCCGCATGCCTTGAGCCTGCCGCAACGCGACCGGATCCGCTGGCACCTGTTTCCCGAAGTGCGGCTGGCGACGCAGACGGCGCTCGGCTTCGACGCCGCGGCCGACGCCGGGATGCCGCTCGCGCTGCCCGACCTGATGCAGGTGATGGACCTGCAGCAGGAGCAGGTCGCCCGCACGCTGGGCGAAGGTCACCGCGTGATCCACGGCGCGGCCGGGTCGGGCAAGACGATGATCCTCATCTTTCGCGCCGAGCAGCTCGCCGCGGCGGCGCGGCCCGACAAGCCGATCCTCGTGCTCTGCTTCAACCGCGCGCTGGCCGACCGGCTCGATGCGCTGCTGCGCGCCCGCGGCGCCGACGAGCGGGTGGTGGTCCGGACCTTTCACGGCTGGTGCGACGACCTGGTCCGCACGTATGCGCTCGACGCGCCGCGCGGGCGCAGCACCGATGCCGACTTCGCCGGACTCGCCGACAGCGTCGACCGCGGCGTCGCCACCGGCCGGGTGCCTGGCGGCCAGTACACCGCGCTCCTGATCGACGAGGCGCACGATTTCGAGGACGATTGGCTCAGGATCGCGGTCCGCATGGTCGATCCGGCGAGCCGTTCGCTGCTCGTGCTGTACGACGACGCGCAGGCGATCTACCGCAGAAAGCGTCGCACCGCGTTCAACTTCGCGAGCGTCGGCATCGAGGCGCGCGGCCGCACCCACGTCCTGAAGGTCAACTACCGCAACACCGCCGAGATCCTCGCGCTGGCGCTGCGCTGCGCGAGCCCGTGGTCGGCCCTGGACGCCGGCGCCGACGCGAACGCCGACCCCGACGCCTCGATCCCGCGGATCGCGCCGACCAGCGCCGGGCGCCGCGGCCCGCTGCCGGCGCTGATCGAGGCGCCGAACGAAGCCGCCGAACTGCGGCTCGTCGCCGACCGCATCGTCGCGCTGATCGCCGACGGCACGCCGCCGGGCGAGATCGCGGTGCTCGCGCGCTACCGGACGATCCTCGACGCGGCGGGCGGCGTGCTCGCGGCGCGCGGCATCCCGGTCGCGCGGCTCGGCCGGCAGGCCGCCCACGCCGATCACGGCGGCCACGGTGGCCGCGCCGCACCGGGGAACGGCGTCGCCCTCGTGACGCTGCACGCCGCCAAGGGCCTCGAGTTCGCGCAGGTGTTCCTTGTCGGTCTGCAGGCGCTGCCGCGCCACGACGAGCCGCTCGAGAGCGGGTTGCAGCTCCTCTATGTCGCGATGACGCGGGCCACCCACGCGCTGACGCTCTCGTCGCATGCCCGCGCTTCGCTGGTCACCGAGCGCGTCCGCGCGGCGCTCGACGGTGTCGCCCGGCAGTTCGCGGCCCTCGCAGCTGCGGCCTGACAGCGGCAACGGGTCGAGGGACGCGTCGGGCAGCGGGCAGCGGCTCGCGCCGACACCGACCGGGCGGGCGACCGCGGCCAAAAACCGCCGGCGCCGAACCACCGGGACGGCGCTGCCATGCACATCGCTACGATCGCCGCATGAAACCCCTCGAGGCGGCCGCCCCGACCGGCGCCTCGCGTCGCGCGTCGGCCGTGCGGCCGGCGCGCTGACCGATGCGCATCCTCGGCATCGACCCGGGCCTCCGCTGCACCGGCTTCGGCGTGATCGACGCGGCCGGCCCGCGGCTCGCGTACGTCGCGAGCGGCACGATCCGCGCGGCCGAGGGCGCGTCGATGGCCCTGCCGCTGCGGCTGAAGACGATCTTCGACGGCATCCGCGAGCTGAGCGAGCGCTACCGGCCCGAGTGCGCCTCGGTCGAAATCGTGTTCGTCAACGTCAACCCGCAGTCGACGCTGCTGCTCGGCCAGGCGCGCGGCGCGGCGCTGACCGCACTCGTCTCGGCCGAGCTCGTCGTTGCCGAATACACCGCGCTGCAGATGAAGAAGGCGGTCGTCGGCCACGGACAAGCGAAGAAGGAGCAGGTGCAGGCGATGGTGATGCGACTGCTCGCGTTGCCCGGGCTGCCGGGCAAGGACGCCGCCGACGCGCTCGGCCTCGCGATCTGCCATGCGCACGCCGGCGCCTCGCTCGACGCCCTCGCGCGCCACGCGGCACTCGCCCCGCGCAGCCATGCCCGCTACCGGCAGGGCCGTGGTTACTGAGTACACGGGCACCGCATCTAGTTGCGTCCGGCCCACCCCTCCACCCGTTCGGGACTGAGCCTCTACCTGTTCGGGCTGAGCCTCCACCTGTTCCGGCTGAACCTCCACCTGTTTCGGCTGAGCATCCACCCGTTCGCGCTGAGCTTGTCGAAGCCTGGCGCAGATGCGGTGGCCCATTCGACAAACGTCACAATCCATCCGATGTTCGCCCTCTTCGAAGACGCCGGCCGCTTCCACGCCGGCCGCGTGATGACCGAGTCGGACAGCTCGGCGCAGATCGAGCTCGACTCGGGCAAGCGCGTCAAGGTCAAGAACGCGAACGTGTTGCTGCGCTTCGAGAAGCCGGCGCCGGCCGAATTGCTCGAGGCGGCGCAAGCGCTCGCCGCCGAGATCGACCTCGACCTCGCCTGGGCGTTCGCGCCCGACGCCGATTTCAGCTTCGCCGAACTGGCGCGCGATTACTTCAGCGCCAGCGCCGGCCCGGCGCAGCAGGCCGGCGCGCTGCTCCGCCTGTTCGAAGCACCGCACTACTTCCGGCGCCTCGGCAAGGGCATCTTCAGAAAGGCGCCCGAGGAGACCGTGAAGGCCGCGCTACTCGGCATCGAACGGAAGAAACAACAGGCCGGGCAGATCGAATCCTGGGCCGCCGAACTCGCCGCCGGGGCCTGCCCGGCGCCGATCCGCGAGCAGCTCTACCGGTTGCTCTTCAGGCCCGACAAGAACGCGCCCGAGTACAAGGCGGTCGTCGAGGCGGCGCGGCGCTCGCAGCGGGCCCCGCTCGATCTGCTCAAGGCGGCCGGAGCGATCGACTCGCCCTACCAGTTCCACTGGCGGCGCTTCCTGTTCGAGAACTTCCCGAAAGGCACGGGCTTCGCGGCGCTCACCGCGCCGGCGGTGCGCGAGGATCTGCCGCTCGCACCGGTCGCCGCGTTCTCGATCGACGACTCGGCGACGACCGAGATCGACGACGCGCTCTCGGTCGACGGGCTCGGCACCGGCCAGGTGCGCTTCGGCATCCACATCGCCGCGCCCGGGCTCGCGATCGCGCCCGATTCGCCGGTCGACCAGACCGCGCGCGCCCGGCTCTCGACCGTCTACATGCCGGGCCACAAGATCACGATGCTGCCGGATGCGGTGGTCGCCGCCTACACGCTCGTGGCGGGCCGGGCAAGCCCGGTCGTTTCGCTTTACCTGAGCTTCGACGAGGCGACGCTGCAACTGCTCGCGAGCGAAACCCGCCTCGAGCGCGTGCCGATCGCCGAGAACCTGCGCCACGACCGGCTCGAGGGCATCGTGACCGAGGCGACATTGAGCGGTACCGAACCGGCCGACTACCGCTTCGCCGCCGAGCTGGCGTTCGCCCACCGCCTGGCGCGGCACTTGAAGCACCAGCGCGAACAGGTGCGGGGCAAGCCCGAGAACTTCAACCGGCCCGACTACCGCTTCGACCTGACCCCCGGGCCCGGAGTGCCAGAGGGCGAGGGCCCGAACGGCGACGAACACGTGACGATCAGCGCCCGACCACGCGGCACGGCGCTCGACCTCATCGTCGCCGAGGCGATGATCCTCGCCAACAGCACCTGGGGCGGCTGGCTCGCCGAGTGCGGCGTGCCGGGCATCTACCGAAGCCAGGCGAGCATGGCGCCCGGCGTCAAGGTGAAGATGGGAACCCGGCCGCAGCCGCACGCCGGCATGGGCGTGGCGCAGTACGTCTGGGCGACCTCGCCGCTCCGCCGCTACGTCGACCTCGTCAACCAGTGGCAGATCATCGCCTGCGCCCGCCACGGCCGCAGCGCCGCGCTGGCCGCGCCCTTCAAGCCGAAGGACATGCAGCTCTTCGCAATCATCTCGGCGTTCGACGCCGCCTACGCGGCGTACAACGGCTTCCAGCAGGCGATCGAGCGCTACTGGGCGCTGCGGGCGGTGGTGCAGGCGCCGGCGCCGCTCGCCGAACTCGATGCGGTCGTGATGAAGGACGGCCTGGTGCGCGCCGACACGCTGCCGCTGGTGTTCCGCGCCTTCGGCACCGACGGGCTGCCGCGTGGCGCGCACGTGCGGATTCGCGTCGACGGCGTCGACCTGTTGACGCTCGATCTCCACGCCGGCCTGGTAACCCGCCTGGCGGATGCGCCGGACGCGGCCGCGGCGGTGGCCGGGCAAGCGGAAGCCGAGATCGAAGCCGAGGCCGAGGCGTTGCCGGAGACGAGCGGCCCGCTGACGCTCGCAATCGACGTTGCGTCCGGCGATGAACCGGACGCCGAGCCGATCGTCGGCGCGCCGGCCGCCGCTCCCGCCGCCTGAACGCGGGCGAGCGGCCCGGCCTTTTCTTCGCCCGCACGATCGCGCTCGGATGCTGCGCCGACCCTCGACGCTGCAGGTGGCGCTGATCGTTTCGGTGGCCGCGCACCTCGCCCTGGTCGGGGTGCGGGTCGTCGACCCGGGCGCGGTGAAGCGGATGTTCGAAGACGCGCCCCTCGAGGTGATCCTGGTCAACTCGCGCTCCGGCGAGGCGCCCGAGAAGGCACGCGCCATCGCCCAGGCGGCGCTGAACGGTGGCGGCGAGGCCGAGGCCGGGCGCGCGACCTCGCCGTTGCCGCCCTCGGCCATCGTCGAGCACGGCGATGCGGCCGAAGAGACGCGCCGCCGGGTCGAGTCGCTGCAGGTGAACGAGCGCGAGCTGCTCGCCCGCCTGGAACGCGAGCCGACGAGCTTGCCGAAGCCCGACCCAGAGGCCGCCGCGGTGGAGCCGGAGGCCCGGGCGCAGGAGGAGCAGCACCGCCAGCTCGTCCAGCAGCTGGCCGAGATCGAGAAGCGGCTCAGCGAGGAGAACGCCCGGCCGCGCAAGCGCTTCGTCAGCCCGGCGACCCGGGAGGCGGTCTACGCGCTTTACTACGACCAGCTGCGCCGCAGGATCGAAGACCGCGGCACCCGCAACTTTCCCGAAAACCAGGGCAAAAAACTCTACGGCGAATTGACGATGAACGTCACCGTGGACGCCGAAGGCCGGCTCGTCGACACCGAGGTGGTGCAGCCTTCAACTTCGCCGCTGCTCGATCGGCGTGCGATCGCGATCGTGCGCGCCGCAGCGCCGTTCGGGCCCTTCACCGTGCCGATGCGGCGGCGCGCCGATCAACTCGTGATCAGCTCGCGCTTCCGCTTCACCCGGGAGGAGGGGCTCGCGACCAGCCTTAGCGCCGTTCCGGACCGACCATGACGGGCGACGCGACCCCGACCGGCGGGACGCCGGACCGCTACCTGGTCGCCGGCCATCCGGTCGCGCACAGCCAGTCACCCTTCATCCACACCGCTTTTGCGCGGGCGACCGGCGAAACGATCAGCTACGACCGGCTGCTCATCCCGCTCGACGACTTCCCGGCTTCGATGACGAAGCTCGCGGCGAGTGGCGTGCGGGGCTGCAACGTCACCGTGCCGTTCAAGTTCGAGGCCTGCCGGCTCGCCGCCCGGCCGAGCGCGCGCGCCATGCTCGCCGGGGCCGCCAACGTGCTGCGCTTCGACCCCGACGGCTGGTCGGCCGACAACACCGACGGCATCGGGCTGGTTCGCGACATCGAGCTGAACGCCGGCTGCCGGCTCGCCGGGCGCCGTGTGCTGCTGATCGGCGCTGGCGGGGCGGCGGCCGGCGCGCTCGGGCCGCTGCTCGAGGCACGGCCGGCCGAGCTGACGGTCGCGAACCGCACGCCCGAGAAGGCCGCGGCGCTGGTCGAGCGGCATCGGCCGGCGGCGCACCCCACGACCCGGCTGCGGGCCGCGACGCTCGGCGACTGCGGCCGCGGCTTCGACGTGATCGTCAACGCCTCGTCGAGCAGCCTCCAGGGTGGCGCGCCGCCCGTCGCATCCGACACGCTCGCGCCCGGCGCGCTGGTGGTCGACATGATGTACGGCGCGCCGGCGCGCCGGTTCCTCGACTGGGCCGAGGCGCACGGCGCGCGCAGCCGCGACGGGCTCGGGATGCTGGTCGAACAGGCGGCCGCGGCGTTCGAGTTCTGGCGCGGCGGCCGGCGGCCGGCGACCGCCGACGTGCTGGCCGCCTTGCGCGCCCGCCTCGCCGCCGCCACCGAACGATGACGCGGCGCTCGCCGCTCCGACTCGTCGCGCTGGTGGCGCTCGCGGCGCTCGCCCTGCAGCTGACCTTCGCCGTGCGCATCGCCCTAATGCGCGTCGTCGACCCGGCATCGACCAGCTTCGAGCGCTCGGAGATCTGGCGCCTCGCCCGCGAACGCAGCGCGCTCGACTGGCGCCAGCGCTGGACGCCGTACACCGGCATCGCGACCAACCTCAAGCGCGCGGTGATCGCCTCCGAGGACGCCGGCTTCGTCGATCATCTGGGGATCGATTGGGAGGCGCTCCGCAAGGCCTGGGAGCGCAACCGCCGCAGCGCTGCCCGGCTCGAGCACCCGGCGCCGCGGCCGGCGGCCGACGCCCCGGCCGCGACCCCCAGCCCCGCCCCCGGATCGGCCAAGGCGAGCGCCGCGACCAAGCTCGTCGGCGGTTCGACGATCACCCAGCAGCTCGCGAAAAACCTCCTCCTCACCGGCGAGCGCAGCCTGGTCCGCAAGGGCCAGGAGTTCGTGCTCACGCTGCTGCTCGAGGCCTGCCTCGACAAGCGCCGCATCCTCGAGATCTACCTGAACCACGTCGAATGGGGCGAAGGCGTGTTCGGCGCCGACGCCGCGGCGCGGCGTTATTTCGGCGTCGGCGCCGATGCGCTGTCGGTGCCGCAGGCGGCGCGCCTCGCGGTGCTGCTGCCCGCGCCGAAGCGCTTCGAGAGGCGGACGACATCGGCCTACGTCGCCGCACGGTCGGGCGTCGTGGCAGCGCGGATGGGCACGGTGACCCTTCCGGCCGCGCCGGCCGGTGCCCCGGTGGCTTCTAAAATTCAGCAATGAACTCGACCCGCACCGACGAGATCGCCGCGGCGGCCGCGCGCCTGGTGGTCGAGGACGGCATGGAATACGGGCCGGCCAAGCGGCGCGCCGCGCGGGCGCTCGGCCGCGCCTCGACGCGCGAGGCCGAACTGCCGGGCAACGACCGGGTCGAGATCGAAGTGCGCGACTACCTTGCGCTTTTCTACGGCGACACCCAGCCGGCCGAGCTGCGCGCGTTGCGCGAGATTGCCGTCCTCTGGATGACGCGGCTCGCCGAGTTCCGCCCGCATCTGACCGGCGCGGTCTGGCGCGGCACCGCGACGCGGCGCAACCCGCTGCACCTCGAGCTCTACTGCGACGATTCGAAGGCCGCCGAACTGGCCCTGCTCGACCGGCGCATCGATTACGACGTCGGCAGCCGGCCCGGCCCACGCGGCGTGCCGATCGACGTGCTCGTGCTCGCCCATTCGAGTGCCGAACTGGGCGAACGCGTCATGGTCCAGCTGAGCGTGCTCGATCACGACGACTTGCGCGGCGGCCTGAAGCGCGACGCCGGCGGCCTGTCGCAGCGCGGCGATCTGGCGGCGCTGCAGCGCCTGCTGGCGGGCGGATGACGACCTCGCTCTCCGCCTCGGCCCACTGCGCCGTCCCGTTCCTTCCGGCGTGTCGATGACGACGCGGCGCACCGTCCTGACCACGGCGCTCGTCGGCATCGCCGCTGCTGCCGGGGGCGCCGGCGTCGCGCTCTGGCGTGGTCACCCGGGCGCCGCCCCGGCGCCCGAACGGCTCGACGATCTGCTCGCCAGCCGCTTCGAGCGGCCTGACGGCGGCGCCCTCGAACTGAGCGGCTTCCCCCAACGCCCCCTGTTGCTGAATTTCTGGGCCACCTGGTGCCCGCCGTGTGTTCGCGAAATGCCGTTGCTCGACCGCTTCCATCGAGAGCAAGGGGCGCACGGTTGGCAGGTGGTCGGGGTCGCGATCGACCAGCCGGCGGCAGTGCGGGATTTCCTCGCGACGACCGCCGTCGGGTACCCAATCGGCATCGGCGCCGATCGCGGCCTGGCACTGGCGCGCCTGCTGGGCAACGCCAACGGCGGCCTGCCGTTCACGGCGGTGATCGAGCCCGACGGCCGGATTACGCACCGCAAGCTCGGCGGCCTTGAACCGGGCGAGCTCGAAAGCTGGAGTCGGCGACTCGGCTGAGGGTCCAGGCGGCTGCGCACCCAAGTCGTCCGCGAAGTGGGACAACGCGACGAACTTCTAGGCAACGTCTCGCAACGTGCCGCAACTCGCGTAAAGTCGCGGCGCCCCCGGACGCCCCCTTGATCCGGCCGTTGCGATACGCGCATGCCCATGGACCTCAGAAAACTCAAAACGCTGATCGATCTCGTCTCCGAGTCGAACATCTCGGAACTCGAGATCACCGAGGCAGACGGCAAGGTTCGAATCGTGAAGACCGACCCCGCCGCACCCGCACCATTCGCCTACTACCCAGGCCCGCCGATGATGGCGGCGCCGCCCCTCGCGACCGCCCCGACGGGCGCGGTCGGCCCTGCCGCGGGCGCAGCGCCGGCCACCCCGGCGCCGGAGGTCGAGACCGGCCATGTCGTCAAGTCGCCGATGGTCGGCACGTTCTACCGCGCGGCGACCCCGGGCGCCAAGCCGTTCGCGGAAATCGGTGCCGCGGTGAAGGAAGGCGATCCCATCTGCATCATCGAAGCGATGAAGATCATGAACGAGATCGAAGCCGACCGCGCCGGCACCGTCACGAGCATCCTGTGCGAGGACGGTCAGGCGGTCGAGTACGGTCAGCCGCTTTTCGTGATCGAGTGAAGGGTCCGCCGAAAGCACAAGCGCCAGCCGCCGCCGTGATGTTGGAGAAAGTGCTGATCGCCCACCGAGGCGAAAGCGCCGCAGGCGCTTCGGCGCAGTCAAAGCGCGCGGCGAGCGCAGCGCGCGGACGCGATTGAGCCGAGCGCTGATGTTCAAAAAAATCCTAATCGCCAATCGAGGCGAAATCGCGTTGCGGGTGCAGCGGGCCTGTCGCGAGCTCGGCATCAAGTCGGTAGTCGTCTACTCCGAAGCCGACCGCGACGCCAAGTACGTGAAGCTCGCCGACGAGGCGGTTTGCATCGGCCCGGCACCGTCGGCCGCCAGCTACCTCAACATGCCGGCGATCATCGCGACCGCCGAAGTGACCGACGCGGAGGCGATCCATCCCGGCTACGGCTTTCTTTCCGAGAACGCCGACTTTGCCGAGCGGGTCGAGCGCAGCGGCTTCACCTTCATCGGCCCGACGCCCGCCGCGATCCGCATGATGGGCGACAAGGTCTCGGCCAAGCAGGCGATGATCAAATCGGGTGTGCCCTGCGTGCCGGGCTCGGAAGGCGCGCTTCCCGACGACCCCAAGGAAGTGATCAAGGCGGCGCGTGCGGTCGGCTATCCGGTGATCATCAAGGCGTCCGGAGGCGGTGGCGGCCGCGGCATGCGCGTGGTGCACACCGAAGCCGCGCTCGTCCATGCGGTCGCCACGACGCGTGCCGAGGCCGGCGCAGCCTTCGGCAATCCGGCCGTCTACATGGAGAAATTCCTCGAGAACCCGCGCCACATCGAGATCCAGGTGCTGGCCGACGAGCACAAGAACGCGGTCTGGCTCGGCGAGCGCGACTGCTCGATGCAGCGCCGTCACCAGAAGATCATCGAGGAAGCGCCCGCGCCGGGCATCGCGCGCCGCGTGATCGAACGGATCGGCGAGCGCTGCGTGATGGCCTGCAAGCGAATCGGCTACCGCGGCGCCGGAACCTTCGAATTTCTCTATCAGAATGGCGAGTTCTTCTTTATCGAGATGAACACGCGGGTTCAGGTCGAGCATCCGGTGACCGAGCTCGTGACCGGCATCGATATCGTGCAGATGCAGATCCGGATCGCCGCCGGCGAGAAGCTGCCGTTCGCGCAACGCGAGATCACGCGGCGCGGTCATGCCATCGAATGCCGGGTGAACGCCGAAGATCCGTACCGGTTCACGCCGTCTCCCGGCCGGATCACGATGTGGCACCCGCCGGGCGGCCCCGGCGTTCGGGTCGATTCGCACGCTTACACCAACTACTACGTGCCGCCGAACTATGACTCGATGATCGGCAAGATCATCGCCCACGGCGACACGCGCGAGCAGGCGCTGGCGCGGATGCGGATCGCGCTCTCGGAAATGGTGGTCGAAGGCATCCAGACCAACATCCCGCTGCACCGCGAGCTGATGGTCGACGCCAAGTTCGTCGAAGGCGGAACCAGCATCCACTACCTCGAGAGCTGGCTCGGCGAGCACCGCCGCTGAGGTGCCGTGAACGAGCAAATGCGATGGTCGAGCTGCTGCTGATCGCCCCCGAAGCGCGTGTCGAGGCGGTCGGCGATGCGCTGAGCGACGAGTTCGGCGCGTTGTCAGTCTCGATCGAGGACGCCGACGCCGACACCGCCGCCGAGGAAGCCCTATTTGGCGAGCCCGGCCTGCCGGCACCGCGGCCCGGCTGGCGGCGCTCGACCCTGCGCGTGCTGTTCGCCGACGAGCCCGCGGCGACCGAAGCGGCGACGTTGCTGCTCGCGCAATCGTGGGCCGAGGGGGTGCACCTGCAGGCACTGCACGAGGTGCCGGACGAAGACTGGGTGCGGCTGACCCAGTCGCAGTTCGCCCCGGTCGAGATCACGCCCGCGTTCTGGATCGTGCCGAGCTGGCACGAGCCGCCCGCCGCGGCGACGCGCACGATCCGGCTCGATCCCGGTCTCGCGTTCGGCACCGGCACCCATCCGACGACCCGGATGTGCCTGCGCTGGATCGCCGACCAGCCGGCCGAACGCCGGGCCGGCTGGTCACGGGTGCTCGATTACGGCTGCGGCTCGGGCGTGCTCGCGATCGCCGCGGCGCGCTTCGGCGCACGCGGCATCGAAGCGGTCGACATCGACCCCGCCGCGGTCGAATCGACCCGCACCAATGCGGCGACGAACGCGGTCGAGCTGCGGGCCGGCTTGCCGAACGTGGCCGCCGGCCGCTATCCGCTCGTGCTCGCCAACATCCTCGCCGCACCGCTGACGTTGCTCGCCCCGCTGCTTTGCGCTCATCTCGACGACGGCGGCGATCTGGTGCTGGCGGGTGTGCTGGAACGCCAGGCCGAAGCGTTGCAGGCGGCCTACGCGCCGTGGCTCGGACTCGAGGTCGCCGACCGCGTCGACGGCTGGATCCTGCTGAGCGGGCGCCGTTCGATCCGCTCGCCTGTGGAGGCGGGGCTGTCATGAACCTGGCGACCCGCTGCAGTACCTGCGGAACGCTGTTCCGTGTCGTTCAGGACCAGTTGAAGGTGTCGGAGGGCTGGGTCCGCTGTGGCCGCTGCCACGCGGTGTTCAACGCGGTCGAGAGCCTGATCGACCTTGACCGGGGCCTGCCGGCGGAGCTCGCGGCCGCATCCTTCCAGCCCGGGCCGCCCGGGGATGCCGGAGCGCCCGACGGGTCGGGTCAGGTGCCGCTCGGCTCGGATACGCCCGAGCCGACGACGGCGTGGTCGCCGAACGATTTGGCGGCGAACCATGACGGCGCATCGCGTGGATCCGACGCGGCGTCGACCGCCCGGCCCGACACCGCGGATCCGTCGATCGGCGCCGTGCCCGTGGCCGGCTTCGACGCCCCGTTCGACCTGACGATTCCGGAAAAAGCGGCGAGCGCCGGCCCGTTCGTTGCCGGCGCGGGGGATCCGTCGGTGTCGCCGTACGGGTCCGACGCCGACCTCGAGGCCATGGCCGTGGCCGAGCCGGGGTCGTTGGCAGCGGGTCTCGAGCCGCAGGTCGAAGCGCCCGTCGCTCCGCTGGAAGCGCGTCCCGTCGCTCCGCTCGTGATCGACCCCCTGACGGCCGAGCCACCACTCTTTGCGCGGGCCGCGCTCGAGCCCGCGCGAAGAGCGCGAAAAAAGCGCTGGTTCGCGATTGCGATCGCGGTTCTGCTCGCGCTGCTTCTCGGCGGGCAGCTCTTGTACCGGTACCGCGACCTTGCCGCGGCGCGCTGGCCGGCGCTGCAGCCCGTCCTCGCCACGGCCTGCGATCCGCTCGGCTGCAGCCTGCGGCCGCCCCGACGGATCGACGAGGTCGCGGTCGAGAACACCGCCCTCACGCTCACCGCCCTGCCCGGCGCCTACCGCCTGACCGTGGGGCTGCGAAATCGCGCCGACACCCCGATCGCCTTGCCGTCCGTCGATCTGGCGCTGACCGACACGGAAGGTCGGCTGCTCGCCCGGCGGGTTCTCGCGGTGAAGGACTTCCAGAAAACGCCGGACGCGATCGCGGCCGGCGCCGAGGTGGTGTTGCAGGCGCTGCTCGCGACCCCGGGCGGGCGTGTCAGCGGCTACACCGTCGAGATCTTCTATCCCTGACGCCGACCCGCGTCGCGTGCCCATTGTGCGCGGGCCAGTCGTCGGCACACTCCATCGGAGTTCATTCCATGTCGGCCTTGATTTGCGGTTCGCTCGCGTTCGACACGCTGGCGAGTTTTCCCGGGCGCTTCGTCGAGCAGATCCTGCCCGACCAGTTGCACATTCTGAGCGTCTCGTTCCTGGTGCCAACGCTGCGGCGTGAGTTCGGCGGCTGCGCGGGCAACATCGCCTACTCGTTGAGCCAGCTCGGCGGTCATGCGGTCGTCATGGCGACCGTCGGCTCCGACGGCTCCGAACATGCGCCGCGGATCGTGGCCTGGGGGGCGAGCGCCGAGCATGTGCGCCTGCTGCCCGACAGCTTCACCGCCCAGGCGATGATCATCAGCGACCGGGACAACAACCAGATCAACGCCTTTCACCCGGGGGCGATGCAACTGGCGCACTTGAACCACGTGCCGCGCGACCCGCAACTGAACGTCGGCATCATCGCCCCGGACGGGCGCGAAGCGATGCTTCAGCACGCCGAGGAAATGGCCGCGCTCGATCTGCCGTTCGTGTTCGATCCGGGTCAGCAGCTGCCGCACTTCGATGGCGCCGAGCTGCGCCGCTTCATCGAACTGGCGAGCTGGGTCGCGGTCAACGACTACGAAGCACAGATGCTGTGCGAACGCTCGGGGCTGACGCTCGAATCGATGTCGCGCTCGCACCTACGGGGCGTCGTCGTGACGCTCGGCGCGGCCGGCTGCGACCTTTGGCAGCAAGGCGTGCGCACGCATGTCGCGGGCGTGCGGGCTGAGGCGATCATCGAGCCGACCGGGTGTGGTGACGCGTTCCGGGCCGCGCTGCTGTACGGCATCGAGCGCGGCTGGCCGCTCGAGCGCTGCGCCGAGTTGGGCAATCGGGTCGGTGCGATCAAGATCGCCCACCGCGGTTGCCAGAACCACCGTCTGGAACGGATCGTCGAAGGGCCGTGACCGAGCCCTTCGACGTGTGACACCGGAAGTTCGGACGCCTAAGGCTTGCTGCCGGTCGGAAACGGCCAGGCCGCTTGCGGGCTGAGCGAGGTCTTGGCCGGCGCCGCTGCAGGCGCCGCGGGCGCAGGCGGGGTGGGCGCCTTCTTGGCGGCGGCCTTTTTCGCGGCCGCCTTCTTCGCCGGCGCTTTCTTCGCGGCCGACTTGGTCGCGGCCTCGGTCTTCTTCGCCGCCGCCTTCTTCGTGGCCGGTGCGTTCTTCGCGGCCGGGGCCTTCTTGGCGGCGGTCTTGGTTGCGCCCATGGCCTTCTTCGCCGGCGCCTTTTTCGCGGGTGCCTTGGCCGGCGCCTTCTTTGCGGGCGTCTTTTGGGCGGCCATGGCTTTCTTGGCCGGCGCGTTTTTCGCGGCCATCTTTTTCGCCGCGGGCGCCTTCTTCGTCGCGGCCGGCATCTTCGTCGATGGTGCCTTGTTGGCCGGAGCCTTTTTCGCAGTTGCCATTTCTTTTCTCCTTCGTCCGGTGGCTAAAGACCGTTGCTGGAGGCGGCGATGCCGGCTCGCTTCGGCCATTCAGGGCCGGCATCTGCCCGAGGGGGCGCGCGCCGTGACCTTGAATTGGTTCGATCCGGCGTGCGCTTCTTCTCGGGCGCCGCATCGCGGGTCGGGGTCGGGGGCGGATGTCGAGCGAGCCCGCAGGCGGCATCCGGATGCGGCTCGGCAGACCTGGCGCGACCGGATACGCGCACACGGACCGACGCCGTCACTCCCAGGACAGTGCTCCGCCGCTTTGGTACTCGATCACGCGTGTCTCGAAGAAATTGCGTTCCTTCTTCAGGTCGATCATCTCGCTCATCCAGGGAAACGGGTTCTCCTCGTTCGGGAACAGCGCCTCCAGACCGATCTGCGTGGCGCGCCGGTTGGCGATGTAGCGGAGATAGCCTTTGAACATCGACGCGTTCATGCCGAGCACGCCGCGCGGCATGGTGTCCTCGGCATAGCGGTACTCGAGTTCGACCGCCTTCAGGAACAGAGCTTCAATGTCCGCACGGAATTCGGGTGTCCACAGATGCGGGTTCTCGAGCTTGATCTGGTTGATCAGGTCGATCCCGAAATTGCAATGCATGGACTCGTCGCGCAGGATGTACTGGTACTGCTCGGCCGCGCCGGTCATCTTGTTCTGCCGGCCAAGCGCCAGGATCTGCGTGAAGCCGACGTAGAAGAACAGCCCCTCCATCAGACAGGCAAAAACGATCAGCGACTGCAGCAGCTTCTGATCGTTCTCGGGCGTGCCGGTCGTGAACAGCGGATCCATCACCTGCTCGATGAAGGGCAGCAGGAACTCGTCCTTGTCGCGGATCGACGCGACCTCGTGATAGGCGTTGAAGATTTCGCTTTCGTCGAGCCCGAGCGACTCGACGATGTACTGGTAGGCGTGCGTATGGATCGCTTCTTCGAACGCCTGGCGCAAAAGGAATTGCCGGCACTCCGGTGCGGTGATGTGCCGGTAAGTGCCGAGCACGATGTTGTTGGCGGCGAGCGAATCGGCGGTCACGAAGAAGCCGAGGTTGCGCTTGACGATGCGGCGCTCGTCGTCGGTGAGGCCGTTCGGGTCCTTCCAGGTCGCGATGTCGCGCGACATGTTGACCTCTTGCGGCATCCAGTGATTGGCGCAGGCGGCGAGGTACTTCTCCCAGGCCCACTTGTACTTGAACGGCACCAGCTGATTGACGTCGGTGCGGCCGTTGATGATGCGCTTGTCGGCGGCCTTCACGCGGCGCGCCGAGGTCGGCTCAGCACGGTCGCTGCCGACCGCCGACGGGTCGGCGACGGGTAGGGCGGCGACGGCCGCAAGGGAGGCGGCGGCGTCGTTCGCTGCGGTCCGGTCCACCGGCTCCCATGCGAGGACCGAAGAGCGATCGGACGTCGGCGACGAGGTGCTCGAGGCCGCCGCGAAAGCGGCATCCGGATCGACCGTGGGCCCGACTTCTTCTTCCCAAACGAGCATGTTCAAAGCGTTCCTGTTCGATGCCAAATTATGAGAGCGCGGCACGTGAATCCCAAGCACTTATTGACATTGGCACGTCATCGACGACCTCGTGCCAATGGATGCTCGCAGCACGCGCGGCACGGATCATTGGCAGGCCTCGCAACCGGGGTCGTCGATCGCGCAGAACTTGATGTCCGTCGCGACGTCGACCGCGCCAGCCATCGCCGCATGGCGGCCCTCGATTTCACCGGCCCCGGCGGTCAGCTCGGGCCCAGCGCTGGCAGCGACCGCAGCGGCGGCCGCGGGCGAAGCGCCGGACTTTCCCGCCCCGCCATGGCTTGCGACCGCGTTCATCTGGCCGGCCTCGACGGTCGATTTTTCGGCCTGCGTCGCACCCACCGTGCGCAGGTAATAGGTCGTCTTCAAGCCCCGCAACCAGGCGAGCTTGTAGGTCTCGTCGAGCTTCTTCCCCGAGGCCCCGGCCATGTAGATGTTGAGCGACTGGGCCTGGTCGATCCATTTCTGCCGGCGCGCTGCGGCCTCGACCAGCCATTCCGTCTCGATCTCGAATGCGGTGGCGTAAAGCGCCTTCAAATCGGTCGGCACGCGGTCGATGCGGCGGAGCGAGCCGTCGAAGTGCTTCAGGTCCATCACCATCACGTCGTCCCAGAGGCCGAGCTGTTTCAGGTCACGCACCAGGTACTCGTTGACGATCGTGAACTCGCCCGAAAGGTTCGACTTGACCGAGAGGTTGCCGAACGAGGGCTCGATCGACGCGCTGACGCCGACGATGTTCGAAATCGTTGCGGTCGGCGCGATCGCGACGCAATTCGAATTGCGCATACCGTGCTCGCGAATGCGCCCGCGCAAGGCGTCCCAGTCGAGCGACTGGCTGCGATCGACCTGCACATGCTCGGCGCCGCGCTGCTCGGCCAGCAATTCGAGCGAATCGATCGGCAGGATGCCACGGTCCCACAACGACCCGCGGTAACTCGAATAGCGGCCGCGTTCGGCGGCCAGCTCGGTCGACGCCCAGTAGGCGTGGTAGCAGACCGCCTCCATGGAACGATCGGCGAACTCGACCGCCGCTTGCGACGCGTACGGGATCGCGAGCTCGTAGAGGGCGTCCTGGAAGCCCATGATGCCAAGGCCGACGGGCCGGTGCCGCAGGTTGGAGTCGCGCGCCTTCTTCACCGCGTAGTAGTTGATGTCGATCACGTTGTCGAGCATCCGCATCGCGGTGGCGACGGTCTTCTTCAGCTTGGCATGGTCGATCTGACCGTCCTTCACGTGATGGACCAGGTTGACCGAACCGAGGTTGCAGACCGCAATCTCGTTCGGGCCGGTATTCAGCGTGATCTCGGTGCAGAGGTTCGACGAATGGACGACGCCGACGTGCTGCTGCGGCGAGCGCACGTTGCACGCATCCTTGAAGGTGATCCAGGGGTGCCCGGTCTCGAACAGCATCGAGAGCATCTTGCGCCACAGGTCCCGGGCCGGCATCTGCTTGTAGAGCTTGATCTCGCCGCGTGCCGCCTTGGCTTCGTAGGCGACATAGGCAGCCTCGAAAGCGCGGCCGAACCTGTCGTGCAGGTCGGGGCAGCTGGAGGGCGAGAACAGCGTCCAGACGCCCCCTTCGATCACCCGCTTCATGAACAGGTCGGGCACCCAGTTGGCGGTGTTCATGTCGTGGGTGCGGCGCCGGTCGTCGCCGGTGTTCTTGCGCAGCTCGAGAAACTCCTCGATGTCGAGATGCCAGGTCTCGAGATAGGCGCAGACCGCACCCTTTCGCTTGCCGCCCTGGTTGACCGCGACCGCGGTGTCGTTCACCACCTTCAGGAACGGCACCACGCCCTGGCTCTTGCCGTTCGTGCCCTTGATGTGGCTGCCGAGCGCGCGCACGTTGGTCCAGTCGTTGCCGAGGCCGCCGGCGAACTTCGAGAGCAGCGCGTTTTCCTTCAGCGCCTCGTAGATGCCGTCGAGGTCGTCGGCGACCGTCGTCAGGTAGCAGCTCGAGAGCTGCGAGCGCCGCGTTCCGGCATTGAACAGCGTCGGCGTGCTCGACATGAAGTCGAAGGTCGAAAGCACCTCGTAGAACTCGATCGCGCGCGCTTCGCGATCGATCTCGTTCAACGCCAGGCCCATCGCAACCCGCATGAAAAAGGCCTGCGGCAATTCGATTCGCGCCTCGTCGATGTGCAGGAAATAGCGGTCGTAGAGCGTCTGCAGACCGAGGTAGTCGAACTGCAGGTCGCGGTCGGCGTTCAGCGCTGCGCCGAGCCGGACGAGATCGAACTGCAGCAGCTTTTCGTCGAGCAGTTCGGCGTCGACGCCCTTCTTCAGAAAGCCCGGAAAGTCGTCGGCATAACGCTCGTTCATCTCGCCCTGCAGCACCTCCTCGCCCAGAACTTCACGGCGGATCGTGTGCAGCAGGAGCCGGGCGGTGGCGCGGGTGTAGCCCGGATCCTTCTCGATCAGCGTGCGCGCGGCGAGCACCTGCGCCTTGTGCACCTCATCGATCGGCACGCCGTCGTAGAGGTTGCGGCGCGTCTCGGCGATGATGGGCTCGGGGCGCACCTGGTCGCCGAGTCCGGCGCAAGCGGCCTCGACGATGGCCTGCAACCGGCCGAGGTCGAACGGCACGCGCTCGCCGCGGTCGAGCACCGTCAGCCCCGCTTCGGCCGGCACCGGCGCGGGTTCGAGCTTCGCGCGTTCCTGCGTCCGGCGTTCGCGGTAAAGCACGTAGGCGCGGGCGACCTCATGGTGGCCGCCACGCATCAGCGCGAGCTCGACCTGGTCCTGCACGTCTTCGATGTGGAAGCTGCCGCCGCCCGCGCGCGAGCGCAGCAACGCGCGAACGACCGCTTCGGTCAGGCCGTCGACCGTCTCGCGGACGCTGGCCGAGGCCGCGCCCTGGGTGCCATGCACCGCGAGAAAGGCCTTCATCAGCGCGATCGCGACCTTGCTCGGCTCGAACGCGACCACCGCGCCCTTGCGGCGAATGACCTGATAGCCCTGATAGGCCGAGGCGGCCGCGCTGTGGTTCGGATTCGTCACCACGCGAAGGGTCGGCGCGGCGGGCTGCACGGTCGGATGGGGGATGACTTGCATGGGCGGCTCCTGGGGAGGGGAGGAAGCGGGCGCGGGGCGCATCCGCGGTCGGGTCGGTGAAGGGCGGCGGTCGCGGAAGGGGCGCGGGAAAAATCTTGGGACGAAACGTCGACGGGTCGAGCGCCGGGCCGACGAGCGCCCGAAAACGGGCGTCTCGACGACGCATCGGGCGGCGCTTCGGCATGTCGCTCGGCAGCGGCTGGAGCGGGTTCGAGCGCCGCGCCGCCAACCCGGGCGCTGCCGCCGGACAGTGGCGGCCGGCGATCGCCAAGCGTCAGGATACACGCTATAGATGGGGTGTCACCCCTGTTTTCACCACTACCCCTAGCGTCCAGGGATTGGTGATTTGTGCTATGCGTGAGTGCCGGCTACGGCCGTGGCGCCGTCCGGAGCGGGTAGCTCCGGCACCCACGGCAGGAGCGCCGCGCCTAGGCGCGGCCAGTCGAATCCGGCGCCCGGATCGTGCTTGCGCCCGGGCGCGACGTGCTCGTGGCCAACCACCGCGGCGATCGGATAGCGTTCGCCGAGGGCCTTCAGCAGCGCCGCGAGGGCCCGGTACTGCGGCGCCTCGAACACCTCGCCTTCGAGGCCTTCGAGCTCGATGCCGATCGCGTAGTCGTTGCAGTTGGCGCGGCCCTGCCAGGCGGAGACGCCGGCATGCCAGGCCCGCTCGTCGCAGCCCACGAACTGCAGCACCGCGGCGTCGCGCCGGATCAGGAAATGCGCCGAGACCGTGAGCCCGCGGAGTGTCGCGAAATACGGATGCCCGTCCCAGTCGAGCCGGTTCTGGAACAGCCGCTCGATTGCGTCGCCGCCGAAATCGCCGGGCGGCAGGCTGATGGAATGGACGATCGCAAGATCGACGACGGTACCTGCCGGCCGTGGATCCCGGTTCGGCGACTCGACGCGCGCCGCGTCGCACCACCAGCCGCCGTCCGCCCAGGCGACCGGCTGTGGCTCAATCGCGCTCGAACGCGTCACCACCGACGTTGACCCCGAGCCGCGCCATCCGGTAGCGCATCTGGCGCAGCGACAGCCCGAGGCTCGCGCCGGCCGCCGTGCGGTTGTAGCGATAGCGTTCGAGCGCGCGGACCAGAATGTCGCGCTCCACGCCGTCGAGGTGGCGGACCAGGTCGTCCGGCAGCGGCTCTTCGGCAGGCGCGGCACGCGATCCCGGTGACGACGCTGGCGCCGGCGGCGCGACGAGTTCGCCGCGCGTGTTGGCGGTGATGAGATCGAGCTCCTGCGCGGCGCTGTCGGTGAAGACCGACTCCGGCAGGCCGAGATCGAAGACATCGATCGTCTCGCCGCCCGAGAGCGCGACCGCGCGATGCAGCAGGTTCTCGAGCTCGCGCACGTTGCCCGGAAACGCGTAGCGGGCCAGGTGCACCTCGGCATCGCGGGTCAGGCGCGGCGCGGGCGACACGCCGGCGTCGCGGGCGATCCGCTCCAGCACCCGCTCGGCGATCGAAACCAGGTCGGCGAGCCGCTCGCGCAGCGGCGGCACGCGGATCTGGATCACGTTCAGGCGGTAGAACAGGTCCTGCCGGAACTGCCCGGCCTGCACCTCGGCCGCGAGATCCTTGTGCGTGGCCGAGACGAACCGCACGTTGACCGGCGTCTCGACGACCGCACCGACCGGCCGCACCGAGCGCTCCTGCACCGCCCGCAGCAGCTTCGACTGCATCGAGATCGGCAGATCGCCGATCTCGTCGAGGAACAGCGTGCCACCGTTGGCGGCCTGAAAAAAGCCCTCGCGATCGTCCATCGCACCGGTGAAGGCGCCCTTGCGGTAGCCGAAGAACTCGGCCTCGAGCAATTGCTCGGGAATGGCGCCGCAGTTGACCGCGACGAAGGGCTGCGCGTTGCGCACGCTGACCTCGTGGATCGCCCGCGCGACCAGTTCCTTGCCGGTGCCCGACTCCCCCTGGATCAGCACCGGCGCCATGCTGCGCGCCACCTTGTCGATCAGCGAGCGCACCTGCTGCATCGCCGCCGAGTGCCCCGCCATCTTCGTCAACGCCGGGCTCGGCGGCACGGCCGGGGCCGCGGCAGGAGCCGGCTTCGGGCGCGACCCCGACACGCTGCCACGCGTCGGCGCGTCGGCCGAGGGCAGGCTCGCCGGGTCGATCGTCGGCACCGGCATCGCGCCCGGCCGGCCGAGCGCCGAGGCGATCACCGCACGGAACTGCTTCAGGTCGACCGGCTTGGTCAGGTAATCGTAGGCGCCCGCCTTCAAGGCCTCGACCGCGTTCTCGGCCGAGCCGTAAGCCGTGATCACGATCGCCTTCTCGCGCCGCCCCTGCTGCTCGAGCCAGGCGAGAAGTTCGAGGCCCACGCCGTCGGGCAGCCGCATGTCGGTGATGACCGCGCTGTAAGTGCGGTCCTTCAGGTGCAGCAACGCGTCCTGCACGTTGCCCGCGGTCTCGATGTCGTAGCCCTCGCGCAGCAGCGTCAGCTCGTACAGCGTGCGGAGATCGGGTTCGTCGTCGACGACCAGCAGGCTGAAATGCGAGGGGTTGCTCACTCAGGTACTTTCATGCCGCACGCCGCGGTATTCGCTGCCCCGGGCGCCGCGCAGGGCCGGGTGGACACGCCATCCGGGCCGGCCGGCCGGCTCATGCGAGTGGCAGCGGCCGGCGCTGCATCTCGACGAAAAACTCGTTGCGGCGGCGCTCGCCGGCGCCGCGCACCCGGTAGTCGATCCGCGCGCCGTAGCGCTCGCAGAGCTCGCGGCAAATATACAGGCCGAGTCCGGTGCCGCGGCTGCGGGTCGAGAAGAACGGTTCGAAGAGATGCGGCTCGACCTCGGGCGGAATCGGCGGCCCGTCGCTCGCGATGCCGAGAAAGGCCTGCGACTCGTGGCGCGATTCGAGCCGGACCTCGATCGCCCCGGGGGCGCCGCTCGCATGGCGATGGGCGTTGTCGAGCAGGTTGACGAGCACCCGCCGCAGGTGCTCGGCATCGAAGCGCACGCCGAGCGCTTCGGCGGGCAGCAGGATCCGCAGCACGCCTTCCGCGCCACCGATCGCCACGCCGTGCGCCTGTGCCCACTCGTTGCAGGCGGCGTTGATCTGGGCCTTGAGGTCGATCGGGGTGCTTTCGGGCGGCGCGTCCGAGGCGACCTCCATCACGTCCTCGACGATCCGTTTCAAGCGCTCGACGTTGGCGGCCACCATGCGGGTCAGCCGTTGCAGCGCCGGGTCGGCGACGTCCTCCCCCAGCAGCCCGTTGGCCTGCGCGATGGCGGCCAGCGGATTGCGGATCTCGTGGGCGATGCCCGCCGAGACGCGGCCCATCGCCGCGAGCTTCTCCTGGCGGCCGCGTGCCTGCATGTTGCGCACGTCCTCGAGGAACAGCACGCAAAGCTCCTCGACGGCCTGTGGTTCGCGGCGGGTCGTGAAGCCGACGCGCAGGCGCAGGGTGCGCCCCGTCGTGGCTCCGGCATCGACGAGACCTCGGAAATCGAGCGCGACGTCGCGACCGCCGCTCGGCCAGGCCGCCTCGCCGAACGCCCGCTCGACCGCCTCGACCAGCGACTGCCAGGCCGGCACGCCGCGCAGCTGAAACGGCGCATTCCGGCACATGCCGCTCGGCGCCAGCAGGCGTCGGGCCGCCGGGTTGGCCGCCCGGACGCGACCGCGCCGGTCGACAACCAGCACGCCGTCCTGCATCTCCTCGATCACGAGCTGGTTCAGCTGCGCCTGCTGACGCGCCATTTCGCGGCTGCCGCGCGCGGCCCGCTGCTCGCGCGCCAGGCGGCTGGCGAGTTCGCTCGCGACGACCGCGATCACAAGGAAGCCGATACCGGCAAGCGCCGCCTGCGTGGTCTGCGTCGTGCTCTCGGCCCCGCCCAGCACCGCCAGCCGGGCCGCGCCGAGCAGCCCGATCGTGATCACCGCCGCGGTCGCCAGCGCCGTCGACCGCGGCGTCAGCACGCCGGCCATCAGCACCGGCAGCACCAGCAGGGCCGAATAGTTGAGGCTCGAGCCGGGCGCCATGACATGGAGCGCGATGAAGGCGACCAGGTCGATGCCGATGGTCGCCAGCCACTGGCGCGGCAACAGATGGGTGGTCGTCCGCGGCAGCGCCGCGCGCCAGGGTTTCGGCCAGGCCCAGAGGCTGATCGCCAGCCCGGCATAGGCGACGCTGATCGCCGTGACCGGAAGCGTCGGTCGGAGGCCGAACAGCCCACCCGCGACCACGGCGACGACCAGCGCGATGCCGAGCACCGCGCGCGCCGCGACGAAGAGCCGGAAGATCCGTTCGAACGCCGGCACCGCGGCACCGGCCGCGCCGCTCGAGGTCGGCACCGGCGCGTCGTCGAGCCCGGCCGGGTCGTCGGCCTCGATGTCGGCGTCGTCGGCCGGCAGCGATTCGGTGTCGGCCGAAAGCTCCGAATCGGAATTGAGATCGAACGGCGGCTCGAGGCCGAGCGGCGCGGCATCCCGCTCCGGCGCCGAGCCGCCGAACCAGGACTCGTCGGGCGTGACCGGGCGGCGGCGGCGGCGTTCGCTGCGGCGGCGCTCGGCCGACGCGTCAGACATCGACTGCCGGGACGACGCGTCCCGGCCGGTTGGGGGCGACGCGACCCGGCCCGGCGCCAGCGCCCCGCGCGGTCGCCCGCGGGCCCGCACTCATGACCGCGGCGCGTGCGCGCGCTCGTGGGCAGCGCGATGCGCGCTGCTGCAGAACGAGCCGCCCGCGCCCGGCAGGGCCTCGTCGCGCGGCAGGTGCAAGCCGCATTCGGCGCACTGCAGCATCGGTTCGGCCGCGCGAGCCGCCGCCGCCGCGCGGCCTGCGGCGTCATCCGGCGCCCGGCGCGCAGCGCGCAGCGTCCGCCGCAGCAACCAGAAGAGCGCGTAGAACGCCAGCGCCAGCAGCAGGAACTTCATCGGTGCCTCGGGCCTCGCGACTTATCCCGGCGCACGGTGCAGCAGCACTTCGAACACGAAGCGCGAACCGACGTAGCCGAGCAGGAGCAGAACCGCCCCGGCATAGACGCCGCGCGTCGCCGCCGGGCCACGCCAGCCGAACGCGCGGCGACCGATCAGGAGGCCGGCGAACACCAGCCAGGCGAGCACCGAGAACACCGTCTTGTGGTCCCAGCGCCAGGCGGCCGCGCCGGTCCCGGAGCGGGCGCCGAGCACGAGCGCGGCCGAAAGGGCGACGAAGCCGGCGGCGACGAACCGGAAGGTCAGCCGCTCGAGCCGCAGCAGCGGCACGCCGGCGGCCGGCGGCCCCGGCGGCGCGCCGCCCGGCCGCAGCGCGCGTTCGGCCCGGCTCAGCATCGCCGCGTGCAGCACCGCCGCGCCGAACAGGCCGTACGACACGAAACCCAGCACCCAGTGCAGCGGTGCCCAACGCGAGGGCGCCTGGGGCCGGATATCGGCCGGAAACGCCCAGGCCACCGCCACGACCAGCAGCGCGAGCGCCGTCAACACGCGACGCCCGCCGGCTAGCGGCACGAAGCGGCTCTCCACCAGGTAGACCGCCAGCACCAGCCAAACGGTGAGCGACAGGGCCGGCGCGAAGCCGAAGCGCGCGCCGTCCTGAGCGCTGCCGAGACCCGCGACATCGACCGCGATCGCCGCGCCCTGGGCGACCCAGCCGATGCCCAAGGCTGTGCGCCGCGGCCCCTCGCGCGGCTCGCCGAGGAGGGCCGCCACCAGATAAGCGACGAGGGCGATGCCGCTGGGCAGGCCGAGGAGCAGCGCCGGCGACAGCGCCGCCGGGCTCACTGCCGCCCTGCCCTCGGCGGCGGCCCGCCCGGGGCTCGCGAAGCGGTCGAGCAGGGGGCGCGCCGGTAGAATCGCATGCTCCGCAGTGTACTTTCGCGCGTCTGACCGGAGCCGCCTCGCCGCCCCTGGCCAGCCCGACGCCGCCGAACCCCCGACCCATGGCTTCCACCCTCACCGACCGGCTGAGCCGCCTGGTCAAGACGATGCGCGGCCAGGCCCGCATCACCGACGAGAACGTGCAGGCGATGCTGCGCGAGGTGCGGATGGCGCTGC
>CAXSGM010000036.1:0-29084 GCA_964236915.1 uncultured Rhizobacter sp.
GCCAGCGCGGCACGTTCGGCTGCCACTTGTCGATCGTGTCGCCGGGCGTCACGACAAAGCCGTCGTTGCTGCGGATCTTCGAATCGGCCCAGGTCAGGCTGCCGGCGAGGTCGAGGCCGGAAAGCAGCCAGTCGCTGCTGTCGAACGCGGCTTCCCAGCCGGTCGTCACGATGCGGCCGACGTTCTGCACACGGGTGATGTTCTTGTTGGCCGCCGGGTCGAGCAGCGTCTGCGAATAGAGCGCGTCGCGGGTTCGCTCGGCGAAGAGGGTGAGCCGGGCGTGGGCTTTGTCGAAGCTCTGCTCGGCGCTCAACTCGGTCGTCCACGACTTCTCGGGCGCGAGCTTCGGGTCGTTCAGGTACTGCGAGTTGGTGGTCGAGGTCGCGCCGTAAAGCTCGTTCACGGTCGGCATGCGCACCGCGCGGCCGAGCGACGCCTTCAGGACGCTGTCGGGGCGCCATTGCCACGAGAGGGCGGCTTTGGGCGAGACGTCGCCGATGCGGCGCGACGGGTAGGCGAGGGCGCTGGTCGCCGAGAACTCGGTGCGGCCCTCGAAGCCCTCCCAGCGCTCGGCGCGCAGGCCGAGCACCGTCTTCCAGTCGGTCGCGAAGCGCCAGGCGTCCTGCAGGTAGACGCTGCGCTGGCGGGCGTTGCCCTGCACGTTGCTCGCGAGGCCGTCGGCCGGGTCGGAAAGGTAGTCGCCCGCGATCGTCGAGGTGCGGTAGCGCAGCTGGTAATGCTCCTGCTGAAAGCCCATGTCGACGATGTGCGCGCCTTGCGGGCCGTCGGGGCGCCAGATGCCGCGCAGCGCGAACGTGTTCCAGCCGGTGCCGGCGCCTTCCGCGAGGGTGCCGGCGCCGCCGGTGTCGGCGCCCGGCAACGGATTCGATGCAGCGTTCTGGCGCTTGTCGTCGCGTCGGTAGTCGTAGCGGCTGGCGGCGATCTCGCCGTCCCAGGTGCCTTGCGTGTGCGTCTTGATCGAGAGGCCCTGCATCGTGTGCCGCAGCTTTTCTTTGGTACGGGGAAAGTCGCCGCCGCCGAGCGCCTGGTTGCCGGTGTAGGCGCTGCCGTCGGCCACGAAAGCGCCGCTCGTGACGCTGGCGCCGTTCGCGTCGTGCAGGTACGAGGTCGAGCGGCCGTCCGACCGGTTCTGCCAGAGGCCGAGGAGATAGTTCGCGCGCACCACCGGGCTCAGGTCGATGCTCAGCTTGAGTTTCAGATGGTCCTGCCGCGTGTGGTACCGCGTGCCGCTGCCGATCACGAGCCACGGCTGGTTCTGCGTGTTCAGATCGGGCACGGCGCCGGTGACGACCGTGCCGCTGCCGCCGGCCGTCGCGGCGCTGCGGAGCCGCGTCGCGAAGGTTAGCGGCTGGCTCTCGCTGTCGATGCGGCTGGCGTCGACCCACCAGGCGAAGGCGCCTTGCCGGTCGCCGAGCGCGACGCTGCTTTCCCACGCGCGGTCGTGGCGCTCCTCGCCGTAGGTGTCGCTCGGCTGGAGCACGTAGCCGACGCGCGCGTGCGCCTCGAGCTTCGTCGGCATCCGCGTCGTGTAGTCGACCACCGCGCCGACCGAGTTGCCGGGATAGGCGGCCGAGAACGGCCCGTACATCACGTCGACCCGCTCGATCTCCTCGGGCGTGACCATGCCCCAGCGCGGCGGAAAGGCCAGGCCGCCGACGCCGTTGCCGAGGAAGTTGGAGAGCAGGATGCCGTCGGCATACACGGCCGAGCGGGCGCTGTTGCCGGTGCCGGAGGCGCGGGTCGAGAGGATCGCGTGGTTGTAGTCGCCGACGTAGCGCTTGCGCACCAACAGGCTCGGGAAGTACTTCAGCGCGTCTTCGGCATCGGTCGCGTTGACGGTGCGTTCTATCTGCGCGCCGGTGGCGCTCTCGAAGGTCGTCGGGATCTCGCTCGGCAGCGAACTCGGGCGGGTGCCGGTCACAGTGACGACGCCGAGGTTCTTGACCGGGGCGGCGGCGCTGTCGGTGGTGTCGGCGGTCTCGGCAAGGGCGAGGGCGGGGACGGCGGACGCGAAGGCGGCGGCCAGCGCGGCCGCGAGGCGGGTGGGTTTCATGGTTGCTTTCGCACGTCGGGCCTGCGGTCGGGCGCGGACGAATCGATCGTGATGCCACCAGGGCGGGATCGCGAGCGGGGAGGAAATGGCCACCGCGGCGCCCGCGCAGGGCGGAGGCAGCTGCGGTGACCGGGGCGGGCCCGCGCCCGGGACACCAAGGCGCGGGCGGGCTGCGGCGGACGATGGCGGCTCGAACCGGCTGCGCCGGGGAGCGACCGTCAGGCGGCTGCCGGCGGGGCCCGAGCCTGCGACGCCGCCCAGACTGGCTGCGTGCGGGGCGCGCGGAGAAAGAGCCGGGGCAAAGTCGCGCCGAACTGTGGCACCGGTGTCGCGAGGGTGGCGCTCGCGGGCGGCGCGAGCGCGTCGTGATGCAGCGAGCAATAGAGGCAGTGCCCGGCGGCCTGGCCCGGCGGCGTGTCGCCCGGGCTCGGATCGACGGGCGCCAACGGGTTCGATGCCACCACCGCCGCATGCGCCGAACAGATCGCGCTGCCCGCGGCTTCCGCCCGTGCAGCGCCTGGCAACTGCGCCCGCGCCGCGCCGAACGATCCAAGAAGGAGCGCCAGGATGGCGATCCAGCACACGGCGGCGCGGCGGGTCGCGACGCTCACGTTCGGTGCTCCTCGACCGCCTCGGCGAGCGGGTCGTTCCAGTCGACCCGCTGATGGCGGCCCGCGGCCGCGTCGCGTTCCTCGGCGAAGAGCTGCTCGAGCTGCTGGCGGCCCTCCTTGGCAGCGGCGATCAGTTTGGCTTCGTCGTTGTGGATGTCGGTCAGGCGGTCCAGCTGCTCGAGGCTGTGGCGCCGGAACCGAAGCGACAGCGTGCGCGCCAGGTGGCGCTCCCAGCCAAGTTGCTCGAGCACGCTGCGCGCGCTCATCAGGGCCGAATCGAGCGTCTCGCGTTCGATCAAGGTGACGCCGGCATCGCGCAGGTCGAAGTAGTGGCGGACGTTTCGCGCGCGGGCGACGATCGTCAGCGCGGGAAAGTTCTCACGCACCATCTTCGCGGTCTCGACGCTACGCGACACATCGTCGATCGCCAGCACCAGCACCTTCGCGCGGGCCGCACCGGCAGTGCGCAGCAGATCGAGCCGTCCGGCATCGCCGTAGAACACGGTCCAGCCGAACTGGCGCATCGCTTCGATTTGCTCGGCGTCGATGTCGAGGATCGTCGGCCGGATGCCGTTGGCGTAGAGCATCCGGCCCACGACCTGCCCGTAGCGCCCGAAGCCCGCGATGATCACCGGCTGGTGCTGTGGGTCGGCGATCTCGTCGGGCGGCTTCTTCTTCGTCTGGCCGGCGAGGAGCGGGATCAACCAGCGGTCGGCCGCGACCAGCAACAGCGGCGACACCAGCATCGAGATCGCGATCGCCGCGACCAGCAGCGAAGCGGCCGCGGGCTCGATCACGCCGGCGCCGGTCGCGGTCTGGAACACGACGAAGCCGAACTCGCCGCCCTGGGCGAGCAGGATCAGGAACACCGGCCGTTCGGGCTTCGGCAACGGCATCGTTCGGCCCATCGTCCAGAGCACGAAGGCCTTTACCGCGAGGAAGCCGGCGACGATGCCGGCAATCGCGAGTGGGCGCTCCGTCACGATGCTGAAGTCGATGCTCATGCCGACCGCGATGAAGAACAGGCCGAGCAGAAGGCCCTTGAACGGCTCGATGTCGGTCTCGAGCTCGCGCCGGTACTCGCTCTCGGCGAGCAGCACGCCGGCCAAAAAGGCACCAAGCGCCATCGAGAGGCCGACCGCCTGCATCAGCGCCGCGGTCGCGACGACCAGCAGCAGCGAGGCGGCGGTGAAGATCTCGGGTGTGGCGCTGCGGGCGATCCAGCGCAGCGTCGGACGGATCAGAAGGCGGCCGCCGAACACGATCAGCGCGATCACGCCGAGCGCCTTTCCCGCCGCGAGCCAGCCGCCACCGCCGCCGCGCACGTGATCGGCGGCGAGCAGCGGCAGAAGCGCAAGGATCGGGATGGCCGCGACATCCTGCAGCAGCGAGACGCTGAGCACGCTCTGGCCGGAGCGCGTCGTGCGCAGGCCGCGTTCGTCGATCACGCCGAGGCCGATCGCGGTCGACGACATCGCCAGGCCCAGGCCCGCGACGAGCGCGAGCCGGCCCTCGATGCCGAGCCCAAGCGCCGCGCCGGCGATCAGCGCCGTCGAACCGAAGAGCTGCACGCTGCCCCAGCCGAAGATCGGTTTGCGGAGCGACCAGAGCCGCCGCGGCTCGAGCTCGAGCCCGACCAGGAACAGCATCAACACGACGCCGAACTCGGAAAAGTGGAGCATGTCCTGCGGTTCGGTCACGAACTTCAGGCCCCAGGGCCCGATCGCCATGCCGGCGGCGAGGTAACCGATGATCGAGCCGAGGCCGAGAAACTTGGCCAGCGGCACGGCGACAACCGCCGCCGCCAGGTAGACCAGCGTGCCGGTGAGCCAGGTCGTGTGCTCCATCAGGCGGCGTTGCGGCGCAGCGGCGGCACGGCGCCGGGCCGGGCGGCGGTTTGGACGGCGGTTTGGGCGAAAGCGCGAGGCTCCGTCGCGTCGTCGTCGTCCGGGCGCGCGTCTTCCGGCACCTGGCCGGGCAGGCCGTACAGCAGCTCGTCGAGCTCGGGCCAGCGCGGATAGCTCGTCAGGCGTTCGAGATAGCGCCGCTCGTGTGCTTCGAGCTGCTCCGCCTCTGCGCGGTGCGCGCCGTGGAGGATAAGCGGCGGCAGAAAGCGCATGCCGCACAAGTTCGCAGTCTGTTCGTAAGGCGGCAGGAACGCCGCGAACGGATAGCGGTTGTAGCCCTCCGGCCGGTATGAATCTTCGGGGCCACCGGTGGACGCCACCAGCCAGAGGTCTTTGCCGCGCAACGCGGTGCCGCCCGGCCCGTAGGCCCAGCCGAATCCCAGCACGTCGTCGACCCAGAGCTTCATCAGCGCCGGCATGCTGTACCACTGCACCGGGTGTTGCCAGACCACGAGCTTCGCAGGCGCGAGGAGCGCCTGTTCGGCGGCGACGTCGATCAGGTAATCGGGATAGAGCGCATACAGGTCACGCACCATCACCCGAGGCGATTCGGCACGCGCTGGCAGGCGCTGGGCGGTGCGCAGCAGGCGCCGGTTGATGCGCGAATGCTGCATCGCCGGGTGCGCGGCGATCACGAGCACATCGGCGCCGGGCAGCGCCCGCTGAGGCTGTCGGTCGATCGCGAGTGGGGGCGGGTCGGCCATGTCGACAAGGTTCGCTACGGGTTGGCGCGCCTGGGCGGCCGTGCGGGCTGCCGCTAACATAACCCGAAAGCAGGACAAAACCGGAGACGGCCGCATGACGGTGATCGTGGTGGCGAGTCCGAAAGGGGGTGTGGGCAAGACCACCCTCTCGACCCAGATCGCCGGTTACCTCGCATCGCAGGGCGGCACCGCCCTGCTCGGCGACACCGACCGCCAGCAGTCGGCCCGCACCTGGCTCACGCTCCGGCCCGCCGGCCTGGCGAAGATCGAGGCCTGGGAGGTCGACGCCGAGGATCTGCACCGTCCGCCCAGGACCGCCGCCCACGCCGTGCTCGACACCCCCGCCGGGCTGCAGGGCCGCGCGCTCGATGAAGCGATTCGCGTTGCCGACAAGGTGCTGGTGCCGCTGCAACCCAGCATCTTCGACATCCACGCGACGCACGATTTCGTTCGCCAGTTGCTCGCGCACCGGCGCAGCGCGCGGGTCCAGATCGCGATGATCGGCATGCGCACCCGCGAAGGCGGCCTGGCCACCGACCAGTTGCGCGCTTTTCTGCAGACCCTCGAAGCGCCGCTGCTCGGTTTCCTGCGCGACACGCAGAACTACGTCCATCTTGCTGCCCACGGGCTGACGCTCTGGGATGTCTCAGGGGCCCGCTTCGAGCGCGATCTCGAGCAGTGGCAGCCGATCACCGCCTGGCTCGACGCCTGAACACCACGAAAGGGACCGCCGGCATGCGCAGCTTCGAACACCTCGCCGACCTCGCGCCGCTCGTCGGCCAGACGGTCGGTGTCAGCGACTGGATCACCGTCACGCAGGAGCGCATCCGGCTGTTCGCCGACGCCACCGACGACCACCAGTGGATCCACCTCGATGCCGAGCGCGCGGCCAAGGGCCCGTTCGGCACGACGATCGCGCACGGCTTCCTGACGCTTTCGTTGTTGCCCGAGATGAGCGCGTCGGCGTTCGAGGTCAGGGACACGCGGATGGGCGTCAACTACGGCCTCGACAAGGTGCGTTTTCCGGCGCCCGTGCCGTCGGGCAGCCGGCTGCGCGGCCACTTCAAGCTGACCAAGTTCGAGCCGATCGACGGCGGTGCGCAGTTGACGGTCGAGGTCACGATGGAACGCGATGGCGGCGCCAAGCCGGTGTGCGTCGCGGAGTCGCTCGTACGTCGTTACGTGTGACTGTTCGCGGCCGCCGCCCAACACGCCGACCTTCGTCGCCTTTCCCGCGTCGCCGGCTCAAGTCGCGTGCCGTTGCGACCGATTGCCAAGCCGACACCCATAGAGGCTTGCCATGAAGGTACTTCTGATCGACGACCATCCGCTGATCCTGGCCGCGCTGCAGTCGGTGATCGGCGGCATCGGCACCGACACCACCGTGGTCGGCGCGGAAAGTGCCGAGGCGGCGCGCCGGATCCTGCGCGGCGACACCGGGTTCGACCTGGTGCTCCTCGACCTTCATCTCGGCGACGCCGACGGCTTCGACGTGCTGGCCGAGTTCCGCGCCGCCTATCCGGCGTTGCCCGTGGTCGTGCTCTCGGCTTCCGAGCGCGCGAGCGACGTGATCCGCGCGGTCGACGCCGGGGCGATGGGCTTCGTGCCGAAGCGGGCGAGCAATGCGACGCTGTTCGAGGCGCTGCGCCTGGTCATGTCCGGCGGCATCTACGTGCCGTCGATGGCGATGGGCGCTGAGCCGACGCCCCGTGTCGAAGGCGACACCGTGCCCAGCGTCTTGCGGCTGGCCGGCGAGATGGCCTCGCACGCTCCGTTCCCGACCGCGCGTTCTGGCGCGCCGCTCTCCGGGCTGGGGCTTACACCACGCCAGACCGAAGTGCTCGGGCTGCTGCTGAAGGGCCAGCCGAACAAGCTGATCGCGCGCGAGATGAGCCTGTCGGTGGAGACGGTCAAGGACCACGTCGCTGCGGTGCTGCGGGCGCTCGGCGTCAGTTCGCGCACCCAGGCCGTGCTGGCGGTGAGCGAGATGTCAGGTCCGGGCGGCCGGGACGCGTGGCGGCGACCGGGCTGACGCCCGCGCGTTGTGCCCCGACCGCCGCCGCGACCACGGCGCCGGACACCGCCGAGCCGGATCGGCCGCGTGCCGAGGATCCGCTGCTGCAAGACAAGCTGCGCGGCATGTTCTCGTACAACGTTACCTCGCTCGCCGGCCACGCGATCGGCGCGCTGGTGGTCGAGACGGTGTTTACTTCGGCGCCCGACTCGCTGCGCTGGGGCTGGGGCGCGGCGTTCGCGGCGGTGTGGGCAGTGCGGGTCGCGCTCGCCTGGCGCCTCGCCAAGTTCCTGCCGGCGTCGCTCGCCGCGCTCCGCCGCGCCGGCGCCGTCTGGGTCGCCGGGATCCTCGCCGCCGCGGCGCTCTGGGGCTGGGCCGGATGGAGCTTCTTCGGTTACGGCAACGCGCTCGAGCAGATCGCGCTGATCGTGGTCGTCTACACCTTCTGCGTCGCCTGCATCCCGATTCTGGCGCCGCAGTTCATGCTGTACCTCGTATTCGTGGCGCTGGTCGATCTGCCGGTCATCGCGCGGGTCGCCCTGCCGGGCACCGGCCTGGCGCTGCAGATTGCGCTTGTGATGTTCATCGCGATGGCGATGACGATCGTGCTCGGGCGCAACTACCGCGAAGCTTTCGCGACCTTGAGCCGGCTGCAACGCAAGAACCAGGCGCTGGTCGGAGAACTGCGCGCCGAGACGGCCGTTGCGGAGGCCGCGCGCGGCCAGGCCGAGGTCGCCAACCGGGCCAAGACGCAGTTCTTCGCGGCCGCCAGCCACGACCTGCGCCAGCCGCTGCACGCGATGGGGCTGTTCGCCGAGGCGCTGCGGCGACGGGTCAGCGAACCCGAAGTCGCGCAGCTCGTGCTCAGCATCAACGAATCGGTCGATGCGCTCGAGGGCCTGTTCTCCGAGCTGCTCGACATCACGCGGATCGACAGCGGCGGGGTGGAGGTGAAGCGGCAGCCGTTTCGGATGGAGCCGATGTTGCGCCGCATTCAGCTGCACTTCGAGCCCGCCGCCTTCGAGAAGGGCCTCGCGCTGCGGATGCGCGGCGCGGCGCATACCGTGCTCGCCGACCCGCTGCTGGTCGAGCGCATCCTGCGCAACCTCGTCTCGAATGCGATCCGCTACACCGTCGACGGCACCGTGCTCGTGAGCTGTCGCCGCCGTGGCGAGACTGCGCTGCTCCAGGTGTGGGACACCGGCCCCGGCATCCCGGCGGCCGAGCAGCAGCGCATCTTCGACGAGTTCTACCAGCTCCCTGCACCACGGGCGACGCCCGAGGAGCGCAAGGGGCTCGGCCTCGGGCTCGCCATCGTCAAGCGCCTCGCCGACCTGCTCGATGCGCCGCTCGGCCTGCGCTCGACACACGGACGTGGCTCGGTGTTCACCCTCGTGCTGCCGCTCGGCACGCCGTCGACGGCGGGCGATCCGCTGCTGCCGGCCAGCGCGACCGGCGGTCTGCTGACGCTGAGCGGCCGCCGGATCGTCGTCGTGGAAGACGACAGCGCCGTGCGCGCGGCGCTCGAACTGCTGCTGAAGGACTGGGGCGCAAAGGTCGAGGCGTTCGACGGTCTGGCGGCAGCCCGGGCCTGGTCGGCGCACCGCGATCCGGCGACGCCGCGCCCCGACCTGGCGATCGTCGACCACCGGCTGCCGGACGGCGCGACCGGCATCGACGCCGTGCGGATGCTGCGCGAATGCTTCGCCGCCGAGATTCCGGCGATCGTCGTCAGCGGCAGCCTGGTGAGCGGGCCAGAGCCGCTGGGTGGCGCCCACGACCTGGCCGACCTCCACGTCCTGCTGAAACCGGTGGTGCCGAACAAGCTGCGCGCGATGATCGCGTTCAAGCTCGGCGTCCGCTCGGCGGGGCACTGACCGAGGTCGAGCTCCGACCGCGAGCGCCGCCGCTGCGCCTCTATTTCAGGCGGCGGGCGCGTACGCCAGCCGCAGGTAGATCGGCGCGAACGCCTCGGCCTGCGTCATCTCGATCAGGTGCTCGCGCGCGAGTTCGAGCATGGCGAGAAAGGTGACCACCAGCACCTCGAGCCCGCGCGCCGGGTCGAACAGCTCCTCGAACACCGCGAAGCGCCGGTTCTGCAAGGCGCGCAGCATGCCGCTCATGTGCTCGCGCACGCTGAGTGGCTCGCGCGCGAGGTGATGGTGGCGGACCAGCTTGGCCCGCTTCAGGATGTCGGTCCAGGCCGCGCGCAGATCGCCCGGGTCGACATCGGGCAAGCGCGGCGCCGCGGTCCGGTCGATCGCAGCCTGCGCCTGCCAGACGTCGCGCCCCAGCAGCGGCAGGGCGTCGAGCCGCGCGGCGGCGCGCTTCATCTGCTCGTACTCGATCAGACGGCGCACCAGTTCAGCGCGGGGATCCTCGGGCTCGCCGCCGTCGGCGCGCTTCTTGAGCGGCAGCAGAAGCCGGGATTTGATCTCGATCAGCATCGCGGCCATCAACAGATAGTCGCTGGCGAGCTCGAGTTGCGTCTTCCTGATCTGTTCGACGTAGGCGAGGTACTGGCGCGTGACCGCGGCCATCGGGATGTCGAGAATGTTGAAATTCTGGCGCCGGATCAGGTACAGCAGCAGGTCGAGCGGTCCCTCGAAGGCTTCGAGAATGACCTCCAGCGCATCCGGTGGGATGTAGAGGTCGTGCGGCAGCGCGAAGAGAGGCTCGCCGTAGAGCCGGGCGACCGCCACCCCATCGGTCACCGCATCGGTCATTGGGTCGGCCACCGGACCGAAGGCGACGGCCGGTCCGGAACCGGCGGGCCGGTCGAGCAGCGCCGCCACGGCAGGCGCCGCGTCAGCGCTTGGTCTGATAGACGTAGGGCTGCTGCGCGACGCGTGCCTCGGCGTATTCGGCTTCGGCGTCGCGGTCGATATGGCGGTCCCAGAGCAGGCCGCGGCCCTGGCGCTGCTCGGCCTCGAGGGTCGGCTTATTCGCCTTCAAGGTCTCGATGAACGAGGTGACATCGGACGTGTAGGGCTTCCAGAAGAACGGCATGGGGGCGGCGGTGAAGCGCTAAAGTGCTCCCGTATTTTAGTCAGGGGGCGCGATGGAAACGATTGAGCGATGGATGCGCGCCGCGCCGGCCTTCACGGCGCTCGGCCTGGCGCTCGTGCTGACCATGGTCGGCTGCGATGCGCAGAAGATCGTCGATTTGGAGGTGGGCGTGACGACCGAAGCCGAGGTTCGGGCGAAGTGGGGCGAGCCTGCCGCCGTGTACCTCGACCCCGACGGCGCCCGCACGCTCGAGTACCCGCGCCAGCCGGCCGGCCGCGTCAACTACATGCTCGCGATCGGCGCCGACGGCACGCTGGTGGCGCTGCGTCAGGTGCTGAAACCGGCCAATTTCACGAAGATCGGTCCGGGCTGGGAGAAGGCCCAGGTACGCCGGCTGCTCGGCACGCCGGCCAAGGTGCAGCAGTGGCCGCTGCAGCACACCGAAACCTGGGATTGGCGTTATGCCGACGGCCAGGAGGGAAAGGTGTTCACCGTCACGTTCGATGCCGAGGGCCGGGTCGTCGCGACGGGGTCGACTCTGGACGAGGTCGAGGCGGGGCACAAGGGTTGACGGGCGCGGGTCGGTTGCCCTGCGGGTGCTGGCGGGTGCTGGCCGGCGCGCGTCGTGCACGTGATGCGTGCGATGTGCCTCGGTCACCCCGCGCCGTGATCAGCGCAGCGCGCGCCCGGTCAACCGTTCGAGTGTGCGGAGCGGCGAGCGCTCGGGTTCGAGCAGATCCTCGGCATCGAGTTGGAAGGTCTGCTCCAGCATGTGCTGGCCGCCCATGGCGGCGTGCAGCACCTGGTCGCTGAACACGACCCAGGTCGTGCCAGGCGCGAAATCGACGTGCGCCTGCGGGCCGGTGCGTTGGAACGCCGCGTCGGCCTTTGCCCGGTCGTGCAGGCCGAGCATCAGGTGGTCGTACTCGGTGCGGCGCCGCTTGGTGATGCCGAGCGCGGCGAGCAACGCTGCCGATCCCGGCAACGGGCGCCGGATCAAGGGCAGGTAGCGCCGGGCATGCGCCTCGAACGGCTCGCCGACACGCCAGCGGCGCGGCTCGCCGTGCGGGTTCACGTTGGAGAACACGCGCAGGAGCCGCGTGCCGCGCATCGGGTTCGACGGAAAGGCGTCGACGTGCAGACGCGTGTCGTCCTGGCGCCAGCTCGTCGTGCGGCCGGCGACCGCGACCGGCCGGAACGAGGTGTTGCCGCGGCGGAGGCGCCCGCGGTAGTGGGGAAAGAGCCGCAGCACGAGCGCTTCGCTCTGTTCGGCGTAGCGGGCGATCATCGCGCGGAGTTCGGTACGGTCGGCCGCCGTGCCGGCGGCGCCACGCAGCTCGGGCACGGCCGACGTGCCCTGCGGCCAGCGCAGCGATATGTTCTTCGCGTGCCCATCGGCCGAGCGCGGGTCGAGGAAACGGCGCTCGGCCGCGCCCAACACGAACGCCAGCCGCGGAAAGCTCAGCACCTCGCCGGCCTCGAGCCGCGCTTCGACGGTGTGCGTCGGCCCCGGCTCGGCCCAGGTGGTGTCCGGGTATTCGCAGACTGGCGTGATCGCCGGCGCTGCGGTCGGCTCCGCCATGGAATCCGCGCTCACTTCCGTCAGCGCACCCGCAGGCCCGGCGTCGCGCCCGGCCAGGGTTCGAGGATGTGGATGCCGGGCGCTGCCTTCGCGTCGGCGTGCGAGGCGGCGAGCACCATGCCGTCGCTGACACCGAACTTCATCTTGCGTGGCGCGAGGTTCGCGACCATCACCGTCAGCTTGCCGACGAGCTCCTCCGGCGCGTAGGCGGCGGCGATGCCGCTGAAGACGTTGCGGTGCGTCGGTTCGCCGATGTCGAGCGTCAGCCGCAGCAGTTTGGTCGAACCCTCGACCTTGTCGCAGGCGACGATTCTGGCGATGCGCAGGTCGATCTTCGCGAACGCGTCGATGCCGATTTCGGCGGCGATGGGTTCGCCGCCGGGCGGCGGCAGCTCGATCGTCGGCGGCTCGAGCAAGGCCTCGAGCTGGGCCGAATCGACCCGCTGCATCAAGTGGCGGTACGTGGCGATCGTGTGCGCGCCGAGGGGGCGGGCCGCATCGGCGAAGCTCAGCGCTTCGATGCGCAGGAACGCCTCGACCTCGGCAGCGAGCCGCGGCAGCACCGGCTTCAGGTAGATCGTCAGCAGGCGAAACGCTTCGATGCAGACCGAGCAGACATCGTGCAGCGCGGCGTCCGTTTCCGGCTGCTTCGCCAGATCCCACGGCTTGTGCTCGTCGACGTACGCGTTCACGCGGTCGGCCAGAAGCATCACCTCGCGCAGTGCCTTGGCGAATTCACGCTCTTCGTACAGTTCGGCGATCGCGTCGCGATGCGCGCGCAGCCCCTCGAGCAGCGCATTGCCCTCGACCCCGAGATCGCCCGAGAGCCGGCCGTCGAAGCGCTTCGCGATGAAGCCGGCGGCGCGGCTCGCGATATTGATGTACTTGCCGATCAGGTCGCTGTTGACGCGGGCGATGAAGTCGTCGGGGTTGAAATCGGCGTCTTCGACATGCGCGTTCAGCTTGGCCGCGAAGTAATAGCGCAGCCATTCCGGGTTCAACCCGAGTTCGAGATAGCGCAAGGGTGAAATGCCGGTGCCGCGGCTTTTGCTCATCTTTTCGCCCCGGACCGTCAAGTGGCCATGGACGAAAATATGGTCCGGCACCTTGCGCCCGCTGAAATGCAGCATCGCCGGCCAGAACAGGGTATGGAAGGTGATGATGTCCTTGCCGATGAAGTGCACCTGCTCGAGCGCCGGGTCCGCCATGAAGGCGTCGAAGTCGATGCCTTTCTCGCGCAGGTGCGCCTTCAGCGACGCGAGATAGCCGACCGGCGCATCGAGCCAGACGTAGAAGTACTTGCCGGGCGCATCCGGAATCTCGATGCCGAAATAGGGCGCGTCGCGGCTGATGTCCCAGTCGGCCAGGCCGCTGTGGGTGGCGTCGTCTTCCGGCTCGAACCACTCGCGGATCTTGTTCAGCACCTCCGGCTGGAGCCGTCCGGGGGTTTGCGTCCAGGCTTTCAGGAACTCGACGCAGCGCGGCGCCGAAAGCCGGAAGAAATAGTGTTCGCTCGACTTCAAGACGGGCTTGGCGCCGCTCAATGCCGAGTAGGGATTCTTGAGGTCGGTCGGCGCGTAGACCGCGCCGCAGACCTCGCAGTTGTCGCCGTACTGGTCCTTTGCGCCGCACCTCGGGCACTCGCCCTTGATGTAGCGGTCGGGCAGGAACATGCCTTTCACCGGGTCGTAGAACTGCTCGATCGTGCGTTCGGCGATCAGGCCGTTCCTGCGGAGCGCGCGGTAGATGTCCTGCGCGAGTTCATGGTTCTCAGGAGCGTCGGTCGAGTGCCAATGGTCGAAGCCGATTGCGAAGCCGTCGAGGTAGCGCTTTCGGCCGGCGGCTATTGCCCCGACGAAGGCCTGCGGCGTCTGCCCGGCCTTCTCGGCCGCGATCATGATCGGCGCGCCATGCGCGTCGTCGGCGCAAACGAAGTGCACCTCGTGGCCGCGCATGCGCTGGAAACGCACCCAGATGTCGGCCTGGATGTATTCCATCATGTGCCCGATGTGGAACGGCGCGTTCGCGTAGGGCAGGGCGGTGGTGACGAAGAGCTTGCGGGGCATGGGCGGAGGGTCGAGAGCTCTGTCGATTCTACCGCCGACGTATAAACATGTTGCAACCCGGAAAGCCGACGTTTACACTCGTTTCAACATGATGGCTTCGGGTAGACGATGAAGATCGACATGACCATCCAGGAGTGGGGCAACGGCCTGGGAGTGCGAATCACCGCGCCCATCGCGCGGGCGGCGCGCCTGGCGCGCGGCATGCCGATCACGGTCGAAGTGGTCGATGAGGGGTTGCTGCTTCGGCCGGCCGGACGGCCGCGCTTGACGCTGGCCCAGAAACTGAAGGCCTACGACCCGGCGGTTCACGGTGGCGAGGCGATGGCCGCGGCGCGGATCGGCGCCGAAATCTTTTGATGGGCGCGGTCGGCGGCAAGCTTTGGGCGCCCGATCGCCGCGACATGATCTGGATCGACTTCAATCCGCAGACCGGCTCCGAGATGAAAGACGAGCACCCGATGCTCGTGCTTTCGACCGAGGCATTCAACGAACGCACCGGCCTCGTGATCGGCCTGCCGATGACCCATGCGGTGTCGAACGAGACCAATCCCTTTGCCGTGAGGTACGTCGGTCCGAAGGGAGAGATAGGCTATGTCCTGGCGCACCAGCCGAAATCTTTCGACTGGCGCAAGCGTCACGCCCGGCCGCACCCTTGGAACCAAGTTTCGCCAGTCGTGTTGGCGATGGCGTGCGAGGAACTCAACTCGATCGTTCAGATCGCCTGATCGAGGCGCTTCACTTTCTCAATCGGCGAGAAGTTGGCCGCGTCTGGTCGATAAGGCAGTACCCACCAAAGCCCACCAATCTACTCCAGCCGCCGCTCCGCCGCCGGCGGCGGCTCGTACTCGTAGAGCCAGGTTTCGCTGAGCGCCTGCCCATCGGCCCGCAGGTAGAGCCGAAGGCCGACCGGGCCGAGGCTGTCGGTCTCCGGCACCAGATCGAACATCGCGCGCCAGCCGTTGATCGCCGCGAGCGGACGCGCCGACACAACCTCGATCCGACCGCGGGTCGCGCTCACCACCGCCTCGACCGGCGTGCGCGGATCGAGCAGCGGCAGGTCGCCGCCGGCGAAGTCCACGGCGAAGCGCCACGAGAAGTACCTGCGGTCCTTGCCGATCACGCCCCCCAGCCCGGTGCGGGTTGCGGCGACGTGCGCCAGCGGCGTCCGCGCCGCCGCATCGCGGCCCCAATAGAGGCGGTAGCCGAGCAGCAGTTCGCTGCCGGGTTGGGGCCGGGTCGCGGGGTTCCAGAACGCGACGATGTTGTCGAAGGTTTCGTTGTCGGTCGGAATCTCGACCAGGTCGACCGCGCCCGCGCCCCAATCGCCTTTCGGCTCGACCCAGAGGCTGGGCCGCCGGTCGTAGAAGACGCCGTCGTCCTGGTAGTTGGCGAAGTCGTGGTCGCGCTGCAGCAGGCCGAAGCCGCGCGGCGCGCGGTCGGCGAAGGCGTTGAACGCCAGCCGGCGCGGGTTGCGCAGCGGCCGCCAGATCCATTCGCCGGCGCCGGTCAGCATCGAGAGACCGTCGGAATCGTGGATCTCGGGGCGCCAGTCGCTGCCTCTGCGGCGGTCGTTCTCGCCGGTCTGGTACATGCTGGTGCAGGGCGCGATGCCGAGCCGTTCGATCTCCTGGCGGGGATAGAGCGCGACGTCGACGTCCATCAGCGTCGTCTCCCCGGGCGTGATTGCGAAGCGGTAGGCGCCGGCGATGCTCGGCGAATCGAGCAGGGCGTGGACGACGAGCGTGTTCGAGTCGGCCGCCGGGCGCTCGAACCAGAACGCGGTGAAATCGGGGAATTCTTCCGGCCGTGGCAGCGCGGTGTCGATCGCCAGCCCGCGTGCCGAGAGCCCGTACTGGCGCGTGCCGCTGGTCGCGCGAAAGTAGCTCGCGCCGAGAAACGCGCCGATGTCGAACTGTGGCGCGAGGTGAAACTTGAAGCGCCAGCCCGCAAAACCCAGGTCGGCCGGCTGGCGGCTGCCGACGACGCCGCTCTTGCCGTAATCGAACATCGCCGAGTCGTAGGCGAGTTGGCGCGCCTGCCCGGCGACCACCTCGTACATCCGCACGGGCCGCTTGAAGAAAAGCCCGAGGTGGAACAGCTCGACCTGGAAGCGCAAGTTCTCGCCGGCCCAGAGCGCGTGATCGGGGCGGAAGCGGATCGCCTGGTATTGGTCCCAGTCGAGAGCCGCGATCGCAGATGGGAGGCCGCCCGTCGGGCGTTGATAAGGCTGGCCGGCGAGCGCCCGGGCACGGCCCTTCAGCCAGGCGAGGTCGAAGCGTTCGGGGACGCCGACGCTTCGCAGCGTGGCGGCGTCGGCGGCGTTCGGCGCCAGGCCGCCGGCGACGAGGGCCAGTGCTGCATGGAGGAACGGGCGTCGTTGCATCGGTTATGGGCGGCGCGATGGAAAAGCGCGTGACGGGCCACAGTGGCCACATTCTTGCGCGAGCCGGGAGGCGAGGACCGCCCCCTAAACTCGGCCAAATGCCAGCACCCACCGAATCCCTCCTCCTCGAGGCGCTGAAACGCATCGCCGATCCGAACACCGGTACCGACTTCGTATCGACGCGGCAGATAAAAAACCTGTCGATCGCGCCGGGCGGCGACGTGGCATTCGAGGTCGAGCTCGGCTATCCAGCGCAAAGCCAGATCGCGTTGCTGCGCCAGATGCTCGTCGAGGCGGCGCGCGGCGTGCCCGGCGTCGCCAACGTCAGCGTCGGGATCGCCTCGAAGATCGTTCCGCACGCCGTGCAGCGCGGCGTGCAACTGCTGGCGAATGTCAAGAACATCGTCGCGGTCGCGTCGGGCAAGGGCGGGGTCGGCAAGAGCACGACGGCGGTCAACCTGGCGCTCGCGCTCGCCGCCGAGGGTGCCTCGGTCGGCATCCTCGACGCCGACATCTACGGACCCAGCCAGCCGATGATGATGGGCGTCTCGGGCAAACCCGAGAGCCGCGACGGTCAGACCATGCAGCCGCTCGAGAACTACGGCGTCCAGGTGATGTCGATCGGCTTGCTGGTCGACGCCGACAGCGCGCTCATCTGGCGCGGCCCGATGGCGACGCAGGCGCTCGACCAACTGCTGCGCCAGACCGCCTGGCGCGCGCTCGACTACCTGATCGTCGACATGCCGCCCGGCACTGGCGACATCCAGCTGACGCTCGGCCAGCGTGTGCCCTTGACGGGCGCGGTGATCGTGACGACGCCGCAGGACATCGCGCTCATCGACGCGCGCCGCGGCATCGCGATGTTCGAGAAGGTCGGCGTGCCGATCCTGGGCATCGTCGAGAACATGGCGGTGCACGTGTGCGAGAACTGCGGCCACGTCGAGCACGTTTTTGGCGAGGCCGGTGGCCTGCGTCTGGCGGAAGAGCGCGGCATCGATTATCTCGGCGCCCTGCCGCTGAACCTTTCGATTCGCGTGAATGCCGACAGCGGCCGGCCGAGCGTCGTCGCCCAACCCGATGGCGAGATCGCGGCGCTTTACAAGGCGGTGGCGCGGCGGGTGGCGGTCCGGATTGCCCAGCGCACGAAGGACTTCTCGTCGAAGTTTCCGACGATCTCGGTCTCCAAGGACACGTGAAGGTGGCTGACGCGTCGGCGGCGCCGCCGGCCGGCGCGGTGCAGCGGCCGGTCCGGCGCGTTCGTGCGGGCATCGAGCTCGCGGCGATCGACTGGGTCGCCGAGGAAGTACCGGTCGCGCTCGAATACAACGGCATCTCCCATGCGGTGATGCTCGCCAGCCCGCTCGACCTCGAGGATTTCGCCCTCGGTTTCTCGCTGGCCGAGGGCATCCTCGCGCAGCCGTCCGAGCTGTACGGCGTCGATGTCGTCGCCTCCGCGCTTGGCGTGACGCTGCAACTCGAGGTCGCGAGCGCGGCCTTCGCACGTCTGAAAGACCGCCGGCGCTCGCTGGCCGGCCGCACCGGTTGCGGCCTCTGCGGCACCGAGAACCTGGCGCAGGTGCGCAGGCTGCCGACCGGCAACGCCGCTGCCGCCGGCTCGGAAGCCGTCGCGCCGTTGAGCGCGGCGGCCATCGCCCGGGCGTTCGCGCAGTTCGAGACGCATCAGGCGCTCCAGCGCGTGACCGGCGCAGTGCATGCGGCCGCCTGGTGCGGCAGCGACGGCGAACTGCGGCTGCTGCGCGAAGACGTCGGCCGCCACAACGCGCTCGACAAACTCGTCGGCGCGCTGGCTCGCACGGAGATCGCGGTGCCGAGCGGCTTCTTCGCCGTGACCAGCCGGGCGAGCTTCGAGATGGTGCAGAAGACCGCCGCGGCGGGCGGCCGGCTGCTGGCGGCCGTATCCGCCCCGACCGCATTGGCGATCGAAACCGCCGAGGCAGCGGGAGTCGCGCTGGTCGGTTTTGCCCGGCGCGATGGCTGCGTCGTCTATGCCGGGCGGCTCGGACCGGCCGGCGCCGGACCCGCTTGAGTGGCGCGGCCGCCGAGCGCCGTGCGGCGCTGGCGCTCCTGACCGCGCGCCGCTCCGTCGCGCCGCGCCGCTTGTGCGCCCCAGGCCCCGATGCCGAGGCGGTCCGCCAGGCGCTCCGGGCTGCGCTGCGGGCGCCCGACCACGCGGCACTCGTGCCCTGGCGGGTGATCGAGTTCGGTCCCGAGGCGCGCCCGCGGCTCGCCGCCGAGTTCGTTGCCGAGAAGTTGCGCCGCGATCCGGACGCCGGCGACGACGCCTGCGAGCGAAGCCGCGCCCACGCGCTCGAGCCGCCCGGCCTGTTCGGCTTCGTGGTGCGCGTCCGCGGCCAAGCCGCGGTGCCGGCGCACGAGCAGTGGCTGGCCGCCGGCGCGGCCCTCGGCAACCTGCTGCACGCGTTCCATCTGCTCGGTTTCGGTGCCATCGTGCTGAGCGGCGCGCGCTGCGCCGACCCCGTGCTCGCCGCGGCGCTCGGTGTCGGCGTGGACGAGCGACTCGTCGGCTTCGTCAGCGTCGGCACGGTCGACCGGCCGCCCAAGCCGGCCGCCGAACCGTCGCTCGAAGCGGTGCTGTCGTGCTGGCGGCCCGGCGACGCGCGCTGAGCCTGGTGCCGTGAGGTGGAGGTTCGTTGATGAATCACGTCGAAAACGCCTGCATCCGCCGTTGCGGTGCTCGCGACGCACGAGCCTCGTGCTGCGCTCGTTCCGCCCGTGCCCAGGTTGCAGACGTTTTCGGCACGATTCGGCACCGTCTCCGCGCTTCGGCGAAGCTGTACAACGAACCGCAACTTTCGACACTGGCGGCCGATCACCGGCCGGGGCGGTTCCCGGGCGCTGCGGCAGCCCAGTCGGCGGGCGTGTTCAGGTTCGCGAAAGCCGCGGCGTCGGTGAAACGCGCGGTGGCGCAGCGGTGCCGGTGGCACCAGTCGGCGACGCGCCGGCCGCCGGCGCTCAAGTAGTCCTGCAGATCGTCGCCGAGCCCGCACGGCACCAGGCAGAACACCGGCTCGGGGCGCCAGACCTCGCCATGGGCCGTCGCCGCGATCGCGAGCTCGCCGTTCTCAGAAGCGAGCGCTGCAGCCAGCCGCGCCACGAGGTCGTCCGGAAAAGCCGGCGCGTCGCAGGGCACGCAGGCGACGAACGCGGTCGTGGCGCGCTGCAAGGCGGTCAGGAGTCCGAGCAAGGGGCCGGCCAGCGGATCGACGCCATCGACGACCGTGTCCGGCCAGATCGGGCAGCCGAACGTCGCGTAACGCTCGAATTCTCGATTCGCGCCGATCGCGACCTGCGCCACCTGCGGGGCAAGGCGTCGGGCCGCATGCCGGGCGAGCGGCTCGCCGTTCCAGTGCAAAAGCCCTTTGTCGAGGCCCCCCATCCGGCGACCCCGCCCGCCGGCGAGAACGAGGCCGGTGATGTCCGGTCCGCTCAGGCGATCTTCGCCATGTCGCGCAGCACGGTCGGGCCGGCACCGCGCTCGATATCCGCGCCGAGCGCCTTGTTCCAGCCGAGCATGAACATCGCTTCGGCGGTCACGAACAGCGGCCCGACGAGGAGACCGACCGTATCGCCGACGAACGCCGGTTTGCGCCCTTCGTACCAGTGGCCGACGAGCTGGATCAGCCAGCCGACCGTGAAGGTGCAGACGCCCCAGCCGAACCAGGCAGCGACGCTGCCGTCGGCCAGCCGGTGGGCGGCGAGCAGCAGGATCGCGATCGAGGCGCTGGTGGCGAGGCCGAGCGCCAGCTCGCCGCGGGTCAGGTACCACGCGGTCACCAGCCCGAACACCAGCCATGCCGGGCTCAGCACCCAGCCACCGACGCGCAAGGCCGGGTGCGAAAGCAGCACGCCGACCGCGAACACGATCAGCGGCACTCCGAGGAAGTGGCTCGCGATGTTGCGCTGATCGCGGTGGTGGTGGGCGTAGCTGACGAGCAGGTTGCGGGCGGAAGCTTGCATCGAGGAGGACTCCGACTCGAAGGGTCGCGCGTCAAGCCATTCGCCCGTGGGGTGGTCGATCCTTGCCGCGCGCGACCTCGGATAGTAGAGGAACGCTCGACGGCACGCCAACTCCGGCACCGCGGTACCCCTTCTACAATCCCGGGAGTGGAGCGGCGCGAGCGCCGGTTTTTGCAAAACGAGGCGCCGACGTGAGCATCAAGAGCGACAAATGGATCCGGCGCATGGCCGCGTCGCACGGCATGATCGAGCCGTTCGAGCCGGGTCAGGTCCGCACCGATGCCGAAGGCCGGCGCATTGTCAGTTACGGCACCTCGAGCTACGGCTACGACATCCGCTGCGCACCCGAGTTCAAGGTGTTCACCAACATCTTCTCGACCGTGGTCGATCCGAAGAATTTCGACGAGAAGAGTTTCGTCGACATCGAGGCCGATGTCTGCGTGATTCCGCCGAACAGCTTCGCCCTCGCACGCACCTTGGAGTATTTCCGCATCCCCCGCAACGTGCTGACCATCTGCCTCGGCAAGAGCACCTACGCGCGTTGCGGGATCATCGTCAACGTCACGCCGCTCGAACCCGAATGGGAGGGCTTCGTGACGCTCGAATTCAGCAACACCACGCCGCTTCCGGCCAAGATCTACGCGGGCGAAGGCTGCGCGCAGGTGCTGTTCTTCGAGAGCGACGAGGTCTGCGAGACGAGCTACCGCGACCGCGGCGGCAAGTACCAGGGGCAGCGCGGCGTGACCCTGCCGAAGACCTGAGCCGCAGCGGTCGAGGCGAACGCCCGGCCGTCGCCAAGCGATCAGCCGAAGCCCGGCCCGCCGCTTGCGGGTCGGCTGCACTCCTTTTCCACCGGCATGGCACCCCATCCCTCCTTCTTCGCCTTGCTCGCGCTTGGCGTGTTCGTTGTGTGGCGCCTCGTGGTGCGGGTGCGGCGCCTGGTCGGGCGCCAGCGCATCGCCCCAGCCTGGCCATGGATCGCGGTGCTGTTTTTTCCCGGCGCGCTGGTGCTGCTCTTCATGGTGGCGCTGGCGAAGGATCCGAGCCATCCGTTCGCGCTGGTTTTGGGGGGAGGGGCCGGCGGCTTGCTGGCGATGTGGGGATTGCGTCTTACCCGCTTCGAGAAGACGCCCGAGGGCTTTTTCTACACGCCGAACGCGCCGATCGGTCTGGCGCTGGCCGCGGTTTTCATCGGCCGGCTCACGTACCGCGCCTGGGCTTTGTACAAGGCGGAAGCAGATTCTGATTCGCTGATTGCCGGCTTCGGTCAAAGCCCGCTGACGCTCGGGATCTTCGCGCTGGCAGCCGGCTACTACGCGGTCTTCGCCGGCGGGCTGCTGCACTGGCGCTACCGGCGCGTTGCCGCCGACGTCGCGGCCGAGCACCCCGGGGAGACCTCCGACTGAGCCGAAAGCGCGGCGCATCCGCCGGGTCGACCCCCCCCCGGCTTCGGCGGTTCGTCACGGGCGGCACCCTCGTCCGACGGTCCGGGCGCGGAAGCAGCGCTTAGCATCGCTGGCTAAGCGCGCCCGCGGCGGCGCGCCCCACCCGGAGGAACACGCGATGCGGATGGACGGCCAGCAAGAAAGTTCGAACGTCGACGACGTGCGCGGGTCGGGCGGCGGGGGCGGCGGGGGCGGCGGCATCGGGCTCGGCGGCGGCGGGGTCGGTGTCGGCGCGGTGGTGGTCGCGCTGGTCGCCGGTTGGGCCTTCGGCATCAACCCGTTGACGGTGCTCGGCTTCCTGAGCGGCGGCGGGCAGACGCAGCAGGCCGCGCCGGCCCGTCCGCACCCCACGCCGGCGAACGATTCGGAGGCGCGATTCGTCGCTCAGGTGCTCGGCAGCACCGAACAGGTGTGGACCGACGTGTTTCGGGAAAGCGGCCGCACCTACCAGCCGCCGCGGCTGACGCTCTACACCGAGGCGACGCCGACCGGCTGCGGCCAGGGCCAGGCGGCGATGGGGCCGTTCTATTGCCCCGAAGACCGCCGTGTCTACCTCGACATGAACTTTTTCCAAATCATGAGCCAAAAGCTTGGCGCGCCGGGGCAGTTCGCGCAGGCCTACGTCGTGGCGCACGAGGTCGGACACCACGTGCAGAACCTGCTCGGCATCAGCGACAAGGTCGATGCGGCGCGCCAGCGCGGCTCGGAGGCGCAATCGAACGCGCTCAGCGTGCGCGTCGAGCTGCAGGCCGATTGCTACGCCGGCGTGTGGGCCAAGCGCTCGCAGGCCGAGCAGGGTTGGCGGCTGGAGCAGGGCGACATCGAGACCGCGCTGAACGCGGCAACCCAGATCGGCGACGACACCTTGCAACGCCGCGCCCGCGGCCGCGTCGTGCCCGACACCTTCACCCACGGCACGAGCGCGCAGCGCGTCGACTGGTTCAAGCGCGGCTTCGATTCGGGCAATCCGAACCAGTGCAACACGTTTCAGACGCAGCAGCTTTGAGGAAACGAGGCGTTGGTTTTCAAGGCCAGCTCGACGGCAGGTCACGCGGTGCGTTCAAAGCGACTCGAAGCATGCGTCGATAAGCGGCAGTGACGCCAGCAGCGAGAAAAGCGCACCGATCGAGTTGCCGAGGTAAACGAGCTTGGCCGACAAGGGGCCGTGCGAGGTCAAGCCGCGATGACCGACGATTGCCGCCATGGGGAGCGAGACGCAGAACGCGTAAGACGATACGACGAAGGCGACGACGATCAGCCATTTCCCGTCTCCGGCACGACGAAGGCAGACACGACACCACTGACGGCCAGCATGACCGTTGCCCCGATGGGAAGGCTTGCGTGGGCGACGCGCCATGCGTTGACGGTGTGAGCCGCCGCGCCGCGATTGATGGCTCGACCGTACGGAGCGCCGCAGACAAGGCCGACCAGCAGCACAACGGCGCCGTGGAATGCGAGATGACGGGCAGAGGAACCCATATCTGCGGTTTATCTTCTTTAAGCCGATCTCCGAGCCGGCTCACTTTGATGCAGGAACTTGGTGTAGAGATCGCGTGGCGGCGCAACCGAGATCGACTTGAGAACCTGCCCCACATTGCCGCGGTGATAGCCGCCGTGAGTGACGACATGAAGCAGAATCTCCTCGCGCGACATGCGCCCCCGATCTCCATCGGTGAAAGTGAAGTCGAGAAGCTCCAATGCTTTGTCTGCAGCGAGCGACCAGACGTAGGCTTGGTACCACGCATCGTTGGCCTCGACATCCGCTCGAAGTCGACCGAGTGATGGAGTTCCCCTCGTATTCGTGGCGTCAAACGGCCTCGGCTCTCCGGTAAGGTGCGCGTGAAAGAGCCTGTCGACCACGTAGATGTGGTTGAGAGTGCGAATGCAGGCATGCAGTTCGTCTGCATGCTCTTCAGGAAGCGCATTCAAAAGGGCGAACAGTTCAGCATTTGCCCAGGCCTTGTAAGAAAACAGCGAAATCAATGTGCCGGTGGACATGGTGGACTCCTGAACGATCCCTCGCACGATGTGTTCGACGTCGGCTTCTGATGCTCATCCGTTGGGCTTTGACATCGGATGAAAAGGTTGAGTTTCATCGCTTCGCCGTGGCGAGCGCTGCTCCGAAGAACACGAATGTGGTGCCGGCCGCCCTGTTCACTGCGCGGCCGCCGCGTTCGGAAGTCAGCCAGCTCTTGGCACGCTTTGCGAAGAGTGCGTAGCTGCAATGGATGACGACGACCAATGAGCTGTAGGTGAGCACCAAGACGACGAACTGAGCCGCGTAGTTCGATTCCCGGTCGATGAACTGCGGAAATACCGAGAGAAAGAAGAAAATCGCCTTCGGATTTGTAAGCTGCAGGGAGACGCCTTCGAAAAACCGCCTGAGAAAGCTCGCTTCATGCGCCGGCTGCTCCGCAAACCTGACGGCGGGAGCACGCCAAAGGCGAATGCCGAGGTAGACGAGATAGGCTGCGCCTAGAAGTTTGAGAACGGTAAAGGCAAGCGCCGAGGTAGCAAGGATGACACCGAGACTCGTCGCGGAGATGGCTGCGACGACAAGAGCACCGATGGCGATCCCAAGAATGCCGCCGAAGGTGCCGCGCATCCCGTAGCGCAAAGAATTCGTGAGCGTCATGACCACACCGGGGCCGGGACTGAGCACCGTGGCGGTGGCCATGAGCAAGAACAGCGCATAGAGCTTCAACGCGGACTCCTTGACGCATGACGTCGGATGCGGACGGGACCATTGCAAGCGCGCCCGCTCTCGGGCGCGTCCGCTCGGTGAAAGAATGTAGACGTTACTTTGGTGCCGAGCGACTCAGCTTGTCGGCCATTCGCGTTTGCCAACCCGGACCCGTAGATCGCCAGCGTCGAATGACATCTTCGGTCAGGCGGATCGAAATAAGCTTCTTCGGATTCAAGGCGCGTGGCCGACCGCCTTTATTGACGGATCCACGTTCGAGCATTTCGTCGGTCAACTCGGGAAGCTCTTCGTACTCTTGCGGCTGGATGATGTGCGCCGCAACCTTGCTCAAGTCAGATCCCAAGGAGTGGCGCGACGCGCGCTTGTTCTCTGTCATTGGCTTTCCTCATGCTGAAGACGTGACGGTCCACGCCACGGGGTGTGTAGCCGACGACCACCATTCGGTCGCCAAGCATGCCGAAGCAAACGATTCGCTTCTCGCCGTAGTCTTTGCGCAAGTCTTCGGTTTCGAACGTCGATCCCGCGAAGACGAGGAGAGCATCCGCGAAGTCGATGCTTCTGTTCCTCAGCGTTTCTGCCCGCTTGGCCGGATCGTAGGTCAGACGCAAGCGGTTAGTGTAGTTACAACAACGAAGCGATGCAACCGGAGCTCCACCGTCCGGCACATGAAGGGCTCGCTGTTCGCCGCCTACCCCGGGATCGTCCCCGGCAGCAGGGTGCCGCGGTCGACGTTGCGGATGTCGGTGTGGCCGCAGAACGCCATGGTCACATCGAGCTCCTTGGCGATGATCTCGAGCGCTGCGGTGACGCCGGCCTCGCCGAGGGCGCCCAGCCCGTAGAGGAAGGCGCGGCCGATCAAGGTGCCTTTGGCGCCGAGGGCGACGGCTTTCAGCACGTCCTGGCCCGAGCGGATGCCGCCGTCCATCCAGACTTCGATCTCGCGGCCGACCGCCTCGACGATCGGCGGCAGCGCCTCGATGGACGACGGCGCGCCGTCCAACTGCCGGCCACCGTGGTTGGACACCACCAGCGCATCCGCGCCGCTTTCGACCGCCAGGCGCGCATCCTCCGCCACCATGATGCCTTTCAGAATCAGCTTGCCGCCCCAGCGCTTCCTGATCCACGCGACGTCCTGCCAATTCAGCTTCGGATCGAACTGCTCGCGGGTCCAGACCGAGAGCGAGGTGACGTCGCTCACGCCTTTCGCGTGGCCGATCAGGTTGCCGAAGCCGTGGCGTTTGGTGCGCGCCATGCCGAGGCACCAGCGCGGCTTGGTCGCGAGGTTCAGGAGGTTGGCGAGCGTCGGCTTCGGCGGCGTCGTCAGGCCGTTCTTCAGGTCCTTGTGGCGCTGGCCGATCACCTGCAGGTCGAGCGTCAGCATCAGCGCGTCGACGTTCGCGGCCCTGGCGCGGTCCATCAGCCGCTCCATGAAATCGCGGTCGCGCATCCAGTAGAGCTGGAACCAGAACGGCGCGCGGGTCGCCGCGGCGATGTCTTCGATCGAGCAGATGCTCATGGTCGAGAGCGTGAAGGGCACGCCGAAGCGCTGCGCCGCGCGCGCCGCAAGGATCTCGCCGTCGGCGTGCTGCATGCCGGTGAGGCCGGTGGGCGCGATAGCGACCGGCATGGCGGTATCGATGCCGACCATCTGGGTCTTCAGGCTCCGGTTCGACATGTCGACCGCGACGCGCTGGCGCAGCTTGATCTTCTGAAAATCGCTTTGGTTGGCGCGGTAGGTGCCTTCGGTCCACGAGCCTGAATCGGCGTAGTCGTAGAACATGCGCGGCACGCGTTTTTCGGCGAGCACGCGCAGGTCTTCGATGTGGGTGATGACGGTCATGGAGCCGGGCGAAACGGTGGCGGCGCGGGTTCTTCGGCCGGGCGCGAAGGGGTGCTGCTGCACTCTACGTCACGTCCGCGAGGCCCGTCGCCGGCGATTTCCGTACGGAGCGTCATCCGAGGCTGACGGGCGCGTCGAACAAAGGGAGGCTTTCGGCGCGCTTCGGCTCCTCGACGACCAGAACCCCGGCGCCGGCGTCCGCGCCCTGCCCGAGCGGCGCGAGCGTCCCGGCGCGCACCCCGAGCAGCCGCAAGCGCCGCGCCAGATCGACGCGCTTCAGGCACTCGCCACCGGCGCGGCGGATCGCTTTGGCGTCGCAGGTCGGCGCCCCGAGCCGCAGGTCGCGCGTGACGATGCGGAAATCGTCGAAGCGGAGTTTCACGCCGATCGTGCGCGCGACGTAACCCTTGCGTTCAAGGTCGGCGCCGAGCCGGGTGCAGAGGCCGGTGAAGATCTCGCCGAGCGCGGCGCGATCGCGTACTGCGTGCAGATCGCGCTCGAAGGTCGTTTCGCGGCTGATCGACTTCGGCTCGCGCCAGGTGACGACCGGCCGCTCGTCGCGCCCGTGCGCGGCGGCGTGCAGCCAGGCGCCGTAGCTCGCGCCGAAATGGTCCACCAGCCACTCCGGCGCCTTGGCCGCGATGTCGCCGATCGTGCCGATGCCGAGCCCGGCGAGCTTTTCGTTGGCCTTCGGGCCGATGCCGTTGACCTTGCGCGCGGCCAGCGGCCAGATGCGGGCGGCGATGTCGGCGTGCGCGAGCAGCGTCAGGCCGTTCGGCTTGTCGAGCTCGGAGGCGATCTTCGAGAGCAGCTTGTTCGGCGTCACGCCGACCGAGCAGGTGAGCCCGCCGGTCGCGTCGAACACCGCCTCCTTCAGGCGCATCGCGACGCTCCGGCCGGCGTCTTCGTGCACACCGGGCAGCTCGCTCAGATCGATGTAGATCTCGTCGATGCCGCGGTCCTCGACGACCGGGGCGATCGCCCGCACCGCCGCCTTGAAGAGCCGCGAGTAGTGGCGGTACTGGTCGAAATCGACCGGCAGCAGCACCGCTTCGGGCGCGAGCTTTGCCGCTTTCATCGTGCCCATCGCCGAGAACACGCCGAGCGCGCGGGCCTCGTAGGTGCTGGTCGTGACGACGCCGCGCCCGGCGTAGTCGCGCAGGAGGCGGTAGGCGCGCGTCCCGTCGGGGCGGACGACCGGGCGATGGTCGCGCGAGCCGCCGACCACGACCGGCCGGCCACGCAGCTCGGGGTAGCGCAACAGCTCGACCGACGCGTAGAACGCATCCATGTCGAGGTGGGCGATCAGGCGTCGGTGGCTGGCCGGCATCCGCTATTGTGCCGGCTGTGGCTGTGGATTCATACAGCAGGGTCCGTGGGTCGGTGCGGTGGCTCGCCGGCCCTCACCCCAGCCCTCTCCCGCGAGCGGGAGAGGGAGTGGCGCCCCCTCGTGCTTGGCCGCGGCCGTGCTGCATTGCCGCGCCACAATTACCGCCGATTCGCCCGGAGGGAACAAAGTGCATCTGGCTGTCGGAGACGACGTCGAATCGGCCGCCGTTCGCCGCGCGGGCAAGACGCTGCTCTCGCTCGCGCTGATCGACGCGCGCAACCGCAGCCTACGCTGGGCCGCGGCGTGGGAGGCCGTGCAGGCCGGCGCGCGGCCGATCGCCGCCGAACTTGGCCGGCTCGGCTGGTTCCAGGAGCACGCGATCGCCCGCAACCTCGAGCGCCACCGCGGCGAGGCGGGCGATCCGACGCGTCCGAAACTGGCGTCCATCCTCCCCGAGGCCGACGCCTGGTTCGGCCCCGCGTCAGACGCCGCCGGCCGCCCAGGCGATCGCTCGGCGCTGCCCGACCTGCAAGCGATTCGCCAGTACCTCGTCGATACGCTCGAGACGACGCTCGAACTGCTCGATGCCGCGCCCGAGACCGACCAGGCGCTGCACTTCTACCGGCTCGCGCTGCATCGCGAAGACCGCGCCGCCGAGCAGTTCGCGGTGCGCGCCCAGGCGCTCGGCGTCGAGACCGGGCTCGTGCCGCAACCGCCGCCCCGGCCGGCGCGCGAGCCGCTCCTCTTCCCGGCGACACGCCAGCGCATCGGCAGCGAGCCCGGCGGCTTCGTGCCGGTCGAGGAGCGCTGGGCGCACGACGTCGCCTTGCCCGAGTTCGAGATCGATGCGCAGGCCGTGAGCTGGGCGCAGTACGGCGAGTTCGTCGCCGACGGCGGCTACGACGAACCGCTTCACTGGAGCGCGCCGGGCTGGGCCTGGGTGCAGGCGGAGGGGCGGCGCACGCCGCGCTACGTCGATCAGATGCGCCAGGGCGTGCTGCAGCAGTGCTTCGGCCGCTTGCTGCGCGTGCCGGGCGGCCGGCCGGCGGTGCACCTCAGCTGGTTCGAGGCCGACGCCTGGTGCCGCTGGGCCGGGCGGCGCCTGCCGTCCGAGGCCGAGTGGGAAACCGCGGCGGTGCAGGGCGCCCACCGCGGGTTCCGCTGGGGCGAGGTGCGCGAGTGGACGGCGGGCAGCTTCCGGCCGTATGCGAATGCGGGCCGGGACGCGACCGTCGCGACGACCGCTCTCGACGCGCACGCCGGGCCGGTCGTCGATGCCACCCGCGCCGCCACGGCGCCGCCATCGTTGCCTCGGCGGGCCGTGCGCGGCGCTTCGTTCGCCTCGCCCGCGCGGCTGCGCATCGCCAGCGCGCGCGACGGTCTGCCGCCCGCGAGTGACGCGGCGTTCATCGGCTT
>CAXSGM010000037.1:0-27599 GCA_964236915.1 uncultured Rhizobacter sp.
CCGCACGAAACCCGAAAGCGCATCTGCCGCTCGCTCGTGATGCTGCGCGACAAAAGAATCGACGACCCCTGGCGCAAGCACGGGAACATACCGCTTTGACATCGGCCTCGACCGCCGCGGGCCGGCGCGACGCATATTCGAACGGCGTATATCGACTCGACAAATCGATGGTTCTCAGCGTCGCCGAGCGGCGCGAGACTGGCCGATTTGCCGATGAACTTTCAGCAGCTCCGTTCGCTCCGTGAGGCCGCCCGGCGCGGTTTCAACCTGACCGAAGTCGCGCGGATCCTCAACACCTCGCAGCCCGGCGTCAGCCGCCAAATTCGCGAGCTCGAAGACGAACTGGGTGTCGACCTGTTCGTGCGTGCGGGCAAGCGCCTGACGGCGCTGACGGAAATCGGCGAGCTCGTGTTGCCGACGGTCGAGAACATGCTGCGCGATGCGGACAACCTGCGCCGCGCCGGCGAGGAGTTCGCACAGCAGTCGCAGGGCACGCTCGCGATCGCGGCAACGCACTCGCAGGCGCGCTACGCGTTGCCGGGCGCCGTGCGCGACTTCCGGCTCCGCTTTCCGGGCGTGCGCCTGAACCTGCACCAGGGCTCGCCGGACCAGGTCGCCGGCATGCTGATCAGCGGCGAAGCCGATGTCGGCATCGCGACCGAGGCGCTGAGCAACCACGACGCGCTGCTGAGCTTGCCTTGCTACCGCTGGACGCACAGCGTGATCGTGCCGAAGGACCATCCGCTGCTCGGCGTTGCGCCGTTGACGCTCGAGGCGCTCGCGGCCCATCCGATCATCACCTACAGCGAGGGTTACACGGGCCGCCTCCACATCGACGCTGCGTTCGAGAGCGCCGGCTTGGCGTTCGACCTCATCATCACCGCGATGGATGCGGATGTGATCAAGACCTACGTCGAACTCGGGCTGGGCGTCGGCATCGTCGCGTCGATCGCGTTCGATGCCGATCGCGACCTCCACCTGCACGCCATCGATGCGGGCCACCTGTTCGCCGTCAACCAGACAAAGCTGGCGGTGCGGCGCGGCCGCTTCCTCCGCACTTACGTGTACGACTTCATCGAGACCTTTGCCGCGCCGCTCGGTCGCGAGGCGATCGAAAAGGCGCTCAGGAGCGGCAAGGACGCCGAGGCCTGAGCGGGACCTTGCAGGTTGCGACGCCGCGGATCAGGTCAGCGCCGCGGGCTCTGCCGACCGGTCGCGCAGCACGCGGCTCAGCACCCGCCCTTCGATCGCGTCGAAGGCGGGGCCGCGTCGGCGCGGGCGCGGCAGCGCCACGCGCTCGTCGTGGGCGATGCGATGGCCGTCGACCAGCACGACGCGGTCGGCCAGCGCCACCGCTTCGGCCACGTCGTGCGTCACCAGCAGGGCGGTGAACCCGTGCTTGCGCCAAAGCGATTCGATCAGTCGGTGCATCTCGATTCGCGTCAGCGCATCGAGCGCGCCGAGCGGTTCGTCGAGCAGCAGCAGGCGGGGCGCATGCACGAGGGCGCGCGCGAGCGCCACTCGTTGGCGCTGGCCGCCGGATAGCACCGCCGGCCAGTCATTCGCACGGTCGGCGAGGCCGACCTGGTCGAGCGCTTCGAGGGCACGCGCCCGGGCTCGCCGGTGCAGGCCGAGGGCGACGTTGTCGGCGACGCGCTTCCACGGCAGGAGCCGCGCGTCCTGGAACATCATGCGGGTCGTGCCGGCGTGCGCCGCGCCGGCGTCGCCGTCGACGCGGATCGTGCCGGTGTCGGCGCGCTCCAGGCCGGCGAGCAAACGCAGCAGCGTGCTCTTGCCGCAGCCACTGCGCCCGACCACCGCCACGAATTCGCCGGCGGCGAGCCGAAGATCGATGCCCGACAACACCGGTCGCTCGCCGTAGCGCTTGGCCAGGCCCTGGATGGCAACGCTCGCGCCGCCGTGGCGCGAGCGCTCGTGCGGCGACGCGGGCGGGATGTGCGACCGTGTTTTTGCTACGGGCGGCGCCAAGGCGGTGAACGCGGCAGCCTCGAGATCGATGTCGATTGAATTCATGGTGGTGAAGCGCTGTGCGACTAACTCTGCGGCCGGTAGCCGGCATGCCATGGCAGCCACCACAGCTCGAGCCCCTTGGCGAGAACGTCGGCGAGCTTGCCGAGCAAGGCGTAGAGAAGGATGCCGACGAGCACGACATCGGTCTGGAGGAATTCGCGCGCGTTCATCGTCATGTAGCCGATGCCCGACTCCGCGGAGATCGTTTCGGCGACGATGAGGATCACCCACATCAGGCCGAGCGAGAAGCGCACGCCCACCAGGATGGAGGGCAGGGCGCCGGGCAGGATGACTTCGCGATAGAGCCGCCAGCCCGCAAGCCCGTAGCTGCGCGCCATCTCGATCAGGCCCGCGTCGACCGAGCGGATGCCGTGAAAAGTATTGAGGTAGATCGGAAAGAACACGCCGACCGAGACGAGGAACAGCTTGGCCGATTCGTCGATGCCGAACCAGAGGATGACGAGCGGGATGAGCGCGAGCGGCGGAATGTTGCGCACCATCTGCAGGCTCGAATCGAGCAGGGTTTCGGCCCAGCGCAGCGAGCCGGTGAGAAGGCCGAGCGCGAGTGCCAGCGAACCGCCGACGCTGAAGCCGCACGCCGCCCGCCAGGTGCTGGTCCACACGTCGCGCGCCATCTCGCCGCTGACGGCCAGCGACCAGAACGCCTTGGCCACGGCCCAGGGTTCGGGGAGGATGCGCGTCGAGAGCCACCCGGCCTGCGAGGCCAGCTGCCAAAGCGCCAGCACCGCGGCCGGCACCACCCAGGGCACGACGCCCCGGGCCAGTGCCTTCGCCGTCATGCCGCGGCCCGGTCGCGTGCCGGCGGCACGTAGGTGTTGGCCACGACCTCGCCGAACGGCCCGCTCAAGGCCTGACCGGGCAGACGCTTCTGCAGGTCGAGCGGCAGCAAGGGCAAAACCAGTTCGGCAAAGCGATGCGCCTCCTCCAGGTGGGGATAGCCCGACAGGATGAAGTGCTCGAGCCCGAGTTCGGCGTATTCGCGGATCCGCGCCGCCACCTGCTCGGGATTGCCGACGAGTGCCGTGCCGGCGCCACCGCGCACCAGCCCGACCCCGGCCCACAGGTTCGGAGCCACCTCCAGGCCCGCCCGAACGTCCGCCTTGTCGAGCTTGCCGCGGTGCAGTTCGGCCATGCGCCGCTGGCCCACCGAGTCCATCTGCGCGAACTTGTTCTGCGCCTTGGCGATGATCGACTCGTCCAGATGCGAGACGAGTTCGGCGGCGGCGCGCCAGGCTTCTTCCTCGGTCTCGCGCACGATCACGTGCAGGCGGATGCCAAACGTGAGCGTGCGGCCATGCCTGGCGGCGCGCTGCCGGATGTCCGCCACCTTCGCCGCCACCGCGGCGGGCGGTTCGCCCCAGGTGAGATAGGTGTCGAGCTGCTCGGCCGCGAGCTCGTGCGCTTCCTCGGACGAGCCACCGAAGAAGATCGGCGGGTACGGCGCCTGCAGCGGAGGAAACAGCACCGCCGCGCCCTTGACGCGCAGATGGCGTCCCTCGAAGTCGAAGGCTTCCTGGCGGTGGCTGCGCATGAGTGTTTCGCGCCAGATGGTCAGGAAGTCGCGCGAGAGCCCGTAGCGTTCGGCATGCGGCAGGAACAGGCCGTCGCCGGCGAGCTCGTCCGGATCGCCACCCGTCACGAGGTTCACCAGCAGCCGGCCGCCCGACATGCGATCGAACGTGGCCGCCATCCGCGCGGATTGCACCGGCTGCACCAGCCCCGGCCGCAATGCGACGAGGAACTTGAGCCGGCGGGTCGCCTCGATCAGGCTCGCCGCGAGCACCCAGGAATCTTCGCAGGAACGGCCGGTGGGCAGCAGCACGCCTTCGTAGCCCAGGCTGTCGGCGGCGATCGCAATTTGGCGGAAGTAATCGAAGCTGGTCGCGCGCGCCCCCTTGGAGGTGCCGAGGTAACGCGAATCGCCGTGCGTGGGAATAAACCAGAGGATCTTCATGAGGGAGTCCGTTCTTGTGCGAGCGCGCGCTGCGGCGACCAGACGATGTCGGCCACCTTGACGGCGCGCGGAATGAGCCCCTGCTGGAGGAAGGCGTCGGCGACGCGCTGCTGGTCGGCGACGAGCGCCGGGTCGAGCGGCGCGGCCGGCGAGGGCGGCCGGCGCGAGAGGAAGAGGTGCACCGTCGCAAGGCTCAGGCCGCTGAAGTCGGCGATCAGCTGCGCGGCTTCCTTGCGGCTCGACTGCACATAGGCGTCGGCCTGCGTCAGTTCGTCGAGCAGCGCCTGCACGGTGTCCGCGTGCTGCTCGACGAAGGGCCTGGCCGCGAAGTAGAACGAGTTGTTGCTCGACAGGCCCGCGCCGGTGACCAGCACCCGCGGCTTGACGTCGAGTTCGGTCGCGGCGTAGTAAGGATCCCAGATCACCCAGGCATCGACCGCGCCTTTCTCGAAGGCGGCCCGCGCGTCGGAGGGCGGCAGGTAGATCGGCGCGATGTCGCTCCACGCCATGCCGGCGCGTGCAACCGCGCGCACCAGAAGATAGTGCGAGCTCGATCCCTTCTGCAAAGCGATGCGTTTGCCGCGCAGATCGCGCAGCGACCGCAAGGGCGACGCGCGGGGCACCAGCACCGCGGAGCTGAGCGGTTTGGGGGGTTCGGCGCCGACGTAGAGCAGATCGCGCCCGGCGGCCTGCGCGAACACCGGCGGCGAGTCGCCGGTGAGGCCGAAGTCGAGGCTGCCGACGGACAAGGCCTCGAGCAGCTGCGGCCCGGCCGGAAACTCGGCCCACTGCAGCTTCGTCCCGCTGAAGCGCCGCTCGAGCGCGCCCTGCTGCTTCAGGACGACGAGGTTGACGGCACTCTTCTGAAAGCCGATGCGCAGCTGGGCGGGGGGCGGCGATGCGTCGCTTTTGCGAGGCGCGGCCGCACCCCGGTCGGGCGCCCATCCGAGTGCTGTGGCCGACGCCGCGAGCATGACGCGGCGGCGGGGCCGGTCGATCGGGTACCCAGCGCAGCTCATTTCGCGGCCACCGTTTTGGCCGGCAGCGCATCGCCGATGCGGATCGCTTTCGGGATGAGCTTCAACTCGAAGAACGTATCGGCGATCTTCTGCTGGGCACGTGCCACGTCGGGCGAGATCGGCCGGATGCCGTAGGCGAAGCGTCCAGCCGCCACCGCGGTGATGTCCACCGGCAGCCCGATCTGCGGCGCGAGAAGGGCGGCCACCTCCTGCGGCCGCAGCTCGGCCCACGCGTCGAGCCGCGCAAGTTCGTCGACGATGGCTTCGACGACCTGCGGGTGCCGGTCGGCATAGCCGCGTGAGGCGAGATAGAACTGGTGGTTCGCAACGAGGCCGCGGCCGTCGGCGAGCACCCGCGCGCCGAGCTGCCGTTCGGCGGCGGCGAAGAACGGGTCCCAGATCACCCAGGCGTCGACCGCGCCCTTCTCGAACGCGGCGCGCGCATCGGCCGGCGGCAGAAAGACCGGCTGGATCGCCGTGTACGGCACGCCCGCCTTCTCGAGCGCCTGGACAAGCAGATAGTGGACGTTCGAGCCCTTGTTGAGCGCGACTTTCTTGCCCTTCAGATCGCCCACCGTCTTCAGCGGCGAATCTTTCGGCACGACGATCGCCTCGCCCCTCGGCGCCGGCGGCTGGTTGGCCACGTAGACCAGATCGGTGCCCGCCGCCTGGGCGAAGATAGGCGGCGCCTCGCCGACCGTTCCGAAGTCGATCGAGCCGACATTGAGCGCCTCGAGCAGCTGCGGTCCGGCCGGGAATTCGCTCCAGCGAACCTCGATGCCCTGCACCGCCAGGCGCTTTTCGAGGTCACCCTTGCTTTTGAGGAGGGTCAGCGTGCCGTACTTCTGAAAGCCAATGCGAAGCGCTTCGGCCTTGGCTTGCGCGAACGCCGGCGGCGCCGCGCAGAGGGCGGCCGAGGCGAGTGCCAGCCCGAGGGCGGTGCGGCGCGGCAGCGTCTCGAAAGAACGAAGTGGCAAGCTCATGGCGGTCGTGTCCTGAGGTCAGAGCGGGTGAACGGGTTCCAGGAGGTCGTCGCGGGCGGCCGCCTGGTCGCGGCAAGCGTGTTCGCCGGCCCGCTCGAGCAGCGGCAAGAGGCTGATCGCGATTCGCTCGCGCACCTCGTTCGACGCGACGTGGCCTCGCGTGGCGTGGGCCGGCAGCTGCGAATCGGCGGCAAAGACCGGGTCGAGCATGTTCCGGGCGCCGAGCGCGGAGAGCACCGGCTTCAGCGCGTACTCGAGCGCCAGCAGGTGCCCCGGACTGCCGCCCGTGGCCAGCGGCAGCACGGTCTTACCGCGCAGCGCATCCGGCGGCAGGAGATCGAGAAAGGCCTTGAGCAGGCCGCTGTAGGCCGCTTTGTAGATGGGCGTGGCGACGATGACGAAGTCGGCGGCGCGCACGAGTTCGGTGGCGCGCCGGATTGTCGGGTCGCCGAATTCGGCATGAAGCAGCGCGCGCGCCGGCAGGTCGCGCAGGGCAAGCACATTGAAGCTGCCCGCCGTCTCGCGCAGCTGCACGCGGACATGCTCGAGCAAGCTGGCCGATCGCGACCCGGCTGCGGGACTTCCCAGAATGCCGATTGTGTTCATGGAAGCGTCGCTCGTTGCGACCGCGCTGTGCAGGGGAGGGAAACAATAGTCGGCCAAGCTGCAATAAGGAACGAAGAAAGTCGAGTTTGGATAGAGGCAAACCGAGCTTGCGGTTCGGAGCGGCCCGGCCTGACGGCGCCCGAAGGAAGGCAGCTGCCGCCGTCGCCGCGTTTCCTTGAGCTTGGCTTCGGCATACTGGTGCGCCTAGACCCGAGGACGCCGCGTCGATGTTCCAGAAAATCCTGATCGCCAACCGTGGCGAGATCGCCTGCCGGGTCATTGCGACCGCGAAGAAAATGGGGATCGCGACGGTCGCCGTTTACTCGGACGCCGACCGCGACGCACTGCACGTGGCGCTGGCCGACGAGGCCGTGTTCATCGGCCCGGCGCCGAGCCGCGAGTCGTACCTCGTGATGGACAAGATCATCGCGGCGTGTCGGCAGACCGGCGCCGAGGCTATCCACCCCGGCTACGGCTTTCTCAGCGAGAACGCCGAATTCGCGCGCAAGGTCGAGGCCGAAGGCATCGTCTTCATCGGCCCGAAGCATGCGTCGATCGCGGCCATGGGCGACAAGATCGCGTCGAAGAAGCTCGCCGCCGAGGCGGGCGTCAACACCATTCCCGGCCACAACGCCGCAATCGACACGGCCGAGCACGCCGTCGAGATTGCCCGCGACATCGGCTACCCGGTGATGATCAAAGCCTCGGCCGGCGGTGGCGGCAAGGGGCTGCGGGTCGCCCACGACGACACGGAGGCAGCCGAGGGCTTCGCCGCCTGCCGCAACGAGGCACGCAACAGCTTCGGCGACGACCGCGTCTTCATCGAGAAGTTCGTCGAGCAGCCGCGCCACATCGAGATCCAGGTGCTCGGCGATGCGCACGGCACCGTCGTCTACCTCGGCGAACGCGAGTGCTCGATCCAGCGCCGGCATCAGAAGGTGATCGAGGAGGCGCCGAGTCCGTTCCTCGATCCCGACACGCGGCGGGCGATGGGCGAGCAGGCGGTCGCGCTTGCAAAGGCCGTGAACTACCAGTCGGCCGGCACGGTCGAGTTCGTCGTCGGCAAGGACAAGAGCTTCTACTTCCTCGAGATGAACACGCGGCTCCAGGTCGAGCACCCGGTCACCGAGTGCATCACCGGCCTCGATCTGGTCGAGCAGATGATCCGGGTCGCGGCCGGCGCGCCGCTCGGCTTCGCCCAAGCCGACGTGAAAAGAGTCGGCTGGGCGATCGAATGCCGGATCAACGCCGAGGATCCGTTCCGCGGCTTCCTGCCCTCGACCGGCCGGCTCGTGAACTTCGATCCGCCGCCGGCGACGCTGCACGCCGCCACACCGACCTTCGATCCGGCAGCGGGTGAGGCGATACAGGCGAATGGCGGCATCCGCGTCGACACCGGCGTCTACGAAGGCGGCGAGATCCCGCTGTACTACGACTCGATGATCTGCAAGCTGATCGCCTGGGGCGCCGACCGCGCCGAAGCGATTCAGCGGATGCGCGATGCGCTCGACGCCTTCGTGATCCGCGGCGTCGCGAGCAACATCCCGTTCCAGTCGGCGCTGCTCGGCGACCCGGCGTTCGCCGCCGGCGACTTCGACACCGGCTTCATCGCCGCGCGTTACCCGAAGGGCGTCACGCGCGACGCGGTGCCGGCCGAAGACCCGGATTTCCTGCTCGCGCTGGCGGTCGCGACCAACCGCCGCGTGCAGGCGCGTTCGGCCGGCATCAGCGGCCAGTTGCCCGGCCACGAGCTGAAGGTGCGCGAGGACTTCGTCGTCGTGCGCCGCGATGCCGACGGGCGCCGGCACGAAACGCCGGCGCAGGTCCGCCTGATCGACGCCGCGCGCTTCGACGTGGCGCTGAACGGCCGCCGCTACGCCATCCGCTTCACCCGGCCGCTGCGCGACGTCGCGATGCACGGCGAGGTCGACGGCCGGCCGTTCGCCGCGCAGATCGAGCGGTTGATGCTGAGTTACCGCGTCGGCCACCGTGGTGCCCAGGTCGAAGTACGGGTGCTGTCGCCACGCGCCGCCGAGCTGAACGCGCTGATGCCGTTCAAGGCGCCCCCGGACCTCTCCAAGTTCCTGCTGTCGCCGATGCCCGGCCTGCTCGTCGACATCGCGGTGGCCCCGGGCCAGGCGGTGCGCGCCGGCGAGAAGCTTGCGGTGATCGAGGCGATGAAGATGGAGAACATCCTGACCGCCGCGCAGGACGGCACCGTCGCGAGCATCAAGGCGGCCAAGGGTGAAAGCCTCGCGGTCGATCAGGTGATCCTGGAGTTCGAACGATGAGCAGCATCGAACCTTCGCCCCTTGCCGCTCCGGCCGCAGCCGCGGCGATGACCACGCCAGCCCGCCCGTTCCGCATCCTCGGTATCCAGCAGATCGCAATCGGCGGCGCGAGCAAAGCCCGGCTGCGGGCGCTGTGGGTCGATTTGTTGGGCCTAGAGAGCGTCGGCCGGTTTCGGTCGGAGCGCGAGAACGTCGACGAAGACATCTGTGCGCTCGGCGTCGGTTCTGCACGCGTCGAAGTCGACCTGATGGAGCCGATCGACCCGGAAGGCCGGCCGGCGGTTCACACGCCGCCCTTGAACCACATCGGTCTTTGGGTCGACGACCTGGGACGGGCGATGGACTGGCTCGCGGCGCAGGGCCTGCGCTTTGCCCCCGGCGGTATTCGCCAGGGCGCGGCCGGCCACGACATCTGCTTCATCCACCCGAAGGGCAACGCCGAATTTCCGCTCGGCGGCGAGGGCGTGCTGATCGAGCTGGTGCAGGCGCCACCCGAAGTGCTTGCCGCGCATCCTGAGCCGGCAAGCGCCTGACAACGAGGAGCGAACCGAATGACCGTCCGCGAGATTCTGAAGATGGGCGATACGCGCCTGCTGCGCGTCGCGCAAGCGGTCGAGCGCTTCGGCACGCCCGAGCTGCACGCCCTCGTCGACGATTTGTTCGAGACGATGCACGCGGTGAACGGCGCCGGCCTCGCCGCGCCGCAGATCGGCGTCGATCTGCAGGTGGTGATCTTCGGTTTCCGGCAAAACGAGCGCTACCCGGAGGCGCCGCCGGTGCCCGAGACCGTGCTTCTGAACCCGACGATCACGCCGCTCGACGATGCTGAAGAGGACGGCTGGGAAGGCTGCCTCTCGGTGCCCGGGCTGCGCGGCGTCGTGCCGCGCCACGCCCGCATCCGCTACGCCGGCTTCGATGCCGAGGGCCGGCCGATCGACCGCGAGGCCGACGGTTTTCACGCCCGGGTCGTCCAGCACGAATGCGATCACCTCGTCGGCAAGCTTTACCCGATGCGGATCCGCGACTTCAGCCGCTTCGGCTTCGCGAGCGTGCTGTTCCCCGGCCTCGACGCGGCGAGCGACGACGACTGACACAGCCTCGGCCCAGTCGCCTCGTTCGGCCGGTCGGCCGCAGGCGCGATCTGAACGTTGTACGGGTGACGGAACCGATCGGCCCGCCTCGGGCTCCATCGGCGAGGTACCAGGAGACGACGATGATCGCAAGACCCGCCGTGACGGCTGACATGGGGTGGGGAAGCCGCTGGCTTGCAAGGGCGGCGCTGCTGTTGCTGGCGGGCGCCATGACGATGCCGCCGGCCAGGGCGCAGGACATCGACCCGCCGGCGCGCGTCGGTCGGGTGTCGGATGTCGAAGGCCAGGTCTGGGTCTATTCACCCGACGCCGGCGACTGGATCGGCGCGGTGCGGAACCAACCGATCGCGGCCGGCGACCGTGTGACCACCGAGGCCGGCGCCCGCGCCGAGCTGCAGATCGGCTCGACGACGCTGCGCCTCGACGCCAACGCCGAACTCGACGTGACCCGGCTCGACGACACCCAGGTCGCCTTGACGCTGCGCGACGGCAGCTGCTGGGTCCGCGTCCGCGACATGGCCGGCGCAGGCCGGCTCGAGATCGCGACCGACGAGGGGCGCTTCACGCCGCTGCGGGACGGCAGCTACCGGATCGACCGCCGCGGCGGTCGCAGCGATCTGACGGTGCTCGCCGGCCAGGGCCGCTACGAAGGATCGAACAGCGCGCTGGTGGTCGAACCGGGCCAGCGGGCGCAGTTTTTCGTCGATGCCGCAGGCGCCGCGCAGTACAGCCTTCTGGCGCCAGCGGCCGACGTCTTTGCCGCGTGGAGCAGCGACCGCGACCGCCGGCAGCTCGGCAGCGTCACGGCGCAGTACGTGTCGCCCGAGATGACCGGCGCGGCCGACCTGGATGCCTACGGCCGCTGGGAACAGGATGCGGAATACGGTCCGGTGTGGGTGCCGACCGCAGTCGGGCCCGACTGGGCGCCGTACAGCGTCGGCACCTGGACCTATGCGCGACCCTGGGGCTGGACCTGGGTCGACGCCGCGCCCTGGGGCTACGCACCGTTCCACTACGGCCGCTGGTTGTATGCGCGCGGCCGCTGGGGCTGGACGCCGGGGGCGCGCGTCGCCCGGCCGGTGTGGGCGCCGGCGCTCGTCGCCTGGGTCGGGTCGCCGGGGCGCGGCGGCCCATCGCCTTCGGGCGGCGGCTCGCCGGTCGGCTGGGTACCGCTCGGGCCACGCGAGGTCTATGTGCCGGGCTACCGCGTGAGCCACGGGTACGCCCGCAACCTCAACGGGCCTTCGGTCGGCAACCCGGCGCTGATCGACCGCGTTTTCGCCAACCCGCAAGCGCCGCGCGAATTCGGCAACCGCGGCGCGCCGCGCGGCTTGACAGTCGTTCCGTCCGAGGTGCTCGCCGGGCGGCGCCCGGTCGGCCCGGCGGCGGCCCAGTGGCGGCAGACGCCCTGGGCGCGCGACGTCGCGTCGCAGCGTGGCAGCATCGTCGCCGAGCTGGCGCCGCCGGTGCCGGCGCCGCGGGGTCCGGTCCGGGGCAACGATTCCAGGCCGCCGACGGCCTCGATCGGAACGAACGGCCGGCCTGGCACCGACCTGCGTCCTGCCGCGGGGCGAAGCGGCGAGCGCTTCGACGGACAGCCGGGTGCGGATGGCCGGCTTGGTGGGGGCGAGCGGGTGGGAGAGCGGGTGGGGATCGATGCCCGACCGGGTTTCGATGGCCGCGCACGCGAGGACGTCCGGCCGGCCCTGCAAGGGCGGCCCGGCCTCGGTACGCGACCCGCCTTCGACGAGCGCCGCGACACCGGCGGCCGTCCGTTCATAGACGGCACGCCGCCTGCCGTCGAGCGGCGCGGCGCGGTCGTCGAGCCACGCGCTGGCGATCGATCGGCGCCTTCGAATGCCGCGGGCGACCCGTCGCCGGGCTTCGTGCCAGGCGAGCGCCCGGGTCGCAACGCGGGCGATCGCCGTCCCCTGGGGCAGGCGCCGGGGCCGGGAATGCCGGCTGCGGTGGCGCCGCCGACCTTGCCCGCGCGCGGGATCGGCGCGGCCCCAGCCGTGCCGCCTGCACCCGCGCCGCCGCTCGTTCAGCGGCCGGCCATCGGCACCGCGGCAACCGAGCCCGGTCCGATGATGCGGGCCTTCCCGGTGCGGCGCGAAGGCGAAGATCGCCGAGCCGAGCCGCCGCGTGCCGAGGAGCGCCGGGAGCGTGCGCCCAACGCCGTCGAGCGGGCACCGCTGCAGATCGAGCGCCCGCCGGCGCCGCGGCCGGTCGAAGCGCCCCGCGCGGTCGAAGCGCCGGCAGCGGCGCGGACGGTGGAAGCGCCTCGGCCGGCACCGGTTCAGCCGGCCGCGCCGCCGCAATCGCGCGCCGAGCCTCATGCCGGACGCGAGGAGCGGCGCAACGAGCCGGGCGCTTCGCAGCGGTAGCGCACGTGCGTCGACGCCGCCTTTCCGCGGCTGACGCGCAAGGCTCCGGCAGCGCCTCGGGACCGGCTCGAAGGGCGCCCCGAGCGAGCCGGGCTTGGACGAGGTCGGCCCGAACGGAGGGCGGTGCCCGCTGCCGAAGGAGCGCCCGCTCAGCGCGTCAACAGCGGCTCGAGCACCGGCCAGACGTTGGCGAGGATCGTCGGATGGGCGGTCGCAAGCGGGTGGATGCGATCGGCCTGGAACAGCGCTTCGGCTTGCGGAACGTCGGCCACGCCATGCAGCAGGAACGGCACCAGCGCAGCGCCTTCGTCCCGCGCGACGCCCGCGAAAAGCGCCGCGAATTCGTCGCCGTAGCGGCGGCCGTAGTTCGGCGGCAGTTGCATGCCGACGATCACGACCTTCGCCCCCGCGGTGCGGGCGGTGCGCGCCATCGCCAGCAGGTTGTCACGCGTCGCCGCCAGGGGCAGGCCGCGCAAGGCGTCGTTCCCGCCAAGTTCGAGCACCACGACCTGCGGGTGCTCGCGCGCCAGCAGCTCCGGCAGCCGGGTCCGCCCGCCGGCCGTGGTGTCGCCGCTGATGCTCGCGTTGACGACCTGCACCGAGGGAAACCCTTTGGCGAGGCGCGCCTGCAGCAGCGCGACCCAGCCGGTTCCGCGCACCAGCCCGTACTCCGCCGAAAGGCTGTCGCCGACGACGAGGATGCGCTGGCGGCCGTGCGCCCCCGAGCTGGCGGCACGTTGCGATGGCAAGGTTTGCGCCGAACCGACCGCGCCACTCGCGCCGCCGATCGCAAGGCCGAGGGCGAGCTTGCTACATTCGGCCAACCAGGCGCGCCGGCCCTGCAAATCGCCGTCGCCGCTCGTCATCCGCCGCAACCCACCACTCGAATCGGACTCCTGCATGCCGGACGCGATCGTCGCCATCGAAGGGGTGACCAAGGAAGTACGCGACGCGACCGGCACGTTGACGATTCTCCACGACATCGATGCCCGCCTGGCGCCGCGCGCGTCGGCGGCGATCGTCGGGGCCTCGGGCTCGGGCAAGAGCACGCTGCTGTCGATCATCGCCGGTCTCGACACGCCGACGCGCGGCACGGTGCGGCTCGACGGCATCGACCTCTTCACGATCGACGAAGACGCGCGCGCCGCGGTGCGGGCCGCCAAACTCGGTTTCGTGTTCCAGAGCTTCCAGCTGCTGGCGAACCTGAATGCGCTGGAGAACGTGATGCTGCCGCTCGAACTGCAGGGGCGGCGCGACGCGCGGGCGCGGGCCACGGCGATGCTGCAGGAGGTCGGCCTCGGCGCGCGTCTGCGGCACTATCCGCGCGTGCTCTCGGGCGGTGAACAACAGCGGGTGGCACTGGCGCGCGCCTTCGTCGTCGAGCCGGCGATCCTGCTCGCCGACGAGCCGACCGGCAGCCTCGATTTCGCGACCGGCAGCACGGTGATGGACCTGATGTTCGAGCTGAACCGGCAATCCGGCACGTCGCTGCTGCTGGTGACCCACGACCGGCAGATCGCCGCCCGTTGCGATCACCAATGGCACATCGAAGCGGGCAGGCTCAGCACGCCAGCGCCGGCGACGCGGCCGGTCAGTTCAGGCTGAACTTGTAATCGGTCTTGGCCTTGGCGCGCAACTCGTCGCGATAGGCCGCGAGCTGTTGCTGCTCGAGGCGCTGACGGAGCTGGCTCTGTACCTCGGAAAGCGGGGGAAATTTGGCCTCGCGCGTGTCGTCGAGCCGGATGATGTGCCAGCCGAACTGCGTCTTGACCGGCTCCTGGGTCATTTCGCCCTTCTTCAGCTTCACCATCGCCTGCGAGAACTCGGGCACGTAGGCACCGGCCGCGGCGAAGTCGAGGTCGCCACCGTTGGCGCCCGAGCCGGGATCCTTCGAGCTCTTCTTTGCCAGATCGTCGAAGCTCGCGCCGGCTTTGATCTGGGCGATCAGGGCTTTCGCTTCTTCCTCGTTGTCGACGAGGATGTGGCGGGCGCGGTACTCGGTGCCGGCGGCCTGCGCCTTGAACTTGTCGTACTCGCTCTGGACCTGCGCGTCGGTGACCGGATGGGTCTTGACGAAGTCGCCGAGCAGCGCCTGGGTCAACACGGCTTGACGCGCCTGTTCCATCTTGGCGCGGTAGTCGGGCGTCGCGGCGAGGCCATGGCGCTCGGCTTCCTGCGTGAAGATCTCGTCCATCACGAGCTTGTCGCGAACCCGCTTGTCGAGGTCGGGCGGCACCGGCTGGTTCTGCGCTTGCGCCTGCTCGCCGACTTGCTTCATCAGTGCATCGGCTCGCGCCTTCGGCACCGGCTTGCCGTTGACGATCGCGATGTTCTGCGCCGCGGCAGGAATGGCCGAAGCCAGCAGCAACGCCGCGGCGGCCGCGTGAAATGTCGTCTTGGTCATGAGAAGAGAGAAGTCGAAAGAAATCAGTGCTCGGCGGGCGCGCGGGCATCGATCGCCAGCGCGTGGATGCCGCGCAGCATCAGGGGTCGAAGGGCATCATAAATGAGCCGGTGGCGTGCCACCCGGCTCAGGCCGGCGAACCGATCGGCGCTGATCTGCACACCGAAATGCCGGCCTTCGCGTGCGCCGGCGTGGCCCGCATGCAGGTGACTGTCGTCGCGCACTTCGAGGGACCGTGGCTGGAAGGCGGCGCGCAGGCACGCTTCGACCTCGGTCGCGGTGACGCTCGAGGGCGAGGCCGCGTCGACGGCGGCGCGGTGGGCCAGGGGGTCGGTCATTCGAGTGGCAATGTTCGCGGCGTCACGGCCTGCGCCGGTCGCCGGGGCGGGTCGCGACCTCGGGCTCGGGCTTCAGATGTCGGCTGATGTAGAGCCCTTGCGCCACCATGAACACGATCATCAGGCCGGTGATGCCGAAGGCCTTGAAGGTGAACCAGTCGGAGGTGCTGAACGTGTGCGCGACGTACAGGTTCAAGAAGCCGAGGGCCGCGAAGAACGCGACCCAGGCGGTGTTCAGGCGCTGCCACACCGGTCGGGTCAGCTGCAGCTGTTCGCCGAGCATCGTCTGCAGCAGGTTGCGACGGAACAGCGCCTGGCTGGCCCAGAACGCCAGCCCCATCACCCAATACAGCACGCTGGGCTTCCACTTGATGAAGCTCGCGTTGTGGAACCAGACGGTCGCACCGCCCAGCACGACGACAAGCACGAAGGTCATCCAGAGCATCATGTCGACCTTGCGGCGGCGCAGCAGCAGCCAGCCGATCTGGAGCGCGGTCGCAGCGATCACAACCAGCGTCGCGAGCAGGGCCGAGGCTTCCTCGGTTCCGACCACGCCGCCGCGAACCAGAAACCCGAAGTGGTCGGTGGCGAACGCCGCGGCCCAGTCGGGATGTCGGTCAGCATATTTGCCGACCAGAAAGAACAACGCCAGCGGCAGGAAATCGAAGAGAAGCTTCATCTGGTCCACCAGCCGGCGCGGTCGCGCGGCCGGGCATCACCGGGGCGCGAAGTCTATCGCGGCCGAATTGATGCAAAAGCGCTCGCCGGTGGGCTCCGGGCCATCGGGAAAGACGTGGCCGAGGTGCGAACCACAGTTGTTGCAGCGCACCTCGACCCGGACCATCCCAAGCGAGCGGTCGACGATGCGCTCGACCACCTCGCTGTTGACCGGCTCGTAATAACTCGGCCAACCGCAGCCGGCGTCGAACTTGGTGTCGGAACGGAACAGGGGGATGCCGCAGCCGACGCAGTTGTACTGGCCCTCGCTCCATTCGTTCCAGTACTTGCCGCTGAATGGCCGTTCGGTCGCGGCCTGGCGTGCCACCTGGTACTGCATCGGATCGAGCCGGGCGCGCCATTCGGCGTCGCTCTTCTCGACCGGGTAGCGGGTCTCGTCGGCCGGCTCGGTGCCGGAAGTGGAGCGTTTCATCATGATGAGCAGGACACCTCGATCGTGGAGGCCCAGTCGGGCGGAAAGCCGGCATAGCGGGCGGCCGTGGCCGGATCGTGTTCGTCGAACGGACGCCGCAACACTTCGAGCAGGCGCCCGGTCGGGCCGAAGTCGCCGGCTTGTGCCGCGCGGATCGCTTCCTCGGCCAAATGATTGCGAAGCACGACCTTCGGATTGACCCGGTTCATGCGCACCGCCCGCTCGCGATCGACGCTGTGCTCGCGCGCCAGGCGGTCCCGGTAACGCCCGGCCCAGGCGTCGAAGGCCGGCCGGTCGATGAAGAGATCGCGCACCACGTCGTTGGGCGCGCCTTCGGCCGTTGCGAACGCCGCCAGGCGCCTGAACGTGATCGTGAAGTCGGCGCCGTCGCTCGCCATCAGGCGCAGCAGATCGTCGATCAGCGCCTGGTCGTCGGCTTCTGGTTGCACGAGGCCCAGCTTCGCGGACCAGCGCGCGAGCAGCGCGGCGGGGAACGCGGTCTTGTAGCCCTCGAGCACGCCGAGCGCGCGGTCGGCGTCGCCGATCAGCGGCAAAAGCGCCTGCGCCAGCGCGTGCAGATTCCAGAAGCCGACGCTCGGCTGGCGGGCCCAGGCGTAGCGCCCGGCCGTGTCCGAGTGGTTGCAGATGTGGCCGGGATCGAAGCGGTCGAGAAAGCCGAACGGGCCGTAGTCGATCGTGAGGCCGAGGATCGACATGTTGTCGGTGTTCATGACGCCGTGGCAAAAGCCCACCGACTGCCACGCGGCCATCAATTCGGCGGTGCGACGCGTTGCGTGGTCGAGCAGGGCGAGGTACGGCGCCTCGGCATCCCGGCAGGCCGGAACTTGGTTCGCGATGACGAAGTCGGCCAGCTGCCGCAACTCGTCCGCCATCCCGTGATGCGCGAAATGCTCGAAGTGGCCGAAGCGGACGAAGCTCGGCGCGACGCGTGTCACCACCGCCGCGGTCTCGACCGTCTCCCGGCGTACTGGTTGCGGCGACCCGACGACGGACAGCGCGCGCGTCGTCGGCACGCCGAGCGCGGCCATCGCCTCCGAGGCCAGGAACTCGCGGATCGACGATCGCAGCACCGCCCGGCCGTCGCCCATGCGCGAGTAGGGCGTCTGGCCGGCGCCTTTCAGCTGCAGTTCGTAGTAGCCGCCGGGCGCATCGAGTTCGCCGAGCCACAGCGCCCGGCCGTCGCCGAGCTGTCCGGCCCAAATGCCGAACTGGTGCCCGCTGTAGACCGTCGCCAGCGGGTCCATGCCGGGCCAGATCGCATTGCCGCTGAGCACCTCGAGCGCGGCGAATTCGGGGCGCGTCGACCAGTCGGCGGGAAAGCCGAGCAGGGCGGCGCAGTCGGAGCTCGTCGCCACCCAATGCGGCGCCGGCAACGGTTCGGCGGGCAAACGGGTGAAGAATGCCGCGCCGAGGCCAGCGAAGCGGTTCGACCACCGAAGCTCCGGCAGGGTGCCCGAGGCGAGCGGCGGCAGGGGCGGATGACGATCCATCCCGGCAGTCTATCGGCCGTCCCGGAGCCGAGGGGCCGGAGGGCTACTGAGCTGGGCGGCGGCCCGCGGCCTGCGCCCCGGGAATTGGCATCCACCCGGAGATGGCGGGCGGGTCGAGGGTGGGTTGGGCGCGGTTGGGCGCGGGTTGGGCGCGGGTTGGGGGTAGTCCCTCTGGCTGCATGCTGGGCAGTTGGCTACCGTCGGTTCCCGATCGCGTTTTCGCGGCTCTTTTGCATCTGCTGCGATCTTCTCGATTCGCGTGTCGCCCCCGCTCGCGCCACGCCCACCCTCTATTTTCTCCGGAGTCCCCGATGACACTCGCCCGTTGCCCGCTGACCCGCCGCGCGCTGCACCTCGCCCTGGGCTCCGCGCTGATCGCCACCGCGGGACTCGCCGCTGGGCAGACCAAGCCGCTCGCCGGGCAGGTCGTGAAGTTGATGTGGATCGATCCGCTGACCGGCTTGATGGGGCCCGTCGGCACGAACCAGGTGAAGACACAGCAGTTCCTGGCCGAGCGCTTCAGCGCGACGAACCCCGCCGGCGTCAAGTTCGAGATCGTGCCGGTCGACAACAAGCTCTCGCCGACGGAAAGCCTGAACGCCCTGAAATCGGCGATCGACCAGGGCATTCGCTACGTGATCCAGGGCAACGGCTCGTCAGTCGCGATCCCGCTGATCGACGCCATCAACAAGCACAACGAGCGCAACCCGGGCAAGGAAATCCTGTTCCTGAACGAGGCCGCGGTCGATCCGGACCTCACGAACAGCAAGTGCAGCTTCTGGCACTTCCGCTTCGATGCCGACACGACGATGAAGCTCGAGGCGATGACCACCTTCATCAAGAACCAACCCGACATCAAGAAGGTCTACATCCTCGGCCAGAACTACTCGCACGGCCAGCAGATCTCGAAGTACGCGAAGGAATACCTGAAGAGGAAGCGTCCCGACATCGAGATCGTCGGCGACGACCTGCACCCGCTGGCGCAGGTGCGCGATTTCGCGCCCTACATCGCCAAGATCAAGGCCTCTGGCGCCGACACGGTAATCACCGGCAACTGGGGATCGGACCTTGCGCTGCTGGTGAAGGCCGCCAACGAAGGCGGCTACAACGGCAAGTTTTTCACCTATTACACGGGCGTCACCGGGACGCCGGCCGCCCTCGGCGCCACCGGCGCTGGCAAGGTGTATCAGATCGCCTACGCCCACTACAACCCGGGCGGCCAGATGCAAGCGGTCATGAAGGACTTCAAAGCCAAGTTCAACGACGACCTCTACACCGGCTCGGTGGTCCGCCAATTCGAGTTTCTCGGCAACGCGATGGCCAAGACGAAATCGACCGATCCGGTGAAAGTGGCTTTCGCGATGGAAGGCATGAAGCTCCAGAGCCTGTTCGGCGGCGAGGTCGAGATGCGCAAGAGCGACCACCAGTTGCAGCAGACGCTCTACATGACCGTCTGGCAGAAAGCCGACACCAAGTACCCGTACTCGCCGGAGAACACCGGCATGACGCTCGCGCCGGTCGCGACCTTCGAGCCGTACGTATCGAGCACGCCGACGAGTTGCCAGATGGTCCGGCCGGCGTCGGGCGGCTGATCGCCGCCTCGTTCCTGTCCTTTTAGTTTCGCATCGCACCTGCGCCGAGGTCAGCGCCACCGCTGATGGAGTTCTTCACGATTTCGATGCTGAACGGCTTGAGCTACGGGCTCCTGCTGTTCATGCTGAGCGCGGGGCTGACGCTGATCCTCAGCATGATGGGCGTGCTCAACTTCGCCCACGCCAGCTTCTATATGGTCGGCGCCTACGTCGCCTACACGGTGGCGCGCTTCGTCGGGTTCTGGCCGGGGTTGGTGCTGGCGCCGCTGGTCGTGGGCGCGCTCGGTGCGGCGTTCGAACGCTTCTGCCTGCGGCGGGTTCACAAGTTCGGCCATGTGCCCGAGTTGCTGATCACCTTCGGCCTCTCGTACGTGCTCCTCGAACTGACCCAGTTGATCTGGGGCCGAACCGCGGTCGAGTTCCGGCCGCCCGAGGTGCTGCGTGGCCCGGCCTTCACGCTCATCCATTCTTCGGTCGAGGGGCTGCGCCTGGTGTGGGGCGCGGCCACGCCGGCGATGTGCACGGCAGCCGACGCCGCTGTTCGCGTCGTCTGCTCGCCGTTCCCGGCCACCCGTGGCTTCATGATGCTGATCGCGCTGGTCATGCTGGTGTTGCTCTGGCTCATGCTGACCCGAACCCGCGTCGGTCTGGTGATCCAGAGCGCACTGACCCATCCGGAGATGGTCGAGGCGCTCGGCCACAACGTGCCGCGGGTCTTCATGCTGGTGTTCGGCGCGGGCGCCGCGCTGGCCGGGCTCGCCGGCGTGATCGGCGGCAGCACCTTCGTCACCGAGCCGTCGATGGCGGTGACCGTCGGCTCGGTGATCTTCGTCGTGGTGGTGGTCGGCGGCATGGGCTCGCTCGCCGGCGCCTTCGTCGCATCGATCCTGATCGGCGTGATCCAGACCTTCGCGGTGGCGCTCGATTACTCGATCGGCAGTGCGCTGCAGGCGCTGCACCTGCCGCTCGGCGCGGCGGCGAGCGACAACTCCCTGGCGCGGCTGACGATCTCTCAGGTGGCTCCGATCCTCCCGTACTTGTTCCTGGTGCTGATCCTCATCTTTCGTCCCAAGGGCTTGATGGGAACGCGCGAAGGATGAGCCTGAGCCGCCTCGATCCCGGCCCGGTGCTTGCACCCGGCCAACCGCTCGGTGCCGCCGCCGCGGCTTTCGCGTCCGTGGCCGGGTCGACGCCCCCCCTCGGCGCCGCCGGAAGGCGCGCGGCGGCGCGCCGCTACGGCGCCCTCGGCCGCGGCGATCTGGTGATCTGGTTCGTCGCCGCGCTGGTGATGCTGGTTGCACCCCTGATCTTCACCAGCAGCCTCGCGATCACGATGCTCTCGCAGATGGGCGTCGCGATCGTCGCCTGTCTCTCCTACAACATGCTGCTCGGCCAGGGCGGCATGTTGAGCTTTGGTCATGCGGTGTACTCGGGCCTCGGCTCGTTCGTCGCCATCCACGCGCTGAAGGCGATGGGCAACGGCAGCTTGGCCGTCCCGGTCAGCCTGCTGCCGATCGTCGGCGGCCTTGCCGGCCTGTTCTTCGCGGCGCTGTTCGGCTTCGTGACGACGAAGAAGGCCGGCACCACCTTCGCGATGATCACCCTCGGCATCGGTGAGCTGGTGTTCGCCGCGTCGCTGATGGTGCCGGAGTTCTTCGGTGGCGAAGCCGGCGTCAGTGCGAACCGGGTGATCGGCAAGCCCGTCGCGGGCATCTCGTTCGGGCCGCAGATCCAGGTGTACTACCTGCTGGCGGTGTACACGCTGGTCTGCACCGCGCTGATGTACGCGTTCACCCGCACGCCGCTCGGCCGGCTCCTCAACGCCGTGCGCGACAACCCGGAGCGGGTCGAGTTCATCGGCTACAGCACGCAGACCGTCCGCTACCTGTCGTTCATGATCGCCGGCTTCTTTGCCGGCATCGCCGGGGGCATGTACGCCCTGAATTTCGAGATTGCGACCGCCGAGGTGGTCGGCGCCGGCCGCTCGGGCGCCTACCTGTTGTTCACCTTTCTGGGTGGCGCCACCTTCTTCTTCGGGCCGATCATCGGCGCGGTCCTTATGGTGGCCGCGTTCGTGCTGTTCTCGGAGCTGACCAAGGCCTGGCTGCTCTACCTCGGCCTGGCTTTCATGTTGATGGTGATGTACGCCCCGGGCGGCATCGCCAGCCTGATCATGCTGAACCTGCGGCTTGCGAAGTTCGGCCGCCTGGGCCGGCTGCTGCCGAGCTACGCACTGCTGGCGGCGACCGGGGCGCTCGCGTTCGTCGGCATCGCCGCGATGATCGAGATGGTCTACCACGTGCAGCTCGACGATGCGCTCGGCCCGACGATGCGCTTCCTCGGCGTGCAGCTCGACACCAAGTCGGCGGCGAGCTGGGGCGGCGCGGCGCTGCTCGCGCTGGTCGGCGCGGCTTTGTTCGAGGCGGCGCGGCGGCGCTTTTCGCGGCGCTGGAGCGACGTGCAGACCGAGATCGCCTCGGTTCTGCAGGCGCAGGAGGCCGTGTGAAAGCGGAACGTGCGCGCGAAGTGGGAGACGCGAAAAGCGGGACGTCGCGCTACGCGATCGAGCTGAAGGACCTCCGCAAGTCGTTCGGCCGCACCGAGATCATCCGCGGCGCCGAGCTCGCGGTGCGCCCGGGCGAACGGGTCGCGATCATCGGGCCGAACGGCGCCGGGAAGTCGACGCTCTTCAACCTGATCAGCGGGCGATTCGCGCCGACGAGCGGCGAGATCCTGCTGAACGGCCAGCGCATCGATGCGTTGAAGCCGTACGAAATCTGCCGCCGCGGCCTGGCGCGCAGCTTCCAGATCAGCAACATCTTCGGCCGGCTCTCGGTGTTCGAGAACCTGCGCTGCGGCGTGCTCTGGTCGATGGGCTATCGCTACGCGTTCTGGAAGTTCCTCGCCGGCCTGACCGACGCCAACGCGCGCGCCGAACAGTTGCTGCACGACATCCGCCTGGATAAGAAGCGCGACGTCCTGGCGATGAACCTCACCTACGCCGAGCAGCGGGCCCTCGAGGTCGGCATCACGATCGCCGGCGGCGCATCGGTCGTGCTGCTCGACGAGCCGACCGCCGGCATGAGCAAAAGCGAAACCAGCCGCTTCATCGAGCTGATCCGGGCGGTCACCGCCGGCAAGACACTTCTGACCGTCGAGCACGACATGGGCGTCGTCTTCGGCCTCGCCGACAAGATCGCGGTGCTCGTCTACGGCGAGGTAATCGCCTTCGACACGCCCGAGGCCGTGCGCGCCAATCCGCGCGTGCAGGAGGCCTACCTCGGCTCGGTGCTCGCCGAGGCGCAGGCCGCGGAGGCCGGACACTGATGCTGCAATTGAGCGGGCTGCACGCCTACTACGGCAAGAGCCACATCCTGCACGGCGTCGATCTCAGCGTCGGCGAGGGCGAGATCGTGGCGCTTCTCGGGCGCAACGGCTCGGGCCGCTCCACGACCGTGAAGACCGTGATGGGACTGGTCCATGGCGAAGGCTCGGTGCGCTTTCGCGACCAGGAGCTGCTCGGCCTGCCCGCGTTCGCGGTCGCGTATCGCGGCATCGGCTACGTGCCCGAGAACCGCGACATCTTTCCGCGCCTGACCGTCGAGCAGAACCTGATGCTCGGCGAGAAGCGCAAATCCGGGGCACGCGCCGGAGCGAAATCGGCGGGCGGGGCCGGCAAGGCGCCGCGCTGGACCTTCGACGACATGTACCGGCTCTTTCCGCGGCTGAAGGAGCGCCAGCACACGGAAGCGGGCGTGCTCTCGGGCGGCGAACAGCAGATGCTGACGCTCTGCCGCACGCTGATGGGCGACCCGGACCTGATCATGATCGACGAGCCGACCGAAGGCCTCGCGCCGAAGATCGTCGAGCTCGTCGCCGACTACCTGAAGACCTTGAAAGCGCGCGGCGTCTCGGTGCTGCTGGTCGAGCAGAAACTGACGATCGCGCTCGAGATCTCCGAGCGCTGCTACGTGATGGGACACGGCAGCATCGTCTTCGAGGGCACCCCGGCGGCCCTCCGAGCCGACGCCTATATTCGCAAGGAATGGCTCGAGGTGTGAAGGCGCGCCAAGCGAGGGCGGCTGCGCCTGTCGCGACCGGGACATCGGCCTTCGCCACCGGCTCTCTAGAATCGAACGATCGTTCTTTTTCGGCGTCGAGAGGCCTCGACGCCGGCATGACCAGCAAGAAGGGACATCAGCATGAGCGCGACCTACGAACTCCGCGGTGACATCGCCGTCATCACGTTGGACAACCCGCCGGTCAACGGTCTCGGTCACGCGACGCGGCTCGCGATCGCCGAAGGTTTGGAGTGGGCGCTCGGCGACGCGGCCGCCAAGGCGATCGTCGTGACCGGTGCCGGCAAAGCCTTCTCCGGCGGCGCCGACATTCGCGAATTCGGCTCGCCCAAAGCGATCGCCGAACCGAACTTGCTGAGCCTGATCGCGGCCTTCGACGCGAGCCCCAAGCCGATCGTTGCGGCAATCCACAGCGTGTGCATGGGCGGCGGCCTCGAGCTGGCGCTCGGCTGCCACTACCGCGTGGTCGCGCCCGGCACGCAGGTCGCGCTGCCCGAGGTCAAGATCGGCCTGATCCCCGGCGCCGGCGGCACCCAGCGCCTGCCGCGGGTGCTCGGCGTCGAGAACGCGATGAACATGATCGTCAGCGGCGAGGCGGTCAAGGGCGAGTTGCTGGCGCAGGCGCCCGGCCAGAGGCTCTTCGACAAGGTGGCCGAGGGCGACGTCTTGGAGAGCGCGATCGCCTTGGCCAAAGAGGTCGCAGAGCGCCGGCCGTTGCCGCGCGTTCGCGACCTGAAGGTGACGTATCCGAATGCCGACGCCTACATCCAGTTCGTCAAGAACATGGTGGGCGCGCAGTCGAAGAACTTTCCCGCGCCGCTCAAATGCGTCGAAGCCGTGGCTGGCGCGCTGCATCTGCCCTTCGATGCTGGCATGAAGCTCGAACGCGAGATCTTCATGGGGCTCGTATTCACGCCCGAGTCCAAGGCGCTGCGGCATGCGTTCATGGCCGAGCGGGCGACGACCAAGATTCCGGACGTGCCGGCCGACACGCCGATTCGCGATATCAAGAAGGTGGCCGTCATCGGCGCCGGCACGATGGGCGGCGGCATTGCGATGAACTTCCTGAACGCGGGCTTGGCCGTCGTGATGCTCGAAACGAAGCCCGAAGCGCTCGAGAAGGGCGTCGGCATCATGCGCAAGAACTACGAGGCGCAGGTCAAGAAGGGCAAGCTCAAGCAGGACAAGCTCGACCAGCGGATGGCGCTGCTGAGCACCACGCTGAAGTACGACGACCTGAAGGATTGCGACCTCGTGATCGAGGCGGTCTTCGAGGACATGGGCGTCAAGGAACAGGTCTTCAAGACGCTCGACGAGGTGATGAAGCCCGGCGCGATTCTCGCCAGCAACACCTCGACGCTCGACCTCGACAAAATCGCCGCCTTCACGAAGCGACCGCAGGACGTGATCGGGATGCACTTCTTCAGCCCGGCCAACGTGATGAAGCTGCTCGAAGTCGTGCGCGGCGAGAAGACCGCGAGGGACGTCCTCGCCACCGTGATGGCGCTCGGCAAGAAAATCAAGAAAACCTGCGTCGTCTCCGGCGTGACCGACGGCTTCATCGGCAACCGGATGATCGAGCAGTACTCGCGTCAGGCCGGTTTCCTGCTCGACGAGGGCGCCACGCCGCAGCAGGTCGACAAGGCGATGGAGAAGTTCGGCATGGCGATGGGCCCGTTCCGCATGGGCGACCTGGCCGGCAACGATATCGGCTGGTACATCCGGAAGCGCCGTTATCAGGAAAAGCCGAACCTCCGCTACTCGGAGTCGGCCGACCTGCTTTGCGAGATGGGCCGCTTCGGCCAGAAGACCGGTGCCGGCTGGTACGACTACGTGCCGGGCAAGCGCGATGCTATTCCCGCCAAGGTCGTCACCGACATGCTCGAGAAGCACCGCGCCGAACTCGGCGTCACGCCGCGCAAGATCGGCGACGAGGAAATCGTGCACCGGCTGGTGTTCGCGCTCGTCAACGAAGGCGCGAAGATCGTCGACGAGGGCATCGCGTCGCGCGCCTCCGATGTCGACATGGTCTACCTCACCGGCTACGGCTTCCCGCTGTTCCGCGGCGGCCCGATGAATTACGCCGATCAGGTCGGCCTCTACAACGTGGTTTCGGCGATGCGGCGCTTCGCGGCCAATCCGCAGGACGACGCCGAGTTCTGGAAACCGGCGCCGCTGCTTGCGAAGCTGGCGGCCGAGGGGAAGTCGTTCAGCTGAGCGCGAAGGCGCCTAGGGCCGACGAGATGCGCGCGCTTGGGTTGATCGTCGTCGCGATTGTGGTCGCGCTCGCGGCCGCGGTCGGCGTGAAGACGATCGTCACGCCGTCGCGGCAGGTCGCGGTTCGGCCCGCGACGCCGGCGCCGGTCGACGCGCAGGCGGTCGCCGCGCGGCTCGCCGCGGCGCTCAAGTGGCGCACGATCGCCTCGCCGATCGACGCAGCGGCGAATGCCGGCGAGTTCGAAGGGTTTCGCGCGATGTTGCAGTCGAGCTTCCCAAAGTTGCACGCGACGCTGCAGCGCGAGTCGCTAGACGGCGGTGGCCTGCTCTACACATGGAAAGGCTCGGACGTGGCGGCTCCCGCCTTCGCGCTGATGGCGCATCAAGACGTCGTGCCCATAGCGCCCGGCACGGAAAGCGATTGGCAGCGCCCCGCATTCGCCGGAATGATCGACGGCGGCTACGTCTGGGGCCGCGGCGCCTGGGACGACAAGGGCAACCTGATGTCGATCATGGAGGCGGCCGAGGCGCTCGTCGCTTCGGGTTTCCGGCCGCGCCAGACGATCTACCTCGCGTTCGGCGCCGACGAGGAGATCGGCGGCGCACGCGGCGCCGCCCGCATTGGGGCGCTGTTGAGGAACCGCGGCGTCCACCTGCAATTCGTCGTCGACGAGGGCTTGCTGATCACCGAGGGCATGCTGAAAGGATTGAAGCCGCCGGCCGCGCTGATCGGCGTCGCCGAAAAGGGTGCGTTGAGTCTTAGATTGACCGCGACCGCGACGCCCGGCCATTCCTCAATACCGCCGGCCGAGGCCGGCGCGAGCGCGATCGGCATGCTGAGCATCGCGCTCGCGCGGCTCGAAGCGAATCCAATGCCGCTCGAATTGACCGGCCTCTCGCGGCGCATGCTCGAAACGCTCGGCCCCGAGATGAGCGGCTTCGCCCGCGTCGCGCTGACCAACCTCTGGCTGTTCAAGCCGCTGGTCGAGCGGCAGATGGCGGGCGTCGCGAGCACCAGCGCCTCAATGCGGACGACGACCGCGCTCACCGTCGTCAACGCCGGGCAGGCCGAGAACGTGTTGCCCGGTCGCGCCATGGCAATTGTCAACTTTCGCCTGCGGCCGGGCGACAGCAGCGACGCGGTCGTGCGCCACGTGACCGAAACGATCTTCAATCCGGCGATCGGCGTCGAGAAAATGTCGGGATGGTGGGAGGCGACGCGCGTCGCCTCGACCGACGCGCCGGGCTACCGGGCGATCGAGCGGTCGATCCGGCAGCTGCATCCGGAGATGATCGTCTCCCCTGGGCTGATGCTCGGGGGCACCGATTCGCGCCACTTCGACGGCCTGGCCGACGACGTCTACAAGTTCTCGCCAGTGCGGGCGACGGCGGCCGACCTCGAGCGCTTCCACGGCACCAACGAGCGCATCTCGATCGCCAATTACGTCGAGATGATCCAGTTCTACCAGCGGCTGATCCAAAACGCCCAAGCCGCCCAACCAGCGGCGCAGCCGGCCGCCTGACACACGACGCGCAGGGAGACGATGACATGAGCGAACGAGCCAGCTTCACCCGCATGGAGCAAAGCACGCAGGACGACTGGCGCAAGATCGGGGCTGAGTTCGTGCCGTTCTCGCGCCGGCTGCCCGACCGCCTGATGGCGCACCTGAAAGTGCTCGAGGGCGATTACGCCGGCTTTCCGGTCGACCGCTACACGCACTCGCTGCAGACCGCAACGCGCGCGTTGCGCGACGGGCGTGACGAGGACTATGTCGTCGCCGCGCTGTTCCACGACATCGGCGACACGCTCGGCACCTTCAATCACTTCGATATTGCCGCGGCGATTCTGAAGCCCTTCATCAGTGATGCAAACCTCTGGATGGTGCAGAACCACGGCATCTTCCAGGGCTACTACTTCTTCCACC
>CAXSGM010000038.1:0-26251 GCA_964236915.1 uncultured Rhizobacter sp.
CGCCCGCCAGCGCGCCGACGACGAAGAGCAGCGAATCGCCGGGCAGGAACGGCATTACGACGACGCCGGTCTCGATGAAGATGATCAGGAACAGCAACCCGTACACCCAGCCGCCGTAGGCCTCGACGAAGCTGCGCAGGTGCACGTCGACGTGGAGGATGAAGTCGAGCAGCGTTTGCAGGAAGGCCATCGGCCGGATTATTGCGGAGCGCTTTCTACAATCGGCCGCCGTTTCGACCCCCCATACCCATGACATCGCGCCCATGAGATCGCGCTTCCTTGCGACCGCCCGCGCCGCGTCGCACGCCGCGTGCGCTCGGCGGGCCGCAAACGCACCGGCATGAGCGACCTGATCCGCCGGCCGAAGCGCCGCCCGATCCGCGAGCTGCCCGACGACCTGGTGAGCCAGATCGCCGCCGGCGAGGTCGTCGAGCGGCCGGCATCGGTCGTCCGCGAACTCCTCGACAACGCCCTGGATGCCGGCGCGACCGAGATCGTCGTCCGCCTCGGTGCCGGTGGGGTGCGTTCGGTCGTGGTCGAGGACGACGGCGACGGCGTTCCGGCCGACGAGTTGCCGCTGGCCTTGCGCCGCCACGCGACGAGCAAGATCGCGTCGCTCGGCGAACTCGAAGGCGTGGCGACGATGGGCTTTCGCGGCGAAGCACTGGCGGCGATCGCCTCGATCGCCGAGCTCGCGATCGCCAGCCGCACGGCCGACGCGCCGCACGCGAGCCGGCTCGACGCGCGTTCCGGCGAGATCGCGCCGGCGGCGCGCGCGGTCGGCACCAGCGTCGAGGTGCGCGAGTTGTTCTACGCCACCCCGGCGCGGCGCAAGTTCCTGAAAAGCGCGGCGACCGAGCTCGCCCATTGCACCGAGGCGGTCCGGCGCCACGCGCTGGCGCGGCCGGAGGTGGGCTTCGCGGTCTGGCACGACGGGCGGCTGGTGCAGCGCTGGCCGCGCGCGGCGGCGGCCCAGCGGATCGCCGACGTGCTCGGCGCGGCGTTCGTCGCGCAGAGCCGGGCGCTCGCGGTCGACGCCGGCCCGCTCCGCATCGCCGGCCGCAGCGGCATGCCGGATGCGGCCCGCGCGCGCGCCGACCACCAGTACGTCTACGTCAACGGCCGCTGCGTGCGCGACCGGTTGATCGCCCACGGCGTGCGCAGCGCCTATGAAGACGTGCTGCACGCCGGCCGGCAGCCGGCCTACCTGCTGTTCCTCGAAATCGCGCCCGACCAGGTCGACGTGAACGTGCACCCGGCCAAAGCCGAGGTGCGGTTTCGGGAAGCGAGCGCCGTGCACCAGGCGGTGCGGCGGGCCGTCGAGGCGGCGCTGGCGATGCCGGGCCGCGGCACCGGTTCGGATGCGCTTTGGGGCGACGATCGGGACGTTCCGCGGGCGTTCGGCGACACGTCCGGAGCCGGATCGCCCGCGCCGGCATTCGGCGGGCCGCTCCGATCCGCCGCCGACCCGGCGGCGTTCGAGCCGCGTGGGCGCTCGTCGTATGCGAGCGCGACGCCGCTACAGGCCGGACTGGCCTTGCGCCGTCTCGAGGTGCTTTACGCCGAAGAACCGGGCGGCTTTTGGGAGGGCCGGAGCGCGCCGCCCAGCGCCCCGCTGCGCACCGGCGCGGCGGCCTTCGGCGACCCGCGCGACGCCTTCGTCGACCGACCCGCGGCACTCCGGAGCGCGGGCACCGACACGGCCGCGCCGCCGGCCGAGGACGACGCCGCCGACCTCGCCCGCTGGCCGCTCGGCCGCGCCCTGGCCCAGATCGCCGGCGCCTTCGTGCTGGCCGAGAACGCGCAGGGCCTGGTGATCGTCGACATGCACGCCGCGCACGAACGCGTCGTCTACGAGCGGCTGAAGCAGGGGCTGGCGCGATCGGCGATCGAGGCCCAGCCCCTGCTGATCCCGGTCAGCTTCGCCGCCACCGCCCATGAGATCGCGACCGCCGAGGCGCAGGCCGAGGCGCTGCTCGCCCTCGGGCTCGAGATCGCGCCGCTCTCGGCGACGCTCCTCGCCGTGCGCTCGCACCCGGCGGCGCTCGCCGGCGGCGACGTGGTCGAGCTGGCGCGCAGCGTGCTCGCCGAGCTGGCGCAGTTCGATGCCAGCCGGGTGCTCGAACGGGCGCAGCACCAGATCCTCGCGACCATGGCCTGCCACGGCGCGGTGCGCGCGAACCGCCGGCTCACGCTTCCCGAGATGAACGCTCTGCTGCGCGAAATGGAACGCACCGAGCGCGCCGACCAGTGCAACCACGGCCGGCCGACCTGGCGCCAGATCACCCTGAAAGAGCTCGACGGGCTGTTCTGGCGCGGGCGCTGACGAACGCCGAGGCGATGGCGATATCCTCCATGTCGGAATTTTTCCATGCCCTTTTCACATACCCAAGTCGCCGCCGCATGCGTCGTTTCCATAGAAATAGAGCCGGTGACAGCTTCGGTTGGCGGTAGCGGCGTCACCCGTAGACTTAACTGGCTCAACGAAATTGAGCTGATGTCCAGAGTCAAGCAAGCGCTTGTGCAATCGAACTGCATCGCGCCGGACAAGATAAAGCTGAACGGCGCGGGTCGAACCGGGGCAGTTGGAACAAAGTTCGATATCGAAGACGGCTCTCCTACCGGTGCCACTCATATTGAGGGCGTCTATCTTTGGTCGAAGTCCGGCGCCTCTCCCGGAAGTCCCCTCGAGCAGGACTTGGCATGGTTGTGTACCAATCCCGGGCGTCACGTTATTGCGTTCGTGCCACCGGTCCAGCCGGGCTACACAAAACAGCGGACAAGCGCTGTGTTCGACATTCATGGGGAACCCGTCGCCGGTACTTCCGCCGACCATTTGGTCTGGAACCAAGTATTTCAGTTCGGGGCATTGACCCAAGTCCAGCGGAGTCTCTTCGACGGTTTGGTCACATCCACTTTGATCGGGAAGTATTCGATTTGCGAAAAATTAACCGCGTCGCGGTGGAAGTGCGCGCTTCAATGCGCTCCAGCCGGGATGCAGCCAACCGCTTCGATCAATATTGAGCGATCGGTGGTAGGCAACCCCCACTCCACACTATGGGCGATTGTCTGGAGCAGCGTATAGCCGCCCCGGGTCTGACGGTCCCGTCAAGGTGCCGTCAGGAAGACCGCTTCGTCCCCTTTACGCCGCACCTCAAGTCGAACGGTGAACTTTCGTCACACGCGTCGATCTGTGACCGATGCGCGCGCCTTCGTCCATTCCCGCCCTTTCCCGCTGGCGCTGGCCAGCGTGGATCGCCGCCGGCTTGGTAGCGACGGCGGTACTCGCCGGCTGCGTCGAACTCGACCAGCAGCAACGCCGCTGGATCTTCCAGGCGAGCGTGCTGCAGAGCGACGACGCCGGCGCGCAACTCGATGGCATCGACGACGTCTGGATCCCGCTGCCGGCCGCCGAGGGCACGGGCGCCCGGCTCCACGCGCTCTGGGTCGCCGGGCCGACGCCCGCGGCGCCGCTGCTGCTGTACCTCCACGGCGCGCGCCGCAACGTCGACTCCAGCGAATGGCGCATCCGCCACATGCGCGAGCTCGGTTTCGCGGTGCTCGCGATCGACTACCGCGGCTTCGGCCGCAGCAGCGACACCCTGCCCTCCGAAGCCTCGGTCGATGCCGACGCGCGCACCGCGTGGGCCTGGCTGGCGACCCGTCACCCCGGTCGGCAGCGCTTCGTGTTCGGCCATTCGCTCGGCGGCGCGATCGCGATCCGGCTCGCCACCGAGGTCGACGATGGCGCCGGCCTGATCGTCGAAGGCACCTTCACCTCGATCGCCGACGTGTTCCAGACCTTCCGCTGGGGCTGGCTGCCGGTGACGGCGCTGATCACCCAGCGCTTCGATTCAATCCAGCGGATCGCGGCAGTCAAGGTGCCGGTGCTCGTGGTGCACGGCGACAACGATTCGATGATTCCCTCCGCGCTCGGCCGGCGGCTGTACGAAGCGGCAACGGCACGCAAGCGCTTCGTGCTGGTCGAGGGCGGCACGCACTACAGCACCAACGGCGTCGGGCAGGCGCAGTACCGCGAGGCACTGCGCGAGCTGTTCGGCCTCGGCGCCTGAGCCGACGCCGGCGGCATGACCGTGCGGTCGTGCCGGCTTCCGTGGCGCCGGCCGTCGGCTCCGACGGCCCATGCTCCAATCCGACGATGGCGACGATCAAGCTGAAAAAACCGGCGGCGGCGCGACCGAACGCGCCCGCCAACGCGTGGCCCGACACCCGCGCCGATGCGCGTTCCGCCGCCCCGCGTCAGCGGCCCCCGGTACGCGGCGGCTCAGGCCCCAAAGCGGCGCGGCCGACGCTCGCCGAGGCGCAGGCGGAGCGCGCCTCCGCGCAGCGCCAGGCGCCTCGGGGCCCAGCGGTTCGAGCGCCGCGCGGCGAGGCTCCGCTCGATCCGCGGCCGGGGCGCTTCGAGCCGAAACGCGGCGCAGCAGGCGAATCGGGGGCGTTCGCGCCTGGGCGGCGTGGACCGGGGCCGTTCGACTCCCGCCCCCGCGGCCCCGCCTTCGAGCCGCGACGCCCGCCCGGCGCCTACGAGCCGGATCGGCAGCGCAAAGCTTTCGAGCCGGGACACGCGCCTGGCGCCTACGAGCCGCGACGCGGACCTGGCGCCTTCGAGCCGGATCGCGAGCCGCGAGCGTTCGCGCCGGGGCGCGGCCCCGGCCCCTTCGAGCCGGGACGCGGTCCCGGCCCCTTCGACCCGCGGCGCGGTCCTGGCACCTTCGAGCCGCGGCACGGGCCCGGCCGCTTCGAGCCGGGACGCGGGGCGGGGCCCATCGAACCGGAATGGCGTGGGTTCCAACCTGCGCAAGCGAACCGACACCCGCCGGCCCGCTTCGAGCCAGGCCGGCCGGAGCAGCCGCCGACGCCGGCGGCTCGACGCGGCCCGCTCCGGCCGGTCGACGGCCCCCGGCAGGACGTTCCGCCTCGACCACCCGGTCAGCGCGGGCCGGGCTTTCCCCATCCGACCCGTGGCGGCACGCAACTCCCGTTCGCCCGCCCCGGCGAGCAACGCGACGAGCGTCCGCGTCCCCCACGCCCCCCAGTCGCACGCCGCATCGGCAACGACCAGGACGATGAGCCCGGCGATCTGCCGCCCGAGCACGCACCCGGCAGCGTTCGGCTCTCGAAGCGGATGAGCGAGCTCGGCCTCGCCTCGCGCCGCGAAGCCGACGAATGGATCGCCAAGGGTTATGTGCGGGTCGACGACCACACCGTCGCGACGCTGGGCGCGCGGGTGCTGCCCGACCAGCGGATCACCATCGATGCGAAGGCCCGGTATCAGCAGGCGCAGCGCGTGACGGTGCTCGTCAACAAGCCGGTCGGCATCGTCAGCGGCCAGGCCGAGGACGGTTACGAGCCGGCGGTCGTGTTGGTGACGCCGCAGAACCAGTGGCCCGAGGACCGCTCGGGAACGCGTTTTCTGCGCGAGCACCTGAAGAACCTGGTGCCGGCCGGCCGCCTCGACATCGATTCGGTCGGCCTCCTGGTGCTGACGCAGGACGGGCGGGTCGCCAAGCAGCTGATCGGCGAAACCAGCGAGGTCGAGAAGGAATACCTGGTGCGCGTCGCGCTGCCCGACGGCGAGCGCCTGCCCGAAGCCGAGCTGGCCCGTCTCCGCCACGGCCTCGAACTCGACGGCGAAGCGCTGCGGCCGGCCCGCGTCGAGTGGCAGAACCACGATCAGTTGCGCTTCGTGCTGACCGAGGGCAAGAAGCGCCAGATCCGCCGCATGTGCGAGGCGGTCGGCCTGCAGGTGCTCGGCCTGAAGCGCGTGCGCGTCGGCCGCGTGATGCTGGGCGACCTGCCGCCGGGCCAGTGGCGCTACCTGCGGCGCGACGAGGCGTTCTGAGCGCCGGCGTGCGGGTCCACCGCATCACCTCGATAACGCCGGCAGCCCGCCCGATACGACCTGCGCTGCGGCGTCGCGAATGCTCGCGCTGCCGCGTCACATCGCTTGGCGCCGGGCATCGCATGCCGTATCGGGCGGTCTCCGGCGTGCCGTTCCGGTGACCCAGCGGACCGAAACGCCGCCCGGACCGCTCTGCCTCGCCGGGCCGACGGCCAGCGGCAAGACCGCCGCGGCACTGGCGATCGCCGAAGCGCTGGCACCGGCCTGTCCGGTCGAAATCGTCAGCGTCGATTCGGCGCTCGTCTACCGCGGCCTGGACATCGGCACCGCCAAGCCGAGCCCGGCCGAACGCGCCCGCGTGCCGCACCACCTGATCGACATCCTCGAACCGAACGCGATCTATTCGGCCGCCCGCTTCGCCGCCGATGCCGCCCGGCTGATCGACGCGATCGCCGCCCGCGGCGCGGTGCCGCTGCTGGTCGGCGGCACGATGCTCTACTTCAAGGCGCTGTTCGACGGCCTCGACCCGATGCCGGCGGCCGACCCGCGGGTGCGCGCCGAACTCGCCGCCGAGCTCGCCGCCGACGGCCTGCCTGCCCTACATCGAGAACTACAACGCGTCGACCCGGCGAGCGCCACGCGCCTGCCCCCAGGCGACCGTCAGCGCATCCTGCGCGCGCTCGAAGTCGCGCGGGTCAGCGGCCGGCCGTGGTCGGCGTTCCTCGCCGGCCGCCCGGCCCGGAGCATCTGGCCGCCGCTGATCGCCCTCGAACCCGACGACCGGGCGCTGCTGCACCGCCGCATCGAGGCGCGCTTTGCCGCGATGCTCGACGCCGGTTTCATCGACGAGGTGAGAGGCCTCCGCGCCCGCGGCGACCTGCACCTCGATCTGCCGGCGCTGCGCTCGGTCGGCTACCGGCAGGCCTGGGAGGCGCTGGACGGCGGCGAGCCGATCGACCCCGGCGCGCTGGCCGAGCGGGCGGGCGCGGCGACCCGCCAGCTCGCCAAGCGCCAGTTGACCTGGCTGCGCGGCCTCCCCGAGCGCCACCGCATCGCCTGCGACCGACCCGATGCGATCGACGCGGTCGTCGCGCTCGCGCGGCGGCTGGTGCTCGGGCACGCCGCGGCGCCGTCATGACGCCGTTGCTCGAGATCACGGGCCTGGCCAAACGCTACGGCGACACGCCGATCTTCGCCAACGTCGACCTCGCCGTGGCGCGCGGCGAATTCGTCGCCATCCTGGGGGAATCGGGCGTCGGCAAGTCGACGCTCCTGAACTGCATCGCCGCGCTCGACACGGTCGACGCCGGCACGGTGCGGATCGACGCCATCGACGTCGGCGCGCTCGACGAGACCGCCCAGGCACTGCTCCGGCGGGCGCGCCTCGGCTTCGTGTTCCAGGCCTTTCACGTGCTGCCGCACCTCTCGGTCGCGCAGAACGTCGCCCTGCCGCTGCTGCTGCAGGGTCGTCCCGATCCGGTGCGGGTCGAGGCGATGCTTACGGCCGTCGGCCTCGGCGGCTTCGGCACGCGGCTGCCGCAGACGCTCTCAGGAGGCCAGCTGCAGCGGGTCGCGATCGCCCGGGCGCTGGTGCACCGGCCGGCGCTGATCCTCGCCGATGAGCCCACCGGCAACCTCGATCCGACGACTGCCGCCAAGGTGCTGGACCTGCTCGTCGAGCAGGTGCGCGGCGCCGGCGCGGCGTGCGTGCTCGTCACCCACTCGCGGGCCGCCGCGGCGCGCGCCGATCGGGTGCTGACGCTGACCGCGACCGGCATGCAGAACGCCGGCAGCGGGGCGACGAGCGCGTGACGCGTCTGGCGTCGGCGGCGGAGCATTCGTCGGTCGCGCCGGCCGCGGCCGCCCGGCTGCGGCTCCTCGGCGCCCTGCTGCGCCAGTTCAGCGCCCGCGAGTGGCGCCATCACCCCTGGCGCCAGCTGGCGGCGCTGATCGCGGTGATGCTGGGCGTCGCGCTCGCGTTCTCGGTGCAGCTGATCAACCAGTCGGCGCTCGCCGAGTTCAGCTCGGCGGCGCGGGCGGTCGGCGGTGTGCCGGATGTCGAGCTGCGCGGGCCGCCCGGCGGCTTCGACGAGTCGCTGTATGCGCGGGTCGCGCGCCACCCCCAGGTAGAGATCGCGAGCCCGGTGATCGAGATCGACGCGGTCGCGCTCGACGCTGCCGGGGCCCGCGTGCCGCTGAAGATCGTCGGCCTCGACCCGCTCGTCGCGGCGCCGCTCGCGCCGGCCCTGGTGCCGAAGCCAGCCTCCGGCGCCGGCCTGCTGGACGTGCTGCAGCCCGACGCCGTGTTCCTGAACCCGCGTGCCCGCCAGCGCCTGGGCGCCACGCCGCTGCGCGTGCAGACGGCGAACGGCAGCGTCACGCTGCGCGTCGCCGGCACGAACGCCGCACCCGGCGGCGCCCTGGCGACGGCCGACATCGCCGGCGTGCAGCAGGCCTTCGGCTGGGTCGGCCGGCTCGGGCGGATCGATCTGCGGCTGCGCGCCGGCGCCGACCGCGCCACGGTGCTGCGCGACCTCGCCCTGCCACCCGGCGTGCGCGCCGCGGCGCCGGACGAGGCCGCCGAGCGCGCCTCGAACGTGTCGCGTGCCTACCGCGTCAATTTGACGGTGCTCGCGCTGGTCGCGCTTTTCACCGGCGCGTTCCTGGTGTTCTCGATCCTGTCGCTCTCGGTCGCGCAGCGCCAGCCGCAGTTCGCGCTGCTCGGCGTTCTCGGCCTGGCGGCGCGCGACCGTCTGGTGCTGGTGCTGGCCGAGTCGGCGCTGCTCGGCGCCCTCGGCAGCGCGCTCGGCCTGGCGCTCGGCACCGGGCTCGCGGCACTGGCGCTGCGGGTTCTCGCCGGCGATCTCGGCGGCGGCTTCTTTCCCGGCGTCGCGCCGACGCTTCAGTTCGATGCGGGCGCGGCGCTGCTCTACGGCCTGCTCGGCATCGCCGCGGCGCTCGTCGGCGGCTGGCTGCCGGCGCGCCAGGCCGAACGGCTGGCGCCGGCGCAGGCCTTGAAAGGCCTGGGCAGCGCCGATTCCGGCGGCGCCGCGCTCGGCTGGATCGGCCCGGCGACGATCGGCGTCGGCGTGCTGCTCGCCTTCGCCCCGCCGCTCGGTGGCATCCCGCTGGCGGCGTACCTCTCGGTCGCCTGCCTGCTGCTCGGCGGCATCGCCTGCGTGCCGGCGGGGGTCGCGTTGCTGCTGCGCGGCGTGGCGCCGCCGCGCCATCCGCTCGCCCTGCTGGCGGTCGAGCGGGCGCGGCATCAGCGCCAGACCGCGGCGGTGGCGGTGGCCGGCGTGGTCGCCAGCCTGGCGCTGTCGGTCGCGCTGACGGTGATGGTGGCGAGCTTTCGTGATTCGGTGATCCACTGGCTCGACACGGTGCTGCCGGCCGACCTGTACCTGCGAATCGCCCCGGCGGTCGGCGGCAGCGACACCGCGCTCCTGCCGCCGGCGCTGCCCGCCCGCGCCGCCGCGGCGGCCGGCGTCGCACGCGTCGAGGCCCTGCGCATCATTCCCCTGTCGTTCGACGCCGCCAAGGGCAACGTGGCGCTGATCGCCCGGCCGCTGCGCGATCCCGAACACGATCTGCCCCTCGTCGACCCGCCGGTCGCCCCTCCGGTCGACCGACGCGCAGAACCGCCGCTCGACCCGCAGGTCGATCCTTCGGTCGACCGGCCGGTCGATCCAGCGCCAGGTCGGCCGCGCGACGGATCGGCGGCGCCGGCCGGGGGTGCGGTGCCGCCTTCGGTTTACGTGAGCGAGGCGATGGTCGATCTGTACGGCGCCCGCCCGGGAACGACGCTGATCCTGCCGCTCGCCGGGCGGCCGGCGGTGCGGGTGCGCGGCGTCTGGCGCGATTACGCTCGCCAGAACGGCTCGATCGTGATCGCCGCTGCCGACTACCAGCGGCTGACCGGCGACACCCGCGCCAACGACCTCGCGGTCTGGTTGCAGCCCGGGGCCGATGCGCCCGGCGTCGCGCGCGAACTGCGCGCACTGGCGGCCGCGCTCGACGTGGCCGGCGACCTTCTCGACGTGGCGTCGGTCGCCGAGATCCGCACCGCCTCGCTCCGCATCTTCGACCGCAGCTTCGCGGTCACTTACTGGCTGCAGGCGGTGGCGATCGCGATCGGCCTGTTCGGCATCGCCGCGAGCTTTTCGGCGCAGGTGCTGGCGCGGCGGCGCGAATTCGGCCTGCTCGCCCACCTCGGGCTGACGCGCCGCCAGATTCTGACGGTCGTCGCCGGCGAGGGCGCGGTCTGGACCGGCGCCGGGGCGGTCGTCGGTCTGCTGCTCGGGCTGGCGGTCAGCGTCGTCCTGGTCGACGTCGTCAACCCGCAGAGCTTTCACTGGACGATGGAGTTGCGCCTGCCGGCCGGCCGGCTCGCGGCGCTCTGCCTCGCGGTGATCGCCGCCGGCACCGCGACAGCCTGGATCGCCGGGCGCCGGGCGGCGAGCCGCCAGCTGGCGCAGGCGGTGCACGCGGACGGATAGGCGCCGTCGGCGCGGTGCTGCGGAACGCGCGACCGGACGGCGCGGATCGGCCGACCTCGATCACCCGGCCCCGATCACCCGGCCCCGACACCCGACCGCGATCATTCAACCGCGACCGGCGACCCCGGCCGAGGACTTCAGTCGGCCGCGAAACAGTACAACAGCCCGGCGCCACCGGTCGACTTGAGGGCGTCGGCGCTGCAACCACGGGTCAGGTGCGACGAGTTCCAGGATCTGGCGGGCACGGTGTCGGTCGAGCCGGTGCGGTCGTGGTGACCGGCCATGGCCGCGCCCTCGCCGCTCTGCGTCCAGTTGCCGCAGGTGCTGTCGACGTTGCCGGCAATGAACGTGCCGTCGGGCTGCGAGCCGGTCAGGATGTCGTGCAGGTTCGGCGTGTCGCTCCGGCCGTTGACCACCTTCCCGGATTCGGTGAGCGCCGTCTGCTGGCCGATGTTGTTGGCCGTGTGCAGGTTCTGCACGTCGGTCGCGATCACGACGCCCTTGGCGTTCATCCACGGGCCCTTGCCGATCCGGTCGCGGGCGTTGACGCCGGCCCCGTTGGCGGTCGGCTGCTGGCTCAGGTAGGCGCGCCAGCTGCGGTTGCCGGCACCGGCGGCGCTCGCGAGCGCCTGGCATTGCCGGTCGGCGCCGGCCAGGCCGCCCAGGTCGGCGCCACGCCCGGGGCCGGCGCTCGTTACGAAAAAGCTCATGCCGCGCTGGGCGCCGCCGCCGGGGGTGTTGCTGCAGGCAGCCAGAGCGAGTAGCAGGGCGGCCGCCGCGCTCGAGACGATCGCCGGACGGCGAGAAAAGTTCGGCTTGGTGGACATGGGATCGGTCTCCGGGAAAGGGCGCTCCGCGGTCGCGAAGCCCGGCCATTCTGACCGAGCGCGCACCCGACCGCGGCGCCGTCGATCGGAGGGCGCTTCGGCGTGGCACCTACCGGCTGCGTCGGTCGGCGGCCGCCGTTTTCTACGCCGACGGCGCCGGCGCCTCGGCCGAAGCCGGCGTGCAACCGGCCGCGCGCGACAGTTCACCGGCGACCGCGGCGGCCAGCGTCTCGAGGTCGAACGGCTTGGTGAGCACCGCCCGGCGTTCGATCACCTCCTCGACCTGCGCCATGTCGGCGTACCCGGTCGCGATGAGGATCGGCATGCCGGGGTGGAGCCGGCGCGCGGCGGCGACCAGCTGCGCGCCGTTCATTCCCGGCATCAGGTAGTCGGCGAGCAGCAGGCTCGGTCGGCGCCGCTCGAGTTCCTGCAGCCCGGCGCTGCCGTCGGCCGCTTCGCGCACCGTGTAGTTCAGGAGCCGCAACCCTTCGACGAGGCCCTGACGGACGTTCGCATCGTCCTCGACAACCAGCACCTCTTGCTCCGGCCGGCCCTCGAGCGCCGCCGCCACCGTGGCGACCGGGTTACCGGCCGCCCGCTCGGCCCGCGGAAAGCAGAGCACGACCGTCGTCCCTGTGCCCACCGTGCTGCGGACCTCGGCGCTGCCGCCCGACTGGCGCGCAAACCCATACACCTGGCTCAGCCCGAGGCCGGTCCCCTGGCCATCTGGCTTGGTGGTGAAGAACGGGTCGAAGACTTTGGCGAGCAGGCTCGGCGGGATGCCGACGCCTTCATCCTCAACGCTGACCTGGACGTGGCCACGGCCGCGGCCGGGGCCGGGGCCGGGGCCGTCGGAACTGACCGCCGGGGCCAGCTCGTCGGTAGCGTCGCCCGGGGCCGACTCGACCGCCCGGGTGCGGATCGTCAGCCGACCGCCGTCGGGCATCGCGTCTCGCGAGTTGACCGCCATGTTCAGCACCGCCATCTCGAGCTGTGGACCGTCGAGCAGCGCGTCGAGCGGTTCCGGCGCCAGATCGAGCACCAGCGTGACCCGCGAGCCGACCGACACCCCGATCAGCTCGCTCAGGTTCGCGATCAGCGCGTTCACGTCCTGAAGCTTGGGCGCCAGGCTCTGCGCCCGGGCGAACGACAAGAGCTGCGCGGTCAGCCGCGTGCCGCGCGCGATCGCCTCCTTGGCGCGGCGTGCGCAGTCGGCGATCCGGCCCTCGGCGGCGGCCCGCAGGATGAACTGCAGGTTCAGGTTGACGACGTGCAGCAGGTTGTTGAAGTCGTGCGCCATGCCGCCGGTCAGCCGGCCGATCGCCTCCATCTTCTGCCCCTGCACGACGCTCGCCTGCGCGCGCTCGCGCTCGGCGATCTCGCGCATCAGCCGGTCGTTGGCGTCGGCGAGGGCCGCGGTGCGCGCGGCGATCCGGCTCTCGAGCGCAGCGTTCAGCTGGTCGACGGTGCGCTTGGAGGCTTGGAGGTCGGCCAGATGGTGGCGCGTCGCGTATTGCCGATGCCGTCCCCGGACCGCCGAGCGCGCGGCGCTGCCGAGCGTCTCCGGGTTCAGCGGCCGCTCGAGCAGCACGATGTTGCCGAGCTCGCGCAGCGAGGCCAACGCGCGTTCCGAGCGCCGGCCCGGCTGGCGGCTGGCCAACACGACGAACGGAAAGTCGGACCAGGGCGCCTGGGCGGCGAGCCAGGCGCCGAGCGCGAGGTCGAAGCCGTCGCCGAGCACTTCCTCGGTCAGGATCGCGGCGGCCGCGTCGCGGTTCAGCTCGTGCAGCAGGCCGGCGCCGTCGGCGCAACGATGACCCGCCAGGCCATGCGCCTGGATCACGGCCTGAACGACCTCTGCATCCCGCCCGCGCGGCGCCAGGATGAGAATACGGTTTTCCATCGCACGCGGCGCTCAGTCGGCCGCCGAGTCGAGCGCGTCGCCGAGCAGCGACTGCCCGCCGGCATAGCGCCCGACCCCTGACATCACGCCCTCGAAGTCGCTCAGCGGATCGCCGATCTCGATCCCGTGCGCGCCAAGCCGGAACTCGCGGATCGTCAGTTCATGCGCACTGGTACGGCTCTTCACGACCGAGATCGCCTTGCGCAACCGGCCACGCGCCTCGAAGAAGCGGAACTGCAGCAGCGTGTCGCTGACGTAGCTGAGATCGACGTCCGAGCGCAGGTCGCCGAGCACGCCGTGTTGCGACAGCACCAGCATTGTGACGATCCCGCGCACGTTGAGATAGGACAGCAACTCGTGCATCTGCAGCAGCAGATGGCGGCCGCCCGGCATGGCCTGCAGATAGGCATTCAGGCTGTCGATCACGACCATCCGTGCGCCGCCGACCTCGACCGCCGCCCGCACGAGATGCGAGAACTCCCCGGGCGAAAGTTCGGCCGGATCGAGCATGCGGATGTTCAGCAAGCCCTTTTCGATCCACGGATCGATGGCCAGCCCCAGCGCCGCACAGCGCATTCGCAGGGTGCCGAGCCCTTCGTCGAACAGGTAGTACGCGACCTTTTCGCCTTGCCGCATCCGCTCGACCGCGCAACTGATGACGGTGGTGGTCTTGCCGGTGCCGGCCGGCCCGATCAGCAGCAGGTTGCTGCCGGGCGTGAGGCCGCCGCCGAGCAGGGCATCGAGCTGCGGGGTGCCGGTGCCGAGGGCGGCGGATGAAAAGCTCGCCGCGTGCTCGTTCGAGACCAGGCGCGGAAACACGCGCAGGCCGCCCCGGTCGAGATTGAAGTCGTGCTCGCCGCTGCGAAAGCTCACGCCGCGCAGCTTCACGACGCGCAGGCGACGCTTGTCCGAACCGTATTCGCCGACCTCCTGATCGAGGTGCAGCACGCCGTGCACGATGCTGTGCAGTTGCGCGTCGCCCATCTGCAGCGTCTTGTCGTCGAGCAGCAGCACGGTGGCGCCGGCGTTCGCGAAGAAGCGCTTCAACGCGAGGATCTGGCGGCGGTGGCGCAGCAGGTTCTGCGCCAGCAGCCGCATTTCGGAAAGTGAATCGAACACCACGCGTTGCGGCTTCACCTCGGCGACGAGCCGCATCACGTGGCGGGTGGTCTCGCCGAGCTCGAAGTCGGCGGGGTGGAGGATGGTTTGCTCGGCCTCCTCGCTCAGCCCTTCGTCGCTGAACAGGTCGCGGATCTCCAGGCCGCCGAGCGTCCAGCCGTGCGAGGCAGCCACCATGCGCAGCTCGGCCGCGGTCTCGGAAAGCGTCAGATAGAGGCCGCGTTCGCCGTCCGCCTCGCCCTGCCGCAGGAACTGCAGACCGAGCGTGGTCTTGCCGGCGCCCGGCGTTCCTTCGACGAGGTAGACATGCCCCGCCGGCAGGCCGCCGGCCAGCACATCGTCGAGCCCGGGGATGCCGGTGGTGACCTGTCGGGCGGGCGGGGTGTCGGGGGACGGTGACGCGGCGGAAGAGAGAGGCATCGGTGGCGACCCGATCGGAGCGGATCACGGATTCTGCATGGCAGCGACGCGCACCGGCCGGTTGCGAAGCTGGTCGAGCCGAACATGCGCGGGGGCGACGGTCGCGAGGGCGCGCCGTCGCGGCTTCGATCACGGCCGGCCCGGCTTCGATCACGACCCGGGCGGGCGTCGATCAAGGCCGGGTCGCCTCCGCCGACGTGCGATGCTTGGTGCATGCAACGTCGCCCTCTGATGCTGTCGCCGCTCGCCTTGCTCGGCCGCCGTGGCCATGCGGCGAGCGGCAGCGGCGCCGGCGAGATCGCCCCGTCGAACGACACGCCTCCGGTATCCGGCATCGCGCCCGAGCCGCTCCGCTTCCCGGCCGACTTCGGCGCCCATCCGGGTCTGCGGACCGAGTGGTGGTACATCACCGGAAACCTGCAGGCCGCGGGGCAACGCTGGGGTTTTCAGGTCACCTTCTTCCGGTCCGCGACCGGCATCGTGGCGCCGCCTTCGAGTGCCGGCGCGAGCAGCCGGTTCGCGCCCTCGCAACTGGTGTTCGCGCATGCGGCGGTCACCGATCTGGCCGAGCACCGGCTGCGCCACGACCAGCGCATCGCCCGCAGCGGCTTCGGACTCGCCGAGGCCGAGGTCGGCGACACCCGCGTCGCGATCCGCGACTGGCGGCTCGAGCGCCTCGAGCTGCCCGGCTCGTCCAGCGGCAGCCGCTACGAGACGCGCGTCGCGAGCGACAGCGCCGGCTTCGCGTTCGCGCTGCGCTTCGAGTCGACCCAGCCGCTGTTGTTGCAGGGCGTCGCTGGCGTCTCGCACAAAGGGCCGGCCGCCGCCGACATCAGCCGCTACTACAGCGAACCGCAGCTCGCCGCGAGCGGCACCCTGACGCTCGACGGCCGCTCGCATGCCGTGACCGGCCGGGCCTGGCTCGACCATGAATGGAGCGACGCCTACCTGCCGAGCGGCGCGGTCGGCTGGGACTGGATCGGCATGAACCTCGACGACGGCAGCGCCCTCATGGCGTTCCGCATGCGGCGTGCCGACGGCACGAGCCTCTGGGCCGGCGGCAGCTTTCGGCGCGCCGGAACGACGGCCGGCGTCGATTTCGCGGCAAGCGGCGTCACCTTCACGCCTGGGCGGCTTTGGGAAAGCCCGGCATCGCGGGCGCGTTACCCGGTCGAATGGCGGATCGACACGCCGGCAGGCCGCTACACGGTGCGTGCGCTGCTCGACGCCCAGGAACTCGACAGCCGCGGCAGCACCGGCGCGATCTACTGGGAGGGCCTCTGCGAGCTGCTCGACGCCGGTGGCCGGCGTGTCGGCAGCGGTTACCTCGAGATGACCGGATACGCGAGCCGCCTGCGGTTGTGAGCCGCCGTCAGTGCGCCCCACCCCCGGCGCCCGCGTCGGCGCCGCCTTTTTGCGGTTTGGCGAACCAGACGACGACCACCAGCAGCAGGAACACCAGCGCCGACATGTAGAACACGTCGGTCACGGCCAGCGTGAAGGCCTGCTGATCGATCATCCGGTTGATGTTGGCGGCGGCCTGCTCCGGGTTCAGACCGATGGCTGTCATCTGGCTGGTGATCGCGGTCGCGCTGTCGTTGCCGGTGTTGACGGCCTCGGCGAGCTGCGCGTGGTGGAGCGTCGCGCGGTTGTCCCAGAGCGTCGTGAAAAGCGAGGTGCCGATCGCGCCGCAGGTGATGCGGACGAAGTTCGAAAGCCCGGCCGCGGCCGGCATCCGCTCGGGCGGCAGACCCGAGAAGATGATCGCCTGCAGAGGAATGAAGAAGAACGCCATCGCCCCCCCCTGCAGCACCGTCGGGATCAGGATGGTCCAGAAGCTCGCCTGGGTGTTGAAGTTCGAGCGCATCCAGAGCACGAGCGCGAAGCCGAGAAAGGCGACGGTCGCAAGCCGGCGCGGATCGATCTTGCTGACGTTCTTGCCGACCCAGGGCGACAGCAGGATCGCCAGGATGCCGACCGGGGCCGTCGCCAACCCCGCCCAGGTGGCGGTATAGCCCATGTACTGCTGGAGCCAGAGCGGCAGCAGCACGACGTTGCCGAAGAAGAGGCCGTAGGCGATCGAGAGCGCCGTCGCGCCGGTCACGAAGTTGCGCCGCGCGAAGAGCCGCAGGTCGACGACCGGGTGCTTGTCGGTCAGCTCCCAAGCCAGGAAGAACAGGAAGCTCACGACCGCGACCACCGTCAGGATCACGATCTGGCCCGAGTTGAACCAGTCGAGCTCCTTGCCCTTGTCGATCATGACCTGCATCGAGCCGACGAAAAGCACCAGCAAGCCGAGACCGACGACGTCGAGCGGCAGCTTGCGCGGCCCGGGATCGCGCTTGCTGTAGATCGACCAGGTGAGCAGCGCCGCGAGCACGCCGACCGGGATGTTGATGTAGAAAATCCACGGCCAGGAGATGTTGTCGGTGATCCAGCCGCCGAGCAGCGGGCCGGCCACCGGCGCGACCAGCACGGTCATCGACCACATCGCCATCGCCGTGCCGGCCCGGGCCGCCGGGTAGCTCGCGAGCAGCAGCGTCTGCGAGAGCGGGATCATCGGCCCCGCGACGAAGCCCTGCAGCACCCGGAACGCGATCAGCGTGCCGATGTTCGGCGCCAGGCCGCACAGCCAGGAGGCGATCACGAACAAAAGGATGCTGAGGGTGAAGAGCCGCACCTGGCCGAAGCGCTGCGAGAGCCAGCCGGTGAGCGGCACCGAGATCGCGTTGGCCACCGCGAACGAAGTGATGACCCAGGTGCCCTGCGAGGGACTCACGCCGAGATCGCCCGAGATCGCCGGGATCGACACGTTCGCGATCGAACTGTCGAGCACGTTCATGAAGGTCGCCAGCGCCAGCGCCAGCGTGCCGAGCACGAGCTGGGAGCCGCTGAGCGGCGGGAACGCCGCCGGCCCCGGCTTCCCGGCTGCCCGGGTCAGCGGCGGCGGCGGGATGTTGATCGGTGCCTCGCCGCCAGCGGCCTCGGCGGTGCGTTCGGCGTCGAATACGCTCGTGGAGGAGGCCATCGTCAGTCGCTCCGGGCGAACGATCACTTCAGGCTGCTGACCTGCGCGGCAGCCAGCGGCTCGGCGCTCGTCAGGGCCGAGACGGGCGTCCGCGAACCGGCCCGGGACGACGATTGCGAGAACTTGGGCGGCGAGGCAGCCTCCGCCGCGCTCAGCTTGCCGCCGTTGGCGACGATGATCCGGCGCACTTCGGCGTCGGCCGCGCCGCTGTCATCGCTGAAGACCTGCGTCCTCTCCGCCGTCGACGGACGGCCGCCGTTGGCCAGCATCGAGCCGCTGGTGTCCCGCACATCGACCTTGGCATCCATCGAGAGGCCGACGCGCAGCGGGTGATCGACCAGCTGCCTGGAATCGAGCGCGATCCGCACCGGCACGCGTTGCACCACCTTGATCCAGTTCCCGGTCGCGTTCTGCGCCGGCAACAGAGAGAACGCCGAGCCGGTGCCGGCGCCGAGCCCTTCGACCGTGCCGCGGTATTCGAACTTGGTGCCGTAGACATCGGCTGCGAGCGTCACCGGCTGCCCGATCCGCAAGTTCTTCAGCTGGCTTTCCTTGAAGTTCGCATCGACCCAGAGATCGTTCAGGGCGATCACCGACAGCAAGGGCGAGCCGGCGGCGACCCGCTGCCCCAGCTGCACGCTGCGCTTGGCGACGTAGCCATCGACCGGCGCAAGCAGCTCGGTGCGCCGAAGCGCGAGGTAGGCCTCGCGCACCCGCGCCGCGGCGCGCAGCACGTTCGGTTGCTGATCGACCGCCACGCCGCCGGTCAGCGTCTCGTTGGATGCCAGCTGCTCGCGCGCCGCGACCACGGCCGACCCGGCCGCCGCGACACTGCTTTTGGCCGCCGCCACCTGCGAGGTCGAATGCTGAAACTCCTCGCGTCCGACGGCGCCGGTCGCGACCAGCGGCTGGCGCCGGGCGACGTCGTCCTGGGCCCGCGTCAGATCGCTTTGCGCACGCGCCAGGTCGGCCTGGCGCGCCGCGATCTGCGCCTTGAGCGTGCTGTTGTTCGCGTAGGTCGTGCGCACCTCGCGCACCGTCTGCGCCAGTTGCGCCTCGGCCTGGTCGAGCGCGACCCGCGCATCCGCCGGGTCGAGTTTGACCAGCAACTGGCCGGACTTGACGTGCTCCGTGTCGTCGGTGTTGATGGCGATGACGGTGCCGCCGACCTGCGGCGTCAACTGCACGACGTTGCCCTGCACGTACGCGTTGTCGGTCGATTCGTAGTGGTTCAACGCCATCGCCCAGTAGGTGCCGTAAGCCGCGCCGCCGACGACGACGGCGGCAACGACCGCCAGCATGGCTTTTTTCCGGGCCGGGTTGCCTTTGACGGGCGTCGCCGGGATCGGGGTCGGGGTCGAGGTGTCGGCGGTGGCCATGAGCGGTTCTCCGGGTGTCGTAAAGCGACAGAGGAATTCGTTGGGGAGGCGCTGTTCTAGCGCGATGCGGCGATCGCTGCCGGAGCGGTCTCGACGTAGCCGCCGCCGAGCGCGCGGATCAGCGTCACCTGGGTGTCGATCGCGCGCGCCCGAAGGTCGGTCGCGAGACGATGCTGGGCCAGCACGTTGACCTCGGCGTTCAGCACCGTCAGGTAGGTGCCGAGCCCCGCGCGGTAGCGCTGCGTCGCGAGGTCGTATGCGGATTCGGCCAAGGTCTCGGCCTTGGCCTGTTCGTCCTGCTGGCGGGCCACCGAGCGCACCGAGCTGATCTGGTCGGCCGCGTCGTGGACCGCGTCGAGCACCGCGACGTTGTAGCTCTCGATCGCGGCGTCGAGGTCGGCGGTGCGGCCTTGCAAATTGGCGCGCAGCCGCCCGGCGTCGAAGATCGGCAGCGTGATCGCCGGGCCGACCAGCCACTGTCGGCTCGACCCGAGCAGCACATTGTCGAGGCCGATCGCGTTCAGGGCAAAGGCGGCGGTGAGGTTGACGTTCGGGTAAAAGCCCGCCTTGGCGCCCTGCACGTCGCGGCTCGCCGCTTCCACACGCCAGCGCGCCGCGGCGATGTCGGGCCGGCGGCCCAGCAGGTCGGCGGGGACGTTCGCCGGCACCGGCACGGCCTGCACCGCCCGCAGCGAAACCACGAGGTCGTCGAACGCGGTCGGCGGCGCGGCGACGAGCGCGGCGAGCGCGTGACGCCCGAGCGCGATCTGCTCGTCGAGCTGCTCGATCTGCTCGCGTGCCTCGGGCAACGCCGCCTCGCCCTGGCGCAGCTCGACGTTCGTGTCGAGCCCGCCCTGCACGCGCTGGCGGATCAGACCGAGGATTGCGTCGCGCTGCTGCAGCGAGCGGCTCGCCACCTCGCGCTGCGCGAAAAGCCGCCCGATCTGCAGGTAGGAACGCGCGACGTTGACGGCCAGCACCTGACGCGACGCGGCGACATCGGCCTCGGCGGCGCGCCGGGTGCCGTTAGCCGACTCGATCGCCGCCCGGTTGCGGCCGAAGAAGTCGAAGTCGTAGCCGCCGTTCAGCTGCAGGTTGCCGGTCGTGAAAGAAGTGCCGCCGTAGGGCGGCGGGTAGAGCGCATTGCGGCTCAGGTGCTGACGGTTCAAGTCGACCTCGGCGTTCAGGCGCGCACCCGCGTTGCCGCGAGCGCCGGCGACGACCGACTCCGCGCGCGCGAGCCGCGCTTCGGTGACCCGCAGGTTCGGGCTGCCGACGAGCGCTCGCTCGACCAGGCCGTCGAGCGCCGGATCGCCGAACGCCCGCCACCAGTCGGCGGCGATCGGCGGCGTCGCTGCCGCGCCGACGTCGAGGCCGATCGATGCCGGCTCGATCGGCTTGGCGACCGGCGCGATGCCGGCGCTGCTCGCGCAGCCGGCCAGCGTCAGCACGACGCTCGAGGCGATCGCGACCGCCAGGCCGGCGAGCGTCGGCAGCGACTTGCCGGCGCAGCGCATGCCCGAGTGCACACGCGATTGGACGCGCGACTCGACCGAGCGGCCGAGGGATGCGACGTCGTCGAGGAATTGTTGGGGTGTCATGCGGTGTTTCCTTCTTTGTCCTTGCCCTGTTCGCGCGCCCGCTCCGCGGCACCCGTGTCGGCCGCGCCCTCGCGCAGCCCTTCACCGGTCCGCAGCATCCGTTCGAGAAAGTTCCGGAGCGCCAGCCACTCGGCCTCGGTGAAGCCGGCCAGATGGGCGTTCTGCACATCTGCCAGCACCCTCGGAACCGAGGCGAGCGCCGCCTCGCCGGCCGGCGTCAGTTCGACCTGCACGACCCGCCGGTCGGCCGTCGAGCGCATGCGCTTGCAATGGCCCTTGCGCTCCAGCCGGTCAAGAAGCCGGGTCATCGCGCCGGCATCGACGTTCGACCAGCGGGCGAGCTCGGCCACGGTGGAGGCGCCCTCCGTCTTGAGCCGCATCAAGGGCGTCCACTGGGCGCTCGTCAGGCCGTGGGCCTCGATGCGCCGGTCGACCTGCGAGACGATCGACAGCAGCACCCGCTTCATCAGAAAACCGACGCTTTCCTCAGCGCAGTAGCCCACGCCGCAGTAGAACGCGACCGGATCGGCACCACAGTTAGACGGGTTGAATGAGGGCATACCCTTAATATAGTTGCCTAGGCATTTATTGTCAAGGCTGGGTTCGACCGCGCGCCGCGGTGTCCTGGGCCGCCACGGGGCGCCCTCTAAACTCGTCGCATGCCGACTTCCTCCACGGGCGTCGATCGGGCTCCGCCGGCCCTCCCGATCGCAGCGGCGGCCGTCGGCCGCGACGCGAGCGGCCGCTCGGCGCGCTCGCTCGCCGGGCTCTGGCCGTTTCTTCGCCCCTACCGCGGCCGCATCGCCTGGGCCGTGACCTTCCTGGTGGGCTCGGCGGTCAGCACGCTGATCTTCCCGATCGCCATGCGTTCGTTGATCGACCAGGGGCTGGTAGCTGCCGATCCCGGTGCCCGGGTGCTGGCGCTGCGTGACCACTTCGTTGCCCTGTTCGGTGTCGGCGTCGCGCTCGGCGTGTTCTCGGCGCTGCGCTTTTACGCCGTCACCTGGCTCGGCGAGCGCATCACCGCCGACCTGCGGCGCGCGGTCTACGCCCACGTGCTGCTGCAGAGCCCGGAGTTTTTCGAGACCACCCAGACCGGCGAGGTGCTGTCGCGCCTGACGACCGACACCACGCTGGTGCAGACGGTCGTCGGCTCGAGCCTGTCGATGGGCCTGCGCAACGCCGTGCTCGGCGCCGGCGCCATGACGATGCTGGTGATCACGAACCCCTACGTGATGACGCAGGTGCTCGGCGTGCTGGTGCTGGTCGTGCTGCCGAGCGTGTGGTTCGGCCGCCGCGTCCGGGCGCTCAGCCGGGCGAGTCAGGATCGCGTCGCCGATTCGAGCGCGATCGCCGCGGAGGTGTTGAACGCGATTCCGGTGGTGCAGAGTTACACGCAGGAGGCCGGCGAGGTGCAGCGCTTCGGTACCGCGACCGAACGCGCCTTCGCCACCGCGGTGCGGCGCACGCGGATGCGCGCGCTGCTGATCTGCTTCGTCTTCATCGCCACCTTCGGCGCGCTGCTCTGGGGGCTGTACCAGGGCACGCAGGCAGTCGAGGCAGGGCGGATCAGCGCCGGCCACTTCGGCCAGACGGTGATCTACGTGATCATCCTGGTCGGCAGCGTGGCGGTGCTCTCCGAGGTGTATGGCGACCTGCTGCGCGCCGCTGGAGCGACCGAGCGGCTCATGGAGTTGCTGGCGCTGCGCTCGTCGATCGCTTCGCCGCCGGCGCCGCGCGCCTTGCCGACGCACGCCGAGGGCGCGGCGGTCGAGTTGCGCAACGTCACCTTCCACTACCCGTCGCGGCCGCGCCAGCCGGCGCTTTCGCACGTGAGCTTGGCGGTGCGGCCCGGCGAGACGGTCGCGCTCGTCGGCCCGAGCGGCGCCGGCAAAAGCACGGTGTTCCAGCTCCTGCTGCGTTTTTACGATACCAATGGCGGCGAGATCACCGTCGACGAGGTACCGGTGCGCGCGGTGGCGCTCGACGCCTTGCGCCGGCGGATCGGCATCGTGCCGCAGGACAGCGTGATCTTTTCGGCGGACGCGATGGAGAACATCCGCTACGGCCGCCCCGACGCGAGCGACGCCGAGGTGATCGCCGCCGCCCAGGCCGCCTTCGCCCACGATTTCATCCAGGCGCTGCCCTCGGGCTACCAGACCTTCCTCGGCGAGCGCGGGGTTCGTCTCTCGGGCGGCCAGCGCCAGCGGATCTCGATCGCCCGCGCCATCCTCAAGAACCCGCCGCTGCTGCTGCTCGACGAAGCGACCAGCGCCCTCGACGCCGAGAGCGAACGCATGGTGCAGGCGGCGCTCGAATCGGCGATGCGCGGGCGCACGACGCTCGTCATCGCGCACCGCCTCGCGACGGTGCAGCGCGCCGACCGCATCGTCGTGATGGAAGCCGGCGAGATCGTCGAGACCGGCACGCATGCCGAGCTCGCGGCCGTCGGCGGTCTGTACGCGCGGCTCGCGGCCTTGCAGTTCGGGCTCGGCTGAAGCGCGCCGCCTTGCTCCATCCACCTCCGACGCGCCGCCCGACCCGATGCTCACATCCCCGACGCCTTACGAAGACCTGATGCGCCTGGTCGCAACCACCGGCACATCCAAGGCGGACCGGACCGGCACCGGCACGCGGAGCGTCTTCGGCCACCAGATGCGCTTCGACCTTCGCGCCGGCTTTCCGCTCATCACGACCAAGAAGGTGCACTTCAGGTCGGTGATCCTCGAACTGCTCTGGTTCCTGCGCGGCGACGGCAACGCGCGCTGGCTGCAGCAGCGCGGCGTGACGATCTGGAACGAATGGGCCGCGCCGAACGGCGACCTCGGCCCGGTCTACGGCGTGCAGTGGCGCTCGTGGCCGGCGCCGGACGGCCGCCATATCGACCAGATCGCCGGCGTCGTCGAGCAGCTGAAAACGAACCCCGACTCGCGCCGCATCGTCGTCAGCGCCTGGAACGTCGCCGATCTGCCGAAGATGGCGCTGATGCCGTGCCACGCGCTGTTCCAGTTCTACGTCGCCGAGGGGCGGCTGAGCTGCCAGCTCTACCAGCGCAGCGCCGACATCTTCCTCGGCGTGCCCTTCAACATCGCGAGCTACGCCCTGCTGACGCACATGCTGGCTCAGCAGTGCGATCTCGAAGTCGGCGACTTCATCTGGACCGGCGGCGACTGCCACCTCTACGCCAACCATGCCGACCAGGTCGCGGTGCAGCTGGCGCGCGAACCGCGGCCGCTGCCGACGCTCGTCATCAAGCGGCGGCCGCCTTCGGTGTTCGAGTACGAGCTCGACGACTTCGAGGTCGCCGGCTACGACCCGCATCCGGCGATCAAGGCACCCGTGGCGATTTGACGCACGGCGCCGGCGCCCACGCCGACGCGCCGCTGCCCTACAGGCCGTGGCGCCGTTGCCCCCCTAGAACGACAGGGGCGAACTGCGAGGATCGGTGCCGATCTTTTCTGCGGAGCGGCACGGCCGCGGCTCGACATGTTTCTGCCTTCCCTCGGCGCGCTCCCGGCGACGCCTGCGAGCCCGGCGCCGACCCGCTCCGGCGCTCGCCACCTCTACACCGCCCTGCTCGGCGAACATGGCACCCGCCTCGGCGCCATCGACGACGTGACCCGCGCCACTTCGCGCGCCTGGCTCGCCGACCAGCTCGAAGCCGCTGCCCGGCTGCCGAGCGATCTGCCGGCCGACGTGCGCCTGCTGCCCGCGTGGCTCGACCAGGCCCACGCCGCGACCGCGCAGGCGTACCGCGACTACCTCGACGCGCGGCATCGCGGCGCGCCGCGACGTTTCTTCCGCAACCGCTCGCATGCGCTGTACTTCCTGAAGGCAGTCGCGCCGACCAAGCTGGTCGACGGCGCCTGGCTCTACGGCCTCCTCCCGCGCTGGTCGGATGCGCGCCTGGCACCATTGATCCGCATCTATCTCGAAGAACTCGGCGACGGCGTGCCGGCCCAGCACCACGTGCTGATCTACCGCCAGCTGCTCGCCGCGCACGGTTCGAGCCGCTGGCAGGAACTCGACGACGCCCACCATGTTCAAGGCGCGATCCAGCTCGCGCTCGCCCATCACGGTCCCGAACTGCTGCCCGAGACGATCGGCTTCAACCTCGGCTACGAACAGCTGCCGTTGCACCTGCCGATCACGGCTTACGAGCTGAACGAGCTCGACATCGACCCGTGGTATTTCAGCCTGCACGTGACGATCGACAACGCCTCGACCGGGCACGCGAAGAAATCGCTACAAGCCGCGCTCGACGCCTTGCCGCGCGCCGGCGATGCCGACGCCTTCTACCGCCGCATGACGACCGGCTTCAAGCTGAACGACATCGGCATGGGAACGCTCGCGGCGATCGCGTCCTTCGATCTCCACCGGGAACTCGTCGGCATGCTCGCCGACAAGGCCCGCATCGGTGCCGCGCTGCACTCCGACTACTGCCGCATCGGCGGCCGCACGGTGGCCGACTGGCTGGCCGAGCCTGGTGGCATGCCGGCATTCCTGGACGCGCTGGTTCGCGCCGGCTGGATCCGCCGCGGCACGGACCCCCAGGAAAGCCGGTTCTGGCGCCTGCTGGAGGATGAACGCGCCCCGATGTTCGGCGTCTTTGACGGCTACGAGCTGCAGCTGATCCACGACTGGATTACCGACGGCCCAATCGATGGTTACGCCGATGCGGCCGCCGGCGCCGCACGGCGGCCGAACGTCAACCGCTTTCGGCAGCGCGCCGCCGCCAACCGCGTGGTCGACACAGCCGGCGCCGCGCCGGTGCACGCCAGCGTCGAGCAGCTGATCCAGCACCATTTGCGCCGGGTGCCGCCCGATGCGCGCGGCGACGAAGACATCGGCGTGCTTTCGGCCCGGCTCTCCGGCATGCGCCAGCGCGAGCCGGCCATGGCCGCGCTGCGCCCGTTCCTGTCGCCCGCCAACCATGCGACGCCAGCGGGGCTACTCGCGGCGCGGATCGGGTCGGCGCTGCTCGCCGCATGAGGGAGCCGCGCAGCACCCCCGCTCGCAGGGCAGCAGCGCGCGCTGCGCGAGTTCCCGGGTGATTCGCAGCGCGCGCGGCGCCGGGGTGCCGGCATGACATCCGCCACGACGGCCGACACGACCGAGGCAGCCCTGCTGCAGCTCGGGCGCGCGCTCGTCGAAAGCGGCTATCGGTTCACGACAGTCACGCCCGCGACGCATGCCCGGGTCAACGCGCGCCCTGGCAACGAACGCGCGCGTTCGCCGACCGATGTCTTCGGCTGGAGCCGGCCATTCGCGCGGGGCCTGCTGCCGGCGAATTGGATGCGGCAGATGGAGGCGGCGGGTGTCCTGGTGCCCCAGGGTGACGACTGGCGCTCGGACGTACGCGCCTCGGCCCTCGGCGATACGCTGTTCCTGCACTCGGCCTACCCGACGACCGCGAGCGACGCGGTCTTCTTCGGTCCCGACACCTACCGCTACGTCGGGGCGATCGATCGGCACCTCGGGCAGCTTGCCGCCGCTGGCGGACAGCCGGTTCGTCGCGCGATCGACATCGGTTGTGGCAGCGGCGCGGCGGCAGTGCGAATCGCGCTGGCGGAGCCCGGCGCCGAGGTGATCGGCGTCGACATCAACGACCG
>CAXSGM010000039.1:0-25658 GCA_964236915.1 uncultured Rhizobacter sp.
CGTTGTGGACCGGCGTCGGGCCGATGCAGACGAGCAGTGTCATGCAGACGTCGCAGGGCGCGTTTCGAAACCAGCATTGCGGCGCCCTTTTTCGATTCAACAACATGGCGCGCAGTCAGATCGGCGGCATCAAGGCGCTCAAGATGGGACTCGTGGGCAAGGCGCTGGACACCGAGATTCGCCGGCTATCCGCTTGTACCGGCGAGATCGACATCGAGCACGAGATCTTGCCGCAAGCGAACAATCGCCTGACGCTATCGCCGAAAAAGGACTGGCTCGGCCTCAACAAGCCCAACGTCTATTACGACGTCGGCGATTACGTGCGGCGGGGCTCGGCCGAAATGATGGTTCCGATCGCCCATCGGGTCGGCTCCGAGCTCGGTGGGAAGGTCACGATGAGCACCCACTACGTCTCCAGCACCCACATCATGGGCGCCTGTCGCATGGGCACCGACCCTTCATCGTCGGTCGTCGACGTCGACTGTCGCGCCCACGATCACAACAATCTTTTCCTGCCCGGCGGAGCCGCGATGGTCACCGCCGGTTCCGGCAACAGCACGATCACGATGTCGGCGCTGGCGCTGAAGGCAGCCGACGCGATCGTTCAGCAATTGAAGCGGGGCTGAAGTGGCTGACCTTCGACATCGCCTGGGCAAGCTACTCGGCGTCGGGATGGCGCTTTTTCTCGCGGCGATCGCACCGGTGGCCGCGGCCTCGAACGACGCCCCCGCGGCCACCGTGGCACGCGGCAAATACCTGGCGGTTGCTTCAGATTGCGCCGCCTGTCACACCAAGCCGAACGGCAAGACATTCGCCGGCGGGCTCGCCGTCGGTTCGCCGGTCGGTAAGATCTATGCCTCGAACATCACGCCGTCGACCGGTTTCGGGATCGGTCGCTACAGCGAGGCGCAATTCGAACGCGCCCTTCGACACGGGGTTCGCGGCGACGGCGCCAACCTTTATCCGGCGATGCCGTACACGTCGTTCGCGACCTTCACGAACGAGGACATCCACGCGCTGTACGCCTATTTCATGCAGGCGGTCACGCCGGTCGATGAAGCGGCTCCCACCACCGATCTGCCGTTCCCGATGAACATTCGTCCATCGATGAAAGTCTGGAACCTGCTCTTTCTGAAAGGCAAGCCCTTCGAAGCCGACCCGGCCCAGTCGCCCGAATGGAACCGCGGCAAGTACCTCGTCGGTGGCGCCGCGCATTGCGCCGAATGCCATACCCCGCGCGGCTTTCTGATGGAGCTCGAGTCGGGGCGGCAGTTCGCCGGCGGCCCGGTCGACGCCTGGTATGCGCCGAACATCACCGCCGACCCGGTCAGCGGCATCGGAAGCTGGAGTCAGCCCGATCTGATCCACTTCCTTCGCGACGGATCGCTTCACGCGAAGGCCTGGGCCGCGGGCAGCATGGGCGAAGCAGTCGCGCGGAGCTTTCAGCACCTCGATGAAGGGGACCTGGCCGCCATCGCCACCTATGTACGCAGCGTTCCGGCGATCCGCGACCAAGCCGATACGACCGCGCGATCCGACACCGGCAAGGCCTTTTCCCTGGTCGACCTGCGGCGTGGCGCCGAGCCGGTCGGGGTGCGGACGGCGGAGCCGGGCGCGGCCGAGTTGTTCCAGGGCAATTGCGCCTCATGCCACTCGGCTGGCGGGCAGGGCAGCGCCGACGGTTATTTTCCGAGTTTGTTCAACAACTCGGCGGTGGGCGCGGACCGACCGAACAACCTCATCGCGACGCTGTTGAAGGGCGTGCACCGGACGACGGCCAAAGGCGAGGCCTTCATGCCGGCCTTCGGCGACCTGCTGAGTGACTCGCAGATCGCTCTCGTCGGCAACTACGTCCTCACGAACTTCGGCAACGGCCAGGTGACCATCAGCGCCGAGCAAGTGGCGCGAAGCCGCAGTGGTGGCAGTTCGTCGCATCTCGTCCTCTGGGCGCGTATCGGCGTGGCGGTCGGCGTGATCGTGGTATTGCTCCTCATCTTCTACATCGTTCGTCGCTCGACGCGCACACACGCCCGACCACGGGCCGCGTAGTCACGGTCCCGGGAGGCCGAACGCCGGCAACGCTGCGAGCGCCGGGCGGATTCGGCGCCTCGCGCCGCCGTTGTTCCGCGCACCGTCGCCGTCCATCGGGGCCACCATCCTCTCCCGAGAAGTTGCCCGATGAGCCGCATCGACCTGAACACGCTGACGCCGTGGATCACCGCCGCGGCCGCAGCCCATCCGACCATGCTCGCCGACCGCGTCGCGGCGCGCACCGGCCAGTCGCGCCGCAGCGCCCGGGGTGCGCTTGCTCGCCTGGTCGAGCTGCAGTGGCTGGTCGACGACGGCACGCCGCGCCGCCCGCGCCATCGGCCCGGCACGCTGGGCCAGGTGGTGCAGCGCTACCCGCTCACCGGCCTGAACGAAGACCTGGCGTGGCGGCATGACTTCGCACCCTTGTCGCACTGCCCGCGCCGCTGCTGCGACTCATGCAGCATGCGTTCAGCGAGCTCGTCGACAACGCGATCGAGCACAGCGGCGGCCCGCATGTCACCGTGTCGCTGCGACAGACGCGGAGCCAAGCGCAGCTGCTCGTCTCGGACGACGGCGTTGGCATCTTCGGCCGCATCACCGAGTGCTTCGCGATCGCCGACCCGGAACTCGCGATGCTCGAGCTCGCCAAGGGCAAGCTCACCAGCCAGCCCGAGCGCCACAGCGGGCATGGGCTTTTCTTCACCGCGCAGCTCGCCGACGTGTTCGACCTGCAGGCGAACGACGCGGCGTTCCAGCGCCGCGCTTGGGACGGTCGCGGCGGGTGGCCGAAGCGCGCCGCCGTGACGCAGGGCAGCCCGGTCTACGCCGCGTTCCTGCTCGAGACGCCGCTCACGATCGAGGCGGTGCGGCAGGCGCACAGCGCCGACGGCCGCGGCTACGGCTACGGCACGGCTTCGAACGCACCGTCGTGCCGCTGCGGCTGCGAATCGCGCCGAATTGCGGGCTCGAGTCGCGGGCTCAGGCGACGCGGGCCGCCGCCCGACTCGGCGAATTCGCGCGGGCCGATATCGATTTCGCCGGCGTGCCGCAGGTCGGGCACGCGTTCGTCGACGAGCTGTTTCGGGTCGCGGCGCTGAAGAGCGGCGGCACTCGGCGAGCTGGTGCCGGTGAACGCGCCGGCATCGATCCTGGCGCTGATCGAGAGCGTGCGGCACCAATCGCCCTGACGGAACGCGTGCACCTTTGAATCGTTCCCCGCCCCGCTCGCCGCAGAGCGTTGGTCCGCCCGTTGGCAGCAAACGGGCTGCCAACCGCCCCTCACCGCCGACCCTCTCCTCGGCGGGGCGAGGAAGACAAGCGAATCAGCCGAGCTGCGGCGGCTGGCCGAGCGGCCAGGGGTTCGTCCGCGACTGCGGCTCAATGCGTCGCGCCGCGGGTGCACCGTCGGCATGCCAGGCGCCGTGGGCAAGGGTGTCGGCGAGCGTACGCACATGCTGCAGGTGGCCGCCGAGCGCCAGATAGTCGTCCACGGACAGGCTGAACTCGATCGGCGCGACGATCGCAGGCGTCGGCACCGTGCCGAAGCTTCGGGCCGGCATCCGCGCCACGTCGACCATCACGGTGATGCCGCCGCCCGGCCATACGTAGGCCGGCGCGCCGCCGCACGTGACGTTGACGCGGGCCGCCTTTATCGCCCGGGTCAGGCGAACCGGGTTCTCGGTGACACCGGCGCGCAGGCTGCCGCCGGCGCCGGCGAGGAACAGCACGCTCGCGACCGAGGGCTCGCAGTTCTCGCCGATCCGCGCGACCACCGCGCCGACCGGCGCCGGTAGCGCGGCCGGGCGCGGCACGAGGGCCGCGTCGAGCAGGTACCAGGCGGCGTGCTCGCCGGTGGTCGAGGTCATCAGCAGGCGCATCCCCGGCCAGGCAAGCGCCGGATCGAAGCCCTCGACGATCGCCAGCGGGTCGACCAGGTCGGTGCCGCCCCAGCCGGTGCCCGGGTTCGCCACCTGGAACCAGCGCCCCGGCGTCGACTTGCGACCCCGGATGCCGACGCCCGAGGGCCGCATTCCGAGGCAGCGGCCGGCCTGGTGCTGGCTCAGCACGCCGGTGATGTGATCGTCGACCACGATCACCTCGTCGGCGAGGCCGAGGAACTGCTTGGCGAAGATGCCGACCGTCGCCGAGCCGCAGCCGACGCGCATGCGCTGTTCGCGCACGCCGTCGACGACCGGCGCCGCGCCCGATTGCACGACGAGCTGCGCGCCGCCGTCGATCGAGAGCTCGACGGGCTCGCGGTTGCCGAGCGCCTGCATCAGCTCGCAGGTGACGCGGCCTTCCTTCTTGCTGCCGCCGGTCAGGTGGTGGACGCCGCCGAGCGACAACATCTGCGAGCCGTACTCGGCGGTCGTCACGTGGCCGACGATCTCGCCGCGGGCCCGCACGTTCGCCTGCTCGGGGCCGAGGAAGCGGTCGGTGTCGATCTTCACCTTGAAGCTGCAGTAGCTGAAGATGCCCTCGGTGACGACGGTGATCAGGTCGACGCCGTCGACCTCCGACGAGACGATGAACGGCGCCGGCTTGTAGTCGGGGTAAGTGGTGCCGGCGCCGACGCCGGTGACGAACAGATCCGCGGGCACAGCCAGCGGGTTGGCGGTGGCTTCGGCCGCTGCTTCGGCATCCCGGGCAGCGAACGCCACCAGGGCCGGCTCGTCGGTCGCCGCCAGGGTGCGCCGGAGCAGCACGACCGGATCGACCCGGATCAGCACCCCGCCGACGTTGGCGTAGCGGTCGCAGGCGCCGCTCCGGCCGTCGCTGATCTGGCAGAGCACCGGGCAGGCGTTGCACTCGACCTTGTTCGCGGCCATGCGGTCGCTGCGCGAAGGCGCGCGGCCGGGCGTTTCGGCGGCTCCGGCGGCCGTGGCGGTGAACGCCGCGGACGGCATCGCGGCGGCGGCCGGGAGCGTTTCCGGCAGGCCGTCGGTCTTGGTGTGCTCGCTCATCGCGTAGGATCCTTCGCCCCTCGAAACCGCACGCCGCCGACGCGCCCGGCCGTGCCCGACACCCAGCGCAGGCCCGAACCGTTTCATGTAGCATTCACTTAACGAAACGGGTCGATCATAAAGCGTGGCGGCTACGGCGCAACGTTGTCGGCTTGGTTTTCGTCCCCTCCTGTCCTTGTCAGCCAGCATCCCACGATGAGCGCCTTCAACGAAGAACAGGTGACGAGCGTCCACCACTGGACCGACAAGCTCTTCACCTTCACGACCACGCGCGACCCGGCGCTGCGCTTTTCGAACGGCCATTTCACGATGATCGGCCTCAGGGTCGAGGGCAAACCGCTGTTGCGCGCCTACAGCATCGTCAGCGCCAATTACGAGGAGCAGCTCGAGTTCCTGAGTATCAAGGTGCCCGAGGGCCCGCTGACCTCGCGGCTGCAGCACGTGAAGGTGGGCGACACGATCATCGTCGGCAGGAAGCCGACCGGCACGCTCCTGATCGACTACCTCGTTCCCGGCAAGCGCCTCTACCTGCTCTCGACCGGCACCGGCCTCGCGCCCTTCATGAGCATCATCCGCGACCCCGAGACCTACGAGCGCTTCGACCAAGTGATCCTGGTGCACGGCGTGCGCACCAAGGACGAGCTCGCCTACCACGACCTCGTCGCCGAGCACCTGCCCGCGCACGAGTTCCTCGGCGACATGGTGAGTTCGAAGCTTCGCTACTACCCGACCGTGACGCGCGAGCCGTACAAGAACATGGGCCGCGTGACGCACCTGATCGAGAACGGCAAGCTGTTCGAAGATCTCGGCCTGCCGGCGCTCGACGCCGCGAACGACCGCGTGATGATCTGCGGCAGCCCGGGCATGTTGCGCGACCTGAAGCACCTGCTGGAGGCCCGCGGCTTCAAGGAGGGCAACACCACGACACCCGGCGCGTTCGTGATCGAGCGGGCGTTCGCCGAGCAGTGAAGCGGTCGCCGACCGCAACCCCGGCCGCCCGACCGGGTTCCAGGGCGCTCGCCGCGCAGGCGACGCGCGAAAGCATCCTGCGGGCGGCGACGGAAGTGTTCGCCGAGCACGGCTTCGACGGCGGTCGGATCGACCGGATTTCGAAGGCCGCCAAATCCCACGACCGAATGATTTACTACTACTTCGGCAGCAAGGAAGGCCTGTTCGTCGCGGTGCTCGAGGAGATGTACCGGCGCTTCAACGCGGCCGAATCGAAGCTCGAGCTGGCCGGCACGCCGCCGCTCGCCGCACTCGAGGCGGTGATCCGGTTCATGTGGGGCTACTACCGGCGGAACCCCGAATTCATCACCCTGCTCAACACCGAGAACCTGCACCGCGGCAAACACATCGCCACCTCGGGCCGGGCCGCCGAATTCTCTTCGCCGGCCCTCGGCGTGCTGGGCGAAGTGCTGGCGCGTGGGGTCGCCGAGCAGGCTTTCCGCGCCGAGGTCGCGGCGCGCGACATCTACCTGATGATCGCGTCGCTCGCCTACTTCTACCTCTCGAACCGCTACACGCTTTCGGCCTTTTTGGGCGAGCCGCTCGACACGCCCGAGGCGATCGCACACTGGGAGGCGTTCCTCATCGACGCGGTGCTGCGGACGGTCGCGTTGGACCCGGTTGCGACGCCGACCGCACGCGACCTCGGGACGCCGACCGCTCTGAACGGCGCCCGGTCTCGCACGAAGCCGGCGTGAGGGGCAGCGAAGTCCGGGATCAACGTCCCGGAGCACCGCTCCGATCTCAGTGATTCGGGGGCTCGACCGACGCGTTGCTCGGCGTCAGGACCGTCTCCGGCCGGTGCCGGCGCACCGCGCCGTGGTGCGTCGAATCGGCACCCATGTAGACCCCGCGTTCCCAGCTGCGCTTGAGCAAATCGCGAACCCGGAGTTGCATGCGGCCGATGCCGTGGATGCAGATCTCGATCGTTTCGCCGTCCTGGATGAAGCCCAAGCCCTCGTGGTTCGTTCCGCAGGACAGCACGTCGCCCGAGTTCAAGGTCATGACGGTGCTCGCGAACTCGACGATCTCGGGCACCCGGTGCTCCATGTCGTCGGTCTGGTAGTTGTGGCGCAATTCGCCGTCGTTCCAGAGCTGCACGTGCAGGTCGTTCGGCTCCGGGATCTCGTCGGCGGTGACGATGCAGGGGCCCATCGGGCCGAAGGTGTCGAACGACTTGCCGAGCCAGCTGCCCTGCTTCCACGTCATCCGGCCTTCGCCACGCGCCGTGACATCGATCATGCAGGTGTAGCCGAACACGGCGCTGCGCCAGTCGGCACGCGCCACCGCTTTGGCCGGCCCCTTGATGACGACGCCGAGTTCAGCCTCGTGCATGAACGCCCAGGGCTCGGTGAAGTTGGGCAGCTCGATCGTGTCGCCCGGGCCGATGACCGACTCCGGGTTCTTCAGGAACATGTTCAGCGGCCGCGGCTCGCGCTGCGCATGCTCCCAGTAGTTCGCGATGCAGTTGACGAGCTTGCCGGGGCGGGGCAGGGGCGCATGCAGCCTGACGCTCGCCAGCGCCAGCCGGCCGGCGCTGTGCACCTGCCGCTCGATCGCCGGGCGCAGCGCCTCGAAGCGGTCGATGAGGCCCTGCATCGCGAGCTGCGGCGTAAAGGCGGCAGGCACCACGCCCGCCAGATCCACGACGGTTTCGTCGATCAGAACGCCCGGTGACGGGGCCGGCGGGGGTGTCGACGCGGGTGTCGACTCCGCGCCCGACGCGGCGTCGTGGGTCGAGAACAACACCAGCTTCACGGCGCGCCTTGCTCCGTCGGGTGGTCAGGAAAAGCCGAGCCGCGCATCTCAGCCGTTCTCGAGCGAAATCCCGATGTCTTTGGCGAGCTTGCGGTAGCGCGCGATCTCGGCGTTGCTGAAGGTGGCGAAGGCCTGCGGCGAGCCGCCGGGAGCGACGTCCTGGCCGAGTTTCTTGAGCACGTCGGGGGTGCCCATGATCTTGAGCGCATCCGCGTTCAGCGCGTCGACGATCTCGGCCGGCAGCCTGGCGGGGCCGTAGAGCCCGTACCAGCTGGTCGATTCGTAGCCCGGCACGCCCGACTCTGCCAACGTCGGGACGTTCGGCAGCAAGGCCATGCGCTGGGCGCCGGTCTGCCCGACGATGCGCAGCTTGCCTTCCTGAACGAAGGGCTGCACCGGAATCAGGCCGTTGAACATCATCTGGATCTGACCGCCGAGCAGATCGTTCATGGCAGCGCTCGCGCCTTTGTAGGGGATGTGCGCGAGCCGAATGCCCGCCAGCTTCGAGAGCATCTCACCGGCCAGGTGCGTCACGTTGCCGACCCCGGCCGAGCCGTAGGTCAAGGCACCCGGCCTGGCTTTGGCATAGCCGATCAGCTCCTGCACATTGCGGATCGGCAACGACGGGTTGATCACGAGCACGAAGCCCTGCGGCGCCGCCAGCGAGACGATCGGCGTCAGATCTTTCTCGGCGTCGAACGGCAGCTTCTTGTAGAGCGCGCCGTTGATCGCGAACGAGGAGCTGTGCACGAGCAGCGTGTAGCCGTCGGGCGCCGCCTTGGCGACCATGTCGGTGCCGATGATGCCGTTGGCGCCCGGGCGGGCATCGACGATGAAAGGCTGCCCGAGCTGCTCGGAGAGGCCGCTGGCGAGCAGCCGGGCCACGACATCGGCAGTCGCCCCGCCGGCGAACGGAATCACGATGCGGACCGACTTCGCGGGCCATTTGTCCGCGCCGCGCGCGAGGCGAGGCGCGAGCGCGAGCAACGTCGCGGCACCGGCGCCGTGGACCAGAAGCCGCCGACGCCCCGCGGCCGGAGAAAGGGTTGCGTCCTGCACGTCGACTTTTTTCATCGGGCGCCTTCTCGGGTGTCGTTCGGGTGCGCTGCCGCCGGGATTGTCAGACCGAGCAGGTCGGCCGCGTTGCCCCCGAGGATGCGCGCACGGTCCTGCGCGTCAAGCCCGGCGACCGCTTCGAGCAGGCGATGCGGATCGTACGAGCCCATGTCGAAGGGATAGTCCGTGCCGACCACCAGTTGCGAGACGCCAACCACCTCGATCAGATGCCGCACCATTTCCGGCTCATAGACCAGGGTGTCGAACCAGATCCGCCGCAGGTAGTCGCGTGGCGCCATCTTCATGGTCGCCGCCTCGGGGCGCACTTTGAACGCATGGTCGCTCCGGCCGAAGTACGACGGCAGGTAGCCGCCGCCGTGCGCCGCGACGATCCGCAAGCCCGGATAGCGGTCGAGCACCCCGCCGAAGATCAGCTCGGAAAGCGCGACGGTCGTCTCGAGCGGCTGACCGATGGTGTTGGCGAGGTAGTAGCGATCGACGCGTTCGCCGAGCGAGGTGCCCAGCGGGTGGATGAAGACGATCGCGCCGAGTTCTTCGGCACGCGCCCAGACCGGCTCGAAGCGGGCGTCGGCGAGTTCGGCGCCGTTGACCGTCGACGACACCTCGATACCGCGCAGGCCCAGCGTCTTCACGAGATGCGTGAGTTGCTCGACCGCCAGCCGCGGGTGCTGCAGCGCGAGCGTGCCGAGGCCGACGAGGCGCTCGGGATGAAGCGCGCACTGCTCGGCGATGTGCGTGTTGTGCAGGCGCACGATCTCCTGGCCCAGCGCCTCGTCGGCCCAGTAGTAGTACTGCGTCGGCGACGGGCTCAGCACCTGCACGTCGACGCCCATTGCGTCCATGTCGGCCAGGCGTTCGTCGAGGGTCGTCATCCGGCGCACCGCGGGCGGCATCATCTGCTCGACGTTGTGACGGGCCGAAGCTTCGCCCAGCGTGCGCCGCAGCGCTTCGGGCTCGGCCTTCTTCTGCGGCCGATCGGCGACGACTGCCTCCACCGCTGCCGTCAGCATGTGGGCGTGGAGGTCGACCGTGAAGGCCCGATCCCCGCTCCCGAGCGGGCGTAGAGGCGCTCGGGCGCAAGCGGGCGGGCAGGTCGCGGAACAACGGTGGAGCAGCGTCACGGGGGGCAGCCTCTTGCCATGAGCGCCGGGCCGCAGCCGATCGACGGCATGAACCCACGGCACGGATTGACGGGGCATCGTAGCGGCAGGCATGCTTCATGCTGTGCACCATGTGGTATACAACACCGTGCACCCTGTTCTTCGATGGCTCCCAACCCACCGCTGACCCTTGCCGACTGGCGCGACGCCTACCGCGCCGGCGCAGCGCCGCGTGAAGTCTTGCAGGCGCGCCGTGAGCGCATTGCGGCCGAGAGCCCGTCGGAAGCCTGGATCGCGCGGGCCGACGCCGCCGGGCTCGAAACCGAGTTGCGCACCCTCGATCGGCTCGCCGCCGGGTTCGGCGCCGACCACGAGGCGCTGTTCGCCGCGCTGCCGCTCTACGGCGTGCCGTACGCGGTCAAGGACAACATCGATGTCGCCGGCTGGCCGACGACCGCGGCGTGCCCGGCGTTCGCGCGCCTGGCCACGCGTGACGCCCACGTCGTCGCACGGCTGCGCGCGGCCGGCGCCGTCTGCCTCGGCAAGACCAATCTCGACCAGTTCGCGACCGGGCTCGCCGGCGCGCGCTCGCCGTACGGCCGGCCGAGCAGCGCCTTCGATCCGGCGCGAGTCAGCGGCGGCTCGAGTTCGGGGTCGGCGGTGGTCGTGGCACGCGGCGAGGTCGCGTTCGCGCTCGGCACCGACACGGCCGGCTCGGGCCGGGTGCCGGCCGGCTTCAACAACCTCGTCGGTCTGAAGCCGACCCCCGGAAGGGTCAGCTCGGCGGGCGTGCTGCCGGCCTGCCGCAGCCTCGACTGCGTCTCGGTGCTGGCGCTGACGGTGGCCGACGCGGCGCAGGTGCTCGCGGTCATCGAAGGCGCCGACGCGGCCGACGCGTACAGCGCGTTTCGCACCGGCCCGGCACGCCTCCCGACGGCCTTGCGGATCGGCATCCCGCACGTGCCGATCCTCGGCCGCGGTCAGGACGACGGCAGCGACGCCGTCGGCTATGCAGCCGCTTTCGGGCGCGCCGTCGCCCAGGCCGAAGCGCTCGGCCACCGCGTCGTACCGGTCGACTTCGCGCCGCTGGATGCGGTCGCCGCGCTGCTCTACGACGGCCCGTGGGTGGCTGAGCGTCAGGTCGTCGTGCAGGCGCTGATGGCGCGCGACCCGGGCGCCATCGACGCCAGCGTGCGGCGCGTGATCCAACGCGCCGACAGCTTCAGCGCGGCGGACGCCTTTCGCGCGGGGTACCGGCTCCGCGAGGCCCAGCGCGACACCGCGGCGCTCTGGCGCGATGTCGACCTGCTGATGGTGCCGACCGCGCCGACCCACCCGACCCACACCGAGATCGACGCCGATCCGCTCGGCGCCAACGCGGTGCTCGGCACGTACACCAACTTCGTCAACCTGCTCGGCTGGTGCGCGCTCGCGCTGCCGGCCGGCTGGGCGCAGCCGCGGCCGGCCACCGGCGCGGCGGGGCGCTTGCCGTTCGGCGTGACCTTCATTGCCCCCGGCGCCAGCGATGCTGCGCTCGCCCGCTTCGGCCAACGCTGGGAGGCGGCCGTGCGGCTGCCGCTCGGCGCCACCGGGCGGGCGGCCGGCGCGGCGGGCGCAACCGGCGTGGCGGGCGCGGCGCCGAGTGCGGCGGAGGCGGAGGCGGAGGCGGAGGCGGAGGCCAACCGTGTGACTGGCGTGCTGAAGGAAACGGGTGCGACGGGCGCAACCGGAGCGGCGAAGACGACGGATGCAGCAGCGCCCTGGCCGGCGAGCGCTCCCACGCTGCCGATCGTGGTCGTCGGCGCCCATCTGAGCGGCCTGCCGCTCAATCCGCAGCTCACCGAGCGCGGCGCGACGCTGCTCGACGCGACGACCACGGCAAACCGCTACCGGCTCTTCGCCCTGCCCAACACCTTTCCCGCCAAACCCGGGCTGCAGCGCGTCGCCGAGGGCGGCACCGCGATCGCGGTGGAGGTCTGGCAGATGCCGGTCGAGGCGGTGGGCTCGCTGCTGGCGCTGATCCCGCCGCCGCTCGGCCTCGGCTCGATCGAGCTCGCCGACGGCCGCTGGGTGCACGGCTTCGTCTGCGACGCGCTGGCCCTGCGCGGCGCACGCGACATCAGCGCGTTCGGCGGTTGGCGCGCCTTCGTCGCCGCCGCGGCGCCGGACGCAGCCTGATCCGCCGTTGCTGCGTCGAGCCGCGGTCGCCTTTCATCCCTCGTTGCCACTGCCTTTCAATTCCCATGACCCCGAGCCAGATCGAAACCTATGTCGATGCAGCGGCAACGGCGTTGACGCTGCCGCTCGCGCCGCTGCACCGGCCCGGCACGCTGCAGTACTTCACGCTCGCGATGGAGCTGGCCGAGCTGATCGGGATGCACCCGTTGACGCCCGCCGACGAGCCTGCCGAGGCTTTCGTGCCGATTTCGCCAGCCACCGCGGCGCCGGCCGCGGCCGCGGCCGGCAGCGCATGAGACCCGCCGGTCGGCTGGCGCCACCGGGCCGCCGCCAGCATTCCGGAGCGCGCCGCCGCGGCGGTTGCCGCGCAGGGGCCCGGCGGTGAGCGACGCGGCCGACCTGCTGCTCGGCAGCGCGATCGACGCCGCGGCGGCGGTGCGTGCCGGCCGCGTCAGCGCCACGGCACTCGCCGATGCCAGCCTCGCGCGCATCGGCGCAACCGAGCCGCGGGTCAACGCGTTCACCGCCGTCACCGCCGAGCGCGCGCTGCGCACCGCGGCGGCACTCGATGCGCGGCTCGCTTGCGGCGACGGCGAAGCGCGGACCCTGCCGCTGCTCGGCGTGCCGTTCGCGGTCAAGAACCTGTTCGACATCGCCGGGCTTACGACACTCGCCGGCTCGAAGATCGAACGCGACCGACCGGCTGCGACCGCCGACGCGCCGCTGATCGCGCGCCTCGAAGCCGCCGGCGCGGTGCTGGTCGGCGCGCTCAACATGGACGAGTACGCCTACGGCTTCACGACCGAGAACTCGCACGTCGGGCCGACGCACAACCCGCACGACGTCCTCCGCAGCGCCGGGGGCTCGTCCGGCGGTTCGGCGGCCGCGGTCGCCGCCGGGCAGGTTCCGATCACCCTGGGCTCGGACACCAACGGCTCGATCCGCGTGCCGGCGTCGCTCTGCGGCGTGTTCGGTCTGAAGCCGACTTACGGGCGGCTGCCGCGCACCGGCAGCTACCCGTTCGTCGCGAGCCTCGATCACCTCGGGCCGTTCGCCCGCAGCGCGGCCGATCTGGCGCGGGTCTACGACCTCCTGCAAGGCTTCGACGCGCGCGACGCCGGCTGCGTGCTGCGGCCGGTCGAGCCCACGGCGCAGACGCTCGCGCTCGGCACGCAAGGCCTGCGCATCGCGACGCTCGGCGGCTACTTCGACGCCCACGCCCAACCGGCCGCGCGCGCCGCGGTAGCGCGGGTCGCGCAGGCACTCGGCGTCGCGCGTTCGGTCGAGCTGCCCGAGGTCGGGCGGGCGCGTGCCGCAGCCTTTTTGATCAGCAATGCCGAAGGCGGAGCGCTGCACCTGCCCGACCTGCGCACCCGGGCCGCCGATTTCGAGCCGCTGTCGCGCGACCGCTTCCTGGCCGGCGCGCTGTTGCCCGCCGCCTGGGTGCTGCAGGCGCAGCGCGTGCGCCGCTGGTTCGCGTTGCGCACTGCCGAACTTTTTGCCGATGTCGACCTGCTGCTCGCGCCGGCGACCCCGTGCACCGCACCCATCCTCGGCACCGAGTGGCTCGAGATCGACGGCCAGCGCCTGCCGGCGCGCGCCAGCCTCGGTCTGTTGACGCAACCGATCTCCTGCATCGGGCTGCCGGTCTGCGCGGTGCCGGTGTGGGGCTGCGATCCGGCCGCGCCGCACCTGCCGATGGGGGTGCAGCTGATCGCCGCGCCGTGGCGCGAGGACCGGGTGCTGCGCGCGGCGCATGCATTGCAATCGCAGGGCGTTTGCAGTGCGCCGGTCGCGATGCTGGCTACGCCATGAGCCGCGAGCGGGCGCCTGCCAGCGGCCCCGTGACCAGCGACGCGGCCGGCGCAACCCGGGCGGCCGGCGCGAACGCGGTCGGCAGCGCGGAGCCCGACGCCGCACCGGGCAGCATGGCGATCGACCTTGCCGACGTGCTGGCCGAAGTGACGGCGGCGTTCGCGCGCTACGAAGACGCACTCGTGCACAACCGGGTCGCGGTGCTCGACGAACTGTTCTGGGATTCGCCGACCACGGTGCGTTACGGGACCGCTGAAAACTTGATCGGTTACGCCGCGATCCAGGCCTTTCGCGCCGCCCGGCCGGCCACCGGCCTGGCGCGGGGCCTTGCGAACACCGTGATCACGACCTACGGACGCGACATGGCGACCGCGATGACCGAGTTTCGGCGCGGCGCCGACGCCCGCCTCGGCCGGCAGAGCCAGACCTGGGTGCGCATGCCCGAGGGCTGGCGCGTCGTCGCGGCGCATGTCAGCCTGATGGATCCTTGACAGCGACCTGCGGCGCTCTCGCCGCACAGCGGATCGCCGCGAGCGGATCCCGGAAAGCGGGTCGCGCGGACCCGCTCGCGTGAAGCGCGTCGCTACCATGCTCCCGATGAGCCCCCTGACGCCGTTGCCGACGGCCCGCACCAACCTCGCCGAGCAGGTGTACGCGACGCTCAAGGCGCAGATCCATGATTTCGAGCTGGTCGCTGGCGACCGCTTTTCGGAAGCCGAGCTGGGCACGCGGCTGGGCGTCAGCCGCACGCCGGTGCGAGAGGCGCTGTTTCGGCTTCGCAACGAAGGCTTCCTCGACGTCGAGCCCAAGCTCGGGTGGTTCGTCCGGCCGATCGACTTCGGCAAGCTCGAGCAGCTCTACGACCTGCGGATCGTGCTCGAGATGGCGAGCCTGCAGAGGCTCTGCAACCGCGCTGGCGAAGCGCCCGAACTCGAGGCCTTGAAAGAGATCTGGCTCGTGCCGGCGGCCGAGCGACTGAGCGACGCGCGGACCGTCGGCGCGAACGACGAGCAGTTCCACGCCACGCTGGTGCGCGCCACCGGCAACGCCGAGATGGCACGCGTGCACTGGGACGTGACCGAGCGCATCCGCATCGTCCGCCACCTCGACTTCACCCGCGCCGACCGCATCGAGGCAACCTACGCCGAGCACGCCAAAGTGCTGCGCGCGGTGATTCAGCGCAAGACCGATCAGGCCCAGCTGCTGCTGAGAACTCACATCGAGCAGAGCAAGGCCGAGGTACGGAAGATCACGCTGCACACGCTTCACGAAGCGCGGACGCGGCTGGCACGCTGAGGGATCGGAGAGGCCAACCCCGCCAGACCGGGGCGAATAGCGCTTGACCCTGTCGGGCACAGCTTTTGCAGCATCCCGCTCGGTATACCAGTTCGTGCACCAAAGCGGAGTACTTGCATGTCCTACTCGACCGATCCCTCGCGGCGGCGCGCGCTGGCGCGCCTCTCGCAGCTCTCGACCGTCGCTCTCGCGACCACCGCCTGGGCGCTCCCCGCCGCGCGGGCCCAGAAGCCGCTGACGGTCGGCGTAATCTACGTCGGCCCGCGCGACGACTTCGGCTACAACCAGGCGCAGGCCGCGGCCGCCGCCGGAATCAAAAAGCTTCCCGGTGTCAAGGTGGTCGAGGAAGAGAACGTCCCCGAGACCTCGGCGGTCACCAAGTCGATGACCGGAATGATCAAGCAGGACGGGGCGTCGCTGCTGTTCCCGACCTCCTTCGGCTATTTCGATCCGTACATGCTGCAAATGGCCGCCAAGGAGCCCGACGTGCGCTTTTCGCATTGCGGCGGCATGTGGACCGAGGGCAAGCACCCGAAGAACACGGGGAGCTACTTCGGCTACATCGACGAATGCCAGTACCTGAACGGCGTGGTCGCCGGCCACATGACGAAGTCGAAAAAACTCGGCTTCGTCGCCGCGAAGCCGATTCCGCAGGTGCTGCGCAACATCAACGCCTTCACGCTCGGCGCGCGATCGGTCGACCCGGCGATCACGACGACGGTGATCTTCACCGGCGAATGGTCGATGCCGGTCAAGGAAGCCGAGGCGACCAACAGCCTCGCCGACCAGGGCATCGACGTGCTCACGATGCACGTCGACAGCCCGAAAGTGATCGTCGAGACCGCCGCGAAGCGCGGCAAGATGGTGTGCGGCTACCACGTCAGCCAGGCCAAGCTCGCGCCGGCCGCCTACCTGACTGGCGCGGAGTGGAATTGGATGCCCGCCTACACCACGGTCGTGGACGCGGCGCAGGCCGGCAAGCCGCACCCGAACTTCCTGCGCGGCGGCCTGAAAGCGGGCTACGTGAAGATGTCGGCGTACGGCCCGATGGTGCCCGAGGCGGCGAGGAAGCAGGCCGACGACATGAAGGCGAAGATGATCGCCGGCAGCTTCGACATCTTCAGCGGCGGCCTGAAGAACAACAAGGGCGGGGTCGTCATCCCGGCGGGCAAGCCGCTGAAGCAGACCGACCCGACGCTCGAGGGCATGAACTACCTCGTCGAAGGCGTGGTCGGCTCGGTCTGAGGCGGATCGCTCCAAGCCAGTCACACTCCGAGCCGGATCGGCACGAGCCATGGTGGCGAACAGCGCCTCGACGCCCCGGCCCGCGGCACGCCGCCGGGCAACCGGCCGCGCAGCGGTCGCCGACACGGCGCCGGTCAGGTAGACGATGCGCACCAACCTCGTCGACGCGCTGCTGCCGGTCGGCGCCCTGGTCGGCGCGCTGCTGCTGTTCGGGGTGTTCGTCTGGCTCGGGGGCGTCAGCCCGCTCGACACCTGGGCGCTGCTCTTCAAAGGCGCGTTCGGCGACGGGTTCGCATGGCAGAACACGCTGACCCGCGCCGCGCCGCTGATGCTCACCGCGCTCTGCGTCGCCCTGCCGGCGCGCGCCGGCCTGATCATCATCGGCGGCGAAGGCGCGCTGGTGCTCGGCGGTCTGGCCGCGGCGGCGGTGCCGTACGCGCTGCCGCTGCCGGGCAACGCGTTCGGCACGCTGGTCGTGTGCCTCGCCGGGTTTGCGGTCGGCGGCGCGTGGATCGGGCTCGCCGGGGCGCTGCGCCAGTACCGCGGCGTCAACGAAACAATCTCGAGCCTTTTGCTCGCCTACACCGCGATCGCGATCTTCAAAGAGCTGGTCGAAGGCCCGATGCGCGATCCGGCGACGCTCAACAAGCCCTCGACGCGTGCGCTCGACCTCGGGCTCCGCATCGACGGCATCTTCGGCTCGGACGTGCACTGGGGCCTCGTGATCGGCGTCCTGGCCTGCGTCGGGCTCGGCCTCTGGCTGGCGCTGACGGCGAGCGGCTTCGCGCTCCGCGTCGTCGGCGGCAACCCGCGCACCGCGCAGCTCGTCGGCCTGCCGGCGAGCCGGCTGATCCTGCTGGCGTGCCTGCTCGGCGGCGGCGCGGCGGGCCTGGCCGGCGCGATCGAAGTCGCGGCCGTGCACACCAATGCCAACGCGTCGCTGATCGCGGGGTACGGCTATGCCGGCATCCTGGTCTCCTTCATCGCGCGCCACGAGCCCTTCGCGATTCCGGCCGTGGCGATCCTGTTCGGCGGCTTTGGCGCGGCCGGCAGTCTGCTGCAACGCCGGCTCGGCCTGCCCGATGCCTCGGTGCAGGTGCTCCAGGCGATCGCCTTCGTGCTGATCCTGGCGAGCGAGGCGCTGCGCGGGATCGACTGGAAAGCCGCAGGCGCGGGTTTCCGGCGCTCCGCCCAGCGGCCACCGGCGCCGGCCGCGCGCTCGGCGAACCCGCATGTGAGCCCGCCATGAGCGCCGCCGGGCCGCCCCAAGGGGCTCGTTCCCGCTCGGCGGGACCGGCTGGGGCCGCGAAACGGCCCCTTCGTGGCCTTTGCCGAAGGGTGCACCCGTGAGCGCCATGACCCTGCAGGCGTTTGCCGAAGCGGCTTTGCGCCCGACGGCAGGGGACGGAGGCCGAGGTGCGCGCCGGCCACAGCGTCGTGCTGCCGACGCGCCGCGGCCATGAGCGAGATCCTGCTGCCCTTCCTCGCGGCGATCCTCGGCGGCGCCTTGCGCGTCGGCGTGCCGTTCCTGTTCGTCAGCCTCGGCGAGTGCCTGACCGAGAAGTCGGGCCGCATCAACCTCGGCCTCGAAGGCGTGCTCGTGCTCTCGGCGATGGCCGGCTTCGGCGGCTCGTACTGGAGCGGCTCGGCGTGGATCGGCGTGCTGGTGGCGGCCGCCGCGGGTGCGGCGCTCGCTTTGCTGCACGGGCTGCTGTGTTCGCTGCCGCGCGTCAACGACGTCGCGACCGGCATCGCGCTGATGCTGCTCGGCACCGGCCTTGCGTTCTACCTCGGCAAGCCGCTGATCCAGCCGCAGGCCGCGCAGCTGGCGCCCCTCGCGCTCGGCGGGTGGAGTGCCTCGCCGCTGTTCCGGTCGGCGTTGCAGGTGAACCCGCTGCTGCCGGTCGCGCTGCTGCTCGCGGTCGCGATGTTCGCGAGCTTCGCGCGCACCCGCTGGGGCCTCCTGGTGCGGCTGGCCGGCGATTCGGCGAGCGCGACCCGGGCGCTCGGCTACTCGGTCAACGGCATCCGCATCGCCTCGACGACCGCCGGCGGCGCGATCGCCGGCCTCGGCGGCGCCTCGCTGACGCTGTTCTACCCGGGCAGCTGGAACGAAGGCATCTCGAGCGGACAGGGCCTGATCGCCGTCGCGCTGGTGATCTTCGCGCGCTGGAGCCCGCTGCGCTGCGTCGGCGCGGCGGTGCTCTTCGGCGGCGCAGGCGCGATCGGCCCGGCGCTGCAATCGATCGGCATCAGCTCGGGCTACAACCTGTTCAGCGCGGTGCCGTACGTGCTGACGCTGGTGATCCTCGTGATCAGCTGCCGGCCCGGCAAGGTCGCCGAAGGCAGCCCGGGCGAGCTGTCGTCGGCGCATTGAAAAAGGAGATTGCAAAGATGAGCGGTCTGGGTGGACTCAACAAATCGCCGAACGGCGTCGTCATCGGGCTGGTGCAACTGCAGCTTCCGGTCGTCGAAACGCCGGCGCAGCTCGCGGCGCAGGCCGAGCGCATCGTCGCGATGGTCGCCAAGGCGCGCCGCAACAACGCGGGGCTCGATCTGGTCGTGTTCCCCGAATACGCGCTGCACGGGCTCTCGATGAGCACCGACCCGGCGCTGATGTGCCGGCTCGACGGCCCGGAGGTCGAGGCGTTCCGCGGCGCCTGCCGCGAACACGCGCTCTGGGGCTGCTTCTCGATCATGGAGTGGAACCCGAACGGCAACCCGTACAACACCGGCATCGTGATCGACGACCGCGGCGCGCTGGCGCTGTACTACCGCAAACTCCATCCGTGGGTGCCGGTCGAAGCCTGGGAGCCGGGCAACCTCGGCATTCCGGTGATCGACGGGCCGAAGGGCTGCCGGCTGGCGCTGATCATCTGCCACGACGGCATGTTCCCCGAGATGGCGCGCGAGTGCGCCTACAAGGGCGCCGAGCTCATGCTGCGCACCGCCGGCTACACCGCGCCGATCCGCCATGCCTGGAAGATCACCAACCAGGCCAACGCGTTCCAGAACCTGATGGTGACCGCGAGCGTCTGCCTCGCCGGCAGCGACGGCAGCTTCGACTCGATGGGCGAGGCGATGGTCTGCAATTTCGACGGCACGATCATGGTCGAAGGCGGCGGCCGCGTCGACGAAATAGTGACCTGCGAAGTGCGGCCCGATCTGGTGCGCGAGGCGCGGATGCACTGGGGCGTCGAGAACAACCCCTACCAACTCTGGCACCGCGGCTATTCGGCGGTCGCGGGCGGCGCGCAGGACTGCCCCTACACCTTCATGCAGGACATGGTCGCCGGCACCTACCGGCTGCCGTGGCACGACGCGGTCGTGCACACCGACGGCAGCGCCTGCGGCTTCGCTCGGCCGACCCGGCGCCACGACCCGCACAACATGCGCGAGCAGCCGGCCGCCGAGTCGCTGCCGGGCGCGCCGTCGGCCCGTCGGGCGGCGTAGTCCGCTGCGGATCGCCGCCTTGTCGAGCCACGGAACGATGTTCATCGACGCCGACCCCTATCCCTGGCCCTACGACGGTGACCTGCGCCCGGCCAACACCGCGCTCATCGTCATCGACATGCAGACCGACTTCTGCGGCGTCGGCGGTTACGTCGACAAGATGGGCTACGACCTTTCGCTGACGCGCGCGCCGATCGAGCCGATCCGGCGGCTGATGGCGGCGCTGCGCACGCTCGGCTTCCCTGTCATCCACACCCGCGAAGGCCATCGGCCCGACCTTTCGGATCTGCCGGCGAACAAGCGCTGGCGCTCGCGCCGCATCGGCGCCGACGGCCGCGGCATCGGCGACGCCGGCCCGTGCGGCCGCATCCTGGTGCGCGGCGAGCCTGGCTGGCAGCTGATCGACGAACTCGCGCCGCTCCCCGGCGAGATCGTCATCGACAAGCCCGGCAAGGGCTCGTTCTGCGCCACGGACCTGGAACTGATCCTGCGCACGCGCGGCATCGCCAACCTGCTGCTGACCGGCATCACGACCGACGTCTGCGTGCACACCACGCTGCGCGAGGCCAACGACCGCGGCTTCGAATGCCTGCTGCTGGCCGACTGCACCGCGGCGACCGACCTCGGCAACCATCTGGCGGCGCTGAAGATGGTGACGATGCAAGGCGGCGTCTTCGGCGCGGTGGCGCATTCGGACGCAGTGCTGGAGGCATTGCAGTGAAAAACAGGCTGGCGCGGGCGCACCGCCCTTCGGAGATCGTCCGATGACCATCCCGCTCGGCGCTCTTCCCGCCAGACCCGGCGCACTCGCGCTCGAAACGGTCGAGCTGACGAAGCGCTTCGGCAGCTTCACCGCGCTCGACGCGGTGAGCCTGACCGTCGCCGCCGGTTCCGTGCACGCGCTGCTCGGCGAGAACGGCGCCGGCAAGAGCACGCTGGTGAAGTGCGTCGCCGGCTCGCAGCGGCCGGACGGCGGCGCGATTTTGATCGACGGCCGCGAACAGGTCATCGCCACGCCGGTCGTCGCCCGCGCGCTCGGCATCGGCATGGTCTACCAGCACTTCACGCTTGCGCCGGGCATGAACGTCGCCGAGAACCTGCTGCTCGCCGGCGGCCGCACGCCGGCGCTGATCGACTGGAAAAAGGAACGCGCCGGGCTCGGCGAGTTCCTGAAGACCACGCCGTTCAAGCTCGATCTCGACACGACGCCCGCCGGCATGGCGGCCGGCGAAAAACAGAAGCTCGAACTGCTGAAGCAGCTCTACCTGAAGCCGCGCCTGCTGATCCTCGACGAACCGACCTCGGTGCTGGCGCCGCAGGAGGCCGACGAAGTGCTCGGCTACATCCGCGCGGTCGCCCGGCGCGGCGAATGCACGGTGCTGATGATCACGCACAAGTTTCGCGAAGTGATGGCGTATGCCGACGAGGTCACGGTGCTGCGCCGCGGTCGCAAGGTCCTGGGCGCGCGCGTCGCCGTGACGACGCCCGAACAGCTCGCCCAGGCAATGATCGGCGACTCGGCGGCCGGCGCCTCGGCGGTCGTTGCCGAAGGGAGCGCCGCACCGCGCGTGGCTGCCCCGGCCGACGCACCGTTCGCGCTGCAGGTCGACGGGCTCGCGGCGATGGGCGACCGGGGCATGCTCGCGGTCGACGGCTTGTCCCTCGCGGTGCGCGCGGGCGAGATCCTCGGCATCGCCGGGGTCGCGGGCAACGGCCAGCGCGAACTGGTCGAATCCCTCGTCGGGCAGCGCGCGCGCGCTGCCGGCAGCGTCGCGGTCGCCGGCCAGCCGTACCACGCCCGCCGCGCCGAAAACCGCCGGCTGCGGCTGCGGGCGCTGCCCGAGGAGCCGCTGCGCAACGCCTGCGTCGGTGCGTTGAGCGTGGCGCAGAACATGGCATTGCGCGATTTCGACCGACCGCCGTTCAAGCGCGGCTGGCTGCGCTTCGGCGCCTGGCGCGAACGCGCGCGCGTCTGGATCGCCGACTACGGCGTCAAGACACGCAGCGAGAACGCGCCGATCGCCAGCCTTTCCGGCGGCAACGTGCAGCGCGCAGTCCTGGCGCGCGAGTTGTCCGGACCGATCAACGTCCTTATCGCCGCCAACCCGGTCTTCGGCCTCGACTTCGCCGCCGTCGCCGAGATCCACGCTCGCATCCTCCAGGTTCGGGCGAGCGGCGGCGCGGTGCTGCTGATCAGCGAAGACCTCGACGAACTGCTCGAGCTGAGCGACCGGATCGCGGTCATGAGCGAGGGCCGGATCGTCTTCGAGACCCGCACCGCCGACGCCGACCGCCGGGTGATCGGCGCGCACATGGGCGGGGCGCATGCCGGCGACGGCGCGCCGGTGCCGCTGGCGGAAGCGGCTTGAGAGCTCGGGACGAATCCGCCGTGCCCGATCGCTCCCCGACCGTTGCACTCGGCGAACCCGTGCGCAGAAGCCCGGCAGACGGCAAGAACGATGCCGCCGGCGTCGCGATGACGACATCGCTTTCCACCTCGATTGCCGCCGCCGCGGCGACCGCCGGAGACGCCGGGGCCGCCGCCCCGAACGGCGTCGCAGCCGCCTCGATCGAGCTGACGGGCGCGCATCCGTTCGCATTCCACCTGGCCGCCGACGGCCGCTGCGCGCTCGTCGTGATCGACATGCAGCGCGATTTCGTCGAGCCCGGCGGCTTCGGTGCCGCGCTCGGCAACGACGTGACCCGGCTGCATGCGGCGATCGCCCCGATCGGCCGGCTGCTCGACCTGTGGCGCGGGCGCGGCTGGCCGGTCGTCCACACCCGCGAATCGCACACCGCCGACCTCGCCGACTGCCCACCGTCCAAGCGCCTGCGCGGCACGCCCGAGCGCCGCATCGGCGACCCGGGGCCAATGGGCCGGCTCCTGGTCCGCGGCGAGCCGGGCACCGCGATCATCGATGCGCTCGCCCCGGCGCCGGACGAAGTCGTCGTCGACAAGCCCGGCAAAGGCATGTTCTGGGCCACCGGCCTGCACGCCACGCTGCAGGCGCGCGGCATCACGCAGCTCGTCCTCACCGGGGTCACGACCGAGGTCTGCGTCCAGACCTCGATGCGCGAGGCTAACGACCGCGGCTACGACTGCCTGCTGATCGAAGACGCCACCGAGAGCTACTTTCCCGAGTTCAAGGCCGCGACGATCGCGATGCTGACCGCCCAGGGCGCGATCGTCGGCTGGAGCGCGGGGTCGGAGGAGCTGCTGACGGCGGTCGAACGGGGCGCCTGACCAGGCGGTCACGGCTTCAAGGCGTCAACGGCGCAGAACGCTATGGTTAGGGCCCGGACCAACCATCACAACATTCGCTGACCGAAAAAATCAAAAATCCATGCATTCCGTCTCAATCGCTGGTCGTCTCGCGGCGCCCTATACGCCGATAACTCTGCTTAAAGGGAGGCGCCGTGATTGGACGAGTTCTACTTGCAGCAATCGCGTTCGCGATTGCTGGCTGCGCATCGACAACAAGGCCTGGTTCCATTGGTGTGGAACGTCAGCAGCTACTCATTGTTCCCGCAGCGACGGTCGAGCGAATGGCGCTCGCTCACTACACGGATCAATACAGCAAAGCGAAAGCTGCTGGCCGGCTTATCGAGTCTGGGCCGGAGTACGACCGACTGAAAATGATAGGAGGCCGTCTAATCCGCCAGACGGCGGTTTTCAGGGACGACACAAGACATTGGAAGTGGCATCTGTCGTTAATCGACGCACCTGTGCTGAACGCATCTTGCTCACCAGGCGGCAAGATCACCTTTTATACGGGCATTATCCGGAAGCTGAGTCTTACGGACGATGAGATCGCTGCGGTAATGGGTCACGAAATCGCGCACGCCATACGCGAGCACGGGCGAGAAAAGGTATCCGAGGCCATAGGCCAACAGCTTGTCGTTTCGCTCGCAGCAGCGGGCACAAAGTCTCCGGAACAGAACGCAGCACTTGCGAACCAAGTGGCCCAAATCCTCTACACGCTGCCGCACTCCCGAGAGAAGGAGGCTGAGGCCGACAAGATCGGCCTTGAGCTCATGGCGAGAGCGGGATACGACCCACGCGCCGCAATCAACGTCTGGCGGAAGATGTCGACCGTCTCTGGTCAGTCAACGCCAGAATTCATGTCCACCCATCCTTCGCACGCAAGTCGTATTGCTGAGCTCACTGCGCTCCAGCCAATCGTGCAGCCCTTGTACTCGTCCGCGCGAAATCCTAACCCTCCATCGAGCGGACGTGCCAAGGGCCAGTTCGCGCCCCTTGCCCCGCCGCAAATGTCGAACGATGGCCTCTGCGCGTTCCGCAGCTGCCGGCTTCCCGCGGTCGGCTCGAGACCCGGGGGCTGTTGAAGCCGCCTCACGCCGACTCGACCGTCACCCAGCGCCCGTCCTGCGCATGGCTCGCGAGCACCGCGTCGATGAACGCGTGGCCGGCGACCCCGTCGACGGCGGTCGTCAGCGCGAGCGATTCGGGATCGGGGGCGCGCCCTTCTTCGAGCGCGAGGATTCGCTCGGCGGCGTCGGTGTAGAGCTGCGCGAAAGCCTCGAGATAGCCCTCGGGGTGGCCGGCCGGGATGCGGGTGGCGTGCGCGGCGGCGGCGCTGGCGACGCGGCCGCGTGTCAGCCGCTCGGTCGCGCCGCCGAGCGGGGTGAACAGGAGTTCGTTCGGCCGTTCCTGGTCGAACGCCAGCCCGGCAGCGGTGCCGAAGACACGCAGCCGGAGCGCGTTCTCGCAGCCCGCCGCGACCTGGCTCGCCCAGAGCAGGCCGCGCGCGCCGTTGGCGTAGCGCAGCATCATCTGCACATGGTCGTCGAGCCGGCGGCCGGGCACGAAGGTGCTGAGTTCGGCCGCGAGCTGCGCGGGCAGCATCCCGGTGACGAATGCGGCGAGCTGCCAGGCATGGGTGCCGATGTCGCCGAGGCAGCCGGCCGGGCCGGCCCGCGCCGGGTCGGTGCGCCAGGCTGCCTGAGCGTTCGCCGCCGCGCCCTGCTCGAGCGGCGTGGCGAGCCAGTCCTGCTGGTACTCGGCCTGCACCAGGCGGATCGTGCCGAGCGCGCCCGACCGCACGAGTTCGCGGGCGTGCCGCACCATGGGGTAGCCGGAGTAAGTGTGGGTCAGCGCGAGCAGCCGGCCGCGCTCGGCGGCGAGCGCGACGAGCGCGCGGGCCTCGGCCAGCGAGGTGGCGAGCGGCTTGTCGCAGATCACGTGCAGGCCGGCCTCGAGGGCGGCGCTCGCGATCGGCGCGTGCAGGTGGTTCGGCGTGACGATCGCGACGACTTCGGCGCCGTCCGGCCGGGCGGCTTCGCTGCGCAGTAGCTCGCGCCAGTCGGCGTGGCTGCGCGCCGGGTCGAGCCCGAGCGCGGCGGCGCTGGTCGCGGCGCGCGTCGGGTCGCTCGAGAGCGCCGCGGCGACGAGTTCGTAGCGATCGTCGAGCCGCGCGGCGATGCGGTGCACCGCGCCGATGAAGGCACCGGTGCCGCCGCCGACCATCGCCAGGCGCAACCGGCGGGTCACGGGCGGCGCCCCGGGCCGCCGGGCCACGCCCTGCCGACGACCGGGCGCTCTCCGCCGACGCGCCGGGGGCTTCCCGAGATCGGGCACCCCGCGCCGCCTGCGCCGTCGCGTCTCACCGCGATGTGCCGGCCACGCCGAGCAGCCGGCCGAGCGCGTCGGGTGCCAGGCCGCTGCCGGCGAAATCGTCGAACGCGCGGTCGGCGACGCGGATGATGTGGCGGC
>CAXSGM010000040.1:0-25527 GCA_964236915.1 uncultured Rhizobacter sp.
TCGGCTACTCGGTCAACGAATCGGTGGTGATCTTCGACCGGATCCGCGAGTCGTTCCGCCGCTACCGAAAGATGTCGACCCGCGAGGTGATCGACCACGCGATCACCAGCACCACGAGCCGCACCATCATCACGCACGGCTGCACCCAGGCGATGGTGCTCTCGATGCTGATCTTCGGCGGCCCGACGCTGCACGGCTTCGCGGTCGCGCTGACGATCGGCATCCTGTTCGGCATCTACTCCTCGGTATTCGTCGCCGCGGCGATCGCGATGTGGCTCGGCGTCAAGCGCGAGGACCTGATCCGGGCGGCGCCCGCCAAGGCCGGCGACCCGGACGACCCGAACGCCGGGGCGGTGGTGTAGAGTCGTTTCGGCCTTCCTGCACGCCCTGCGCCGGCCCCCGACCGCCCTCCATGCCGACATCCGCCCATTCGACGGCCCTGGCCCAGCAGGCACGGCGCGCGTACGTCGAGGGCCTGCTGAAAGGGCTGCCCGACGTCGTCCGGGCCGTCGATCGCGGGGCGCGCCATCTCGCGGCCGAGGTCGCCGAACCGGCGCTGGCGATCCGGCGCCGCGAGCTGGTGCCCGATTTCCGCAAGGCCGCGTCGGCCTGGCTGCATGCGATGGCGGCGATGCTGCGCGCGGCGCGCGATTCGGGCCAGGTCCCTGCGTCGTTACCCGATGCGAACGGTGGCTCATCGCCGAGCGGCGGCCGCGGCGTCGGGCCGCTCAGTCTCGTCGACGACGACACGATCGAGAACGAGATCGTCAGTTCGAAGCTGGCGCTGGCGCTGATGGACCGCTCGTCCTGGGAGTTCACCGACCTGCGGTCGCGGATGAACGTGCTCGAGGGTCGCGAGGAACTCGAGCCGAACGACGTGCTCCGGCCGCACATGCTGGCGCGGGTCGTCACCGGTGCCTGGCGGCGGGCCGGCTTGAGCCTCGAGCATTGGCGGCTGTTGCAGGCCGTGTTGCACGGCCAGTTCGCGCATGCGGCCGAGGAGGGGTATCACGACACCAACCGCTTCCTGCTCGAACGCCACGTGCTGCCCGAGGTCGATCTCCGGCCGTTCATTCGGCGTTCGGTCGGTGGCCCGACCGGCCATGCGCTTTTGTCGGGGAACGGCGGCCCGGTCACGGGCGGTGGCGTTCCATCCGGCGGCGCCGACGCGCGCGCCGAGGTCGGCGCCGAAACCCGGCTGTTGACGCGCACCGGCGGCTTCGTCCGCGGCCAGGACCATGCCGGGGAGGTGATCGGTCGGCTGAACCGGCTGGTCGGTCGGCAGGCGCCGGGGTTCGGCACCACCGAGCCGGACCGGCCGCGCGCTCCGGCGTCGCCGCGGCTGGCGCGCGCGATCGACGCCGCGCAGCAAGGCGTCGCCAGCCGCGCCGCTGCGATGGCGGGCAACGGCGGTACCGGTGCGGTGCTGCCGAACACCCCGGCGCTGCTCGAGGAACTGGCGCAGCGCAAGGCCGCCCTGAAACAGGCGGCCGCGACGCCGGTCGAGCGCGCCACGATCGAAATCGTCGCCTTGCTGTTCCAGAGCATCCTGACCGAGGAGCGCCTTCCGACCTCGGTGCGCGTCTGGTTCGCGCGCCTGCAGATGCCGGTTTTGCGGGTCGCCGTGGGCGAGCCCGACTTCTTCGCCACGGTCGACCACCCGGCGCGCCGCCTGATCGACCGGATGGGTTCCTGCGTGATGGGCTTCGACGCCCAGAGCCGCAAGGTCGGCGACATCCTCGAAAAAGAGATCAAGCGGGTCGTCCAGGTCGTCGAGGCTTACCCGGACACGGGGCGCCGTGTGTTCCAGACCGTGCTGATCGAGTTCGAGAAGTTTCTCGAGCACTACTTCAAGAACGAGAACGAGGCCTCGAAGAAGGGCGTGTCGCTCGCGCAACAAGTCGAGCAGCGCGAGACGCTCGCAATCCAGTACACGATCGAGCTGCGCAAGATGCTGAGCGACGTGCCGGTGCAGGAAGGCGTGCGCGAGTTCCTGTTCCACGTCTGGGCCGACGTGCTCGCGATGGCCGCGTTGCAGTCGGGTCACCAGAGCGATGCGACCCGCGAGATGAAGCGCGCCGCGGCCGATCTCATCTGGTCGGCGAGCGCCAAGGTCACGCGGGAGGAGCGCGCCGAGGTGATCCGCCGCCTTCCGCCCCTGCTGAAGGCGCTGCGCGACGGGATGCAACAGGCCGGGCTTGCGGACGAGAAGCAGGACGAGCACATCCAACAATTGAACAACGCGCTCGCCGCCGCCTTCACCGCGAAGACTGCAGCGATTCCGCACGACCGGCTCGACGAGCTGATGGCGCGTCTCGAGACGCTCGAAGAACTGTTGCCCGACAGCGCCGACCTCGAGATCGACGAAGGCATGGTCCACGACCTCTCGGGCTACGAGAATTCGGAGCTCGAAGTCGTCGCCGAGGGCGGTTCGATGCCGACCGCGCCGATGCTCGCCTGGGCGCGCGAGCTGCAGGTCGGCAGCTGGTTCATGCTCGACTACCGCGGTCGCAACGAGCCGATGCAGCTCGCCTGGCAGGGCATGCGCCGCCAGCTGACGCTGTTCGTCTCGGCGCAGGGGCGTGGGGTGCTGTTCCAGCAGAACCGGCTCGCCGCGTTCCTGCAGGCCGGGCTGCTGCTCCCGGCGCAGGAAGAGTCGTTGACGGTTCGTGCCACACGCAAGGCGATGGCAAAACTCGACGCCGACCCGGGCCGGCTGCTCGCCTGACCAGCCGAGCGGCGCGCGCCGAGGGCTTCGACAAGCTCAGCCCGAACGGGTGCCTTGCAATACTGTTCGCCTGCGCCCGTCGAAGGGTCTTGGACGGCGCGCGAAACCTCCGTTCGCCCTGAGTCCGTTGAAGGGTCTTCGCCAGCGTTGAATCGAACCGTTCGCCTGAGTCCGCCGAGGGCCCTCGCCAGCGTTGCGACACCCCGTTCACTCCGAGGCTGTCGAAGGGCCGTCGTCAGCGTTGCGACACCCCGTTCACCCCTGTGCCCGTCGAAGGGCCCCCGCCGGCCTAGTGGATCACCCGATCCTCTTCGGCCACGAACAGCTCATCGAGGATCAGGGCGTCGGGCTCTTCGCCCAGGCTCCAGAAGACCATGAGCACGATGACCTTCATGTCCTCGAGGTCGACCGGGCCGCCGTCGATCGCGCTGGCGCGATCCACAACCATTTCGCGCATCGCCGGCGGCAACACGCCAGCCGACTCGAGAAAGCTGAGGAAGCCGATCGAAGCTTCACCCAGGTGCTCGCGCTCTTCCGGCGAAAACACGCGCAGGCTCTCGCTCGAGGGAGGGATCAATTCCGCGCCGGCGACGCTCGCGATGCCGCCGAGCCAACTCAGCGCCTCCTCGATCTCGTCGGATTCGAAGCCCACCGACGAGAGCTTGCGGGTCAGCTGGTCGTGGCCGGGGCAGGCGTCCGGCCGCCAGTAGTTTTCGTACAGGTAGACGAGCACATCGAACATCGATTCACTATACCAGCGGCCTTTTCGGCCCTCGCCTGGATCGCCAGGTCGGCGGCTGTCGCGCCCCGAACGAACGTGACGCCCGACGCGGACCGGCGCCGGCTCAGCCGCGAGCCATGCGCTGAAACAACTGGCCGGGCAGGCGCGCGACCCGGCCTTCGAGTTCGAGGGCCAGCAGACCGGCAGCGAGTTCGGCGGCGCTCCGACCGGTGCGGGCGGCGAGCGCGTCGAGCGTGACCGGATCGTGCCCGAGCGCTTCGAGCAGCCGGGCGCCGGGGGCGCCGTTTCCACCGGCGTCGCCGTCCGCGCGGCTTCGGCCGAGGTCCTCGCCGCCATGTTCTTCGGCCTCCGTCGGCCGCTCGCCGCGCGCTGCCCGCAGCACCGGCAGTTTCAGCTCGTCGAGTATGTCCGCACCGTCCTCAACCAGGCGGGCGCCCTGGCGTATCAGTGCATGGCAACCGCGCGCCAGCGGCGAATGGATCGAGCCGGGGATCGCGAAGACCTCGCGCCCGGCTTCGTTTGCGAGCCGGGCGGTGATCAGAGAGCCGGATCTCAGCGCCGCTTCGACGACCAAGGTACCGCGCGCCAGCCCGGCGATGATGCGGTTGCGCTGCGGGAAGTGCACCGGGAGCGACGGCGTACCGATCGGGTACTCGCTCAGCACCAGCCCCTCGGCGGCGATGCGTCGCGCCAGCGCCAGGTTCGAGCGGGGGTAGACGATGTCGAGTCCGGTGCCGACGACGGCGATCGTCGAGCCACCGCCCGACCCGGCCCTCGCCGCCTCCAGCGCTCCCTCGTGCGCCGCAGCGTCGATGCCGAGCGCGAGGCCGGAGACGATCGTCAACCCGCTGCCCGCGAGATGCGCCGCGAAGGCGCGGGCGTTCTCCGCGCCCTGGGGTGTCGGGTTGCGGCTGCCGACGATCGCCACCGCCTCGCCCCGGAGCAGCTCGAGGCGGCCGTGGGCGTAGAGCAACAGCGGGGGGTCGGGCGACTCGAGCAGCGCCCGTGGGTAGCGCGCATCGCCAATCGAAATGACCGCGCGGATCGCTTCGGTGCCGGTCGCGCCGTCGAGCCAGCGCCGGGTCGCGTCGAGCAGCGCCCGGGCGTTCGGCGGTTCGACGCCAAGCGCGGCAGCGGCGTCGCCGCGGACGACGACCGACCGCCGCGCGGCGGTCGAGGCGCCGATCACCGCCTCGGGCGAACCGAACGCCGCGAGCAGTTGACGTGCCGTCGCGCGCCCGACGCCGGGCGTCTCGAGAAGGCGCAGCCAGGCGCCGAGCTCCTCGGCGTCGATCGCGCCGGCGCCTGGCGGGGTCGGCTCGGTCAGGGCTGCGCGAACCGGTCGCCCGGCGCGACCGGTTCTTTCACGGTCAGGATCAACGCGTACGACATGCGATCGAACACGCGGAACACGAACAAGAGGCCGTGCCGTTCGTCGGGCAGCTTCATCATCGGGCGGCTCTTGTCGGTCGGGTCGACCGCATGGCCGCCCTCGCGGATCAGCGCCAGCACGTTGCCGCGCTCCAGGCCGTCGGCCGCGCCGCGGTTCAGCGCGACGATCTGGTTCTGGCCCGCCGTCATCGCATCGCCGTAGAGCGAAACGATCCGGCCTTCGATCGGATTCTGCGGCGCGTGCGGCGCGTAGTTCGAGTACTCGCGGGCCGCGACCCGCGCGAGCCGGTCGCCGACGCCTGCCTCGCGCCGAACGTCGGTGATGCGGAAGGTGGCAGGAACGATCTCGCTGCGGCCGGCGTCGTCGATGCGGGTCTCGCCCGGCTGCAGGTAATCGGCCGCGCCGACGTACACCGCTTCATAGCCGAGCACTTCCTTCGTCGTCGGGTCGACCAGCGGCTTGGGCTCGCGGAAGATCCGGTAGGCGCTGCCGCCCGTGACCTCGCCGCGCACATAGGCAGTGTCGCCGCGGGAGAGAACGACCCGGTTCTCCTGCGCCGCGACGATGCGCGGCGCGTCCGTCAGCTCGTTGACCGGGAAGATCACCGCCTCGTTCAAGAACGGCTCGATCAGGTTGAACGGGATCGACGCGACCGCCGCGGCATCGACCGCCGCGGACCGCACCCGCGGCGAGAGCCGCTCGTCGCCGCGCGGCCCGAGCATCTGGCCGAAGCGCAGGCGCGCCCGGCCGTCGCGCCGCTCGAGCACGAGCATCTGGCCGGGGTAGATCAGGTGCGGATTGCGAACCTGCTCGAGGTTCATCCCCCAAAGCGCCGGCCAGCGCCACGGGCTCCGGAGGTACATCTTCGAAATGTCCCAGAGCGTGTCGCGCGGCTTCACGGTGTAGGTGTCCGGCGCGTTCGGCGTCAGCTCCTCGACCGGCACGCCTTGCTGGGCGACCCGCTGGGCGGTGTCGCGTTGCTCGGCGGTCACCGGATAATGTCCGGGCGTGGCCGCGCCGGCGTGGCCGGCCATCGCCACCAGTGCACCGAGCAGGAAAGAAAAGCGACGCCCATACGGCGGGCAGCGGCGGGCAGAACGGTCACGACGGTTCATGAGGTCGTCTCGGGCGAGAGGGCGGCCGTACGGCGCCGGGGGCTTGCAGCAGCGCGGGGCGCCATCACCTTGAAAACCAAGCGCTGAACATCGTCGTGTCTTCGTGCCGCCCCGGCGCCCGCTGCCGGGTGCCCTCGGAGGCGGCGCAAGGAGCCCGGCGGGGCTCGGCCAAAATGCTCAATCGCTTTCACACATTCTGCCTTCAAACCCTTGATGCCGCAACGAATTTGGGTCCGGGCCGAGGCGTCGGGGACACGCTCGAACGGCTTCCCGCCGCATTCATCGAACGACTCGACATGGCCCGCTTGACCATCCTCCGCTATCCCGATCCGCGCTTGAACACCGTCGCGAAGCCGGTGGCCGCGGTCGACGAGCGGGTGCGCCGCCTCGTCGACGACATGCTCGAAAGCATGTACGCGGCGGATGGCGTCGGCCTCGCCGCGACGCAGGTCGACATCCACGAGCGGGTGATCGTGATCGACACCTCGGAGGCCCGCGACCACCCGCTGGTGCTGGTGAATCCGGAAATCCTCGAGCGCAGCGCCGAGACGATCCTGGCCGACGAAGGCTGCCTCTCGGTGCCGGCGGTCTACGACAAGGTCCAGCGCCACGCGCGGGTTCGGGTGCGGGCGCAGGGCCGCGACGGCCAGCCGTTCGAGTTCGAGGCCGCCGATCTGCTGTCGGTCGCGGTGCAGCACGAGATGGATCATCTGCAGGGCAAGGTGTTCGTCGAGTACCTGAGTGCGTTGAAGCGCGACCGGATCCGGACCAAGATGCTGAAGAAGGCGCGGGACGCGTGAGCCAGGATGCGTCGGGTCCGGCCGAAACGCTGCGTGGCGGGGATATCGGCACATCGGGCGTGCCGCTGAAGCTCGCTTTCGCCGGCACGCCGGAATTCGCCGCGACGGCGCTCGCGGCGCTGCTCGAGGCCGGGCATCCGGTCGGGCTGGTGCTGACGCAGGCCGACCGGCCCGCCGGCCGCGGCCTGAAGCTGCAGGCTTCGCCGGTCAAGGCGCTGGCGCTCCGCCACGGGATCGAGGTTGTCCAGCCGCGCGGGCTGCGCGCGGGGGGCCGTTATGCCGAGGACGCCGCCGCCGCGGAGGCGGCGCTTGTCGCCGCCCGGGCCGATGTGCTCGTCGTCGCGGCCTACGGGCTGATCCTGCCGCGCCGGGTGCTCGAAGTGCCGCGTCTCGGCTGTCTGAACATCCACGCCTCGCTGTTGCCGCGCTGGCGTGGTGCCGCGCCGATCCAGCGCGCGATCGAAGCCGGTGACGCCACGACCGGCATCACGATCATGCAGATGGACGAAGGGCTCGATACCGGCCCGATGCTGCTCGAGGCGGCGCTGCCGATCGCGCCCGACGAGACGAGCGCCCGCCTGCACGACCGGCTTGCCGCGCTCGGCGCCCGGCTCGTCGTCGAGGCGCTCGCCCGGCTCGACGCGATCGTGCCGCGACCGCAGCCGGCGGCCGGCGCGAGTTACGCCGCGAAGATCGAGAAACACGAGGCGGCGATCGACTGGCACCAGAGCGCGGCCGTGATCGAGCGCCGGTTGCGCGCCTTCGACCCCTTTCCCGGCGCGAGTTCGGTGTTCGATGGTGAAACGGTGAAGCTGTGGCGCGGGTCGGCGGTCGAGAGGGACGGCGACGGGGGCGGCCGCAGCGGCGCCCCGGGCGAGGTGCTGGCGGCTGGTGCTGCGGGCCTCCGCGTCGCTTGCGGTGAGGGCGCTCTGCTCGTGCACGAGCTGCAGCGGCCGGGCGGTCGCCGGATCGACGCGGCGGCGTTCCTCGCCGGCCGAAGCGTGCGTGTCGGCGCGCGCTTCGAGCCGCGGCCGGTCGTCGGCTCATGACAGCGGCGCGTCGAACAGTCGTTCGTTGACGGCACGACCCGGACCGGTCGGGTGTTGCTTGCCCGCCCGGCCCGGTGCCTTCCCGCCCGCGCGTGTAAAACCCGAAGCTGTAGCTCTTTCGCTCTTTCGCTCTTTCGCTCTTTCGCTCTTCGCCCTTTCGCTCTTCGCCCTTTCGCCCTTTCGCCCTTTCGCCCTTTCGCGCCTGCCGCCACTGCCTTTGACATCCACTTCCTTCCCGTCGTCCTTCCTCTGGGGCGCCGCCACCTCCGCATATCAGATCGAAGGCTCGCCGCTCGCCGACGGCGCCGGCCCAAGCATCTGGCATCGCTTCGTCCGCACCCCGGGCCTCGTCAGAAACGGCGACACCGGCGATGTCGCCTGCGATCACTACCGGCGGATGCCCGACGACGTCGCGCTGATGAAGCGGCTCGGCCTCAGCGCCTACCGCTTCAGCATCGCCTGGAGCCGCGTCCTGCCCGAGGGCCGCGGCCAGGTCAACGAGCCGGGCCTGGATTTCTACGAGCGGCTCGTCGACACGCTGCTCGAAAACGGCATCGAGCCGCTCGCGACGCTCTACCACTGGGACCTGCCGGCGGCGCTCGACGACCGGGGCGGCTGGCTCAACCCCGACATCGCCGACTGGTTCGCCGACTACATGATGGTCGTCGTCCGGCGGCTCGACGGTCGCGTCAAGAAGTGGACGACGCTGAACGAGCCCTGGGTGATCGCCGACGGCGGCTACCTGCACGGCGCGCTGGCTCCCGGCCACAAGAACCGCTTCGAGGCGCCGATCGCTTCGCACCAGCTGCTGCGGGCGCACGGCAAGGCGGTGCAGGCGTACCGTGCAACCGGGCGCCATGAGGTCGGCATCGTCGTCAACCTGGCGCCCAAGCACCCGGCGAGCGCGCTCCCCACGGACATCGCCGCCACGGCGCGTGCCGACGCCTACATGAACCGCCAGTACCTCGACCCGATCTTCCGCGGCCACTACCCGCCCGAGATGCGCGAGATCTTCGGCGAGGCATGGCCGGAATGGCCGGCCGAGGATTTCGCGCTGATCGGCCAGCCGATCGATTTCGTCGGCGTCAACTACTACATGCGCGACGTGATCCGGAACGACCCGACGGCCTGGCCGGTGCGAACGGCGGTCGTGCCGCAGTCGCAGTCGACCTACACCGACACCGGCTGGGAGGTGCACGCGCCGGGGCTGACCAAGATTCTTCTTTGGGTCAAGGAGCGCTACGGCCCGATCCCGCTCTACGTCACCGAGAACGGCGCCGCGTTCTACGACCCGCCGAAGGCCGAAGCCAGCGACGGCCAGGGCGGGGGCCGCGTCCACGATCCGCTGCGCGTCGCCTACTACCGCGCGCATCTGAAGGCGATCCATGCGGCGATCGCGCAGGGCGTCGACCTGCGCGGCTATTGCGCCTGGTCGCTGCTCGACAACCTCGAGTGGGCACTCGGCTACGCCAAGCGCTTCGGCATCGTCCACGTCAATTTCGACACGCTGGAACGCACCTGGAAAGACAGCGCGCATTTGTACGCCGGGGTGATCGCCTCGAACGGAGCGTCGCTCGACGCGTGACGAACGCGGGAACTTGTCGCTTCCTCGAACGGTAGAACGGGATGTCGCCCGGGCCTTCCCGAAGACCGAGGCGACGGGCGCACACTTCGAATTCGGCGCCGCCGCGTCGGCGGATCCCACGACCGTCGGCGTTTGCACGGTGTTGGCAGCGTTTTTTTACCGCTCACGGCGGCGTTTGCGGAGCGATCCTCCGGCTCCGGCCGATCGCGCTTTGCGGCCCGCTACCGTCTCGACACCATGTTGCCCTCTTCCCGGCGCCGCTTTCTCTCCTGCGGCAGTGCTGCGCTGGCGTTTTCAGGCGCCGGCTGCAGCTCGCTCTCGCCCTCGCGGTTGCTCCGCAGCCCGGTCTACGACACGAGCGCGGCTGATCGGGCCTCCGGGGCGGCCCTGCCCATCGACCCGCCGGCGATCGCGGCGCGCACCGACGTTCCGCCGCTCTTCGACGACATCGAGCGCCGGACCTTCGATTTCTTCTGGCAAACGGCCAATCCGACCAACGGCATGGTGCCGGACCGCTATCCCAGTTCCGCGCCCGCGAGCATCGCGGCGATCGGCTTCGCGCTGACCGCCTACGTGATCGGCGCCGACCGCGGCCACGTGACGCGCGATCAGGCGCGGCAGCGCGTGCTGGCGACGGTGCGCTTCTTCCGCCACGCGCCGCAGGGGCCGCAGGCGCACGGCACCTCCGGGCACAAGGGATTTTTCTACCACTTCCTCGACATGCGGACCGGCCTGCGCGCCCCGAAGAGCGAGCTCTCGACCGTCGACACCGCGCTCCTGATCGGCGGCATGCTGCACGCCCAGGCGTTCTTCGACCGCGACCACCCGGACGAGATCGCGATCCGCGAAACCGTCGACCAGATCTACTGGCGCATCGACTGGAAATGGGCGCAGGTGCGCGGCCAGCTGATCTCGATGGGCTGGAGCCCGGAGAAGGGCTTCATCCCGCACGACTGGAACGGCTACAACGAGGCGATGTTCGTCGTGCTGCTCGCGCTCGGCTCGCCGACGCATCCGGTCGACGAGGGTGCGTGGAGCGCCTGGTCGGAGAGCTATCGCGGCACCTGGGGCCGCTTCATGGGCTACGAACACCTGAGCTTCGCGCCGCTCTTCGGCCACCAGTACTCGCACACGTGGATCGATTTTCGCGGCTTGCAGGATGCGACGATGCGCCAGCGCGGCATCGATTATTTCGAGAACACGCGGCGCGCGGTGTATGCGCAGCGCGCCTATGCGATCCAGAATCCGAAAGGCTGGTTCGAGTACGGGCACAACGTCTGGGGCTTTACCGCCTGCGACGGGCCGGGCACGATGCGCCAGTTCGACCGCACCGGCCGGGTGCGCTGGTTCCTCGACTACTCGGCGCGCGGCGCCGGGCGCTACAACACGATCGACGACGGCACGATCGCGCCGACCGCGGCGATCGCCTCGCTGCCCTTCGCGCCCGAGATCGTCGTCCCCGCGGTGACCGAGATGTTCCAGCGCTACGGCGCCTACATCTATCAAAAGTACGGCTTCATCGATTCGTTCAACCGCAGCTTCATGGCCACCGAGGCGAAGCTCTCGGACGGCCACGTCGACTCGCGCTTCGGCTGGCTCGCGAACGACTACATCGGCATCGACCAGGGGCCGATCCTGGCGATGATCTGCAACTACCGGAATGAACTCGTCTGGGACGACATGCGGCGCGCGCTGCCGGTGCGCCGCGGCCTGGAGCGCGCCGGCTTCAGCGGCGGCTGGCTCGCCAAGGCGGTGCCCTCGGCGTGAACGGGCCGACACCGCGGCCGGTGGCGCGCGCGCGGCGTGCGGCGCTGGGCGTGATCCTCGGCGCCGGAAGCGCCGTGCTCGGCGTGCCGCTTGCCGGCTGCACGCGCGGCGGGGCCGGCGCCGGGCCGGTGCGCTTCTGGGCGATGGGACGCGAGGCCGAAGTCGTGGCGGCGCTGCTGCCCGCCTTTCACGCGCGCCATCCACGGATCGAGGTGCGCGTGCAGCAACTGCCATGGAGCGCCGCGCACGAGAAGCTCCTGACCGCCTACGCCGGCGACGCGCTGCCCGACCTTTGCCAGCTCGGCAACACCTGGCTGCCGGAGTTCGTCGCGCTCGGCGCGCTCGAGCCGCTCGACGCGCGCATTGCCGCGGCTCACGAGATCGTTCCCGACGATTACTTCGCCGGCATCCTCGACACCAACCGGATGCCGGACGCCGCTGGCGCGCCGGCGCTGTTCGGCCTGCCGTGGTACGTCGACACGCGGCTCCTGTTTTACCGCCGCGATTTGCTCCAGGAAGCCGGCATAGCCCGCGCGCCGCAAAGTTGGACCGAGTGGATCGAAGCGATGCGCACGCTGCGCCGCACGGCCGGCAGCGGCGCGCCTCGTTTCGGCGTGCTGCTGCCGCTGAACGAACCCGACCCGCTGTTCGCCTTCGCGCTGCAGCAGGGGCCGGTGCTCGCGGACGACGCCACGCGCGGCGCGTTCGCCGGAGCGCCGTTTCGGCGGGCGCTGGCGTTCTACGCCGGCCTGTTCGAGGCCGGCCTGGCGCCGGCGGTCAGCGACACGCAGATCGCGAACCTCTGGGACGAGTTCGCCCGCGGTCTGTTCACCTTCTACGTCAGCGGCCCGTGGAACATCGGCGAGTTTCGGCGCCGCCTGCCGGCCGCGCTGCAGGGCGCCTGGGCAACCGCGCCGCTGCCGGGGCCCGATGGCCCGGGCGTCTCGTCGGCCGGTGGGTCGAGCCTGGTGCTGATGAAAGGCTCGAAGCGCCAGGATGCGGCCTGGGCCCTGATCCGCTACCTCAGCGAGCCGGCGACGATGCAGCGCTTCCACGCCCTGACCGGCGACCTGCCGCCGCGCCGCAGCGCTTGGGCGGGCGCCGCACTTGCGAACGACGCGCCTTCGCAGGCCTTCGCGCGCCAGCTCGAGCGCGTGCGCGCGGCGCCCAAAATCCCCGAGTGGGAGCGCATCTTCCAGGAAATGCAGGCGACCGCCGAACGCGTCGTGCGCCGGGTCGAGCCGCTCGAGGCAGCGACCGTGCGGCTCGACGCCTGGGTCGACGGCGTGCTCGAGAAGCGCCGCTGGCTGCGCGGCCGGACCGCAGCGCGATGAGGCGTTCGGCAGGTGCGAGATCCGCTTTGCCGGACGGGTCGGTCCCCTACTCGGTCCGCCCCGAGGCCGTCGAAGGGCTTGCCCCACCCTCCGCCCGACTCGAGCCGGTCGAAAGGCTGGCCCCATCCTCGGTTTGCCCTGAGCCTGTCGAACGGCTCGCCGCACCCCACGTTCGCCCAGAGCCTGTCGAAGAGCTTGCCACGTCCCCCGTTCGCCTTGAGCCCTTCGACGGAGCTCAGGACAGGCTTGTCGAAGGCCTTGCCCCGCCCTCCGTTCGCCCTGAGCCTGTCGAAGGGCATGCCGCAAACCGCGCCCAACCGGGGCCGAACGCGGCAGGCGACCAGCCCTTCGACAAGCCTGTCCTGAGCTCCGTCGAAGGGCTCAGGGCGAACGGGTCAGGCGACCAGCCCTTTTCCGAGCCCAGGGCGAGCGGAGGTCGGCGCTGATGCGTCGCCACGCCGCGATCGGCTGGTGCCTCGCCGGCCCGGCGGTTGCCGTGATCGGGGTGTTCTTCGTGCTGCCGGTCGGCGCGGGCCTGGCGCTCAGCCTGACCGATTTCGACCTCTACGCGCTCGCCGATTGGCGGAACCTGCGCTTCGTCGGCCTGCGCAATTACCTCCACCTGCTGACCACGCCGCTTTTCTGGCAGGCGCTCGGCAACACCTTCTATTTCGTCGTCGTCGGCGTCCCGGTGTCGATCGGGCTCTCGCTCGGCGCCGCGCTGCTGCTCGACGCGCGCGTCGCGCGCTGGCAGGCGTTCTTTCGCACCGCGCTGTTCGCGCCGGTCGTGACCACGGTGGTCGCGGTCGCTGTCATCTGGCGCTACCTGCTGCACACGCGCTACGGCCTCGTCAACCAGGGGCTCGAAGCGATCGGTCTGCACCCGATCGACTGGCTCGGCGACCCACATTGGGCGATGCCGGCGATCATCCTGTTCGCCGCCTGGAAGAACTTCGGCTACAACATGGTGATCCTGCTCGCCGCCCTGCAGGCGGTGCCGCGCGAGCTGCACGAGTCGGCGCGAATCGACGGCGCGAACGCCTGGCGCCGCTTGGTCGACGTGACCCTGCCGATGCTGGCGCCGACGCTCGTGATGGTCGGCATCCTCACCGTCTCGGGCTACTTCCAGCTCTTCGCCGAACCCTACGTGATGACGCAGGGCGGGCCGCTCCGCAGCACGGTCAGCGTGCTCTACCTGATGTACGAGGAAGGCTTTCGCTGGTGGAACCTCGGCAGCGCGTCGGCGGTCGCGTTCCTGCTGTTCATCGTGATCTTCGCTGTGAGTCGCACGCTGCTGCGCTTCGACCGTTAGGGGCTGCGGACGTTTGATCGGAAGCGGTTGCGGGCGCCTCTACCCCTCGATTGAGGGGGGTCAACACCCCTGCATCGGGTGGTAGCGTGAATTGTCGACCGGCGCGGGCCGTTCAAGCGATCACGGAGCAAGTCTCATGTCCTCCTCACCCCGGCGCTTTGCGATCATCCTCGGCTTGTTGGGCGGCACGGCCGGCGTCGCTGCGGCGGCCGCTCCCTGTACCACCGCGAGCCTGACCGCCTATGCCGCGCTCGGCTCGGCCGGCTGCAGCGTCGGTTCGCTGACCTTCTCCGATTTCGCGATCGAGGCGTTCCCGGGACCGACGAGCCAGCAGATCGCGCCCGCTGGCGTCTCGCTCGCGCCGGTGGCCAGCGGCTTTTCCTTGGCCGCCCCGGCCGCGCTGTCAGCCGGTGCCGGCACCCTGCTCGGCTTGCGCTTCCTCTTCCATGTCGCCGCGCCGTCGCTGACCGGGGGCACCGTGAGCCTGGACCCCATGGCCACGGCGAGCAACGACGGCGCGATCACCGGTCTCCTCGATGCCGGTGCAGCGGGCCATGCGATCGGGCTTGTCATCGACGGTTTCAGCGACCCGACCGAATCGTTCATCTCGGCTTCGTTCGCTTCCTACTCGGCGTTCTTCGAGCTCGGGATCGACGGCGGAACGGCCGGGTCGGCGCGCCTGGGCCCGGCACTGGCGTCGCTCACCTTTATCGCGCCATCGGTCGTCACTCCGGTTCCGGAACCGAGCACCACGGCCCTGCTCGGCGTCGGCCTGATCGGCGCGGCGGCGGTCGCCGGCCGTCGAAAACGCCTTTGCTTTTCACCGAAGGAGAACGTGTGAAGACCCCATCGATTCGCCGTTTCGCGACCCTCGCCGCGCTGATCGCCTCGTTCGGAACGGCGCAGGCCTCGAGTCACCGAGAGGCCCCGATCGTGGCTTTGGACACCAAGGCCGACATCACCGATGTCTACGCCTTCCGCAGCTACGACGGCGGCGCCGCGCCGCGCGTCACGTTGATCGTCAACGTCGACCCGTTCCTTGAGCCCGGGAACGGGCCGAACTGGTTTCCGTTCGATTCCGACGTCCTCTACGAAATCAAGATCGACAACGACAACGACGCTGTCGAGGACGTCGTGTTCCAGTTCCGATTCACGACGGAACAACGCCTGCCTTCGCTGTTCCAGGTGTATGCCGGCGCCGGCACGGGCATCAACGCGCCGTCGAACGCCCCGGCGCCCGTCATGTCGCCGGTCGTGCCACCGCGCATCACCAGCTTCGCGAGCCCCGGACTCGGCCAGCGGCAGTCGTACACCGTCACGATGATCAAGAATGGCGTGGCGACGCCGATCATCGGGCAGGGCGGTCAACCTCTCTACGCGGTTCCCGCCAACGTCGGTCCCCGGACGATCGATTACCCGGCGTTGTACGCGCAAGGTACGTACGCCACGAACATGGCGAACGTGAAGGTGTTCTCCGGAACGGTCGACGACCCGTTCTTCATCGACCTCGGCGCCGCGTTCGACACACTCAACCTGCGCGCCGCCGTGGGCGGCGGGGTGCTCTCGCCGGCGCAGGACGCGTCGCTGTTGAACTTCGCGTCCGACACGGTGTCCGGTTATGCCGTGAACACGATTGCGATCGAAGTGCCGGTCGCCTTGATCACGAAGACCGGTGCGGTCGAGTCGTCCGCTTCGACCGCCGCGACGATCGGCATCTGGGGCTCGACCTCTCGGCCCCGAACCACGCTCCGGCGGGCTCCCTTGCCGGCGGTCAGCTCCGGCACCTATAGTCAGATCCAACGAATGGGCAATCCGTTGATCAACGAACTGATCATCGGCACCGGCTCCAAGGACCGGTTCAGCATGGACCAGCCGCGCAATGACAGCCAGTTCGCCAGCTTCTTCCTCGACCCGACGCTGGCCCGGGTGCTGAACGCCGCGACCGGCGGCGCTGTCGCGATCCCGACGCCGCCCCGCACCGATCTCTTGCCTCTCGTCACCTACGCACCGCCGATCGCTGCGCCCGGCACGCCGCCCGGTCCGGTCGCCGACATGCTGCGCCTGAATACCGGCGTGGCGCCGACGCCCATTGGAAACGCCAGCCGGCTGGGCGTGCTCGGAGGCGACCTGGCCGGATACCCGAACGGGCGCCGGCTGTTCGACGATGTCGTCGACATTTCGCTGCGGGTTGTCGCCGGCGTCCTCGTGCCCGGCTTCAACAAGTCGCCGAACAACGTGCTCGGCGATGGCGTCAACGTCAACGATGTGCCCTTCCAAGCTACCTTCCCGTACCTCGGTTACGCACCGGACGGCCGAAACCGTCGCCACATCGACCCCGGCGAGCCGGGCTGCACGGCCGGTGGCGGTGGGGCTTGCCCGTTGAACTAGCGGGGGGCCGCTACCGACGACGCAGAGCGGCTTTCTTTGCCGGTTGTCGGTCTCCCGCGCGCGCGGGCGACTCGGGCGCGTTCCGCGAATCGCCGAGCTCGGGCGGCTCGTCTCTCGACTTTCGTCTTTAGCGGCTCGGCTGGCGGTCGCCGTTCGTGGCGCATGATGTCGTGTGCACGACGCGCCCCAGCTAACGAAGCGGGACGAGGGCCTCCTCGTCGCTGACACGCCCTTCGCTCGTCGCCCGGCGCGACCCGGTCGATGTCGTCGGACGATATCGGGCATCGCTGCGTGTCCGGTGATGCATCCGAAATCGTCGCAGACCTTTTGGGCGTGTCACGCGCGGAGTGCACTGGTACGGAGCGCCATATGAGCCCGCGCTTCGCCGTCTGGGTCGTCAACGGCCTGCTCGCCGGCCTGGCCGCGGCGAGTCTCTTTCCGCTGCTCTGGATGGTGGCGGTCTCGCTGATGGCGCCCGGCGCATCGAGCAGCCTGCCGGCGCCGATCTGGCCAAGCGACCCGACACTCGCCAACTACCGGGAGCTGTTCGCGAATGTCGGCATGGGCCGCTACCTCCTGAACAGCCTGGGGCTCGCGCTCGCGGCGACGATCCTCTCGGTCGCGTTCAACGTCAGCGCCGGTTACGCCTTTGCGAAGCTGCACTTTCGCGGCCGCGACCGGCTCTTCCGCGCGCTGCTCGGCGCGCTGGTGATTCCGGGGCAGGTCGCGATGCTGCCGCTCTTTCTGATGCTGAAGCCGCTCGGCCTCGTCAACAGCTACGCCGGTGTCCTGGTGCCGATGCTGGCAAGCGTGTTCGGCATCTTCCTGGTGCGCCAATTCGCCCGCGGCCTCCCCGACGAGCTGCTCGAGGCGGCGCGGATCGACGGCGCCTCCGAGTTGCGCATCTTCCTGACGATCGTCGTGCCGGTGCTGACGCCGGTGATCGCGACGCTCGCCATCTTCGCCTTCCTCGGCAGCTGGAACGACTTCATGTGGCCGCTGATCGTGCTGACCGACGATCGCCTGCACACCTTGCCCGTCGCCCTTGCCGGCCTTGCGCGCGAGCACGTGCAGGACAACGAATTGATGATGGCCGGCTCGGTGGTCACGGTGCTGCCGGTGCTTTTCGTGTTTCTCGCGCTGCAGCGGCACTACCTGGCCGGCCTGATGGCGGGAAGCGTCAAGGGATGAGCGTTCGGCTGTGCGTCGTGACGCTCGTCGCTCTCCTGCTCGGTGCCGGCCGCGCACTCAACGCGGCGACGCCGCCGTCGAGCGCGACGGCCGACGCGGTGCCGCCGCCGTCGAACGAGCCCGCCACCGAGCTCCGCGTGCTGGACGACTTCGCCGACCCCACGGCCTGGACGCTGACCGCCACCGACGACGTCAAGGCGACCCTGCGCACCTCGTCTGCCGCCCCCGCGCTCTGCCTCCACATCGATTTCGGCCGCGTCACCGGCTATGTCGCTTTGCGCCGCGACTTGCCGATCGATCTGCCCCCACGCTACGAATTCCTGCTCAGCGTCCGCAGTGCGCCACTCCCTCTCCCGCCAGCGGGAGAGGGCCGGGGTGAGGGCACAGGCCCGCGAACCCCGCCAACCAACGAGCTCCAGTTCAAGCTCGACGACGGCAGCGGCAACGTCTGGTGGGGCCGCCGCCTCGATTTCCGCGCGCCGCCAGCGCCCGGACTGCTTCGATTCCGCCAGCGGCAGATCGAGTTCGCCTGGGGACCGACGCCCGACCGCACATTGCGCCACGCCGCCCGGGTCGAGCTGGTGATCGCCTCCGGCCGCGACGGCGGCATGACCAGCGTCTGCTTCGACCAACTCGCGCTGCGCCGGCTGCCCGACATCGCCCCGCCCGTGCCGGCGCCACACCTCTCGGCCGACCGCCTCGGCGTCGATTTCGGCGTGCCGCGCGAGTTCGGCGCGCTGGCGCTCGCCTGGGACGCCGCCGGAGCGCCGTCGGACTACGCGATCGAGTTTTCGGACGACGCGCTGGCCTGGCGCCGCGTGCTGCGTGTCGATCGCGCGCGCGGGCCAAGCACCCTGCACTTCCTGGCCGACGCCGAGACCCGCCACGTCCGAATCGTCCCGCTCGCGCCGACCTCGCCGGAAGGGGCCGATCCGACGGCGGCATCGACGCTGGCTGCCGGGGCTGCCGGGGCCGCTGCGGGGGCCACCTCGGTCGCGCCGCCCGGCCGGCCTGCGCTTCGCTCCATCGAGCCCCTCGAGATGCCGAACATCGACGCGGCGTTCCGACGGCTCGCATCCGCGGCCCCGCGCGGCCGCTACCCGCGCGCCTACCTCGGCGAGCAGCCGTACTGGACGGTGTTCGGCGTCGACCGCGCGCCGGTCGCGGCGCTGCTCGGCGAAGACGGCGCGGTCGAGCCGCGCCCGGGTATCGGCGCGCTCGAGCCGTTCGTGGTCGAGGACGGCCGCGTGCTCGGCTGGGCCGATGCCACGACCACCCACACGCTCCGCGACGACGCGCTGCCGATGCCCGCCGTGCACTGGCGGCTCGGCGAGCTCGCGCTCGACATCGCGGCCTTCGGCGCCGGCACGCCCGCGGCGGCGCAGGCGCTGGTGCGCTACACGCTGCGCAACCTCGGTCCGCGAACGCGCACGCTCGACCTGGTGCTCGCCTGGCGGCCGTTCCAGGTCAACCCGCCGACCCAGTTCCTCGCCAACCCGGGCGGAGCGGCGGAAGTCACGGCGCTGGCGTGGGACGGTCGGGCGCTGCGCGCGGACGGCGTGCCGCGCGTCTGGCCGCTCGTCGCGCCGGCGCGGGTGCAGATCGAGCCGCTGGCGGCCGGGCCGGTCGGCGATTGGGTCGCCGACCCGACCAGGCCGGCCGCCGCACCGCGGTTCAGCGCGGTCGGCGACGCGTTGGCCTATACCTGTGGTCCAGTCGACAAATCCCCGGTTCGGGCGGTCGGCGAGCCGGCGGCGTGCGCGACCCCGGCAGGCGTCGTACCGCCGGGCGCGCGAGCGCAAGGGCCGGTCGACGAGGCAGGCGGTGCGGCGCGCGCGAACGCTATCGAGCGCGTCGACCCCGAACGCCACGCGAGTGCCGCGCTGCACTTCCCCCTGACGCTCGGCCCCGGCGCCACGCGCGAGATCGCGGTCGCCCTGCCGATCGTCGGCGCGCCGGAACCACCATCGGGTCTCGACGCGGTCGCGCGGGCCGCCGAGCGCGTTGCCGCCGCGTGGCACGAACGGCTCGACCGCGTGCGCCTGCGCGGCGGCCCCGAGGTCACCGAACTCGACCGCAACCTCCGCGCCGCGCTCGCACAGATCCTCGTCAACCGCGCCGGTCCGGCGCTGCAGCCGGGCGCGCGCGCCTATGCCCGTTCATGGATCCGCGACGGCGCGCTGACCTCGTCGGCGCTGCTGCGCCTCGGCCATGCCGAGGAGGTGCGCGACTTCATCACCTGGTACGCGCAATTCCAGTTCGCCAACGGCAAGGTGCCGTGCTGCGCCACCGCGCGCGGCGCCGACCCGGTGCCCGAGAACGACAGCGACGGCGAATTCGCGTTCACGGTCGCCGAGCTCCTGCGCTACACCGGCGATCTGTCCACCGCCCGCGCGCTCTGGCCGAAGGTGCGCGCGGCGCTCGCGCACATGGAACGCCTCCGGCAAAGCGAACGCAATGCGCAGAACCACGGCGCCGAGCGCGGCGCTTACTTCGGCCTGCTGCCGCCGTCGATCAGCCACGAGGGCTACTCGGACAAGCCGGCGTATGCGTACTGGGACGACTTTTGGGCCGCGATCGGCGACCGCAGCGGCGCCGAGCTGGCCGAGGCGCTCGGTGAGCCCGCCGACGCGGCGCGTTTACGGGACGAGGGCACGCGTTTCAAAGCCGACCTGCTCCGCTCGATCGATGCGAGCACGCACCGTCACGGCCTCGGCGTGCTGCCCGGCTCGGCCGACCGCGGCGATGTCGACCCGACCTCGAGCACGATCGCGCTCAGCCCGGGCGGCCTCGGCGCGGTGCTGCCGCCCGCGCTCGTCGCCGCCACCTTCGACCGCTACTGGCGCGATTTCCAGGGCCGCCGCGCCGACGAGGCTGCCGGCGTGCGCCACGGCGACGGCGCCTACACGCCCTACGAATGGCGCAACGTCGGCGCGCTTGTCCGGCTAGACGAACGGGCGCGGGCGCTCCAAGCCGTCGCCTACTTCGACCGCGACCGCCGCCCGGCCGGCTGGCGCCAGTGGGCCGAGGTCGTCGCCCGCGACCCGCGCGAGCCGCGTTTTCTCGGCGACATGCCGCACGGCTGGGTCGCCTCTGACCAGATCCGCGCGGTGCTCGACCTGTTCGCGTACGAGGACGAGGGCCGCCACGCGCTGGTTCTGGCCGCCGGTGTGCCGCTCGACTGGCTCGCCGGGCACGGAGTCGCGATCGACGGCCTGCGAACGCCGTGGGGACAGCTCGGCTGGCGCGCGCGCATGCTTCGGCGCGGCACGCGCCATGTCGCGGTGGTCGAGTGGCACGGGCTCGACGCCGAGCCGCCGGGTGGCATCCGGCTGCGCGGGCCCTGGCCGGCCGGCGCCGCCGTCCGCATCGGGCATCGCCGCGGCAGCGCCGGGCCAGAGGGCATCGCGTTGACCCGGCGACCCGCAAGAGTTCGACTGATTTGGCATTCCACGACGAACTAGGCGCCACTGTCCCGTAATCGAGGGTGTCGGCGGAATTGCCCCGGTGCTGCAATCGAAGCAAGCGGCGCAAGAACCACGTCGACCCCAACCCGAACGCGACATCCCACCGGCACGGATGCTGCTTCTACCTCCCCGCCTCCAATGACCGCGAACGCCGTCCCCTCCTCGCGGTTCGAGATTCCCAGCCTCGACGGCTTTCGCGCGCTTTCCATTGGCGTCGTCTTGCTGGCGCATTCCGGGTTCGGGCACCTGGTGCCGGGCGGCCTGGGTGTCACGATCTTTTTCTTCCTGAGCGGGTTCCTGATCACGACGCTGATGCTGCGCGAGGCTGCGGCGACCGGGCGGCTCGACGTTCGGGCCTTCTACTGGCGGCGGCTGGTCCGTCTCTACCCGCCGTTGCTGGCGGTGATCTTCGTCGCCTGGCTCGGCACGTTGGCCGGCCTCGTCCCCGGCGGCTACAGCCTGTCCGGGCTCGGCGCCCATCTCTTCTACATTGCGAATTACTACGTGCTTCAAGGCGGCGGCAACATTCCCGCCGGAACCTTCTCCCTCTGGTCGCTCGCGGTCGAGGAGCATTTCTACATCCTCTACCCGCTGGCGTTCCTTGTGCTGGTGCCGCTCGTCGGGACGCGCAAGCCCGCGCTCATGCTGGTGGTGCTGTGCCTGGTCGCCCTGGGCTGGCGCGGGCTCTGGATGGCCGGGGGCGGCGATCCGGTCCACATCGAATATGCGACCGATACCCGCTTCGATTCGCTGCTGTTCGGCTGCCTGCTCGCTTTTTTGATGCGGTCGTTCGCGATCGACCATGGGCGCCGTCGACTGTCGCGCCGCCAGTCGATCGTCCTCGCGACCGCGCTCGTGCTGCTCGTCGCGAGCGTCTTGATACGGGCACCGTTCTTCCGCGCGACCCTGCGCTACACGGTTCAGTGCATCGCCTTGATGCCGATCTTCTTCATCGCCGTGCGCTGTCCGAACGCTGGCGTGTTTCGGCTGTTCAACGGGCGCATCGTGCGGCGGGTCGGCGTGCTGTCGTACTCCATCTACCTGATCCATCACCTGCTTTTGGTGGCCGTTTCGAGGTCTCCGCTCGGCGGCCACTCGCCGCTCTTCAACTTCGCGGCAATCGCCGTGCTGTCGTACGCCTGGGCAGTGCTGATCGACCGCTTTCTCGAGCAGCCGGTCCGGCGCTTGCGCACCCGCCGTCTCGCCGCAAGCTTGCAACCCGCTCACGGTTGAGCGTGCCTCGGCGCTCAATGCGTCGAGCACGCTCAAGTGCCGCTGCGCCCGGCCGATATCCGTGCGATGCGAACGTCCGCCTTGCCGATCCTGCTTGCTGTCGCGCTGCTCGGCGGCTGCGACGCGCTGACTGGCGCGCTCGGGATCGAGTCGCCGGAGAAGGTCGCGGCGAATCGCGAAGGCGAAGGCAAGGCGATCGGCGGCGCCTGCCGCCACGCCGGGCGCGCGATCGAGGACTGCTACGGCCTGAACAAGAAAGCCGACAAGGCGGCGGTGTTCGCCGGCTGGCGTGAAATGAACGATTACATGCGCGAGAACAAGATCGACGCGGTCGCGCCGCAGGTTCCGCCGGCGCCACCGACCGCTTCGAGAGCCGCCGCGCTTGAGGAAGACGCGGAAGCGCCCGCCAGCGACGCGAAGCGAGCCGCTCCCGCCAAGGGCCGAAACGGCCGGCCGCAGGCGAGCTGACGGCCTGTCGTTCCCCGTAAGCAGGATCGATGCCGCGTCGCGGCCCGGCGAGAGCCACATCCCGACGTCACGCCGAGGCGGTGACAATCGCCCGGATGCGCGTCGCCGTTCCCGCCCGCGCCGTCTGGCGCCAGCCTGAATTCGCACAGGGTGTCCGCGACATGGCCGGCGTCGCGCTCGGTCTCGCGGCCTGGGGCCTCGTCACCGGCGTCGCGATGGCCAAGAGCGGGCTCGGGCTGCCGCTCGCAATCCTGATGTCGCTGACGGTGTTCGCCGGAAGCGCGCAGCTCGCCACCCTGCCGCTGCTCGTCGCCGGCGCGCCGCTCTGGACCATCTGGGCAATCGCGTTCTGCGTGAACCTGCGCTTCGTGATCTTTAGCGTGCAGTGGCGGCCGTACCTCGCCCACCACCCGAGGCTCCGGCGGCTGGTGATGGGCTACTTCACCGCCGACCTGAACTACGTCGTCTTCATGACCCGCTTTCCCGAGCCGCGGCCCGCGCCGGCGCAACTGCCGTACTTCTGTGGGATCGCCGCCACCGGCTGGGTCGCGTGGCAGGTGCCGAGCTTCATCGGCCTGGCGCTGGCCGATGCGGTTCCGACGCAGTGGGGCTTCGGCTTCGCCGGCACCCTGGCGTTGCTGGGCCTGACGTATTCGCTGCTGAGCGACCGCGCGAGCCTCGCCGCCGCGGCGGTCGCAGCGGGCGCGGCGGTCGCCGCCGCGGCCCTGCCGCTGAAGCTGAACATTGTTGTCGCGATCGTCGCGGCGGTCGGCACCGGGCTCGTCGTCGAGCGCCTGGCGAGCGCCCCGCGTGCGGCGGACGGCGCGGCCTGACGGGCGCTGCATGGCAACGGTCGCAGCGGCCATCGATGCCGGGCAGGCCACGACGGCGATTTTCGGGCTCGCGGTCGTCACGGTCGTCACGCGTGGGTTCTTTTTGTTCTCCGACCGGGAATTGCCGCTGCCCGGATGGCTGCGCTTCGGAATGCGCTATGCGCCGCTCGCGGCGCTCGCCGCGGTGGTCGCGCCGGAAGTCGTGTTGACCGGCGGCCACCTCATTTCGACTTGGCGCGACGCCCGGCTCTTCGCGGTGCTCGCGGCGACGCTTTATTACGCCGTGCGCCGTGGCATCCTCGGCACGATCGTCACCGGCACGCTGGTGATGGTCGGTCTGCGCACCGGCCTCGGCTGGTGAAGCGCCGCTCGCCTGTCCCCGTTTCCCGGTTTCCTCACTCTTTGCACCGATCGCCATGAACGTTCTCCGCTTTGAAGACCTCGTCGCCCAGGGTCGCGTCGAGGGCCGGCGCGTGTTCGTCCGCGCCGACCTGAACGTGCCGCTCGACGCCGCCGGCCGCATCACCGAGGACACCCGCATCCGGGCCTCGATCCCCTGCCTGCAGATGGCGCTCGACGCGGGTGCGGCGGTGATGGTCACCTCGCATCTCGGGCGGCCGACCGAGGGCGAGCTGAAGCCCGCCGATTCGCTGGCGCCCATCGCCGTGCGGCTCGGCGAGCTGATGGGCCGCGAGGTGCCGCTCGTCCGGAACTGGGTCGACGGGGTCGCTGTTGCACCGGGCGTGCTGGTGCTGCTCGAGAACTGCCGCGTCAACAAGGGCGAGAAGAAGAACGACGAAGCGCTCGCGCGGAAGATGGCGGCGCTCTGCGACATTTTCGTCCACGACGCCTTCGGCACCGCGCACCGTGCCGAAGCCTCGACCTACGGCATCGCTCAGTACGCGAAAGTCGCCTGCGCCGGACCGCTGCTCGCGGCCGAGATTGACGCGATCACCAAGGCACTCGCGAACCCGAAACGGCCGCTGGTCGCGATCGTCGCCGGCAGCAAGGTGTCGACCAAGCTGTCGATCCTGCGGAGCCTCAGCGCCAAGGTCGACCAGCTGATCGTCGGCGGCGGCATCGCCAACACCTTCCTCCTCGCCGCCGGCCTGCCGATCGGCAAGAGCCTCGCCGAGCCGGCGTTGCTCGACGACGCCAAGGCAGTGATCGAGGCGATGCGCGCGCGCGCCGCCGCGGTGCCGATCCCGACCGACGTGGTCGTCGCCAAGGCGTTCAAGGCCGATGCGACCGCGACCGCCAAGCGGGCCGCCGACGTCGCCGCCGACGACCTGATCCTCGACATCGGCCCGGAGACGGCGGCGGTCCTGGCGGCGCAATTGAAGGCGGCCGGCACGATCGTCTGGAACGGTCCGGTCGGCGTGTTCGAGTTCGACGCCTTTTCCCATGGCACCGAAACCCTGGCGCGCGCGATCGCCGCATCGGATGCGTTCAGCATCGCTGGCGGCGGCGACACACTCGCAGCGATCGCCAAATACGGCATCGAAAGCGACATCGGTTACATCTCGACCGGCGGCGGCGCGTTTCTCGAGGTGCTCGAAGGCAAGACGCTGCCGGCGTTCGAGATTCTGGAAAAGCGCGCCGCGGGCTGATCGCCGAAGCTCCGCAAGGACGCCGCTCGACGCCGAAAAGGCGTCGCTGGCTCAGCGGATCGGCAGATCCAGGGTCATCACGGTGGAGGCGCTGTCGGCGCCGCGAATCAGAATATGGCAAGCCGTCAGGGCGCCAGACCACTGCGTCGCGCCGCGCGTCAAGCGGATCATCCCCGTGGCGACGTTCGCGACGGCTGCGAGGTCGGCCAGGCCGGTCGGCGCGTAATAGCCGTAGCCGATGGACGTCGACGCGCTCAGGTAGCGACCGGTGCCGCCGTCGACCCTGACGTCGACCGTCGAGCCCGGCGCAGCCGCCAGCGCGCTGCTCGATGCGGTCACCGTCAACGGTTTCAGCGCCGCGGTCACGAAGCTCCAGCTCACGTTGAAAGGCGCCGAGGCGACCGTCCCGGACGCGTTCGCGGTGTGGCGGCTGCCGCTCGCCAACGGCGCGAGCGGGACTAGGGCCTGTTAACGCTATGGGAGGAGACGCGCCGGTGCTCCGCAGGCCGCAG
>CAXSGM010000041.1:0-24733 GCA_964236915.1 uncultured Rhizobacter sp.
CCGAGCGAAGCGCCGACGATCGAGGTGCACGTGCCGGAGACGATCAGCGTCGCCGACCTCGCGCACAAGATGTCGGTGAAGGCGTCGGAGGTGATCAAGCAGCTGATGAAACTCGGTCAGATGGTCACGATCAACCAGCAACTCGATCAGGAGACCGCGATGATCGTGGTCGAGGAGATGGGCCACACCGCGGTGACGGCCAAGCTCGACGACCCGGACGCGTTCCTCGAGGAAGAAATTACCGACGCCGACCACGAGATGCTGCCGCGCGCGCCGGTCGTGACCGTGATGGGCCATGTCGACCACGGCAAGACCTCGCTGCTCGATTACATCCGCACCTCGCGGGTCGCGGCAGGGGAGGCGGGCGGGATCACCCAGCACATCGGCGCATATCACGTCGACACGAAGGGCGGGATGATCACTTTCCTCGACACCCCGGGCCACGCGGCGTTCACCGCGATGCGGGCGCGCGGCGCCAAGGCGACCGACATCGTGATCCTGGTCGTCGCTGCCGACGACGGCGTGATGCCGCAGACCAAGGAAGCGATCGCGCACGCGAAGGCCGCCGGCGTGCCGATCGTCGTTGCCATGAACAAGATCGACAAACCGGACGCGAACACCGAACGGGTCAAGTCGGAACTGGTCGCCGAGCAAGTCGTTCCGGAAGAGTTCGGCGGCGAATCGCCGTTCGTGCCGGTCTCGGCCCGCACCGGGCAGGGCATCGACACGCTGCTCGAGCAGGTGCTGCTGCAGGCCGAAGTGCTCGAGCTGAAGGCGCCCACCGATTCGATGGCCAAGGGCCTGGTGATCGAGGCGCAGCTCGACAAGGGCCGCGGCCCGGTCGCGACGGTGCTCGTTCAAAGCGGTACGTTGAAGCGAGGCGACATCGTGCTGGCCGGATCGAGCTTCGGCCGGGTTCGCGCCATGCTCGACGAGAACGGCAAGCCGATCGCCGAGGCCGGTCCGTCGATTCCGGTCGAGATCCAGGGCCTCACCGAGGTGCCGCAGGCTGGCGACGAGTTCATGGTGCTCGGCGACGAGCGCCGTGCGCGCGAGGTCGCGACCTTCCGTCAGGGCAAGTACCGCGACGTGAAGCTCGCGCGTCGCCAGGCGGCGAACCTCGAGAACCTGATGGACCAGATGGGCCAGGCGGCGAGCCAGACCCTGCCGCTGATCGTCAAGGCCGACGTTCAGGGTTCGCAGGAAGCACTCGCCCAGTCGCTGCTGAAGCTCTCGACCGCCGAGGTGAAGGTGCAGATCGTCCACGCCGCGGTCGGCGGCATCAGCGAGTCGGACGTGAACCTCGCGATCGCCTCGAAGGCCGTGATCATCGGCTTCAACACCCGCGCCGATGCAGGTGCGCGAAAGCTCGCCGAGAACAACGCGGTCGACATCCGCTACTACAACATCATCTACGACGCGGTCGACGACGTGAAGGCGGCGATGGGCGGCATGCTGGCGCCCGAGCAGCGCGAGGAGATCATCGGCACGGCGGAGATCCGTCAGGTGTTCGTCGCCTCGAAGATCGGCACGGTCGCGGGTTCGATGGTCACCGCGGGCGTGGTCCGTCGCGGGGCGCGCTTCCGCCTCCTGCGCGAGAACGTCGTGGTCTACACCGGCGAGGTCGAGTCGGTGCGGCGGATCAAGGACGATGTTCGCGAGGTTGCGACCGGCTTCGAATGCGGTATCAAGCTCAAGAACTACAACGACATCAAGGACGGCGACCAGCTCGAGTTCTTCGAGGTAAAGGAAGTGGCGCGCACGCTCTGAGCGGCGGGATGCCCACACCGGCCCCGCCATCGCAAGGTGGCGGGGCTTGCCGTTTGGGACGGGCCCTCACCCCAACCCTCTCCCGCAAGCGGGAGAGGGGGCCGGTAGCCGGGACGAGTCTACCCCGGACCCTCCCCCGCGAGCGGGAGGGGGAGCCAGTAGCGGGCTGCGCGGGATTGCTCCCTCTCCCGCGCGCGGGAGAGGGCTGGGGTGAGGGCCCTCGCGATACACAACCACGACCATGCGACACAAACGATCGATTCCCAATCGCGGCTTTCGCATTGCCGACCAGATCCAGCGCGATGTCTCCGAGCTGATCCGTGACCTGAAGGATCCGCGCATCGGCATGGTGACGATCAACGCGGTCGAGATCTCGGTCGACTACGCCCATGCGAGCGTGCTGTTCTCGGTGCTCGTCGGCGACCCGGCGGCGTGCGAGACGGCGCTGAACGAAGCCGCCGGCTTCATCCGCAACGGCCTCTTCAAGCGGCTCGCGATCCACACCGTGCCCACGCTGCACTTCAAATTCGACCGGACGACCGAGCGCGCGCTGGAACTTTCCGAACTCATCGCCAAAGCCAACGCGACGCGCGCGAAGGAGGATTGACCCCGTGCCGTCCGACGCCACTCGTCTCCGTGCGCCCAGGCGGCCCGTTCACGGCGTGCTGCTGCTCGACAAGCCGATCGGCCTGTCGAGCAACGACGCGCTGCAGAAGGTCAAGCGGCTGTTCGGCGCTGAGAAGGCCGGCCACACCGGCACGCTCGATCCGCTCGCGACGGGCCTGCTGCCGATCTGCTTCGGCGCGGCGACCAAGTTCTCGCAGGTCAACCTCGAGGCCGACAAACGCTACCGCGCGACACTGCAGCTCGGCGTGACGACGACGACCGGCGACGCCGAGGGCGCGCGAGTCGAGGTGCGGCCGGTCGCGGTGACACGCACCGATCTCGAAGCGGCCTGCGCGCGGCTCACCGGCCCGATCGACCAGATTCCGCCGATGCACTCGGCGCTGAAGCGCGACGGCCGGCCGCTCTACGACTACGCCCGCGCCGGCATCGAGCTCGAGCGCGAGCCACGCCGCGTGACGATCCATTCGATCGGGATCCTCGAGGCGGATGTCGAACTGCACGCACGCGCCGATGCACACGTCCCCGCCGAGGGCCGCTGGACCCTCGACGTGCACTGCTCCAAGGGCACCTACATCCGCACGCTCGCCGAAGAGATCGGCGCGGCGCTCGGCTGCGGCGCCCACCTCGCGGCCTTGCGCCGCACGCGCAGCGGCTCGCTTTCGCTGGACGCCGCGCTGACGCTCGAAGCGCTCGCGGTGATCACCGAGCCCGAGCGCGACGCCGCGCTGCTGCCGGTCGACGCGCTGGTGGCCGATTGGCCGCTGATTCGCCTCGACCGCGACGACGCCGGCCGCTTCCTCACCGGTCTGCGCCGCCGCCTGCCCCAGCTGGCCGATGCCGCCGGGGTGCGCGTCTACGGCCCCGAGCCGCGTGCCTTTCTCGGCGGCGGCCACGTCACGGCCGGCGAACTGATACCCACCCGCCTCCTGAGCCCGGCGGAAGTGCAGGGCGTCCTGGCCCACCCGTCGTCCGACCTTCTTTTCTGCTGAGCAAAACCACCATGACCCGCCAGATTCGCAACATCGCGATCATTGCCCACGTCGACCACGGCAAGACCACGCTCGTCGACCAGCTGCTGCGCCAGAGCGGCACCTTTCGCGAGAACGAAAAGGTCGCCGAGCGCGTGATGGACAACAACGACCTCGAGAAGGAGCGTGGCATCACGATCCTTTCGAAGAACTGCGCGGTCGAGTGGCTCGGCACGCACATCAACATCGTCGACACGCCAGGCCACGCCGATTTCGGCGGCGAGGTCGAACGCGTGCTGTCGATGGTCGACTCGGTGCTGCTGCTCGTCGATGCGGTGGAAGGGCCGATGCCGCAGACCCGCTTCGTCACCAAGAAGGCGCTGGCGCTCGGGTTGAAGCCGATCGTCGTCGTCAACAAGGTCGACCGCCCCGGCGCACGCCAGGATTACGTGATCAACGCCACCTTCGACCTGTTCGACAAGCTCGGCGCGACCGAGGAACAACTGGATTTCCCGGTCGTGTTCGCCTCGGGTCTGAACGGCTGGGCGTCGCTGACGCAGGGCGAGGTCGGTACCGATCTGGCGCCGCTTTTCAATACCGTGCTTTCCTACGTTCCTGCGCATGCCGGCGAGCCGGATGCACCGCTGCAACTCCAGATCTGTTCGCTCGACTATTCGACCTACGTCGGCCGGATCGGCATCGGCCGGGTGAATCAGGGCACGCTGCGCCCGATGCAGAACGTCGCGGTCTTCGAAGGCCCCGACAGCACGCCGTTCAACGCCCGCGTCAACCAGGTGCTGAAGTTCGAGGGGCTCGAACGCCAGCAGGCGACCGAAGCTGGCCCCGGTGACATCGTGCTGATCAACGGCATCGAGAACATCGGCATCGGCGTGACCCTGACCGACATCGAGAATCCCGTGCCGCTGCCGATGTTGAAGGTCGACGAACCGACGCTGACAATGAACTTCTGCGTCAACAACTCCCCGCTCGCCGGTCGCGAAGGCAAGTACGTCACCAGCCGGCAGGTATGGGATCGGCTCCAGCGCGAACTGCAGGTCAACGTCGCGTTGAAGGTCCGGGAGACCGACGAGGAGGGCATCTTCGAGGTCTCGGGCCGCGGCGAGCTGCACCTGACGATCCTGCTCGAGACGATGCGGCGCGAGGGCTACGAACTGGCGGTCTCGAAGCCGCGCGTCGTGTTCCACGAAGACGCGGCCGGTGAACGCACCGAGCCGATGGAGCAGGTGACCGCCGACGTCGAAGACCAGCACCAGGGCGCCGTGATGCAGGCGATCGGCGAACGCAAGGGCGAGCTCCTCAACATGGAGCCGGACGGCACCGGTCGGGTGCGCCTCGAATACAAGATCCCGGCGCGCGGCCTGATCGGCTTCCAGAACGAGTTCCTGAACCTGACCCGCGGCACCGGCCTGATCAGCAACATCTTCGACAGCTACGAGCCGTATAAGGGCGAAATTGGCGGCCGCAAGAACGGCGTGCTGATCAGCCAGGACGACGGCGAGGCGGTGACCTACGCGCTCGGCAAGCTCGACGACCGTGGCCGCATGTTTGTGAAGGCCGGTGACTCGCTTTACGAAGGCATGGTGATCGGCATCCACAGCCGCGACAACGACCTGGTCGTGAACCCGGTGCGGGCCAAGCAGCTCACCAACTTCCGGGTCTCAGGCAAGGAGGACGCGATCAAGATCACGCCGCCGATCCAGTTGACGCTCGAGTACGCGGTCGAGTTCATCGCCGACGACGAGTTGGTCGAGATCACACCCAAATCGATCCGGATCCGGAAGCGTTATTTGAAGGAACACGATCGCAAGAAGGCGTCGCGCGCCGCCGCCTGAAGGTCGAGGCCGTCGCCGTAGGTTCGCTCCTACCGTCTGCCGTATCGCGCACCGACATACGGCGTCCGCGGGGCCGCCCGACACTGATCTCGCGCCGAACACGAATCGTCGCCGGGAGCTACGGTGCTGCGAAAGCTCGATCACATTCTCGGGGACACGCTGCGCGCCACCGATGGCGACATCGGCACGGTGGACGATCTGCTCGTCGACGACCGGCGCTGGGGAGTGCGCTACCTCGTGGTCGAGACCGGCGGCTGGCTCTCGAGCCGCAAGGTTCTGATTTCGCCGCTTTCGCTCGGACCGAACGGTGCCGAAGCGCGCGTGCTGCCGGTGCGAATCAGCCGCGAGCAGGTGCGCCTGAGCCCCGACATCGACACCGACCGGCCGGTGTCTCGCCAGCACGAACTCGAATACCTCGCCTATTACGGCTACCCCAACTATTGGGACAGCGTCGGCCTCTGGGGCGCCGGGGCCATGCCGGGGATGGTGGTCCCGGCGCTCGGCATGCCGGGGCTCGAAGCGGCGGTCGATGACCGCATGACGGCCGGAACGCCGGCCGCGGCCGGCACCGAGACGGCGGGCGACCCGCATCTGCGCTCATGTGCCGAACTGATCGGCTATGACCTGAAGGCGACCGACCACGAGATCGGCCACGTCAAGGGCTTCATCGTCGACGATGCCGATTGGGCGCTGCGCTATTTCGTCATCGACACCAGCCGCTGGCTGTTCGGGCATCTGGTGCTGATCGCGCCGCAATGGATCGAGCAGGTCAGCTGGGACGATCGGCAGGTGGCGGTGTCGCTGCGCGCCGACGATGTTCGGAACGCACCCGCGTGGGATGGCAGCACCGTGCCGGATCGGTCGCACGAAACCGCACTCTATCGGCACCATCGGCGCGCGGGCTACTGGCAGGCATGAGAGCCGATGCAGCGTTGGCAGCGGACCCGCGGAGGCTGTTCGATCATGGAACAAGCGCTCCGCCGGCGCGGCGGCACTTTCTGATCGGCGCGGCCGGGGCACTCGGTCCCCTGCTCGCATCGTCGGTGGCGCTCGCGCAGGGCGCCAGCGCCGGCAACGCGACGAACCGCATCGAGCTGCCGCCGGTCGCCGCGCCGACCGAGCCGCGTGAGCCCCAGCCCGAACCTGTCGACCCGCCGAGCCGCCGCGTCGGCTTCGCGCTCGTCGGCCTCGGGCACCTGACGCTCGGCCAGCTGATGCCGGCCTTCGGTGAGACGAAGCATTGCAAGCCGGTGGCGCTGGTGAGCGGCGACAGGGAGAAGGCGCTGAAGCTGGCGCGCCAATACGACATCGCCGAGAACGCGATTTACGACTATGCGGGCTTCGACCGGATCGCCGACAACCCGGAGATCGAGGTCGTCTACATCGTGCTGCCGAACGCGCTGCACGCCGAATTTACGGTCCGCGCCGCCAAAGCCGGCAAACACGTGCTTTGCGAAAAGCCGATGGCCAACAGTGCCGACGAGTGCCGGCAGATGATCGCCGCATGCGCCGCGGCCGATCGGCGCTTGATGATCGCCTACCGCAGCCAGTACGAGCCGATGAACCGGGCGATCGTGCGCATGGTGAAGAACCGCGAGCTCGGCCCGTTGAAGGAGTTCATTTCCACGAATGCCCAGAACATGGGCGACCCCTCGCAATGGCGCCTTAAAAAAGCGCTCGCGGGCGGCGGGGCCATGCCGGACGTCGGCGTCTACTGCCTGAACACGGTGCGCTTCCAAAGCGGCGAGGAGCCCTCCGAAGTGCTCGCCTGGAGCCATTCGACACCGAACGACCCGCGCTTCCGCGAGGTCGAGGAAACGATGCACTTCATGCTGCGCTTTCCGAGCGGTCTGCAGGCGACCTGTCACACGAGCTACGGCGCGTCGAGGTCGCAGGCCCTGCGACTGATGGGCTCGGAGGGCTGGGTCGAGCTGAATCCTGCGTACGCCTATGAAGGCATCAAGCTCCGGCGCGCGAAGGTCGTGGCCGGACAAAGCGTGATGGAGGAGCCGGCGATCGGGCCGAAGAACCAGTTCGCGCTCGAAATGGACCACATGGCGACCTGCGTGAGGAGCCGCACCACGCCTCACTCGCCGGGTGAGGAGGGGCTCCGCGACCAGATCATCACCGAGGCCATCTACCGTTCGGCCTCGGCCGGAGGCAAGCCGGTGCAACTGCCGGCACCGGCGCCGTCCTGGCGTGGCCCGGAGCCGGCGATGCCATCGGCTTGAAGAGGAGATTCCGCTATGACGTTTCAGGACGCCATTCGAACCTGCTTTAAAAAATATGCCGACTTCGCCGGCACAGCGGGCCGCCCCGAGTACTGGTGGTTCGCGCTGTTCGTCGTGCTCGTGAGCCTGCTGCTGTCCTACGTCAGCCAGGTGCTGGGCTCGATTTTCTCACTCGCGGTGTTGCTGCCGTCGATCGCCGTGGCGGCACGGCGCCTGCACGACACCGGCCGCAGCGGCTGGTGGCAACTCATCTCCCTGGTGCCGGTCGTCGGCGTCATCGTGCTGATCGTGTTCCTCGCGCAGGAGGGTCGTTCCGACCGAGCCGCGGTGCTTTGACGGGCGGCCGCTCAGGGCGGAACCCAGCCGAGCGCCGCCTCGATCGCGTGCCGCGTCGGCGTCCGGAACACTTCGGGCACGCGGCGCACGTAATCTTCGGCGTGCGCCCGCGCCTGGCCTTCGAGCCGCCGCAGATAGTCGACCGCCTCGGCGGGTGAGGGCGCTTTGCCCTCGATGCCGGCAAAGCGCGGCGGCAGCGCGGTCCAGATCACCGCATCGATCTCGCCAATGGCGTCGGTCCAGCGCTCGATTGCACCGCCGTGGCGTCCGAAGCCGGCCGGGTCGTCACCCCGCACGAGGCTGCCGAGCGCTTCGGGCCGCTCGGGCGGGATGCCCTCGCGTTCGCGCAGCGACTCGCGGGCGCGAGCGAGGTCGGTATCCCGGAGCCGCGCCCACCACACCGGCAGGGCGGGCGCGGCGTCGTAAAGCGCTCTTGCCAACTCCTGGTCGTCGCCGACCCGCGCGAATTCGATCGGCAGCACTGGGCCGCCTTCCTGCCATCCGCTCGCGAGCTGCAAGAACCCCGGCTTCCAGATGAGCGAGCCCCACGCCAGACAGACGATGCGCATTCGAAGTTTTCACGAGTCCATGGACGTGCGGCCGAGCGCTTCCCGAACGAAATCCAGCCGGTCCTGCCCGAAGAACATTTCGTCGCCGACGAACATCGTCGGCGCGCCGAACGCGCCACGCGCCAGCGCCTGATCGGTCGTCTCGCGAAGCCGCGTCTTGGTCGCTGCGTCGTTGGCCCAGGCGGTGAGCTGGACGGGATCGAAGCCCGCAGCCGCGATCACCTGGTCCGCGATCGCCGCTTGGTTGAGATCGAGCGGCTCGGTCCACAGCGCCCGGAAAACGGCATCGAGAAAAGCATCGAAGCGTCCGGCGTCGTTCAACTGCACGCCGGTCGCGGCACGCATCAGGAAAAGGGTGTTGATCGGAAAGAACGGGTTGATGACCAGTGGCACGCCGTAACGGCGCGCGTAACGTGCCAGGTCGGCCCTCATGTACCGGGCTTTGGCCGGCACGGCAACGGGTGACGTGTTGCCGGTGGCCTGGAACACGCCGCCGAGCAGCATGGGCCGCAAGACGAGTTCCGCGCCGGCCTCGCTGCACAACCGAGGAAGCTGCGTCCAGGCAAGGTAAGACGTGGGGCTGCCGAGGTCGAAGTAGAAGTCCACCACAGGGCGCGCCGGCATAAGAATCTCCGCTACGATGGGAAACGAGCGTTAAGTGAAACGACGTTAGGCTGCGTTCCTTCCGGTGTCAACCACTGGAAACGCTCCGTATCACGAAGCAGATGCGCTACCCAGCCAACCACAAGCAGGAAACCCGCTCCCGGCTGCTCGACACGGCCCGCGGCATCGCCAAGCGCGACGGCTTCGACGCGACCGGCATCGACGCGCTGATGGCGGCGATCGGGCTCACGGGCGGCGCCTTCTACAACCATTTCGGGTCGAAGGCCGAGCTGTTCGCCGAGGTGATCGGGCTCGAGATGGCGAACAGCACCGCGATGCTGCAAGCCGATAGTGCTGCGTCGAGGGACGAACTCGTCGCGCTGCTTCGCCGCTACTTGAGCGGCCGACACGTGGCGCACCCGGAGGAGGGCTGCGCGCTCACGGCGCTCGGTCCGGAGATCGCGCGCACCGCACCGGAGGTTCGCAAGGCGGTCGAGCGTTCATTGCGGCGCCTGACACGACAGTGGTCGCAGCGGCTCGGCGGTGATGCCGACGCTGCCTGGGCGCTGCTCGCGCAATGCGTCGGTGCCGTGCTGTTGGCGCGCGTGGTCGAAACCGGGCGCACGCGTCGCGAGATCCTGGCGGCCAACCGGCGTGTCGCCGAATCGGCGCTGCGCGAGGGGTAAGGCGATGCCGTCGACGCTATCCAAGTCAGCGTCCGGCGGTGTGGCCCTGGTAATCGGCGCTGGCGATGCCACCGGCGGTGCGATCGCCCGCCGCTTCGCCCGCGGCGGGTATGTCGCCTGCGTCACGCGGCGCGAGGCCGACAGGCTGCTGCCGCTGGTCGCGCAGATCGAGGCCGAAGGCGCCCGCGCGGTGCCGTTCGGATCGGACGCCCGCGAGGAAGATCAGGTGATTGCCCTGGTGGAGCAGATCGAGGTCGGGATCGGGCCGATCGAGGTCATGGTCTTCAACATCGGCGCCAACGTACCCAGCAGCATCCTCGACGAAACCGCCCGCAAGTACCGGAAGGTCTGGGAGATGGCCTGCTTCGGCGGCTTCCTGAACGGCCGGGAAGTTGCGAAGCGGATGGTGGCGCGCGGCCGCGGCACGATCCTCTTCACTGGTGCGACCGCATCGCTACGCGGCGCGGCCAACTTCGCGGCCTTCGCCGGCGCCAAGCACGCATTGCGCGCCCTGGCCCAGAGCATGGCCCGGGAACTCGGGCCGAAGAACGTTCACGTCGCGCACGTCGTCATCGACGGCGCGATCGACACCGACTTCATCCGCACCCACTTTCCCGAGCGCTACGCGACCAAGGCGGAAGACGGCATCCTGAATCCCGACCATATCGCCGAAACCTACTGGCAACTTCACGTGCAGCCGCGCGACGCCTGGACTTTCGAGACCGAGCTTCGGCCCTGGAGCGAGCGCTGGTAGGAGGGATGACCGGTTGGTCCCGCTTTACGGTGAGTTGGCGCGCACGTCATTGAGCGCGGCTCGTCCACCCAGTCGATGATGGTCTGCGCACTGCAATCGTACTCACCCGACAGCTCACCAGCTTGCGGCCGGCCATCGCGAGCACAACTTCTGGCGACGAAATTCCGCCGGCACGGTGGCCTGGCGTTGAACAGCTCGGGACTCCTTGTTCTGCAAGGACAGGTGTTCGAAAAAGGGCGTCAACTCCGAACTCGTCGCTGCAGAGCGTACTATTCCTCTATCGCACCATTGACGACCCTGCTAATGGACAGTCGAGAGGCGCCGTCGATAACCGCGGCCCTACAGCACCAGGTTCGCAGCGGCGCAACCGCAACCCAAATTGCCGGTTCGGTGGCTGCCACCTGGCGTCACGTGGAAGAGTCGTTGGTTCCGATCATCGGCCCGCAGGGCGTGGCTGGCCTCTACAGACGGAGCCTTCTGCTGACGAGCCGCACCCATTCCTGGCTTGCCGGCCTGGATGACGGCACGCCATCCATTGTCGATTTGACCGTGCTGACGGCGGTGCTCGCGCAGCAGGGAAGCAACGACGCCGCCCTCGCGGGCGGCGAACTCCTGCAAACCTTCTACGGGCTGTTGAGTAGTCTTATCGGCCCGTCCCTCACCCAGAAGCTGCTCGGTTTCATGGGGCAACCTTTTTGAAGAAGCTCTCATTTCAATGGACATCGCCATGACCACGAAAGTGAGCATCCATCGCCTGTCCACCGGCGTGCCGGGCCTCGACGAGATCCTCGGCGGCGGACTGCCCGAGTATTCGTTCAACCTGATCGGTGGCCCGCCGGGCTGCGGCAAGACCACCCTTGCCCATCAGATCATGTTCTCGCTGGCGACGCCGGCGCGTCCTGCCCTCTACCTGACGGTGATGGGCGAACCGCCCCTGAAGATGCTGCGCTATCAGCAGCAATTCGCATTCTTCGACGCCGACGCGGTCGGTCAGTCGGTGTACTTCGTCAACGTCTCTCAGGACGCCACCGCCGGTGACCTGGAACAGGTGCTGCGCCGCATCGTTGCTGAGGTCGAGCGCCTCAGCCCAGCGTTGGTCTTTGTTGACTCGTTTCGCTCGGTGATGAGAGCAAGCGCCGTGCAAGGGACTTCCGAAAATGCCCAGCAGTTGTTCATGCAGGAGCTTGGCCTGCTCATGACGGCTTGGCAGGCGACGACGTTCATGATCGGCGAATACGCGACCGAAATCGACGCCAACCCGGTGATGACGGTGTCCGACGGCCTCATCTGGCTGCGCCAAAGCGTCGAGCGAAATTCGATGGTGCGCAAGATGGAAATCAAGAAGATGCGGGGCCAGGCGACCACGCCGGGTTTGCACACATTCCGCATCAGTGACGCCGGCGTCGAGGTGTTTGCCCCCGCCGTCAGATCGGCCACCGCACGCGACGCCACCCACTCCTTGCCGAGCGGCCCTCGACTGTCGATGGGCATCGCCGGCATCGATGAAATGCTCGGCGGTGGCCTTCCACCCGGCTACTCGATCCTCATCGCCGGACCTTCAGGCTCCGGCAAGAGCATCCTGGCTGCGGCGTTCCTCGCCGCGGGCGCGCGCGCTGGCGAGACCGGTGTCTACGCCTCGTTCGAGCAGCGGCCCTCGAAGCTGCGCAACCCCATTGTCGCGGCGCTTGTGGCCCAAGGCAGCGTCGGCCTGGTCGACAGCCGTGCCGCCGATCTCTCGATCGACGAGACGCTCAGGCTCCTGACCACGGAAATCCAGCGCATAAAAGCGACCCGGGTCGTCATCGACTCGCTCTCCGGCTTCGAGCTCGCACTGGCGCCGACGTTCCGGGAAGATTTCAGAGAATCGCTTTTCCGCATGGTGACGGCTTTCGCGGAAGCTGGCGTGAGCGTCCTGATGACGTCGGAGTTGGAGGACCGGTACACCGACCTGCGGTTCAGCCCCTACGGCACCGCCTTCTTGACCGACGCGATCATCGTCCAGCGCTACATCGAGGTCGCCAGCCGGCTCCGGCGGGTGATGGGGGTGGTGAAGGTGCGCTCGAGCGGTCATTCCGACGAGCTTCGGGAATACAGAATCGATGCCCAGGGCATTCATGTGGGTGAGACCCTTCCGGATCAGGAGGGCCTTCTCGGCGGCCGCCCGACGAAAAAAGGCGACGAGCACGCCGCATAGGCGATGCTGGGCATGGACTTCGCGCGGTGCCATGCAGTTCGCTTCAAGCCGAATGGACGTCAGCGCGGTGCTCGGCCGCGCGGTGGAGACGCGGTGAAAATACCACCGTTTCCACGGCGAGCGTCCCCTTAGATCGGCATGGCATGGGTCGAAGGCGACGGTATCCGGGTCACTCAGGTGGTCGAAAATCTTCTTACCAACGCCGCAAAGTACACGCGGGACGAGGGCGAGAATCGTGCCTGGACATGAAGGAACGATCAGCGTTGAATCAGCTGAAGCGAACGGGACGGTGATCACGATTCGGCCGCCACGTGCCGCGCGTTGACTCTCCACCCGCCCTGGACGCAGACTTCCCTGTGAACAACGCCGCCGACCCAAGCTCCAGTTTTGCGGCGAATGCCGTCCGTGAGCTCGCTCAACTGGAGGCACGGGTGGCGGAGGCCCGCAGCCGCCTTTCGGGACTGAACCAGGACGTGGCGAACGCAGAAAGCCGGCTCGGCAGCCTTCAGGCCGTTCAGATTGTCGAGGCCAACGAGCGGCTGGTGCTCGCGGCAATGCGTTCCCAAACGGATGCCGATACAGCGGCTCAGGCGCTCGAACAAGTGGTGCATACGGCCCGGCTCGATGCCCTCACCGGGCTGCCCAATCGTCTGGTACTGCACGACCGCCTGGCGAATGCCATCCCCAACGCGAAGCGGCGCGGGAAGCAACTGGCCTTACTGTTCCTCGACCTCAACAACTTCAAGCAGATCAACGACACGCTCGGCCACGCCGTGGGTGACCGGGTCCTTCGACAGATGGCAGAGCGCCTGGCTGGCGCCGTTCGCGAAGGCGATACGGTCAGTCGCCTCGGCGGAGACGAATTCGTGGTCCTGCTCGCGGAGGTCGTCCACGCGGCCGATGCGGCGTTGGTCGCCGACAAGTTGATTTCCGCTCTGGCAGTGCCGATGTGCATGGACGACCACGTGCTGCGCTTGACGGCGAGCATCGGCGTCAGCCTCTATCCCGGCGACGGTGAAGATGCCTCAATCCTGTTGGATCGTGCAGACAGCGCGATGTACCGCGCCAAGCGTGACGATCGCCGAAGTGTCGTTTTTCATGAGAAGGGATTCGAAGCGGTACGGCACGTGAATCCACGTGCCTTGGCTTCGATGAGCGCTCCGTTCACCCGTGTCGAACTCGCGTTGGCCGAGTACGAGCGATTGAATGGACTGCTGCGCGTGGCCAATGAGCAGTTGGTTTTGGCTGCGCTAAATGCGCGAGACCTCCAGGCCGCTGCTCAACAGGCTCACGCACGGCAAACTCAATTGATGGCACATGTTGCGCACGAGCTGCTTTATCCACTGGGACCCATACGCAGCGCGGTGGCGCTGATCGGCGGCGCTGAGGGGAAACCATCACCTCAAATGCAGGCGCTGATCGAGGGAAAGGTCGCTCATCTCACGCGGTTAGTAGAAGACCTGGTCGACGAGTCGCGCGTGCGAAACGGAAAACTGAGCATCACCCCTCGACAAATCGACATCGTCGACATCGTCGATGCGGCCATCGAGGTCATCAGGCCAGCGATGGATAGCCGGATGCAAGCCCTCATCGTCCGAGTGCCCTCCAGCGCAATGCAGCTTCATGGTGATCCGTTGCGCTTGACGCAGGTTTTTAGCAACCTGCTCGACAACGCATCCAAGTACACGCCGGAGGGCGGTGAGATCCGTCTCTCGATCGAAGCGGCCGACAAGCTGTTGACCGTGACCGTATCCGACAACGGTATCGGCATTGCTGCCGAAACCCTCTCGCACGTGTTCGAGCCGTTCGTGCAGGACCCGCGCGCCATCAGTTTCAACGGTTCGGGGTTGGGTATCGGGCTGACGGTGGTCCAGGAGCTGGTCGAGGCGCATGGCGGTACCGTGGTCGCGCACAGCGCTGGAGTTGGCCACGGAAGCAAATTCATCGTCGCATTGCCGCTTTTTCTCGTCGACTGTTGACGATCGGGAGGCTTGCGCTGGAATGCCGGCGAGGGAGGACGCATCGGCCGATGCGCTCACCAACGGCGCTTCTGGTCATCCGAAAGAACTTCGCGGTGCCTACGGGCTTTCACGCGGCATCGTCAAAGTCAGTCGGTTTACATAATATACATTGTCGATCATTGACGATGATCACAACCGTCGGGCCACTCGAGGTCTCAATCCTCAGACTCGGCGAACCGCTCGGTAAATTCCTCTTCGCTCTCCGTGCTCACGGGATCGCTGCCGAGCAGCGGCTTGTCGAGCGGTCGGCACACGCGCCGGGTCAGCATGGCCAGGCGCTCGGAGGCGGCGACGCGTGCCATCACGGCCTCCGCGTCGAGCAACAGAGCGAAGGGATTGGATTCGATCGGGATGGTGTTCATCGCAAGCCTCGGTGTGGTTGGCATGCAAAGAACTGTAGAGATCGACTCGCTTCCGACCCATTGGAGCCGGCGACAAAGCGGCTGTCGGCAACTGCCTGACAAACGGTGTCGGCGGACGCATCGAACGTGACGAGCGTCGCGAAAGCGGCGCAGCGCGCGGCGCGCGTCGCAAACGCCGCCGGATTCAGTGGCCGGCCGCCTCGACGCGTCGAATCACCGGCTCGCGGCCCGAGCGCCGCGCGAAGTCGAGTGCCTGCTGCTCGCGCTCGTTGCGGCGCTTCGGGTCGGCGCCACGGTCGAGCAGCAGCTGCACGCTGTCCTCGGGACCGTATTGCGCCGCCATCATCAGTGGCGTTGTGCCGTTCGGGGAAGGCGCATCGATGTCGGCACCGCGCTCGAGCAGCAGCTGCACGAGCTTCGGCTCCGGGCCGCTGGCTGCGTAATGCAGCGCTGTCCAGCCCGGCTGGTTGACGCGCGCGCCGCGCTCGAGAAGCAGCCGCGCGGCGGGGATATCGCCGCGCAGCGCCGCCATCATCAGCGGCGATTCGCCGGCGGCGTTCACGGCGTTGATGTCGGTACCCGGCCGTGCGAGCAACAGCTTGGCGGCGCGTGCCGCGCCTTCCTGCATCGCGACCGTGAGCCCCGTCTGGCCCTTGCCGTTGCGCACGTTGGGGTCGAGCCCGCCATCGAGCAGCCGGTTCATCGTGCCGAGGTTGTCGTTGCGGGTGGCGATGATGAAGTCGTCGGCCTGTTCGGTGGGCGTGGCCGCGCCGGCCCCAACCGCGACGGCCAGGAACGTGGCGGCGACAAGGCGACGAGCAAACGAAAAAGAGCGTGGAAGCGAGCGATTTGTCATGGGAGCCGATGCGAAGGAGCGAGCGGCGCAATGTCGAAAAGCCGCTCGAAATTGTGGGTAGTTGCGGCCGCGACCTCCGCGACCGTCAGGCCCTTCGACTCGGCGAGCTGCCGGGCGACGAAGGGCACGTACGCCGGCATGTTGGTCTTGCCGCGGTACGGCACCGGAGCGAGGTAGGGGCTGTCGGTCTCGATCAGGCAGCGGTCGAGCGGCACGAAGCCGGCCACCTCCCGCAAGGCCACGGCGTTCTTGAAGGTGAGAATGCCTGAGAACGAGATATGAAAACCGAGGTCGAGCGCCGCACGCGCCACCTCTGCCGTCTCGGTGAAGCAATGGAACACGCCGTTCGCTGCGCCCTCCTTGCGCAAGATCGCCAGCGTGTCGTCGGCCGCGGCCCGCGTGTGCACGACGAGCGGCAACCCGGTTCGCGCGGCGGCCCGGATGTGCACCCGAAACCGTTCGCGTTGCCATTCCATCGCCGCGACGCTTCGCCCTTCGAGCCGGTAGTAGTCGAGCCCCGTCTCGCCGATCGCGACCACCCGCGGCCGGCCGGCCAGCGCGACCAGCTCGTCGAACGCCGGCTCGCGCACGCCCTCCTCGTCCGGATGGACGCCGACGGTGCACCAGAGTTCGGTGTCCTCGAGCGCGAGCCGGTGCACGGTGTCGAAATCCTCGAGCGTCGTGCAGATGCAGAGCGCACGGTCGACCTGCGCCTCCCGCATCGCCGAGCGCAGCTCGGGCAGGCGGCCCAGCAGTTCCGGCGAACTCAGATGGCAGTGCGAATCGACGAACATGCGGTGACCCGAGTCGCAGTTCTGGAGGGCGTTGATCGGTGCGTACGGCCGCCGCGGTGCCGAAAGATGCGGCGCCGAGCGGGTCGACGCTCGACACCGACCCGCGGCCCACGAGCCGGCTCGACGAACGTCAGATCGTCTGCGTCGGCTTCGACGACGAGATCATGGTTCCGAGCACCTCTTCGATCTTGACCCGCAGGCCGCGTGTTTTCTCGTCGTTCGGAAACCGCACGCCGACCCCCTGCGTGCGGCCGCCCGAGGCGTTCGCGGGCGTGACCCAGCCGACCTTGCCGGCCACCGGGTAGCGCTGCGGATCCTCCGGCAGCGAAAGCAGCAGGTAGATGTCGTCGCCCAGCTTGTAGTCGCGAAGGGTGGGCACGAAAAGCCCACCTTCCGCGAACACCGGCATGTAGGCCGCATACAGCGCACCCTTCTCGCGAAACACGAGCTGGATCACGCTCGGGCGCGACGCTGGTCCCAACGCCGGGCCGAGCGCGGCAGGAACGGTTCTCGATGCGGAATCGCTCATTGCACCAGTTTAGCGCCAGCAAATCGATCGTGACCGGCGCGATGACCGTTCGATCCGGTCGCGGCGACCGCCTGCCGGCCCTGCGACACCAGCGACTCGATCATCAAGCCGGCGTTCCACGGGTGGTCGGCGTGCCGGGCAGCTCGCATCAGGGCCGCGTTCCAGGCCTGGACGCCGGCCGGGTCGGCGGCGGGCAGCGCGGCAGCGGGGAAGTACCGCGGTGCGCCGCCGGCCGCAACGCATGCCAGGTCGTGGCAAAGCTTCTGCAACGCATCGATCGCCCGCGGCAACGGCCAGGCGCTCAACGCCGTGGCGTCGCCGCCAGCGACCGCCGCCGGCAGCCGCCGCCATGTCGCGGCGTCGATGCCGTCGGCGGCGAGCGCCAGCGCCGCTTCGGGTTGGCCGCCGCTCGCTTCGAGCAGCGCGGCGGGGTCGTCGACGCTCCGCTCCGCCAGCCACGCGACCGCCTGACCCTGCGGCGGCAGGCCGAGCGCGAGGCTCCGGCAGCGGCTGCGCACGGTCGGCAGCAGCTGTTGCGGCGCCGACGTGACCAGGATGAAGCGGACGTCGCCCGGCGGTTCCTCGAGCGTCTTCAGCAACGCGTTGGCCGCGATGCCGTTCATCCGTTCGGCAGGATGCAGCACCACTGCCTTGCCACGGCCGCGCGCCGAGGTCGTCTGGGAGAAGGCGATGGCCGTCCGCACCGCCTCGACTTTGATGTCGCGGCTGGGTTTGGCCTTGCCGGCGCGTTCAACCGCGGCTTCGCTTTCATCGGCCCAACCGAGCGCCTCGCCGAGCGCCTCGGGAACGATGACGCGGAGGTCGGGATGCGAGCGGGCCTGCACCAGCCGGCAGGCGGCGCAGCGACCGCACGGCCGGGCGTCGGGCGGCCCGTGAGCTTCGGCGCTCTCGCACAAACCGGCCTGGGCGAGCGCGATCGCCAGGGCAAATTGGCCGACGCCCTCGGGACCGTGCAACAGCAAGGCGTGCGCTGCGGGCGGCGCGATGCCGCGCTGCACCAGGGGCGCAAGCCACGGCATCGACAAGCGCCCGTCGGCGCCGATCACGCCGCCCGGGAGCTCGGGAACCGCCGTGGTGCCCCGCGCGGACGATGTGCGTTCGTCGGTGCGTTCGGCGGCGCCCCCGCCGCCCAACCGCTCCGCCGGCGCCCTTCCCGCCCCCGGCCGCCCACCTCCGGCGCGTGATCCGCCAGTCCCTACCATCGCCGCTCGGCCAGGGCGGCGTCGATTTCCCGCCCGACCGCCGCCCGATCGAGGGCAGCATCGATCCGGACGAAGCGTTCCGGCGCCGCCGCCGCACGCTCGGCGTAGACCGCTCGCACACGCTCGAAATACGCCAGCTCGCGGGCCTCGAAGCGATCGGCGGCGCGCGCCGCGGCGCGGCGCCGGGCGGCGAGTTCGGGCGGCAGGTCGAACCAGATCGTCAGGTCGGGTTGCAACGCGCCGTGCACCCAGTGCTCGAGCCAGCGCAGCATGTCCGGATCGGCGCCACCGCCGCCGCCCTGGTAGGCGAAGGTCGCGTCGCTGAAGCGGTCGGAGACGACGCTTTTGCCCGCGTCGAGGGCCGGCAGGATCACCTTCAGCACGTGGTCGCGACGCGCTGCGAACGCGAGCAGCGCCTCGGTCAGCACGTCGGTCGACTCGTGCAGGAAGATCTCGCGGATGTGCTCGGCGAGCGGCGTGCCGCCGGGCTCGCGCGTGCAGACGACGGCCGCCCCCGCCGCCCGCCAGCGCGCGGCGAGCGCCTCGAGGTGCGTCGATTTGCCGGCACCGTCGATGCCCTCGAACGTGACGAACCGGCCGCGTGGCGGACCGCTCGGGATCGCGCCGAAGGCCGCCGGCACGGCGCCGGGCAACCCTTCGACCGCCGCCCTCCCCGTCATTTGCGTCTCTGGTACTGGTTCACCGCCCGATTGTGGTCGACCAGCGTTTCGCTGAATGTGCTGCTGCCGTCGCCGCGCGCCACGAAGTAGAGATCCTTGCCCACGTCCGGCCGGACCGCCGCGCGCAGCGCCGCGTTGCCAGGCATCGCGATCGGCGTTGGCGGCAGGCCAGTGCGGGTATAGGTGTTGTAGGGCGTGTCAGCCAGCAGATCGCGCTTGCGGAGGTTGCCGTCGAACGTCGTGCCGAGGCCGAAGATCACGGTCGGGTCGGTCTGCAGCGGCATGCCGAGACGGAGCCGATTCGTGAACACCGAGGCCACGCGCCCGCGCTCGCTCGCGACGCCGGTCTCCTTTTCGACGATCGACGCCAGCACCAGCGCTTCGTCGGGGCTTCGCAAGGGCGTGTCGGGCGGGCGCTCGCGCCAGGCGGCCTCGAGCCGGGACTGCATCGCGCGGTAGGCGCGGCGCAGCACCGCGAGGTCGGCGCTGCCCTTGCTGTACGCGTAGGTGTCGGGATGAAAACGCCCTTCCGGCGAGACGCCCGACGCACCGAGCGCGGCCATGATCTGCGCATCGGTCAGCGACGCGGTCGTCGGCTGCAGCCCCTCGGCCTTCGCAAGTTCGGCGCGGAACTGGCGGAAGGTCCAGCCGTCGATCAGCCGCACGGCGCCGAGCGTTTCGTCGCCTCGCACCATTTTTTCAAGGAGCCGCCGCGGCGTGACGCCGGCCGCGACCTCGTAGCTGCCGGCCCGGATCTGCTTCGAGCGGCCCGACCAGCGAAACCACGCGTAGAGCCAGGCGGGGTGCGTCTGGACACCCGCCGCGACCCACGCCTCGGCGATCTGGCGCGGCGTGGTACCCGGCTCGATCGAGAGCTCCACCGGGTCGGACTTCAGCGCCAGCGGCTGGGCGACCCACCAGACCGCCGCGCCGGCCGTGAGCCCGGCGGCGACCAGCAACCCGAGCAAGGCGGCGAGTAGCCGGCGCTTCATGCCGCCGTGCGAGCCCGATCGTCGGCCCCCCCGAGCGGGCGCCCGCCGGGGCCCGCCAGCGCGGGCGCAGACAGCGGACGCAAGACGACCATCGACATCGGCACATGATAATGAGCCGATGCCACCGCCCCCGATCGAAGGCCGCGTCGCGCTCCCCGAGTGGCAGGCGCTGCGGGCCCGCGGCGCCGACGCTGCGAGCTTTTTGCAGGGTCAGCTGACGAACGACGTCCTGGCGATGGACGAGCGCTCGCTCCGGCTCGCCGGTTTCTGCTCCGCGAAGGGCCGGCTGCAGGCGAGCTTCCTGGTCTGGCGGCCGGCCGAAGACGAGTTCGTGCTGGCGTGTGCGACGAGCGTCGCCGCGGCCACGCTGAAGCGGCTTTCGATGTTCGTGCTGCGCGCCAAGTGCCGGCTGACCGATGCGGCCGATGAGGTCCGACTGCACGGCGCCGTGGGCACGACGGCGCTGGCCGCCGCCGAAGGGCTGGCGCCCTGGGAGCGCAAATTTGCCGTCGGCGGCATCCCGAGCGTCCTTCGCCTCCCGGACGTCGACGGGATCGCGCGCTGCATCATCGTCACGGCTGGCAGCGTCGACCTCGACGACGTCCCGAACCTTGGCCCAGCGCCGTCGCTTGCCCCCGACGTCTGGCAACGGCTCGAGGTGCGGTCGGGCATCGCACGGATCGAAGCGGCGACCGCCGACCGGTTCGTGCCGCAGATGATCAACTTCGAGGCGGTCGGCGGCGTCGACTTCCAAAAGGGTTGCTACCCCGGCCAGGAGATCGTCGCCCGCAGTCAGTACCGCGGGACGCTCAAGCGCCGGATGTTCGTCTATGAGTGCGACGCCGCCGCCACCCCCGGCGCCGAGGTATTCGACGCCGCCGACCCGACGCAGCCCGCCGGGATGGTCGTCAACGCCGCGCCGGCCGAATCCGGGAGCGGCTCGGTCGCCCTTGTCGAGGTCAAGCTCGCCGCGCGCGAACACGGCGGGTTGCGCCTGGGAGCGGTCGACGGTCCGGCGCTACGCGGCGGCACCCTGCCCTACGAATTGCCGCCGAGCGCCTGATCGCGCGGGCGGCGGCCGCCGCCCGCAGACTGCGACGCGCTCGGGCAGGCCGCGGCGGCCCGACCGGCTCAGGCCGGCGCATCGGTAGGTTGAAGCTCCGAGGAACGGTCATCTCGTTGGGATCAATGGCCCGGGAGCATCGGGGTACATTGCCGAATATCAAAAAGGGTGAGGTCAAGATGAACACTTGGCAAGTCGCCATCGCAATAGCTGCGGTCGTCTTCAGTGGTCTGATCGCGGGGCAGATGGTCGCGATCGGGTTGGCGGACCAGGCGGTCCGGAGCTTGCCTGAAACCAGCTGGACCTTGCGGTTTCAAGCTGAAAACACGCTGTTCACGAAGACGATGCCACCTGCCCTTATCGTTCCACTCGCTGGCCTGATCGCGATGATTTTCCTGAGCGCAGGGGCGCGAAGAATCTTGTTCGGCGTTGCCGCGGCCTTCGAGGCGGTCGTCCTGGCGATCACCCTGGCGGTGAACGTACCGATGAACAAAGAGGTTCAGTCCTGGCAGGCTGGCGCGGCGCCTTCCACATGGGTGGCGGTGCGCGACCGGTGGCTTCGCTTTCATTGGCTGCGCACTGCAATGGGAGCCGTCGCGTTCACGTTCGCGACAATCGGACTCGTCGTTCAGTCTTGACCTGGGGCGTGAAAGATAAAGCCCCCTGGCACGATGCGCGCGGCGCGTGTCCACGCCACGGGCGGCATGGACCATGCGCACATCGGAACCGTCCTGATGCCGGCCGTCGAAGGTTGGCCGATGAGCCGTCGCGATCGCGACTGCCGCGCCGGCTCAAAGCCGCTTGACCATCTCGATATGCGCGATGCCGGCATCGTCGAACGGCTCGCCTTCCTCGACGAACCCGGCGCGCTCGTAGAACCCGCGTGCGGCGATTTGCGCGTGCAGCCGGACCTCGTGATCGCCGCGCTGCGCTGCGCTTTCGATCAGCGCGTCGAGCACGGTTCGGCCAAGGCCGCGGCTGCGCATCGAGGCCGCGGTTGCCATGCGGCCGATGCGGGCGACGCCGGGCGCGCCGCGCATCAGCCGGCCGGTCGCGAGCGCCCGCCCGAAGCGATCGACCGCGACCGCGTGCAGGTGCTCGGGGTCCTGCGGATCGATCTCGAGGTCGAGAGGCACTTTCTGCTCGTCGACGAACACCTCGATTCGCAGTGGCTGGATCACGCCGCCGAGTTCGTGCCAATCACCGAGCCGCAGGTCGATCATCGATTCGCCGCGCTGAGCCGCCGGCGGCGCGCCGAGGGAGCAGCCAGCGGTAGGGGCGTCGGGCCGCGGCGCGTTGGCCGTCGGGTCGCCGGCCGTCGGGCGGTTCGTCATGGCGCGGTCGACGGGTCGGGGGGCAGATCGTCGATCAGCCGCTTGCCGTAGCTCACGGCTTCGTCGGGTAAGTAGCCGACCTGGCGATAAAAGGCTATCGCCTCGACGTTCGTCGTGCGGATCTGCAGGTTGACCTTCGGGCAACCGAGCCGGCGCAGCGCATCTTCGGCCTCGCGCAACAGCCTCCGCGCCAGCCCGTGACGGCGGTGCGTCGGGTGGACCGCGAGGTAGTTGATCCAGCCGCGGTGGCCGTCGAAGCCTGCCATCGCGGTGGCGATCAACCCGCCGTTCTCAAGACCGACGCGAAACAGCTCCGGTTGCACCTGGAGCTTTCGGGCGATGTCGTTGCGCGGATCGTTCCACGGGCGGGTCAGGCCGCAAGCCGTCCACAGGGCGATCACGCCCGGCTCGTCGGCGGCGTCGAACGCTCGGGTCAGGAATGTGTCGGACATCGTGGTGCGTGCGCACGGCCGGTGTGAAAGCCGAGCTCGGCTTACGGCGGCAAGCGGTGGTGGCGAAGCCGCCTCAGCGCGGCGGCAGCAGCCGCGCCGGGTCGATCGGTTTGCCCTGCTTCCTGATCTCGAAGTGCAGCTTGACGCTGTCGCTGTCGCTCGATCCCATCTCGGCGATCTTCTGGCCGCGCCGCACCACCTGGTCGTCCTTTACCAGCAGGGTCTGGTTGTGCGCGTAGGCCGTCAGGTAGGTCTGATTGTGTTTCAGGATGATCAGGTTGCCGTAACCCCGCAGCGCCGAACCGACGTACACCACGCGACCGTCCGCGGCGGCGTAGACCGGGTCGCCCGCCTTGCCGCCCACGTCGAGGCCCTTGACCTTGGACTCGTCGAACGAGCCGACCAGCGGCCCGGCGGCGGGCCAGCTCCATTTCACGTCGTCGTCGCCGCCCGCGACGGCCGCGGGCGCCGGCGCCGATGACGCAGACGGGGACACGGCCGCCGACGCGGTGCTCGGCGAGATCGTCGCCACTGCCGTCCCCGCCCCCGCGCTTGCACTGCCAACCGCGCTTGCCGGGGCCGAGGCGGCCTGGACCGGCGGCGGCGCACTCCCGGCCGGATGCGAGTCGAGCGGTCGCGTCTCGATGCGCGCGGTCGTCACCGGCCGGCTCGCGGCCGCGCCCGGGTCGACACCGGGCGGCACGACCCGCACCACCTGCCCCACCTCGATCACATTCGGGTTGTCGAGGCCATTCCAGCGCACCAGATCACGCCAGTTCTGGCCGTTGTCGAGGCCGATGCGGATCAACGTGTCGCCCGGCTTGACCGTGTAGTAGCCGGGCTTGCCGGCGTTCTCGGCGCCGGGCAGCAGCTTGACGGCGTCGCTGCTCGCAGCCGGGACACTGGCAGCGTCGGCCGCCGGCGTATACGGAACCGGCGTGCGCTCCTCGACCGGTGCCCGGTGCGGCTTGTTGGCACAACCTGCCAACGCGCCGGCCATGGCGCCGACCACGATCAGCCAGGCGGCGGCGGCCTTCCAGGGTCTCGACATCGAAGCGGTCTTGGAGGATCGGATCATGCTGCGGAAACACCGGATTTTAGGGGGACGAAATGCACGCTTTCATGCAGGCGCCGCTCGAAGCCCTGCTCGCGACGGTCGACCACGACCAGCGCCTGGCGGCCTGAACCGGCCTGCCGCAAGGGCGCGACGATGCGCCCGCCGACCGCCAGCTGGTCGAGCCAGGCCTGCGGCAGTTCGTCGCCGCCGGCGGCCGCGACGATGCAGTCGTACGGCGCCCCCGGGGCGTGGCCGAGCATGCCGTCAGCGTGCAGCAGCCGCAGGTTGGTCAGACGCAACGGCGCGAGGAGCGCGCGCGCCTTGTCGTGCAGCGGCCGCAGCCGCTCGATCGACAGCACCTGCCGGGCGAGCAGCGCGAGCAGCGCCGCCTGGTAGCCGCAGCCGGTGCCGATTTCCAGCACCCGGCCGAGCGAGCCGCTGCGGCGCGCCGATTCGCCGTCGAGCGCCAGTTCGAGCATGCGGGCCACGACCGAGGGCTTCGAAATCGTCTGACCGTGACCGATCGGCAGGCTCGTGTCTTCATAGGCCTGGGTGACGAGCGCGGCGTCGACGAAATGGTGCCGCGGCACCGCGGCGATCGCGGCGACGAGGCGCGGGCCGGCGATGCCGGCGTCGCCCAGGCGATCGGCCATGCGCCGGCGCACGTCGACCGAGTCCAGGCCGAGGCCGGTCGGCGCCTTGTGCCGGGCCGCGTCGGTGTGCGCATGCTCGAGCGGCCGTTGGGGGCGCAGCACGGCGCGCGCCGCGGCGGCCGTCGG
>CAXSGM010000042.1:0-24343 GCA_964236915.1 uncultured Rhizobacter sp.
ACGTGCTCGCGGCGACCGCTTTTCTCCAGGGCCTCGCCTGGGAGGATTTGACGCTTGCCGAACTGGAGCACGTCGACGATCGCTACCCGACGGTCGTGACCGGGCGGGCAGTCAAGAAGGCCGCCTGAGGACTCCAACCGTGGGCTATGTGGGCCGCGCCGATTCGTGCCAGTGGCGCAGCAGCTGCCGGCCAATCCCGCTGACGATCAGGAAGAACGCGAAGCCGAGGAGCGTCGCGGCGATCACCTCGGCGAACAGCAGCGCGGTGTACATCCGCCCTTGCGCGAATACGATCTGCACGCCGAGGCCGCCCTGCGCGTTGCCCGAGCCGATGATGAATTCGCCGACGATGGCACCGATCACCGAGAGCCCGGCCGAGATGCGCAGCCCGGCGAAGATGCTCGGCAAGGCGCCCGGCAGGCGCAACTTCCAGAATGCGACCAGCCGGCTCCGGTTGTGCAGCCTGAAGAGCTCGACCAGCGAGACGGGCGTCGACTGCAGCCCGAGCAGCGTGTTGTTGATGATCGGGAACAGCGCCATGATGAAGCTGATCACGACCACGGAGAGTTCGTTGTAGCCGAACCAGAGCACGATCAGCGGCGCGACCGCCACCACCGGCACCGTCTGCAGCAAGACCGCGTATGGATAAATGCTGCGCTCGAGCAGCCGTGACTGGCTGAGCAGCGCCGCGACGACGATGCCGAGGACGATGGCGAGCAGGTAGCCGAGCGTCGCTTCCTCCAGGGTCGCGAGCGAGGCGAGCGCGAGCACGCCGGCGTTCTCGAGCACCGCAGCACCGACCTGCTGCGGCGCTGGGACGAGGTAGCCCTTGCCAGCATAGACGGTGACCGACGCGAGCCACCAGGCGGCGAGCGCGAGCACGGCGACCAGCACCACGGGCGCGGCGTTCACGACGGCCCGGCGCGCGGGCGAGCGCTCGACGGCGCCGCTCACGGCTTCGACCCTGTCGCAGGCTTGCGCCGCAACGCAGCGCTGACCTCGCCGGTCAGCCGTGCGAAGGCGGCGCCCGACCGCAGTTCGGGCGCCCGCGGAAACGGAAAGGGCACCTCGATGGTGTCGACGATGCGGCCCGGCCGCGCGGACATCACCAGCACCTGCGTCGAGAGGAAAACCGCTTCGTGGACGTTGTGCGTCACCATCATTGCGGTGAAGCCCGACTGCTGCCAGAGCGACGCGAGCTCCTCCTGCAGCACGTCGCGGGTCAGCTCGTCGACCGCGGCGAGGGGCTCGTCGAGCAGCAGCAGCGCCGGCCGGAGCGCGAGCGCCCGCGCCAGCGAGAGCCGCATGCGCATGCCGCCGGAGAGCTCGTGCGGGTAGCTCGCCTCGAAGCCGGCGAGCCCGACCAGTGCCAAAGCCTCGTGGGCCCGCGCCGTGCGCTCGGCGCGTGGCCGGCCTTCGAGCTCCATCAGCAGTTCTGCGTTACCCAGCACCTTGCGCCAAGGCAGCAGCGAAGCCTCCTGGAAAACGAAGCCGGTGCCGATGCCGGCCGGCCGCTCGCAGGTTCCGGTGCTCGCCGAGACGAGCCCGGCGACGATCCGGAGGAGCGTCGACTTGCCGCAGCCCGAGGGCCCGACGATCGAAACGAACGCGCCGGCGCCGATCTCGGCATCGGTGCGGTCGAGCGCGAGGAGGCCGTTCGCATAGGTCTTTGAGACGCCTTGGAGCGAAACTGCTGCGCCTTTGCCGGCGCCGGTCGATGCGGCCGCCGCGGTCGGCACCGTAGCCGTAGTCACCGGACCGCTCATCTCAGCACCCCGGCACCAGCGTGCGGTCGTAGGCCTGCTTCGGGTCGAAGCCGGCCGGCAGAAAGGCGACCGATTTCAGCTGGTCGGCGAGTTCCTTCCATCGCGCATCGCTCATGCAGCCGATCTTGCCGAGGTCGTGCGCGATCATCGATTCGATCATTTCCTTGTTCGCCGCGTCGTAGACATCGGGCGAGATCTGCTTGTTCATTTCGGTCAGCATCGGCTTCAGGCCCGACGGGTTCTTCACGTAGTTGCCCCAGCCCTGCTGCACCGCGGCGAGCGTCGCTTTCACCAGCGCCGGGTTCTTCGCAATCATCTCGTCGGTGGTGAAGAGCACGTTGTACGGCCGGTAGCCGAGCGCCGGAATCTTGATCTGCTGCACCTCGATGCCGGCCGCCTTCATGCGTGCCGGCAGGTAGAGCGAGTAACCCTGCTGCACCATCTTCGGGTCGTTGCGGAACAGCGAAAGGTCGCCGCTCACCGGGATCTCGCGCGTGTTCTGCAGCTTGAACTGCTTCTTGGTCCACTCCCAGTAGGCGTTGCCGAGGCTGACCGCGAAGGCGCGGCCCTGCAAGTCGGTGATCGACTTGACGGCCGGATCGGCGTGGTAGACGAGGTCGTACGGCACGTAGTCCAGATGCGCGAACACCGCCTTCACCGGCGCGCCGCGCAGCCGGGCGAGCAGGATGTCGTCGGCGTTGCCGATGCCGAACTCGGCCTGTCCCGACGCCACCTGCGGGATCGTCTGGATCTTCGGCCCGCCCTGCAGCACGCTGATCGTCACGCCGGCGGAGGCGCCGAGCTTGTCCCGCTGCGCCTGCCAGTAGCCGGCCTGGTCGGGCTGGGCGAACCAGTTGGTGAGGATGCGGACGGGCCTGGCATCGGCGGCGGCGGCGGGCAGGGCGGCTGCGGTGAGCGCGCCGAGGAGGGCGGCCAGCGCGGTGCGGCGGAAGGGCGTGCGGGTCATCGACGAAAGCTCCTGGCGCCTGAGCGCTGTATGTGGCAAATCTCGCGCGCGGTCATGCCTGGCCGAGAAAGGGCAGCTGTTCCCGCGCGTAGCGGAAGGTCTGAAATACGCTGTTGAGCAGGCCGGGGCCGGTCTTCCTGGCCGCGGCGTCGGGATATTCGGCGAACCAGGGGATCACGTATTCCCACACGACTTCGCCCGCGGGCGTGACCTCGAACAGCCGGCCCGTTGCGGATTCAGTGACGTGGGTGTTGCCGTTCGCGAGCCGCTGGGCGTTGCCCATGAACGGCGTGTAGAACAGGTTGACGACCGGATCGGCGTACGACCAGACCACCGCGTTCGTTGCCGGATCGACTTCGACCACTCGCGAGAATGCGACGTGCTGGCCGGCGCGGAAGTTGCCGTTGTCGAGGGTCAGGATGTTGCCATTCGCGAGTTCGACCGGCGCATGCTGGTGCGAGACGACCGACGCCGGAATGTGCAGCGTCGGCGCGCCGCTCGTGCGGTCGACCGCGATGATGCCGCTGGTCGTGCGCAGGCTCATCAGCACGCGGCCGTCCCGCATCGCCCCGAGGCCGTTGACGAGCGGCCAGTGATAGCGGCCGAAGCCGGGGTGGATCGGGAAGGCGGCCGGATCGAGGTGCTCCCAGGCCTTCCATTCCCAGACGAGCCGGCCGCCGCGGTCGACTTCGCGGATCACGTCGCCGAACATGCGCTCGTCCGGCGCGTGCGCAGCACCGCCCGGCACGCGCGCGGCAAAGCCGGCGGGCACCGGCGCACACGCCGCGTACAGCAGGTGCCCGTTCGGCAGCCACTGCGCATCGTGATGGTGCGCTTCATCCTCGTAATGCCAGACGGTTTCGCCGCCGGACGTCACTTCGGAGAAGTCGCCGCCGTGCCACATCGACCAGGCGGGATAGCGGTCCTGCGAGGCGGCGTGGCTGCCGTTGTAGCCGAGGTTGCCGTTCGCCAGGATGACGGCATGGCGCCCCGGGCGCACCGGCATCTTCCACTGGTGCGCGACCCGGCCCTGGATGTCGACGAGGTAGACGTTGCCGTCGCCGGTCTGCGGCGCGATAAGCGTGTAGCCGCCGAAGGACAGCGCCGGGTCGTGGCCGATCAGGCCGACGCCGCGGCGGCGCTGGGTGATTTGGTCGAGGCTGCTACGCGGCATGGTCTGGCGGCTCCTGCAGTCGGTTCGTGGCACGCGGCCGGTGGCGACGCCGAGCGGCTTTCATGCCCGATGCGGCGCGGCGGCGACAATCGATCATCCACCTTCGAGCCCGATGAGCCCGACCACCCTCACGCTCCGCCGCCCCGACGACTGGCACCTGCACCTGCGCGACGGCGCACTGCTCGAGGCGGTTCTACCGTACACGACGGCCCAATTCGCCCGGGCGATCGTCATGCCGAATCTGAAGACGCCGGTCACGACGGTCGCCCTCGCCCGCGCCTACCGCGAGCGCATCGAGGCAGCCCTGGCGCGCGCGCCAGGGCCGGGCGCGCCGTTCACGCCCTTGATGACCGCTTACCTCTGCGATGCGACGCCGCCCGACGAACTGCGCCGCGGCTTCAGCGAAGGCGTGTTCGCCGCGGTCAAGCTCTACCCGGCCGGCGCCACCACGCATTCGGAGCACGGCGTCACCTCGGTCGCCAAGGTGGCCAGCGCCCTCGAGGCGATGCAGGCGATCGGCATGCCGCTCCTGGTGCACGGCGAAAGCACCGACCCGGCGGTCGACGTGTTCGACCGCGAGGCGGTTTTCATCGAGACGACGCTCGCGCCGCTGCTGAAGCACTTCCCGGCACTGAAAGTCGTGATGGAGCACATCACGACCGCCGAGGCCGCCGCGTTCGTCGCGGCCGACACGAGCGGCCGGCTCGGCGCGACGATCACGCCGCAGCACCTGATCTTCAACCGCAACGCGCTCTTCACCGGCGGGCTGCGACCGCACCACTACTGCCTGCCGGTGCTGAAGCGCGAGCATCACCGGCTGGCGCTGCGCCGGGTCGCGACCTCGGGCGATCCGCACTTCTTCCTCGGCACCGATTCGGCGCCGCATCTGCGCACGCTGAAGGAGGCGGCCTGCGGCTGCGCCGGCATCTTCAACGCGCCGACCGCCCTGCAAAGCTACGCGACCGTGTTCGAGGAAGAGGGCGCCCTGGACCGTCTCGAGGGCTTCGCGAGCGAGCACGGCGCGCGCTTCTACGGTCTGCCGCTGAACGACGGTACGCTCACCTTGCGGCGTGACGCCTTCACGATCGACGACGACATCCCGCTGGCCGCGGGCGGGGCACTGCATCCATTCCTCGGCGGGGCGACGCTCCCATGGCGGCTCGCCGACCTCGCCGGCGCGTGAGCCGCTGCGTCGCGCCGAACGCAGGCAGCTACTCGCGCGGTGGCGCGAACCGGTAGATGCCGTCGGCGTGCAGCCGTCGTGCCAGCCGTCCGGCGAGCCAGAGCGCGTTCAGGTGCGCGATCGATTCGCCCATCGCGAAGCCGGTCTGGTGCAGATCGAGCGCCCGACGGAACAGCACCGGCAGCAGGCCGGCCGCGTGCTGGGGCGCTTCGGCACACGCCTGCAGCACCTCCGCGAAACGTTCGTCGTGGTGCGCGACGAGTTGGTCGATCCGCGTGTGCAGCCCGCGGAACGGGCGCCCGTGCGACGGCAGCACCAGCACCTCGGCCGGCAACGCGCGCATGCGCTCGAGCGAAGCGAGGTAGCGGCGCAACGGATCGGCCTCGGGTTCGGTCTCCCAGACGCTGACGTTGGTCGAGATGCGCGGCAGCACCATGTCGCCGCTGATCAGCACGCCGAGCGACGGTGCGTGCAGCGCGATGTGCTCGGGCGCGTGGCCGTGGCCGACGTGGCAGGTCCAGGCGTGGTCGCCGATCGAGAGCACGTCGCCGTCGACGAGGCGGCGATAAGTCGAGGGCAGCGCCGGCACCAGCGCCGCGTAATCGTTGCCGCGTTCGACGATGCCGCGCTGCAGCGTCGGGTCGGTCAAGCCGTGGCTCGCCATGAAGCGGGCGGCCGATGCGCCGCCGAGATTGGCGACGCCGGCGAGCGCCAGGTGCGCGGTCGCGTGATCGGTGGCACTGATCCAGAGCCGCACGCCGAAGCGCTCGGTGAGCCAGTGGGCCAGGCCGATGTGGTCGGGATGCAGGTGGGTGACGATGACGCGCAGCACCGGCGCGTCGTCCAGCGCGCTCGCGAAGATCTGCTCCCACGCCGCGCGGGTCGCGGCGTTCGCGATCCCGCAATCGACGATCGCCCAGCCTTCGCGCACGCTGCCGTCCGCGGCCGTCTCGCGGTCGCGCAGCAACCAGACGTTGACGTGATCGAGTTGGAACGGCAGGCGCATCCGAACCCAGCGCACGCCGGGTGCGACCTCGAGCGCGGCGCCGTCCGCAGGCAGCGTCGCGCCGAGCGGATAGTCGAGCTGCTGTTCGAGAAGGTTCGGATTCGGTGGGGCCATGCGCGCTGCGGACGTGACGGGCAACTGGCGACCGTCGGGGCGTCGTCGGTCGGCGAGCCAGTGTAGGCCGCAGGGCTGGGCACTGCCCTCGAGACCTCGGCCTGTCCCCGCGCCGGCGGACCGTCGATGCGCGGAGTAAGCTTTTCGGGTGCGCGCCGATGGTGGCGCGTCCGCCTTCCCCATTTCCTATTCGAACCGAAGGACCGATCCCATGGCCTACAACCCGACCGAGGACACCGCTACTACCGCCGCGCCGAGCGCGAAAGAACGTCAGATGGCGCCGATCTCGACGCCGACCGACCTGGCCGCGAAGGCGACGCCGCAGCTCCAGGGTTCGCTCAACGCGCTGCTCGCCGACATCTTCGCGCTCTACCTGAAGACCAAGAACTTCCACTGGCACATGAGCGGCCCGCACTTTCGCGACTACCACCTGATGCTCGACGAGCAGGGCGACCAGCTCTACGCCGTGACCGACGACCTCGCCGAGCGCGTGCGCAAGACCGGCGGCACGACGCTGCGCTCGATCGGCCACATCGCCAGGCTGCAGCGGGTGCTCGACAACGACGCCGATTTCGTCGAGCCGCACGCCATGCTCGCCGAACTGCGCGACGACAACCATCAGCTCGTGATCCGGATGCGCGAGGCGCACGCCCTGACCGATGAACTCGGCGACGTGGTGACGACGAGCCTGCTCGAGAACTGGATCGACGAGGCCGAGCGGCGCGCATGGTTCCTGTTCGAGGCGACGCGCGATACGGTCTGAGCGGAAGAGGGCAAAGACGGCTACCCCGACCACGACAAGCGACGAAGACAGGAGACAGCCCGCATGGACCACCTCCCCGGTCTCGACCACCAACTCGGCGAGGACATCGAAGCCCTGCGCGACACGGTGCGTGCCTTCGCCCAGGCCGAGATCGCCCCCCGCGCCGCCGAGATCGACCGCAGCGACCGCTTTCCGATGGACCTCTGGCCGCGGCTCGGCCAGCTCGGCGTGCTCGGCATCACCGTCGACGAGGTCTACGGCGGCGCGGCGATGGGCTACTTGGCGCACCTGATCGCGATGGAGGAAATCAGCCGCGCGAGCGCCTCGGTCGGCCTCTCGTACGGCGCGCATTCGAACCTCTGCGTCAACCAGATCCACCGCAACGGCTCCGCCGCGCAGCGCGCCAGGTACTTGCCGAAGCTGGTCAGCGGCGCGCATGTCGGCGCCCTCGCGATGAGCGAAGCGGGTGCCGGCTCGGACGTCATCGGCATGCAGCTCCGCGCCGAGGAAAAGGGCGGCGTCTACGTGTTGAACGGCACGAAGATGTGGATCACCAACGGGCCGGATGCCGATGTCCTGGTCGTCTACGCAAAGACCGCGCCTGAACTCGCCGCCCGCGGTGTCACCGCGTTCCTGATCGAAAAAGGCACGCCGGGCTTCTCGATCGCGCAAAAGCTCGACAAGCTCGGCATGCGCGGCAGCCATACCGGCGAACTGGTGTTCAGGAACGTCGAGGTGCCTGCCGAGAACGTGCTCGGCGCCCTGAACGGCGGCGCCAAGGTCCTGATGAGCGGCCTCGATTACGAACGCGCCGTGCTGACCGGCGGCCCGCTCGGCATCATGCAGGCGGTGCTGGACAACGTCATCCCGTACATCCACGACCGCAAGCAATTCGGCCGCTCGATCGGCGAATTCCAGCTGATCCAGGGCAAGGTGGCCGATCTCTACACCGTGCTCCAGGCAGGGCGCTCCTTTGCCTACACCGTCGCCAAGAACCTCGATCTTCTCGGAGCCGAGCACGTGCGCCGTGTGCGCAAGGACTGCGCGAGCGTCATCCTCTGGTGCGCTGAAAAGGCGACCTGGATGGCCGGCGAGGGCATCCAGATCTTCGGCGCCAACGGTTACATCAACGACTACCCCCTCGGCCGGCTCTGGCGCGATGCGAAGCTCTACGAGATCGGTGCCGGGACCAGCGAAATTCGCAGGATGCTGATCGGTCGCGAGCTGTTCGCCGAAACGATGTAACCGGGCGCCCGCACCCGTTCGGCCCTCGTCCGGCCGGGTAGCCGAACGTAAGCCCATGCGTCGAGTCGAAAGCGCAAAGGCGGAGCGCGTCGGTCTTGTAATGACGCGCAACGCCGAAGGTCGCATTTCGAGCCGAGATCGACCCGGGCGGTAGGCGCGCGACGCGCATGGCACGAGGCACAAATGCTGCGACTGTCGACCGATCCTTTCGCCATCGCATCGACTCAATGGCAGAACGCTTCTCATCGGCAGGGCCGCCATCGCCCCTCTTATTCGCCTTTCACGCCGGTTACATCGCGTTGCGTCCTCAACAGCTTTCACACGTTCGCAAGCTCAACTGCTGCGCACGGCTCGCCGATACCCACAACAGCCACCGCGTCGACTACGCCGTATTGCCCTCGTGCAAACGGCGACTGGACGCAAGGCATTCCCCGCGAATCGCGCTTCTGCGCCATACCGATCAGGTCGGTCCACTCGCCCCGTAGTCCTCGTCCGCCGCCCCCGCGCGCGGCGACGCTTTCTTACGAGTGAGAACCGAACCATGTCGAACAGTCGTTTTCCCGCGGGTCTCGGGCATCTGAGCCTTTGTGCGCTGGTCGCCGCCACCCTGACCGCCTGCGGCGGCGGCGAGGGCGCCGGCGCTGCCGGTAGCCTCATGATGGCCTCGGCCACGGGCGCGAGCCCGACAGATACCGGCGACAGCGCAGCCGGCGAGTCGTCGACCTCGAGCGCCGCGCCGGACACGAACGCGCTGGCGGTCAAGGCAAGCAGCCAGGTCGGCGTGCGCGTGGCCAAGGAAAACCAGAATTTCCTGGTGACCGGGACGATGACGGTCCGCTACGGCGCCGGCTCCGCTTGGATCACCAAGCAGGTGACCGACGCCGGAAGTTGCACCAACGACTATTTCCGCAAGGATCCGGCATTCGGGATCGTCAAGTCCTGCGAAGTGCTCGTCGCCGATGCCGTAACCGACACCAAGAAGAGCGTCTCGACGGCCGGCGTGCCGACCGTCGAAGGCGGCACTTTCTACGTGTTCGGGACGACCTCGGTGCGGTATGGCGCGAACAACAAGTGGGTCACCAAGGACGTGACGGGTCGCGCCGAGTGCACGAACGCATTCTTCGGCAACGACCCGTTCTACGGGACGGTGAAAGCGTGCCAGCTCCCGTCCCCGGTGACGACGCCGACCGCGACGGCGGCGGCCGCTGTTGCCGCGCCGGCCGTGGTGGTGAGCACGCCGACCCCCACCGCACCGATCACCGTCATGACCGCCGCCCTCGCGCCAACCACCTCGGCGACGCCGGCCTCGACAAGCACCTTGACAAGCACTTTGACGACCGCCGCGACGACCGCCGCGACGATCAGCTCGCTGCTGCCGACGGTGGACAAGACCAAGATTCCGCCGGCCGAAGCGGGCTTTGCGACGGACCGCGTGGCGGCCGCCAACGTGGACGCCCCGGGCCAGGTCCCGGTGCCGAGCGACATCGGCGACTTCCGCGAGTATTGCGAGTTCTCGCACATGAGCTACGACGATCCGATCGTCGCCCCGGGATCGATCGGTGGGCATCTCCACACCTTTTTGGGCAACACCGGGACGAATGCCAAGTCGACCGCGCAATCGATCGCCGGCACAGGCAATTCGACCTGCGCCGGGGGCACCTTGAACCGCTCGTCGTACTGGGTGCCGACGGTGATCGACACCAAGGACGGCACGCCGCTGAAGCCCCAAGGCTCGCTGATCTACTACAAGCAAGGCTACAACTACATCCCGTCGGCATCGATTAAGCCGTTTCCGGCAGGATTGCGGATGGTGGCGGGCAATCCCGCCTCCACGGGGGTGCAGGACGGCGTCGCCGGTTTCACCTGCTTCAAGCCGGACGGCACGTGGATCAACAACACTGCCATTCCCACCGAGTGCCCGGCCGGCTCGACGCTCACCATCGGCGTTTCGTTTCCCCAATGCTGGGACGGTGTAAACCTCGATTCACCGGATCACAGGTCGCACATGGCGTACGCCGTGATCGGCTGCCCTAGCACCCACCCGGTGCCGTTGACCCACATCACGTTCAACATCAACTACAGCGTCACCGAAGCGAATGCGACCGCCCGTTGGCGTCTCTCGTCCGACGATTACGACAAGAACCGTCCGGGCGGCTACTCGTCGCACGCCGACTGGTTCAACGGTTGGAACACCGGCATCCTGAACGCCTGGACGACGCGCTGCATCAACGCCTCGATGGACTGCCATGCCTTCCTAATCGGCGACGGGCGGATCCTCTACTGACCGGTCGATCACTCGACGGCCCGGGGTGCGCTGCACGGCGCCCCGGGCCGTCGGCGTTTCATCGGTCGAAGGCGAGATGGGCTCGGCCGCGGCGACGGCGGCCGCCGATCAACGCTGCGGCGGATAGAGGAAGTACTTCGACACCGGCCCCCACTCGCTCCCGGGGATCTTCCATTCGAGCACCGCGCCGGGAAGCGCGTCCTCGATGACGATGTAGTAAGGGCGCCCGACATCGAAGTCGAGCGTCGAAAGCCGGGCGACCGTCAGGACCGCCTTGCCGCCCCCCTTGACGCGGAACTCGTGCCGTCCGGGCAGCATCGAGACGATCCAGCCTTTGCCGTCCTTCAGGCCGCTGCCCGGCCCGAGGCGCCCGCAAGCGCCCTGCGCATGCGCTTGCTGCGCTTCCCGATCGGACGGCACCGCGGTGAGCGCCGAGGCCGTTGCGGCGGCCGTCGAAAGCACGAGAGTCAGGAGGATTCTCATCGTTGGGGTTGCCGTGAGGCGATCGCTGCGCGTTGACCGATTGGACACCCGCCGGCGGTCCGCCGCACAGGTCGGACGAGGCTTGCGGCCCCGCGGTTGTCGAGACGGGATCCCGATCGGACGTTATCGGCTCGGCGCCGACCGGCTGAAGCGGCCCAGCCGCACGGCGTCATGGTCCCGGCGCCTGCGTAAACTGACCGTCCCCGCCGGTTTCCACCGAGGACCATGACCCAGCAGCTCACCGAACTCCTCGCCAACAACCGGCGCTGGGCCGCGAAAACCGAGGCTGAACGCCCCGGCTTCTTCACCAGCCTGCTCGCCCAGCAGGCGCCGCAGTACCTCTGGATCGGGTGCGCCGACAGCCGCGTGCCGGCCAACGAGCTGGTCGACTTGCTGCCCGGCGAGCTTTTCGTGCACCGCAACGTCGCCAACGTCGTCGTGCACTCGGATCTGAACGGCCTCTCGGTGATCCAGTTCGCGACCGATCTGCTGAAGGTCCGTCACATCATCGTCGTCGGTCACTCCGGCTGCGGCGGGGTGCTGGCGGCGTTGAACGACACCCGCGTCGGCCTTGCCGACAACTGGATCCGCCACGTGCAGAACGTGCGTGACCGGCATGCCGACTGGCTCGCCTCGCTGCCGGCTGAGCGGCAGGTCGACGCGCTCGGTCAGCTCAACGTGATCGAGCAGGCGCGCAACGTCTGCCGCACGACCGTCGTCCAGGACGCCTGGACGCGCGGCCAACCGCTCACCGTGCACGGCTGGTTCTACGACCTGCGCGACGGGCGCCTGCGCGACCTGCGGATGACCGTCGCCGGCAGCGACGAGATCGCGCCCGCGTTCACCGAGGCGGTCGCCGCGCTGAAGGCCCACGACGTCGAGGCGTCGGACGCGCGATGAGCCATTGGGTGCCCACGCCGTCCGGAAGCGTGCGTTTTCGCTGCGCGGGACCGGCCGCAGGCGCCAGGACACACCGGTGAGCGCCGCGCCGATCGCCCTGACCGACCCGCGCGCGCCGGCCATCGCCCGGGCGTTGCTCGACGGCTTCGACCGCCACTACACGCTGTTTCGCGAGGCGAGCGCCGGCGCGAAACGCCGCTTCGAGACCGCCGACTGGCACGGCCAGCAGCGGGCGCAGCGCGAGCGGATCGAGTTCTACGACCTGCGCGTCGCCGAGGCGACCGAGCGGCTGCAGCACGAATTCGATGCCGCCGCCTTGCCGCCCGACACCTGGCAGCAAGTGAAGCTGCACTACATCGGCCTGCTCACCGGCCACCTGCAGCCCGAGCTCGCGGAAACCTTCTTCAATTCGGTGACGACGAAGATGCTGCACCGCAGCTACTTCAACAACGACTTCATCTTCGTGCGCCCCGCGGTCTCGACCGAGTACATCGAGAACGACGAGCCGGCGGCGATGCCGACCTACCGCGCCTACTACCCGACGCGGGCGACGATGCACGAGACCTTCCGGCGCATCGTCGACAACTTCCAGCTCGCGCGGCCGTTCGTCGACCTCGAGCGCGACATCGCCTCGGTGGCCGCCGCCACCGACGCGCAACTCGGCCGCTTCCGCATGCGCGCCAATTTTCAGGTGCAGGTGCTGTCGTCGCTGTTCTACCGGAACAAGGGCGCCTACCTCGTCGGCAAGATCATCAACGGCTACCACGAGACGCCGTTCGCGCTGGCGATCCTGCACGACGAGGACGATGCGGCCGGCCGGCTCGCCCTCGACGCGGTGCTGTTCGGCGAGGACGAGCTCGCGCTGCTGTTCAGCTTTGCCCGAGCCTATTTCCTGGTCGAGATGGAGGTGCCGTCGGCGTATGTGCAGTTCCTGCGCTCGATGATGCCGAGAAAGCCGCGCTCCGAGATCTACAACGCACTGGGCCTCGCCAAGCAGGGCAAGAACGCGTTCTACCGCGACCTTCTCGTCCACCTGAAGCACTCGAGCGACCGGTTTCGGATCGCGCCCGGCATCAAGGGCATGGTGATGCTGGTGTTCGACCTGCCGAGCTTTCCCTACGTCTTCAAGGTCATCAAGGATTTCTATCCCGAGCAGAAAGACACGACCCGTGAGCTGATCAAGTCGAAGTACCTGCTCGTCAAGCAGCACGACCGCGTCGGGCGCATGGCCGACACGCAGGAGTACAGCAACGTCGCGTTCCCACGTGAACGCTTCGAGGACGAGCTGGTCGCCGAACTCCGCCACTTCTGCCCGAGCTTGATCGAGGAGGAGGGGGCCACGCTGGTGATTCGCCACGTCTACATCGAGCGGCGAATGATTCCGCTGAACATCTACCTGCAGGATGCGGCGCCTCCGCAGATCGAATCCGCAGTCGTCGAATACGGCAATGCGATCAAGGATCTGGTGCGGGCGAACATCTTTCCCGGCGACATGCTTTGGAAGAACTTCGGCGTCACGCGGCACGGCAAGGTCGTGTTCTACGATTACGACGAGATCGAATACCTGACCGACTGCAATTTCCGCAAGGTGCCGGCCCCGCGCAACGAGGAAGAAGAGATGTCGGGCGAGGTCTGGTACCGCGTCGGCCCGAAGGACGTGTTCCCCGAGACCTTCGCCCCGTTCCTGCTCGGCAACGCCGCGGTCCGCGCGGTGTTCGAGAAGCACCACGGCGACCTGCTCGACGCGGCGTTCTGGCAAGGCCATAAAGAGCGCATCCTCGCCGGGCACGTGCACGACGTGTTTCCGTACGATGCGGACAAACGCTTCAAAGAACGCTCGCCATGACCACCGACCCCATCGTCATCGTCTCCGCTGCCCGCACGCCGATCGGCGGCTTGCTGGGCAATTTCAGTGCGCTGGCCGCCCACCAACTCGGCGCCGTAGCGATCAAGGCCGCGATCGAGCGCGCCGGCATTCCGGGCGACGCGGTCGAGGAGGCCCTGATCGGCAACTGCCTGATGGCCGGCCAGGGCCAGGCGCCGGCCCGCCAGGCGGTGCTCGGCGCGGGTTTGCCGGAGTCGGTCGGGGCGGTGACGCTCTCGAAGATGTGCGGTTCGGGAATGCGCGCGGCGATGTTCGCGCACGACATGCTGAGGGCCGGCTCGGCCGACGTGCTGGTCGCCGGCGGCATGGAAAGCATGACCAACGCGCCGCATCTCGCCTTCATCAGGAAAGGCGTGAAATACGGCCAGGCGGCGTTCTTCGACCACATGGCGCTCGACGGCCTCGAGGATGCGTACGAGAAGTTGCAGAACGGGGCCGGCAAGGCGATGGGTGTATTCGCCGAGGATTGCGTCGCCGAATATGGTTTCACGCGCGCGCAGATGGACCGCTTCGCGATCGCCTCGACCGAGCGCGCCAGGCGCGCGAACGAGGACGGCAGCTTCGACTGGGAGATCGCCCCGGTGAGCATCGCCGGGGCGCAGGGCGAGACGGTCGCGAGCCGCGACGAGCAGCCGTTCAAGGCCAGGCTCGACAAGATCGCGGGCCTGAAGCCGGCGTTCAAGAAAGACGGCGCGATCACCGCCGCCACTTCGTCGAGCATCTCCGACGGCGCCGCCGCGCTGGTGCTGATGCGCGAGTCGCATGCCGCCAGGCTCGGGGTGCGGCCGGTGGCGCGCATCCTCGCGCACGCGCTGCACGCGCAGGCGCCCAGCCAGTTCACCACCGCGCCGGTCGGAGCGATCAAAAAGGTGCTCGCGAAGAGTGGCTGGTCGGTGCCGCAGGTCGATCTGTGGGAGGTGAACGAGGCCTTCGCCGCCGTCACCCTTGCGGCGATGACCGAGTTCGAGCTGCCGCACGAGATCGTCAATGTCCACGGCGGCGCGGTCGCGCTCGGGCACCCGATCGGCGCGAGCGGCGCGCGCATCGTCGTGACGCTGCTCGGGGCGCTGCGCCGGCGCGGCTTGAAGCGCGGCGTCGCGGCGCTCTGCATCGGCGGCGGCGAGGCGACCGCGATGGCGGTCGAGCTGGCATGAGGGCCGACCGCGCCGGGGCCGGGGCCATGAACGTTCTGGTGATTGGCGCGTCGCGGGGCATCGGCCGTGAATTCGTCCGCCAGTACCTCGCCGACGGCGCGCGTGTGACCGCGACCGCCCGGAGCCGGGAAGATGTCGCGGCGCTCGCGGCAACGGGGGCGACCGCGTTCGCGCTCGACGTGGCCGACGCGGCGAGCGCCAGCGGCCTCGCGCGGCGGATCGACGGCGCCGCGTTCGATGTCGCGATCGTCAACGCCGGCGTCTACGGGCCTAACTCGGCAGGGCTCGAGCCGCCTACGGAGGCTGACTTCGACGCCGTGATGCACACCAACGTGCTCGGCGCGATGCGCGTGATTCCCCAAATCCTCGAGGCGCTCGCGCCGGGCGCGCGTCTGGCGGTGCTGTCGTCGCGGATGGGATCGATCGGCTCGCGCAACGCCACGGCCGGTTGGCTTTACCGCGCGTCGAAGGCGGCGCTGAACTCGGTGTTGAAGGACGCCGCGCTGCAGTCCACGGGCCGCGCCACCTGCATCGCGTTCCATCCCGGTTGGGTGCAGACCGACATGGGTGGCGCCGGTGCGCAACTGCCGCCCGAGCGCAGCGTGGCCGACATGCGCAAGACGCTCGCCGGCGTGTCGCCGCAGCAGACCGGCAGCTTCCTGAACCACGATGGTCAGGCGATCGTCTGGTGAGCCCGGAGCAGCCGCCCGCCGGTCCGCGGACGGCATGAGGCCGGTGTAGCATCCCGGACCGACGCATCACGCATCACGCATCACCCCGGTCTCATGCGCACGACCCTCGACATCGCCGACGACATCCTTTTGGCCGTGAAGGCGACGGCCCGGCGCGAGAAACGTCCGGTCGGCGTGGTCGTCACCGATCTCGTGCGCCGCGCGCTTGCCGAACCCGCGGCGGCCGCAGCACCGCAGGTCTCCGAATCGCTGGCACGCTACGGCATCCATCCGTTGCCGCCGCGCGGCGGCGTCGTGACCAACGAGATGATCGACGACCTGCGCGATGGCCTCGCATGAGTCGAGTGGGTCGAGTAAGTCGCGCCGGTCGGATGAGGCGCCGCGCGCGTTGCTCGATGTCAACGTCCTGATTGCCCTGCACGACGCTCAGCATGTGCATCACCGGTTGGCCTCCGAATGGTTCGTCGCCAACGTCGCGGCCGGATGGGCCAGCTGTCCGTTGACCGAGAACGGCTGCATCCGCGTGATGAGCCAGCCGGGCTATGCCAATCCGGTGTCGATCGGCGCGGCGTTGGGGCTGCTGAAGCGCTCGTGCGCGGCTTCGGTCCATGCGTTCTGGCCCGACGATCTGAGCGTGCTCGACGAAACCCGCTTGCTGCACGCGCACCTGCACGGCCATCGCCAGCTCACCGACGTCTACCTGCTCGCCTTGGCGGTTCGGCACGGCGGGCGTTTCGTCACGTTCGACGCACGCGTGCCCGTGTCGGCCGTGCACGGCGCGGCCAAGCGGCATCTGCTCGCGTTGTAGCGCCTGGTCCACAGCTCGCGGTGACCCGCCCGCCGGGGAGATTGATTCGATGATCCTGACCGAAGACCACCGCGCGGTGCAGGACGCCGTCCGCGCTTATGTGCGCGCCGAAATCGCACCGAACGCCGCGCGCTGGGACAAGGAGCATCATTTCCCCGCCGCCGAACTGCGGGGCCTGGCCGAACTCGGCTGCTACGGCGTCGTGGTTCCGCCCGAGTGGGGCGGCGCCGGTCTCGACCACCTTGCCCTCGCGGTCATCCTCGAGGAGATCGCCGCCGGCGACGGCGCGACCTCGACCATCGTCAGCGTCAACAACTGCCCCGTGTGCTCGATCCTGATGGCCTGGGCGAGCGACGCGCAGAAAGAGCGCTGGTTGCGGCCACTGGCGCGCGGCACGCTGCTCGGCGCCTTCTGTTTGACCGAGCCGCAGGTCGGCTCGCAGGCCGACGGCCTCATGACCACCGCCCGCCGGGAAGGCGACGACTACGTGATCGACGGCGTCAAGCAGTTCGTCACCAGCGGCAAGAACGGCGACCTGGCGATCGTCATGGCGGTCACCGACAAGGCGGCCGGCAAACGGGGCATCGGCGCGTTCGTCGTGCCGACGGCGACGCCCGGCTACACCGTCGCCCGCGTGGAGGACAAACTCGGCCAGCACGCGAGCGACACCGCGCAGATCGTGTTCGAGGGCTGCCGCGTGCCGGCCGAGAACCGCCTCGGCGAGGAGGGCCAGGGGCTCAAGATTGCGCTTTCGGGGCTGGAAGGTGGGCGCATCGGCATCGCCGCCCAGGCGGTCGGCATGGCGCGCGCGGCGTTCGAGGCGGCGCTCGCCTACGCAGGGGAGCGGGTCGCGTTCGGCAAACCGATCTTCGAGCACCAGGCGGTGCAGTTCCGGCTCGCCGAGATGGCGATGCAGATCGAGGCGGCGCGCCAGCTGATCCACCACGCGGCGAGCCTGAAGGACGCCGGCGTGCCCTGTCTGAAGGAAGCCGCGATGGCCAAGCTTTTCGCGAGCGAGATGGCCGAGCGCGTCTGCAGCGCAGCGCTGCAGACCTTCGGCGGCTATGGGTACGTCGCCGATTTCCCCGTCGAACGCATCTACCGTGACGTGCGCGTCTGCCAGATCTACGAAGGCACGAGCGACGTGCAGAAGATCCTGATCGGGAGGGCGCTGGCATGAGCGAAGTCGGGCACCGGTCGGCGTTCGACTCGCGGACGATTCGTGCCCTGGTGTTCGACGTGTTCGGTACGGTGGTCGACTGGCGCGGCTCGCTCATCCGCGAGGCCGAAGCACTGGCGCGCGCAAAAGGTCTTGGGTTCGACGCCGCGGCCTTCGCCGACGCCTGGCGTGCCGGCTATCGCCCGGCGATGCAGCGGGTGCGCAGCGGCGCGACCGGCTGGACCAGCCTCGATGTGCTGCACCGGGAGATCCTCGAGACGTTGATTCCACGTTTCGGCCTCGAATCGCTCGACGCATCCGAGCGTGTCGCACTGAACCGCGTCTGGCACCGCCTCGACCCTTGGCCCGACGCGGTCGCGGGCCTCGTCCGGCTGAAGGCGCGCACGACGATCGCGACGCTTTCGAACGGCAACGTCGCGCTGCTGCTCGACATGGCCAAGCGCGCCGGGCTGCCGTGGGACACCGTGCTTTCGGCGGAGCTCTTCGGTCGCTACAAGCCCGATCCCGAGGTCTACCGTGGCGCCGCGCGTCTGCTCGGCGTCGAACCCGGCGAATTGCTGATGGTCGCCGCCCACCCGAGCGACCTGCGCGGCGCCGCGCGGGCGGGTCTTCGCACTGCGCTCGTCCGACGCCCGTTCGAACACGGTCCGAACCCGGAGCGGCACCCGCCACCCGATGCCGAGCCCGACGATCGCTTCGACCTCGTCGCCGACGACTTGTCCGACCTTGCCGCCCGGCTCGGCGCCTGACCTGCCGGAGCCGGGGACGGGCCGCGCATGAACGAGGCCGGCGCCCGTGCGATCACGCTGCTGCAGGCCTTCGAGACGGCCGAACCGCCGAGCCCGAACTGGGGCGACGCCGATCGCGCCTGGGCGACGCGCGCGGCGCGCGAGGCGGACGCTCCGGCGCCGCAAATCGCGGATACCGCTGCGCGAGTTCGCCGCCGGGATGCGGCCGGCGGCCTGCTCGAGCGCCGTGCGCAGCTCGCATTGCAGCGCCTCGCCACCCGCGAGCCGGGAGTCGCTATCGAGGTCTTGCCGGGGCGGCTGCCGGGCCGCTGGCTCGTCGCAGCACTCGGCGTCGCTTTTGTGGCCGGTCTGGCCGCCGATGCGATCGGCAGCGGCCAGCGGATCAACCTGCTGGCGCCCCCGCTCTGGGGAGTCCTCGCCTGGAACGTCGCCGTCTATCTCGGGCTGCTCGCCGCTGCCGTCGCTGCGCCCGGGCGGGCGTCGTCATGGGCGGCGCGACCCGGTTCGTGGCGGGCCCGGGTGCTGCGGCTGCTGGCGAATCGGCCCGGCATCGGCGGCTCCGCCCAGATACCGGGCAGCGCCGCCGCCTGGCGCCTTTTCGGTTCGCTCTGGTTCGCACGCCGCCTGCCGCTGCTGCGCGCCCGGCTGACCATGGCGCTGCATGTGGCGGCGGCGGTTTTCGCAGCGGGCCTGATCGCCGGGCTCTACCTGCGCGGGCTGGTGCTCGACTACCGCGCCGCCTGGGAAAGCACCTTCCTCGACGCGCACACTGTCCGGAACGCGCTGGCCGTGCTGCTTTCCCCGGCGTCGGCGCTGACCGGCATCGGCGTGCCCGACGAGGCCGTGCTCGCAGCGATGCGCGACACCCGGTCAGGGCTGGCCGCCGGGGCCTCGGCGGCACCCTGGATCCACCTGTTCGCGGCTTTGCTGGTGCTCGTCGTCGTGCTGCCGCGGCTTGCGCTCGCGGCCCTCGAGGCCGGACGGTCGGGGTGGATGTCGCGCCGCTTCCCGCTCGTGATCGCGGGCGAGCCGTACCTCGAGCGGCTCGCCCGCGACGTTGTCGGGCGCGCCGCGTATGTTTTGGCGCTGCCGTACGCCGCACTGCCCGGTGCCGACGCCGCGGCGCGGCTCCGGGACGCGCTGCGCGAACCGCTCGGCGACGACGTCGTGGTCGAAGTCGGCGCGCGAACCGCGTACGGCGACGAAGACACCCTGCCGGCCCGCTTCGACCCGTCGGTCACCCACCGCCTCGCGCTCTTCGACCTGGCGGCGACGCCCGAGCCGGAGGTCCACGGCCGCTTTGCACGTGCGCTGGCCGCGGCCGCGCCGGCCGGTTCGCCGACGCTGCTCGTCGTCGACGAGGCGGCCTTTCGGCGTCGCTTCGGCCGCGACACCGTACGTCTGGCCGAGCGCCGGGCCGCCTGGAGCACGCACGCCGCGGCGCTCGGCAGCGTGCCGGTGTTCATCGACCTCGGCAATGACGCGGTGCCGGCCGGCTCCGGCTGGGCCGATGCGCTGCGAGCACCCGTCGAGGCCGGGAGCCGGTGAGCGCTGGTAGGTAGTCGGCGTGCTTTGGGTAGAAGATGGAAATCGACCGGCGGCCAAGAACGGAACCCTGGTCTGCGAGTTGCGGCCCGCCGCGCCGCCGGCGACCCGCTGACTGTCGCGGAATGCCGTGCTCTGCCCGCTTCTAAAAGCTATCGGCGACGTCGGGTGTCGACCTGCTTGGCGGGTGGCTCGAGCGCCCTGGCGCCGCCCTTACGGCTCACCATCCCAGTAGTCGACACTTTCGCCGGCTCGCTGGATTGCACCGAAGCCAACGACACCACCGGCCGAGGCCGAAGCGGCGTACTTTCCGGAATCCGGGTACTCGCAGACCTCCGGCGATTCGCGGGTGCTGATCGACAGGTACATCAACGGCTCGGTCGATGTGTTGATGATCTGATGGGGGTACTCCGGGCCCGGCGGGATGAAGACGACATCGCCCGTGCGCAGCGGCAGCATTTCGCCCGCGACCCGCAACGTTCCGCTCCCCTCGATGACGATGAACATCTCTTCCTGGGCGTGATGGAAGTGATACGGACACGACCGTTTTCCGGGCGCGACGGTGTCGATCGAAGCCCCCAGCTTGGTCGCGACGGTGCCGCTGGCCAGGCAGGCTGTGAGCGTCTCGTAGAGCGGTTCGCGGACCTGCCGCTCGAGCGGGGCGTCGTGGAAGTTGCGAATCAGGCGCGCTGCCAAGTAGGTGTGCGAATTGCTCATCGCCGAATTGTCGCGGCGCCATGGACGCCGCGCCGCCTACCATCCGGCGATGCGACTTCACGCGGCGCCATCACCTTTTTGCGCGCTCACCGCGCTCACCGCGCTTCGGCCGCCGCGGGCGAATGCGCCGCCACGCCGATGAGCCCGCCCGCGCCTCCCCTTTCGATCTCGCTTCGGCTCGTCTCGCACACTAACGCCGGCAAGACGACGCTCGCGCGCACGCTGCTGGGCCGCGATGTCGGCGTGGTGCGCGATGCGCCGCACGTCACCGAGTTCAGCGACGCTCACGCCCTCGTCGAAACCGCCGCCGGCGACCGGCTCCTGCTCTGGGACACGCCCGGCTTCGGCGACAGCGCACGCCTCGTGCGGCGCCTGCGGCAGGCCGGCAACCCGATCGGCTGGTTCATGAGCCAGGTCTGGGACCGCTGGCGCGACCGGCCGTTCTGGGCCGCGCAGCAGGCGATGAAGAACGTGCGCGACGAGGCCGATGTGCTGCTCTACCTGGTGAACGCGGCCGAGGCGCCGGAGGCCGCCGGCTATGTCGAGCCCGAAATGGAACTGCTCGGCTGGGTCGGCAAACCGGTCGTCGTGCTGCTGAACCAGCTAGGGGCGCCACGTGGGGCGGCGCTCGAGGCGGAGGATGTCGAGCATTGGCGGCAGCACCTGGCGCGTCATCCGCAGGTTCGTGAAGTGCTGCCGCTCGATGCCTTCGCCCGCTGCTGGGTGCAGGAAGCGACGCTGCTCGACGCGATCGCCGCGATGGTGGCCGACGACCCGGCCCGCCGCCGGGCGATGGCGGCGTTGCGCGGCGCCTGGTGGCAGGGCCGCCTCGCGATCTTCGACAGCGCGATGGCGGCGATCGCCACGCACCTCGCGACGATCGCCGTCGACATCGAACCGGTCGGCGAGGCCGGCCCGATCGGCGCCCGGCTGGCGCGCGCCGGCGGCACCCTCGGCCGGCGCTTGAACGCGGCCGTGGCAGCGGCCGTCGGCAAGGGTCGCGGTGCGATCGCGGACCTGGCCGCTGCAGCTGGTGCGGCCGGTTCGGCCGCCAATCGCGCGGCGGTGGCCGCGTCGTCGGCCGTGACGGGCGCGGATCGCGTGCCGGACGTGGCATCGGCGGCGGCGGAGGCCCAGCGTCCGTCGAGCGCGACCGCGCCGGCGGTGTCGAGCCGCGACGACGGCCCGGTCGCCATGGCGCAGCGCGCGCTCGCCGCCCGGCTCGACGCCCAGGTCCGCGCCGCGACCACCGCGCTGATCCGGCTGCACGGGCTCGAGGGGCGCGCCGGGGGCGACGCCCTGGCCGGGATCGAGGCCCATTTCGATGCCCGCCTCGCGGTCGGCGAGGGCCGCGCGGCGCTTTGGGGTGGCGCCCTCAGCGGCGCGCTCGCCGGGCTGAAGGCCGATCTGCTCGCCGGCGGCCTGACGCTCGGCGGCGGCCTGCTCGCCGGCGGGGTGCTCGGCGCACTCGGCGGCGCCGGGGTGGCGCGCTCGGTCAACCTGCTGCGCGGCACGGAGGGCTCGTCGATCGGCTGGCGCGCCGCAGCGCTCGATGCGGTGCTCGAAGCGATGCTGCTTCGCTATCTCGCCGTCGCGCATTTCGGCCGCGGCAGGGGCGCCTGGGCCGAGGGCGAAGCGGTGCCTCCGCACTGGCGCGATGCGGTGCAGAGCGCGCTCGAACCGCACCGGGAGGCGCTGGCCGGCGTGTGGCAGGCGCGCGGCGGGGTGCACGATGCGCGCGACGGCGGCGCCGACCGTCCTGCGGCGCCGAGACTGGAAGCCGTCCTCGGCCCACTGATCGCCGCTGCCGCGGCCGATACCTTGCAGCGGCTCTACCCCGGCACGCCGCCGCTGCGGGAAAGTGCCCAAGCTCCGCGCCGGCCCTCGGGCGTAGCCTCGCCGCCATGAACACCGCCAGCCGCCCGATCGATTTCTGGTTCGACTTTTCCTCGCCCTACGCCTACATCGCCTCCGAATGGGTCGAGGCGCTCGCGGCCCGCCACGGCCGCACGGTCAGCTGGCGCGCGATCCTGCTCGGGGCCATTTTCCCCGCGGCCGGATTGCAGAGCCTGGTGTCGTACCCGATGAAGCGCGAATACTCCTTGATGGACTTCGAGCGCTCGGCGCGCCACGCTGGCGTGCCCTTGAAGATTCCCGAGAAGTTCCCGATCGCGACGCAGAACGCGGCGCGCCTCTTCTGGTGGCTGAACGCGAGCGACCCGGCGCGGGCGCGCGACTGGGCGCGCCACGCGTTTCGTGCCTTTTTCGCCCGGGGTGTCGACCTGAGCGACGCCGCGGCGCTGCGCACCCTGGCGATCGAATTCGGCCTCGACGGCTCGGCGGCGAGCGACGTCTGGTCCGATCCGCACTGGAAAGCCGCGCTCAAAGCCGCCAACGACGCGGCGATTGCCCAAGGCGTGTTCGGCGCCCCGTTCTTCATGATCGACGGCGAGCCGTTCTGGGGCAACGATCGGCGGCCGATGATCGAGCGCTGGCTGGAAAAAGGGCCGTTCTAGACGCCGGGTGCAGACCCTCGGCGCGCTTCGCCGCTGAACGACCCTTCGACCAAGACAGCCGACACGCCCGCATGCCCGCACTCATTACCCGCCTCGCCCCGCGTTCCGACGACTTCAAGGCCAATGCGGCGGCGATGGGTGCGCTGGTCGACGACTTGAACGTGCAGCTCGGCCGTATTGCCCTCGGCGGCGGCGACGGGCCGCGCGCCAAGCATGTCGCGCGTGGCAAGTTGCTGCCGCGGGAACGGGTCGAACGGCTGCTTGACCCCGACACGCCGTTCCTCGAGCTCGCTCCGCTCGCCGGTTTCGGCATGCACGGCGGCGATGCGCCCGGCGCCGGGCTGATCGCCGGTATCGGCCGGGTCGCGGGCATCGAGTGCATGATCGTCTGCAACGACGCGACCGTGAAGGGCGGCACCTACTACCCGGTCACCGTCAAGAAGCACCTGCGGGCGCAGGAAATCGCCGAGCAGAACCGCCTGCCCTGCCTCTACCTCGTCGATTCCGGTGGCGCGAACTTGCCGAATCAGGACGAGGTCTTTCCCGACCGCGACCACTTCGGCCGCATCTTCTACAACCAGGCGCAGATGAGCGCCCAGGGCATCGCGCAGATCGCGGTCGTGATGGGCTCGTGCACCGCGGGCGGCGCCTACGTGCCGGCGATGAGCGATGAATCGATCATCGTCGCGAACCAGGGCACGATCTTCCTCGGCGGCCCGCCGCTCGTGAAGGCGGCGATCGGCGAGGTGGTGAGCGCCGAGGATCTCGGCGGCGGCGACGTGCACACGCGGCTCTCGGGCGTCGTCGATCACCTCGCCGAGGACGATGCGCACGCCCTGGCGATTGCGCGGGCGTCGGTCGCGAATCTGAACCGAACCAAGGCCCACGTGCAGAACCTGCAGCCGCCGCGGCCGCCGCTTTTTGAGGCGGCCGAGCTGCACGGCGTGATCCCGGTCGATACGAAGAAGCCGTTCGACGTGCGCGAGGTTCTCGCCCGCATCGTCGACGCGAGCGAATTCGACGAATGGAAGGCGCGCTACGGCGCGACCCTCGTGACCGGCTTCGCGCACATCGAAGGCATGCCGGTCGGCATCGTCGCCAACAACGGCGTGCTGTTCTCGGAGTCGGCGCTGAAGGGCGCGCATTTCATCGAGTTGTGCGGCCAGCGCAAGATCCCGCTCGTTTTCCTGCAGAACATCACCGGCTTCATGG
>CAXSGM010000043.1:0-24279 GCA_964236915.1 uncultured Rhizobacter sp.
TCTGGCGCTGGATCGTCACGTCGAGCGCGGTGGTCGGCTCGTCGGCGATCAGCAGTTTCGGCTCGCAGGCGATCGCCATGGCGATCATCACGCGCTGCTGCTGGCCGCCCGACATCTGATGTGGGTAACTGCCGAGCCGGCGTTTCGGCTCCGGCATGCCGACCTCGGCGAGCAGCGCTTCGGCGCGCGCCAGCGCCTGGCGCGGCGAGAGGCCGAGGTGCTTGCGCAGCGGCTCGGTGATCTGCTGACCGACCGTGAACACCGGGTTCAGCGAACTCATGGGGTCCTGGAACACGCAGGCAATCTCGCGGCCGCGGAGTTTCTGCAGCTCGGCGAGCGGCGTCGCGAGCATGTCGCGGCCCTCGAAGGTGATTGCCCCGCGGCGCTCGGCGTTGTCCGGCAGCAGGTTCAGGATCGACATCGCGGTCACGCTCTTGCCCGACCCCGATTCGCCGACCAGCGCGACCGTGGTGTGCTCGGGGACGTCGAACGAGACGCCCTTGACCGCGTCGAAGCGCTGCACCACGCCGTTCTCCGTGCCGACGCGGAACGACACCCGAAGGTCGGCGATCGTGAGGAGCCGTGCGTGCGGATCGGCGCGCCCGGCACGCGGACCGTTTCCCGCGGTGTTCGGCAGCGCGTTCACGCGTGCTCCCCGGCGCCAGGGAGGCCGGGGCGCTGGCGCCCGAGAGGCCGCGCCGAAGCCCTCATTCCAACCCCCGCAGCTTCGGATCCAGCGCATCGCGCAGGGCATCGGTCATCAGCGAGAAGGCGGTGACGAAGACCGCCATGAAAAGCGTCGCCGCGGCGAGTTGCCACCAGTGGCCGAGGATCAGCTCGCTCTGCGCCTCCGAGAGCATCGTGCCCCACGACACCTGGTCGACCGCGACGCCGAGGCCGAGGTACGACAGGATGACCTCCGACTTGATGAACGCGACGACGTGGATCGAAAGCTGCACCAGCACCACATGGCTGACGTTCGGCAGGATGTGGCGGAACATCCGCGAACCGGTCGAGGCGCCGATCGCCTCGGCCGAGCGCACGTAGTCGCGCGCCGCGTGCTTCATGAATTCGGCGCGCACCAGCCGGTAGATGCCGGTCCAGCCGGCCAGGCCCAGGATCAACACCACCGAGAGGACGCCGCGCCCGAACACCGCGGCGAACGCGAAGATCAGGAGGATGCCCGGGACCGCGGTGAAGACGTTGTAGACCCACTCGAGCAGGTCGCCGACCTTGGCGCCGAAGAAGCCGGCGAGCGCGCCGAGCAGCGTGCCGATGGCGGTCGCGAGCAGCGCGGCCGAGACGCCGACCAGGATCGAGACCTGCGCGCCCTTGATCGCCTTGGCGAGCACGTCGCGGCCGAGGCGGTCGGCGCCGAACGGCAAGGTCGTCGCGCGGGCGGCCTCGGTCGTGCGGTACTTCTTCGCCGCTTCGGCCCATTCCTTGTAGCGCGGCGCGAGCGGGTCGACGGCGGAGATGTCGACGTTGGGGCCGGCCGGTTCCTTGATCGCGATCGTCTCGCTGGGCGGCGCCGGGCCGACGAACGTCGGCGGCGCGTCGGGCAGGCCGCGCTCGGCCTGCCAGTCGCCGGCGACCAGGCCCAGCCCCGAGGCGACGACCAGCAGCAGGAAAAGCGCGACGACGACCAGCGACACCACGCCGACCCGGTCGCGGCGGAAGCGCACTGCCGCGGCGGCCCACACGCCCTTCGATCGCGCCGCACGGCGCCGCGGCGCGGTCCCCAGCACCGCGCTCATCGCCGTGCTCCGGAACGACCCTCATCCCCCGCCTTCTCCCGCGAGCGGGAGAAGGAGCCAAGACCGCGGCGGCGGGCCTCCTCGCGTGCTCGCACACAGGGAAGCGGCGTTGCTCCCCCTCCCGGCGCGCGCGAGAAGAGGCCAAGATCGCGCCGGTTAGCCGCCTCGCATGCTCGCGCGCAGGGAAGCTGCGTTGCTCTCTCTCCCCACGAGCGGGAAATGCGGCCAGGCTGCTCTGCTCCCTCTCCCGCTGGCGGGAGAGGGCTGGGGTGAGGGTCGACGGTGGCCGAGGCAGGGCCCATCACTTCAGCACCACCCGCGGGTCGACCACGCGGTAGAGAAGATCAGTCCCCAGGTTCACCAGCATCGTGATCACCGCGAGGTAGATCGCGAAGGCCTGGATCACCGGATAGTCGCTGCGGTTGACCGCCAGCCAGAGCTCTCGTCCGAGGCCCGGGATCGAGAAGAACACCTCGATCAGGAACGAGCCGACGAAGATGCCGGGCAGATTCACCGCGACGTTGGTCAGGATCGGAATCAGCGCATTGCGCAGCACGTGCTTCATCAGGATGACGCGCTCGGTCAGGCCCTTGGCGCGCGCGGTGCGCACGTAGTCGTGGCCGATCTCGTCGAGGAAGAAGCTGCGGTAGAGCCGGGTGGTCGGCGCGAGCGACACGGCGACCGCGAGCAGCGCCGGCAGCGGCGTGTAGGTCGTCAGGTTGGTCCAGGTGCTGTTGCTCCAGCCCTGCACCGGGAACAGGCCGAGTCGGAACGCGAACACGTACTGGCCGAGGATCACGTAGACCAAAAAGGAGATGGAAAGCGCAATGGTCGTCAGGATCATGATTGAGCGGTCGGTGAGCGAGCCGCGCACGTAGGCGACGCCCATCGCGAAGGGGATTGCGAGCAGCGTGTCGAGTATCAGGATCGGCAGCATCACGGTCACCGTCGCCGGCAGCCGGGTCGCGAACAAGTGCGATACCGATTCGTTCGTCGCCCAGCTCCGGCCCCAGTCGAAGCTGACGATCTGCTTCAGGAAGATGCCGAACTGCGTGACCAGCGGCTGATCGAGGCCTAGCTGTTGACGGATGGCCGCGACCTGCTGAGGGGTCGCGTTCAGGCCGGCAAGGATCTCGGCCGGGTCACCCCCGAAGCCCTTGAACAGAAGAAACACGAGCACCACGACGCCGAAGAGGGTCGGCACCATCTGCCATAGGCGGCGGATCAGGTAGGCGGTCATGGGCGTCGTCGTCGGCGGTGCGATCGGGGCGTGCCGCGCCGGCTCGCTTTCGGGGGCGGTCGGCAGCGTGGGCGGCACCGCGCAGGAAGTCTACGGCCTACGCTCCGAGCCGCTGCCACGCCGGAGTCGAGCTCGAAAAGGTGCCGGAGAACCGGGCAGCCCGCCGGTAACAGCCCGCTCACCGTAGCTGCAACCAGTAGCTACGCTTACGCCCTGCATCGCCGATTCGGTGCGCAATCGCGCGATCCCTTCTACGGTGACTTGAATGAAATCGGCGTCATATTCTTCCGCAAAGCTACAAGGCAAGAAGCCGACAGCTGCTCTCAATGATCCAGGACGGATAGGGGCCGTCCGCTGGATCGGTCCGCAACGGTTGCTTTGACAAACGAGCATGCGGAAGCAAAGATCGAACGCATCGTGGGAGGAATCGTCCGCAGAGGCCTGCAGCCCGCACCGTCGAAGGCACTTGTCTCGTTGCGCGTCGACCAGGACGTTCTCGAATGGTTCAAGTCGCAGGGCCGGGGCTATCAAACTCGAATCAATGCGGTGCTTCGTGCGTTTCGTGACGCTTCGGCCTGACCCTGCCGTCAATCGGGCGTCGCTCGAACTGAACGATAGCCGCGGGTCGATCAGCGCCGCTCCTGGCGTGCCTGCAGCCACTTCGCCTCGCCGCGTGAACCCGCCTCCCGGTTCTGACGCGATCGGGCCGGGGTTGCCCGTCAACCTGCCATCGGGCGCGCGGCGGGAGCTGGTCGGTGGCCTCGCTGCCGCGGTGCTCGGCGTGCCGTGGGCGGTGCGCGCCGCGTCGATGGGCGGCGGCACCGGCCCCAAAGTGCTGCGCTATGCAATGCGGGCCGCCGAGACGGGGTTCGACCCGGCGCAGATCTCGGACCTCTACTCGAGCACCCTGGCGTCGAACATGTTCGACGCTCTCTACGAGTACGAGTTTCTCGCCCGCCCGGTGCGCCTCCGACCGAACACCGCGTCCGCGCTGCCCGAAGCGTCGGACGATTTCCGCACCTTCGTCGTCCGCGTCCGCCCCGGCATCTTCTTCGCCGACGACCCGGCGTTCGGTGGCAAGAAGCGCGAGTTGACCGCCGCCGATTACGTCTACACGTTGAAGCGCCCGTTCGACCCGCGCTGGAAGAGCCCGTCGTACCAGACTTTCGCCAAGCTGCGAATCCTCGGGCTCGACGCGCTGCGCGACACCGCGCTCAAAACCGGCCGCCCGTTCGACTACGACGCACCCGTGCCCGGCCTCGAGGCGCTCGACCGCTACACGCTTCGCTTTCGGCTCGATCAGCCGAACCCGCGCTTCGCCGACGAGTTGAGCGACCCGGCGCGCAGCGGTGCGGTCGCCCGCGAGGTGGTCGAGCGCTACGGTGACCGCATCATGGAACACCCGGTCGGCACCGGGCCGTTCCGTCTCGCGGAGTGGCGGCGCAGTTCGCTGATCGTGTTCGAGAAGAACCCCAATTACCGCGACGTGTTCTACGCCGAGGAGGCGCCGTCCGTCGACCCGCTCGCCGTCGCGACCGTTGCCAAACTGCGCGGCAAGAAGCTGCCGCTGATCGACCGGGTCGAGGTCTCGGTGATCGAGCAGTCGCAGCCGCGCTGGCTCGCGTTCCTCAACCGCGAGATGGACCTGATCGAGCAGGTGCCGGAGGATTTCATCGAGCTGGCGTCGCCGAACCGACGGATCGCGCCGAACCTCGCCAAGCGGGGCATCTATCAAACGCGCTACTTGCGCAACGACGCGGTGATGTCGTACTTCGCGATGGAGCACCCGGTGGTCGGCGGCTACACGCCCGAGAGGGTCGCGCTCCGTCGCGCCATCGCTCTGGCGGTCGACACCGAGAAGGAGATCCAGATCGTGCGGCACGGCCAGGCGATCGTCGCCCAGTCGCTGATGGCGCCCGGTCTTTACGGCTACGACGCGGCGTTCAAAAGCGAGATGGGCGACTTCGACCGTGGCCGGGCGTGTGCTCTGCTCGATCTCTACGGCTACGTCGACCGGAACGGCGATGGCTGGCGCGAACAGCCCGACGGCATGCCGCTGGTGCTCGAATACGCCACCCAGCCGAACGATCTCGACCGTCAGCTGAGCGAGCAGTGGCGGAAGAACATGAACGCCATCGGCATCCGCATCGTCTTCCGCACCGCGCAGTGGCCGGAGAACCTGAAGGCGTCGCGCGCCGGCAAGCTGATGATGTGGGGCGTCAGCTGGAGCGGCGGACCCGACGGCGAGGCGTTCCTCGTGCTCGGCCAGGGCGGCGAGAAAGGCCAGTCGAACCACGCCCGCTTCCAGAATGCCGAGTACGACCGCCTGTTCGAGCGCCAGCGCGCGCTGCCCGACGGTTTGGAACGGCTGCGCGTGATGACGCGGATGAAGGAGATTCTCGTCGCCTACATGCCCTACAAGGCGCACGTCCACCGCATCTGGACCGACCTGGCGCACCCTTGGCTCGTGGGCTACCACCGGAACGTGTTCCTGCGTCAGTTCTGGCGTTATATCGACATCGACCGGGACGAGCAGGCGCGGCGGCCCGTCTAGAATGTGTATGTACCGTCACGCGACTACACACGACCCCATGCGAACGAACATCGTGATCGACGACAAGCTGATGCGAGAAGCGTTGAAGTCCACCGGCGCAAAGACCAAGCGCGAAGCGGTCGAGCTCGGCCTGCGGACGCTCGTCCAACTGGGTCGACAACAGCAGATGCGGACGCTGCGCGGCAAGATCGCCTGGGAAGGTGACCTCGAGGCGATGCGGACCGACACAAGAACCGACGCAAGTGCCGACATAAAAGCCGACAAGTGACGCTTGTCGACACGAGCGTCTGGATCGACTTCTTTCGGGGTGTGGCGACCCCGCAGGTCGAGAAGCTCGACCGGCTGTTCGGCATCGAGCCGCTCGCCATCGGCGACCTGATCCTCGTCGAGGTGCTGCAAGGGATTCGAGACCCACGCGCGTTCGACCGGGTGCGGAAGACCTTCGCCGCCTTCACGCCGGTCGACCTGGCCGGCAGTGCCATCGCCGTTCAGGCTGCGACGAACTTTCGCACCCTGCGTGGCCTCGGAATCACGGTGCGCAAGACGATCGCTACGCTGATCGCGACGCGCTGCATCCAAAGCGGCTTTTCGCTGCTGCATGCCGACCGCGACTTCGACGCCTTCGAGACGCATCTGGGGCTCCGGACGGTGGCTTGCGGAACCTGACGGTGCCGCGTCGGAGGAAACCAGACCCATGAAAGAGAAGCGCTTCGTGCCCGGCCGTCGCCGCGCGACCGGCCTGCTCGCCGCTGCAGGCGCGACCGCCGCAGGTTGGATTCGCCCGGCGGCTGCCGCTGCGCCGGCCGCCAGCGGCGCCCGGCCCGGCGGCGCCAAGGTGCTCCGCTACGCCTTCGAGGTCGCCGAGACGAGTCTCGATCCGGTCAAGGTGAATGACCTCTACTCGCGCTTCGTGACCGCCCACATCTTCGAGGGCCTCTACCACTACGACCCCCTCGCGCGGCCGGTCAAGATCAAGCCGCTCACCGCCGCCGGGATGCCCGACGTTTCGGCCGATTTTCGCGTCTGGACCGTCAAGATCCGGCCTGGCATCTTCTTTCCCACCGATCCGGCGTTCAACGGCCGGCCGCGCGAACTGGTCGCCGCGGACTACGTCTACACATTCAAGCGCTTCGCCGATCCGGCCAACAAGAGCCCGACCTGGACCGAGATGGAAGCCGACGGCATCGTCGGCCTGGCCGAGTTGCGCCAGGAGGCGCTCGACCAGCGCAAGCCCTTCGATTACGACCGTCCGATCGCTGGCTTGCGCGTACTCGACCGCGCCACGCTGCAAATCACGCTGAAGGAGCCGCGGCCGCGCTACATCGAGACGCTGGCCACGGGCGACCTGCTCGGCGCGGTGCCGCGCGAGGCGGTCGAGTTCTACGCCGACCAGTTCGAGGCGCATCCGCTCGGCACCGGGCCATTCCGGCTGGCGCAGTGGCGGCGCAGCTCGTTCATCGCGTTCGAGCGCAATCCGGAGTATCGCGAGGTGCTGTACGACGCCGAACCCGCTGCCGACGACGCCGAGGGCCAGGCGCTGCTCGCGCGCTTCAAGGGCCGGCGGCTGCCGATGCTCGACCGGGTCGAGATCTCGATCATCGAGGAGGAGCAGCCGCGCTGGCTGTCGTTCGTGAACGGCGAGGCCGACCTCGCCTATCGGGTCGGCTACCAGTTCGCGCCGCAGGCGATGCCGAACGGCAAGGTCGCGCCGAACCTTGCCAAGCGCGGTATCCGCGGGTTTCCGATCGTCGACCCGGCCGGCAACTTCTGGTTTTTCAACATGGACGATCCGATCGTCGGTGGCTACACGCCTGAGAAGATCGCGCTGCGCCGGGCGATCGGGTTGGGGATCGATGTGCGCAACATCATCTCGTACGCCTACAGCGGCCTCGGCACCTCGGCCCAGGGCGCGACGCTGCCGTGGACGAGCGCCTACGACCCCGCGACCAAGACCGAGTTCAGCGATTACGACCCGGGCCGCGCCGAAGCGCTGCTCGATCTCTACGGCTACGCAAAGGCTGCCGACGGCTGGCGCACCCTGCCGGGCGGCGCGCCGCTGCTGCTGAAGGTCGCAACCACGCAGAACCAGCGCGACCGCAAGATTGCCGAGGTGCTTACCAAGAACATGAAGCGGATCGGCATCCACGTCGATTCGCTCACGGCGCAGTGGCCCGAGAACCTGAAGGCGGCACGCGCCGGCAGATTGCAGATGTGGTCGCTCGGCAGCTATGCAGCTGCCCCCGACTCGGTCGGCGGGTACGCCCGCTTCGACAGCCGCCAGATCGGCGGCCAGAACATGGCGCGTTTTCGGCTCCCGGCGATGGACGAGATCTACCACCGCCTCGAGGTGCTGCCCGACGGCCCGGAGCGGCTCGCCGCCTTCCACGAGGCCGACCGCCTCGCGATCGCCTACATGCCCTACAAGTTCACGCTCAATCGCGTCTCGCTCGACATGACCCAGCCGCAGCTCGTCGGCTACCGCCGCCCGCTGTTCTGGCAAGACTGGTGGCAGTACGTCGACATCGACGAGGCGGCGCGGCGCGGTCGTTGAACGACGCGCGCGGTGCGGTGTCGTGGGGCGCGGGTCAGGTGACCATTGACGCGTGGAGGTCGCTTCGCACAATCGGCGCATGACCGCCCCGCCCGCGCAGACCCTCCGCTACACCCGTTGGCTCGCCACCACTCGCGGCCGGCCTTCGACCCGACCACGAGCGCCGGCTACGACGCGCTCTGGCGCTGGTCGTGCGCCGACTCCGGCGCGTTCTGGGATTCGCTCTCGTACGGCTTCGGCATTGAATTGCCGAAGCCGTACGCCTGCGTGCTCGCCGACCCGAAGATGCCGGGCGCCGTCTGGTTCCAAGGCGCCCAAGTAAATTTCGCGCGCCACATGCACCCCGAACGCGCGCCTCTCCCCGACGGACGCTGGCATTTCCAGCACGGCCCGATCGATTTGGTGCTCGGCGCTGTCGGCGATGCGAGTGCCGTGGCGGCCGCGCACGCGGCGGCGTGGCGGCGCTTCGCCGGCGTGCTGCCGGAGCTGGTTGCGGAGTTGCCGCGGCTGCGCGCGCCGATCGCGGCCGGTGCCGCGTGCGCCGGCGCCTGCCCACTGCACGGCCCGGTTGCGCGCCGGATGTGGTTCGCCTGCGCGCCGCACGCCGCCGGCTTCGTCACGCCGATGGCCGCGGTCGCCGGCGCGGTCGCGGAGGAGGTGCTGGCGGCCTACGAGCACGCCGGCATCGCGCGCGCCTGGGTCAACAACGGCGGCGACATCGCGATCCGGCTCGCACGGGGCGAGCGCCTGCGCATCGGCGTCGTCGCCGACCTCGCCCGCTTCGATTCGGGGGCGGGCGTGCCGCGCCTCGACGCCGATCTCGAATTGACGGCCGAGCAGCCGGTTCGCGGCATAGCCACCAGCGGCTGGCGCGGCCGGAGCTTTTCGCTCGGCATCGCCGACAGCGTCACGGTGCTCGCCGCAAGCGCCGCGGCCGCCGATGCCGCGGCGACCGTCGTCGCCAACGCCGTCGACCTCCACGATCCGCGCATCCGGCGCGCCCGGGCCGACAGCCTGAAGGACGACAGCGACCTCGGCGCCCGCCTCGTGACCGTCGACGTGCCGCTGCTCGAGGCCGCCGCCATCGACCGCGCGCTCGCTGCCGGGGCAGCGTGTGCCGAAGCCCTGCGCCAGCGCGGCTGGATCGATGCGGCGCTGCTTGTCTGCCAGCGCCGGGCGCGAACGGTCGGAGATGCGGCGCTCACGCCGAAGCGGTTGGTTTAGTATTTGCTTAACGAAAAACGACATGCCGAACCTGCTTTTCAGCGACTGCCGGACCGCACGATGATCGAGATCCGTCGGGTTCTCACGCAGGTCGAGGAGATCGCCCACGAGTTCGGACCGGCGCCCGCCGCGCCGCTCCGGCGCGGCGCGATCGCCGCGGTGCTGGCCAATCCGTATGCCGGCCGTTATGTCGCCGACATCCTGCCGATGATGAAAGCGCTCGAGCCGGTCGGCCTCGAGATGGCGCAGCGCCTGCTCGCCGCACTCGAGGTGCCGCGCGAGCGGATCGAGGGCTACGGCAAGGGCGCGATCGTCGGCGCCGCCGGCGAACTCGAGCACGGCGCGCTTTGGCATGTGCCGGGCGGTTATGCGATGCGCGAGCTGCTCGGCTGGCAGGATGAGGACGAGCGCCGCGAGGGCCACGGCCATGCGCTCGCGATCGTCCCCTCGACCAAGAAGGTCGGGCCGCCCGGCGCGGCGCTCGACGTGCCGCTGACCCACATCGACGCATCCTACGTGCGCAGCCATTTCGACGCGATCGAGGTGCGGGTGCCGGGCGCGCCGCGCGCCGACGAGCTGGTCCTGATCCTGGCGATGAGCACGGGCGCGCGCATCCACGCGCGGGTCGGCGGCCTGGCCGCGGCGGCGATTGCGCGATGGGACGGACAGCGTTGAGATTTCCGAACGGAGCCCCTCGCCCATGACCCTCGCCAGGATCCGCAAACTCGTCGTGCAGGTCGACGAAACCCGCATCGAGATGGGTCGCCCGGTCGAGCCGCCGACGCGGCGCGCCCTCGCCATGGCGGTGATCGAGAACCCCTACGCCGGCCGCTACGCCGAAGCGCTCGACGACCTGATCGCGATCGGCGAGGAGCTCGGCGGCCTGCTCGGCGAGCGCTGTGTCGCGGCGCTCGGCATCGCCCCGGGTGCGGCCGAAAGCTACGGCAAGGCGGCGATCGTCGGTGAGGCGGGTGAACTCGAGCATGCCGCGGCTTGCCTGCATCCGAAGCTCGGCGCGCCGCTCCGGCGGGCGGTCGAGAAGGGCGCCGCGCTCGTGCCATCGGCCAAGAAGCAGGGCGGCCTCGGCACCGCGATCGACGTGCCCCTCGGCCACAAGGACGCCGCCTTCGTGCGCAGCCATTTCGACGCCATCGAGGCGCGCGTGGCCGATGCGCCGCGCGCCAACGAGATCGTCGTCGCGGTCGCCGTGACCGCCAGCGGCCGGCCGCTGGCGCGGGTCGGCGGCCTGCGGGCGAACGAGATCGAAGGCCGCGACGGCCTGCGTTGAAACCACTGCCCAAACCACGGTCCGGCTCGTCCGCGACCGCCCCCAAGGAGCTCACCCGATGATCCACCGCCGCCTCTTGTTCGTCGCCACCTTCGCCGCCGCCGTCGTGTCGATCGGCGCGCCGGCGGGTGCCCAGACCGCGCCGCTGAGGATCGGCGAGGTGAACAGCTACAAGGCGCAGCCGGCGTTCCTCGATCCGTATAAAAAGGGCATGGAGCTGGCGGTCGCCGAGATCAACGCGGCGGGCGGGGTCGACGGCCGGAAGATCGACCTGATCACGCGCGACGACAACGGCAACCCGGGCGACGCGGTGCGCGCCGCCGAGGAGCTGGTGTCGCGCGAGAAAGTCGACGTGCTGGCCGGCGCGTTCCTCTCGAACACGGGCTTGGCGCTGACCGACTTCGCCAAGCAGAAGAAGTTCTTTTATCTGGCCGGCGAGCCGCTCACCGACAAGATCATCTGGCAGAGCGGCAACAAGTACACCTTTCGGCTTCGCCCGGGCACCTACATGCAGGCCGCGATGCTGGTGCCGGAAGCGGTCAAGCTGAAGAAAAAGCGCTGGGCGCTCGTCTACCCGAATTACGAGTACGGCCAGTCGGCCGTCGCCGCATTCAAGGAGCTGATGAAGGCGGCGCAGCCGGACGTCGAGTTCGTCGCCGAGCAGGCGCCGCCGCTCGGCAAGGTCGATGCCGGCAGCGTCGCCCAGGCGCTCGCCGATGCCAAGCCCGACGCGATCTTCAATGTGCTCTTCGGCACCGACCTCGCCAAGTTCGTGCGCGAGGGCAACACCCGCGGACTGTTCCAGGGCCGCGAGGTCGTCAGCCTTCTGACCGGCGAACCCGAGTACCTCGACCCGCTGCGCGAGGAAACGCCGAACGGCTGGATCGTCACCGGCTACCCGTGGTACGGCATCCAGACGCCCGAGCACAAGGCGTTTTTCCTCGCCTACCACGCGAAGTACAACGATTACCCGCGGCTCGGCTCGGTGGTCGGCTACACGTTGATCAAGTCAATCGCCGCCGGGGTGAGGAAGGCGAAGTCGACCGACCCCGACAAGCTCGCCGCCGCGTTCGGCGGCCTTGTCGTCGACTCGCCGTTCGGCAAGTTCAGCTACCGCGCGGAGGACCACCAGTCGACCCTCGGTGCCTTTGTCGGCAAGACCAGGAACGAGGGCGGCAAAGGCACGATGGTCGACTACCGCTACCTCGACGGCGCGAAGTTTCAGCCGCCGGATGCGATGGTGAAGAAGCTGCGGGCGGCGGATTGACGGTCTTGCGGCGCAGCCCTTCGACGAGCGCGGCCCGAGCAAGGCGGAAGGGCGAGGACCAGAGGTGAACGTTCCCTTCGAGCCCTTCGACAGGCTCAGGATGCACGGCCCTCCGACAGGCTCAGGGCCCTTCGACGGGCTCAGGATGCACGGGGCGGCCCTTCGACAGGCTCAGGGCGAACGGGTGGGTTGGGTGTCCAGGACGAACTGGCGAACGGTGGGTTGGGTGTTCAGAACGAATGGGTGGACCGGCGGGTCGGGTGTTCAGGCGAGAACGGGTGAATGAGCATGCGCATGGCAAACAGGTGGCTGCCGTGAACCTGAGCGACCGGGCAAACGCGAGCGCTCGATGAAACACCGTTCGGGCTGAGCCTGTCGAAGCCCTCGTCCCCGAAGCGCGCATGACCTTCTCCGCCCTCCTCGTCCAACTGCTGAACGGCCTGGCCGGCGCTTCCTCGCTGTTCCTGGTCGGCGCGGGCCTGTCGCTGATCTTCGGCGTGACGCGGATCGTGAACTTCGCGCACGGCTCGTTCTACATGGTCGGCCTCTACCTCGCCTACACCCTGGTCGACCGGCTCGGCGGCGGGGTCTGGTTCTGGCTCGCCGTGCCCGCCGCGGCGCTGGCGGTCGGTGCCCTCGGCGCGGTCGTCGAGGTCGTGCTGCTGCGCCGGGTCTACCGTGCGCCGGAGCTGTTCCAGCTGCTCGCCACCTTCGCCCTGTTGCTGGTCATAAAGGATGCCGCACTCTGGCTCTGGGGCCCGGAGGACCTGCTCGGACCGCGTGCGCCCGGGCTCGCCGGCGCGGTCGACGTGCTCGGTCGCCGCATGCCGAGCTATGACCTCTTCCTGATCGTCGTCGGCCCGCTGGTGCTGGCCGCGCTCTGGCTGCTGCTGACCCGCACCCGCTGGGGCACGCTGGTGCGCGCCGCGACCGAGGACCGCGAGATGGTCGGTGCGCTGGGCGTCGATCAGGCGCGGCTCTTCACCGCGGTGTTCGCGCTCGGCACCCTGCTTGCCGGGCTCGGCGGCGCGCTCCAGCTGCCGCGCGAACCGGCCAACCTCGGGCTCGACCTCGCAACGATCGGCGATGCGTTCGTCGTCGTCGTGGTCGGCGGCATGGGCTCGATCCCGGGCGCCTACCTCGCCGCGCTGCTGATCGCCGAGATCAAGGCGATCTGCATCGGCCTGGGCAACGTCGAGCTGTTCGGCATCGTGTTCTCGTTCTCGAAGCTGACGCTGGTGGCCGAGTTTTTGGTGATGGCGATCGTGCTGGTCGTGCGGCCGTGGGGCCTGCTCGGCCGGCCGCAGGCGCCGAGCCGAAATTCAGCGCCGATCGAAGCGCCGCTCCAGCCCGCGGGCCGCCCGCTGAAAATTGGCGGCGGGCTGCTGCTCGCGGCGCTCGTCGTCTGGCCCTTCGCCACCGCGAGCTCGCCTTACCTCACCGTGCTGGCCATCGACCTGCTGACCGCGGCGCTTTTCGCGACCAGCCTCCACTTCATCATGGGACCGGCCGGCATGCATTCGTTCGGCCACGCGGCCTATTTCGGGCTCGGTGCGTACGGCGCGGCGCTGCTGGTACGGTCGCTTCTCATGCCGATGGAGCTTGCGCTGGTGCTCGCGCCGATCGTCGCTGCGCTCGGCGCGCTGGTCTTCGGCTGGTTCTGCGTGCGGCTCTCGGGCGTCTACCTCGCCATGCTGACGCTCGCATTCGCCCAGATCGTCTGGTCGGTCGTCTTCCAGTGGGACGGTTTCACCGGCGGCAGCAACGGGCTGACCGGTGTCTGGCCGGCGGCCTGGCTCGCCGACAAGCGGGCCTACTTCTACCTCGCGCTCGCCTTCGTCGCCGGCGGCGTGCTGGCGATCCGCCGCGTGCTGTTCGCGCCCTTCGGCTACGCGATGCGCGCTGGGCGCGACTCGCCGCTGCGCGCCGATGCAATCGGCATCGACGTGAAGCACGTGCAGTGGATCGCGTTCATCGTCGCCGGCGCATTCGCGGGCCTGGCCGGGGCGCTGTATGCGTTCTCGAAGGGCAGCATCTCGCCGGATGTGGTGGGCATCGGCCGTTCGGTCGACGGCCTGGTGATGGTGCTGCTCGGCGGCCTGCAGACGCTCGCCGGCCCGCTGGTCGGCGCGGTCGGCTTCACGTGGCTGCAGGACACGGTGGCGCGCAACACCGACTACTGGCGGGCGCTGCTCGGCGGCATCATCCTGCTCCTGGTGCTGGTCTTCCCGCAGGGCATCGCGGGCAGCCTGCAGAGCCTGTTCGCGCGGCGGCGCGGCGCACCGTGAAGGCGCTAGCGGCGGCGCTTCGGCCGAGCGCCGGAATCGGGTCGGGGGTTTGTCGCCGGATCGGCGGACCAGGGGTTCGAAAAGGCGACACCGGCGCGCTCGAATTCGGCGATGTCGCGCGTCACGACCGTGAGCCCGTGGTGCGCGGCAGTGGCAGCGATGAGCAGGTCGGGCTGCGAAAAGGTGTGCCCCGCCTTGCGGCCTTTTTCGACCATGAGGCGCCACGTCAGCATCACGTCCTCCGAGATCGGCAGCACGCGCGATCCGAACAGGGGCCGAACGCGATGCGTCAGCCAGTCGCTCAGGTCGGCCCGCTTGGCGACATCGTCGACGCGTTCGATGCCATAACGGAGTTCGGCCAGCGTCACCGCGCTGACATAGAGCGATTCGAGCGCCTGTCCGGCGACGAAGGCCGCCACCTGCGCGTCGGGCCGCGGACGTCTCAGCTCGGAAATGACGTTGGTGTCGAGCAGCCAGCCGTTCAAAGAACGACGTCGCGCACCGGCATCGGCTCGGACGGGAGCGAAAGATCGATGTCGCGATGCGGAGAGGCCTGGATCGCTTCGACGAGCGCGCGGCCGCTGGGCTCGCCGCACAGGCGCCGCCACGCGTCGACCGCGATCACGACCACTTCATCGCGGCCATGGACCGTGACGTGCTGCGGACCCTCGCTGTGCGCACGGCGGACGAGTTCGCTGAAGCGCGCCTTCGCATCTTGCAAAGGCCAGGCGCCGTACGCGCCGGGAGGGAAGGGTTCCGAGACTTTCATGGTCTGCGGAATTCTAGTCGAACTGACCAGTTCGAGGACGGCGCAGCTGTTATTTTCCGCCGCAGCGCCATGACCCTCCTCACCGTCAGCGGCCTCGGCAAGTCCTTCGGCGGCAACCGCGCGGTCGACGGCTTCGGCTTCGCGCTCGCGGCCGGCGAACTGTTGGCCATGATCGGGCCGAACGGCGCGGGCAAATCGACCACCTTCAACATGCTGAACGGCCAGCTGCGACCAGACAGCGGCTCCATCGTGTTCGACGGCGCCGAGCTCATCGGCCGGCGCCCGCGTGAGATCTGGCGCCGCGGCGTCGGCCGGACCTTCCAGATTGCCGCGACCTTCGCCTCGCTGACCGTGGTCGAGAACGTGCAGATGGCGCTGCTCTCGGCCGACGCCGGGATCTATCGCTTCTGGCGCCGCGCCGCGGCCTGGAAGCGGGACGAGGCGCTGGCGCTGCTCGAACGTGTCGGCATGCGGGTGCAGGCCGACCGGCCGTGCAGCGTGCTCGCGTACGGCGACGTGAAGCGCGTCGAGCTGGCGATCGCGCTCGCCAACGCGCCGAAGCTGCTGCTGATGGACGAGCCGACCGCCGGCATGGCGCCCACCGAGCGCAACGAGCTGATGGCGCTGGTGAAGCGGCTCGTCGCCCAGCGCGGCCTCGCCGTGCTGTTCACCGAGCACAGCATGGACGTGGTTTTTGCGCACGCCGACCGCATCATCGTGCTCGCGCGCGGCCGGTTGATCGCCGAAGGCACGGCCGCCGAGATCCGCGCGCATCCGAAGGTCCAGGAGGTGTATTTCGGCAGCGGCAGCACGTTCGAGCGGCACGCCCGTCCGCCCGGCGCCGGGGCCGACCTGCGACCGGCGTCCGGCCCTCACCCCAACCCTCTCCCGCGGGCGGGAGAGGGAGAAGAGCCGGGCGGCCCGTCCGTATCGACATCCCCTCTTCCGCTCGCGGGAGAGGGTTAGGGTGAGGGCCGCCAGATGACCTCGACTCCCCTGCTCGAAGCACGTGCCGTGTGTGCCTGGTACGGCGCGGCGCAGATCCTCTTCGATGTCGAGCTCAGTGTGAACCGGGGTGAAGTGGTGGCCTTGATGGGCCGCAACGGCGCCGGCAAGTCGACCACGCTGAAGGCGCTGATGGGACTTCTGGCGAAGCGCCGCGGACAGGTCAGCTTCCTCGGGCACGACGTGTCGCGCGCCGAGCCGCACGCGGTGGCGCGCCTGGGACTCGGCTACGTGCCGGAGGATCGCCGGGTGTTCGCCGACCTGAGCGTGCTCGAGAACCTCGAGGTCGGCCGCCAGCCGGCGCGGCGCTGGCCCGACGGCAGCGCCGCGCCGGTGTGGAGCGCCGAGAAACTGTTCCGGCTGTTCCCGAACCTCGGCGAGATGCCCGACCGCCCCGGCGGCCGGATGAGCGGCGGCGAGCAGCAGATGCTGACCGTCGCCCGCACGCTGATGGGCAATCCCTTCCTCGTGCTGCTCGACGAGCCGAGCGAAGGCGTCGCGCCGGTGATCGTCGAGCAGATGGCGCGGACGCTCGTCGAACTGAAGGCGGCCGGCGTGTCGATCCTGCTGTCGGAGCAGAACCTGCATTTCGCCGAGCTCGTTTCCGACCGCGCCTACGTGCTCGAGAAGGGTCAGATCCGCTGGCAGGGCACGATGGCCGAGCTCGCCGCGGACGCTGCGGTGCGGCGCGCCTACCTGAGCGTTTGACTTCGACATCATTTCCAGCCGCTGAACTTCACCCGAGGAGACCTTCGATGCCCCTGACCCGCCGTACCCTGCTCCAGACCGCCGCCGCGGTCGCCGCCCTCGGCGCCACCGGCGCCGTCCCGGCCGCCGCGCCGCCGCTCCGGCCCGGCCGCGACAGCGCCCTGATCGTCGTCGACGTCCAGAACTGCTTCGTCACCGGCGGCACCTTGCCGGTCAAGGGCGGCGAGGATGTCGTGCCCGTGATCAACGCCCTCGCGCCGAAGTTCGAGAACATCGTCGTCACGCAGGACTGGCACACCCCCGGCCATGCCTCGTTCGCGAGCAGCCACCCTGGCAAGAAGCCGTTCGAGACCACGCGCCTCAGCTACGGCACCCAGGTGCTCTGGCCCGACCACTGCGTGCAGGGCAGCGACGACGCCGCGCTGCACAAGGGGCTGAAGCTGCCGACCGCGCAGATCATCATCCGCAAGGGCTTCCACAAGGAGATGGACAGCTATTCGGCTTTCGACGAGGCCGACCACAAGACGGCGACCGGCCTGGCCGGCTACCTGAAGCAGCGCGGCATCAGGACGCTCTACATCACCGGCCTGGCGACCGATTTCTGCGTCGCCTGGACGGCGCTCGATGCGCGCAAGGCCGGCTTCCAGGTCTACGTGATCGACGACGCGACCCGCGCCATCGACCTGAACGGCTCCCTCGCCGCAGCGTGGAAGGACATGACGGCCAAGGGCGTGCGCCGGATCCGGGCGGCGGACCTGGCGTGAACGCGGGGTCGCCGGCTGCGGCGGGTGCCGGGCCGCCGGCCGGGGCGGCTGCGGCACGGCCGGACGTGCCGATGCGGCTCGTCGTCAACGGCAGGCCGTACCGGCTCGGCGTGCCGCGCCATGCGCCGCTCCTGAACGTTCTGCGCAACGATCTGGCGCTGAACGGCCCGAAGTACGGCTGCGGCCTCGGCGAGTGCGGCGCCTGCGCGGTGCTCGTCGACGGCATCGAAGCCCGCGCCTGCGTGATCCCGGTGGGCGGCGTCGAAGGGCGCGAGGTCACGACGCTCGAAGGCCTGGCGGCCCGGGTGGCGCCGCGGGGCGAGGTGGACGGGCTGGGCGAAATCAGCATCGGCGCGGAGGCAGGGTCGGGCGCCTGGGGCGGCGCGGACGCCGGCGGCCGGGCGGTTCGAAGCGCGCTCCACCCGGTGCAGCAGGCTTTTATCGACGCCGAGGCCGCGCAGTGCGGCTACTGCCTGAACGGCATGATCGTGGCGACCGTCGCGCTGCTCGAGCGCGTGGCCGATCCCGACCCCGGGCAGATTCGCGCCGCGCTGGCCGCCAACCTGTGCCGCTGCGGCACGCACCTCGAAATCCTGGCGGCCGTGCGCCTCGCTGCGGCACGCCTGCGCGAGGCGAACCGGCGGCTGTCCGCCGCGGCGGCGAGCGCGCGGCCGGCCGGGCCGCCGGCATGACGCCCGCCGCAGGGCTCTCCGCGCACGGCTCCCGCGCATGAGCTTCGGCGCATGACGCTCCCGGCATGACGCGCGCCGATCGCGCCCGCCGCGCGGCGCCACGATCGCGCGCCGAGCTGCGCAGCGCGCTCGGCGTGCTGCTCGTGCTGCGCGAGCCGCCGCCCGCGCTTCCGCCCGTACCGGGCCAGCCGGCGGCCGTCGCGTCCGATCCGGCCGAGGGCGCCGAGCCGCTGCTCGCGGTCTGGGACGACGGCAGCGTCACGGCGCTGCACGGCCACGTCGACCTCGGCACCGGCCTGGCGACCGCGCTCGGCCAGATCGTCGCCGAGGAGCTCGAGGTCGAGGTCGCTGCGGTGCAGGTCGTGCTCGGCCACACGGCGCTCGCGCCCAACCAGGGGGCGACGATCGCCAGCGCCTCGATCCAGGTCCACGCCGAGCCGCTGCGCCGCGCCGCAGCGCAGGCACGCGCCTGGCTGCTGGCCGAGGCGCACGCCGCCCTCACCCCGGCCCTCTCCCGCGAGCGGGGAAGGGGGCAAGCGGCGGGCGCGAGCCTCACTTCGGCCGTCTCGCGGGGGAGGGAGCACGCGGCGCAGCGAAACGGGGAGGCGCCCTCCGCAGGCGCCTCGGCCGTCAACCCCCTCTCGCCTGCGGAACAGGACCGGGGTGACGACGCGGACCGGGCCACCGATGCCCACCGCCTCCTGGCCGGTCGCCACATCGAGCTGCGCCTCGATCTCGACGCGCGCGTCAAGCCGCCCGAGGCCTATCGCGTCGTCGGCCAGCCCGCGCCGCGGATCGACATCCCGGCCAAGGCGCGCGGCGAGCCGGTCTTCGTGCACGACATGCGGGTGCCCGGCATGCTGCATGGCCGCGTCGTCCGGCCGCCGTATGCCGGTCTCGATGCCGGCGAATTCGTCGGCAATTCGCTGCGCGCGGTCGACGAAAGCTCGATCGCCCACATCGACGGGATCCGGGCGGTCGTCGTGTGCCGCGATTTTGTCGGCATCGTCGCCGAGCGCGAGGAAAACGCCGAGCGCGCGATGCGCGAGCTGCGCGTGCACTGGCGCGAGCTGCCCGCGAGCGCGCCGCTCGACGATCTCGGCGCGGCACTGAAAGCGAATCCGGCGACACGCCGGGTGCTGCTCGAGCGGGGCGATGTCGCCGCGGCGATCGCGGGCGCGGCCACGCCGCTGCGGCGCGACTACGTCTGGCCGTACCAGCTGCACGCCTCGATCGGCCCCTCGTGCGCGCTCGCCGACTGGCACGGCGAGGCCCACGATCCGGCGCTGACCGTCTGGGCCGGCACCCAGAACCCGCACGTGCTGCGCGCCGACCTGGCCCGGCTCGTTGCGCTGCCGGCGCCGCGGATCGAGGTGGTGCGGATGGAGGCGGCGGGCTGTTACGGCCGCAACGGCGCCGACGACGTCGCGGCGGATGCGGCGCTGCTCGCGCGTGCGGTCGGCGCGCCGGTTCGGGTGCAACTGACGCGGGAGCAGGAGCATCTGTGGGAGCCGAAGGGCGCGGCGCAGCTGATGCAGATCGACGGCGGCCTCGACGCCGAGGGCCGGCCGGTGGCCTGCGACTTCCAGACCTCCTACCCCTCGAACGGCGCGCCGACGCTCGCGCTGCTGCTGACCCGCACGATCGAGCCGGTCGCGCAGGCCTACGAGATGGGCGACCGGAGCGCCGTGCCGCCGTACGCCTACCCGGCGCTGCGGGTGGTCGCCAACGACATGGCGCCGATCCTGCGGGCCGCCTGGCTGCGCGGCGTTTCGGCGCTGCCGAATTCGTTCGCCCACGAGTCGTACATCGACGAACTCGCCATCGCGGCCGGCGCCGATCCGGTCCGGTTCCGGCTCGCGCAGCTCACGGATCCGCGCGCCCGCGAGCTGATCGAGGCGACCGCCGCGCGCGCCGGCTGGCTCCCGCACACCGCGCCGCGCCAGCAGGCACCGGTGGCGCCGGGCGGAAGCGGGTCTTCAGCCGACGGCGGCGTGCCGCGCGCGGCATTGCGGCCCGCAGCGCCCGCGAAAGCGCAGGCCGCCGATCCGCCAGCGCCGGCGCAGGCATCCCAAAACAAGGTGGCCGCGCCGCTGCCCGCCAGGGCCAGTGCGGTCGCCGGCACGCGGCTGCGCGGCCAGGGCTTCGCCTACGCCCGCTACGTGCACAGTCCGTTCCCTGGCTTCGGGGCCGCCTGGGCCGCCTGGGTGGCGGATGTCGAGGTCGATCCCGCGACCGGCGAGGTGCATGTCGCGCGCATCGTCGTCGGCCACGACGCCGGGCGGATGGTGAACCCGGCCGGCGTGCGCCACCAGATCCACGGCAACGTGCTGCAAACCACCAGCCGGGCGCTGAAGGAGGCGCTGCCGCTCGACGCCCGCACCCATCTGCCGATCGCGCGCGAATGGGGCGCCTATCCGATCCTGACCTTCCGCGAGGTGCCGGTCGTCGAGGTGCTGACCATGCCGCGCCCCGGCGAAGCGCCGCTCGGCGCCGGTGAATCGGCCTCGGTGCCCGGCACTGCGGCGATCGCCAACGCGATCTTCGATGCGACCGGCGTGCGCTTCCGCCAACCGCCGTTCACGCCGGAGGTCGTGCGCGCGGCGCTGGAAGCGGCGGCCGGCGCGGCGGCGTCCGGCTCGGCGGACGCCGCCGGAGCCGCCGAACCGGTCGGCCCCGCGATCGCCGCCCGGCGCCGCGCGCTTCCGGCCGGCGCCCCCTGGCCGGCGCGGCGCGCGGTCTGGAAACGCATCGCCGCGCTCGGCGCCGCGGCGCTCGGCCTCGTCGGCGCCGTCGTCGGCCGCGGGCCGGCGCCGATCGCCCCGATCGTGCCGGGCGAGAACGCCGGCACCTACAGCGCGGTGACGCTCGCCCAGGGCCGCCGGCTCGCCGCGCTCGGCGCCTGCGTCGTCTGCCACACCGCGCCCGGCGGCGCACCGAACGCCGGTGGCCGGGCACTGGAAACGCCGTTCGGCACCGTCTGGTCGACCAACCTGACGCCCGATCCGGCGACCGGCCTCGGCGCCTGGTCGCTCGCCGCGTTCACCCGCGCGATGCGCGAAGGTGTGTCGCGCGCCGGCCACCGGCTCTACCCGGCCTTTCCCTACACCGCCTACACGCACGCGACCGACGCCGACCTGACCGCGCTTTACGCCTACCTGATGGCGCAGACGCCGATCGCCTCGGCGGTGCCCGAGACGCGGCTCGCGTTCCCGTTCGGCGTGCGCCCCCTGCTGGCGGTCTGGAACGCGCTCTACCTCGCTCCGGGGCCGATCCCACCCAGCGCCGACCGCTCGGCCTCCTGGAATCGCGGCGCCTACCTCGTCGACGGCCTCGGCCATTGCGGCGCCTGCCACACGCCGCGCAACGCGCTCGGCGCCGAACGCAGCGGCGCGGCCTACCTCGCCGGCGCCCGGGTCGACGGCTGGGACGCGCCGGCACTCAGCGCGCTCTCCACCGCACCGCGGCCATGGAGCGAGGCCGAGCTGTTCGCGTACCTGCGGCGCGGCCACTCGGCCGCGCACGGCAGCGCCGTCGGTCCGATGGCGCCGGTGGTCCGCGAGCTCGGCGCACTGCCCGACGCCGACATCCACGCGATGGCGAGCTACCTCGCGTCGTTCAACCCGCCGGAGCCGACCGCCGCGAGCGCCGAGGCACTCATCGAGCAGGGCCGGGTGCGCGAGGCGAGCCTGCTCGGGCCGCCCCAGCGCATGTTCACGAGCGCCTGCGGCGCCTGTCACCACGACGGCGACGGTCCGCAGCTCCTCGGCCAGAACATCCCGCTGGCCTTGAACACGAACCTCCACGCCGAGCGCCCCGACAACCTGCTCCGCGCCATCCTCGAGGGCATCCGCGAACCGGCGACGCGCGAGCAGGGCTTCATGCCGGCGTTCCGCGACGCGTTCGACGATCGCCAGCTGGCCGAACTCGCCGCTTACCTGCGCGCCCGGTATGCGCCGGGGCGGCCGCCGTGGGCCGGTCTCGAAGCGACGAGTGCCCGGCTGCGCGCCGCGCCTTCGTCGCCCTGACGCCGTCTCAGAGACCGAGCACCACGAGCTTGCCGGTCACCACCTTGGTCGGCCAGACGAACGACGTGAAACCGACCGCGACGGCGATCCGCTGGTTGCCGCCGGCCGTGTACGAGATCACCCCGCCGCCGATCGCGCCGCCGAGATCGCTGCCGTAGAGCTTCTGGCCGTTCTTCGAATCGACCGCATAGAAGTTGCCGCCCATGTCGCCGAAGAACGTGACCCCGCCGAGCGTCGGCGTGATCCCGCCGAGGATCGGAAAGTTCGTCTTCACCCGCCACGTCCACTGGCCGCTGTCGGCGTCGACCGCGTAGACCCAGCCGGCCCACTCGCTGATCGGGTCCATCACGCCGTAGGTGTGATACGGATCGATGGTCGCCATGCCGGTCCAGGCCTCACCGACCGGCGTCTTCACGAGCTTCTGCTCGCTCTCGAGCGTCACGGTCGTGCACCAGTCGACTTCGCCGACGAGGACGAGATTCGTCATCGGGTCGTAGGCGGGCCCGTTCCATTCGGCCCCGCCCGATGATCCCGGGCAGAAATGGATGGCGTGTCGCTCGGAGAATTGGAGGTCCGGGTTGAGCCGCCGGGTGACGGGCGTCTTGTAGAGCGTCTTGCCGCTGTCGAGATCGATGCCGAAGAGATTGCCGTCCTTCGGCGCCGCCGCCAGCAGGCGCTTGCCGCCCCACGTCGTGATCAGCGCCGGCGCACTCGAGACGTCCCAGTCGTGCCAATCATGCGGCGCGAGCGGGTAATGCGCCTTGTAGGCGCCGGTCTTCGCGTCGAGGGCGACGACCGATCCGGTGTACAGGTTGTCGCCGCCCCGCACCCGGTCGTTGAAATCAGGGCCGGGGTTGCCACTGGGGACGTAGAGGGTGCCGTTGCCCACGTCGAGCGTGTACGAGGTCCAGGTGCCGCCGCCGGTGATCGGCGTGTCGGGCTTGTTTTGCCAGCTCGCCGACGTGAGCGGCGTTGCCCCGAGCGGACCACGCGGCTTGTCGCCGGCGGCCATCGGAACCAGATAGAACTCCCAGACGATCTCCCCGGTCTTCGCGTCGAGTGCGTACATGCGGCCGCGCACGCCCTTGTTGTCGCCGCCGGCGCTGCCGATGAAGACCAGCCCGTTCCAGGCGATCGGAGCCGCCGGCGTCGTCTCGCCTTTGAGCGGATCGCCGACCGAGGTGGCCCACAGGCGTTTGCCGGTGGCGAAGTCGTAGGCAAGCACGCGACCGTCCTCGGTGCCGCGAAACAGCATGCCGTCCATGTAGGCGGCACCACGGTTGACCCGCAGTGGACTCGCGGCTTTGTAGGTTTCCGCCGTTCGCCAGTTCTCCTTGCAGGTCGCCGGATCGAGCGAGAAGATGTCGTGTTCGGTGGTCGCGATCAGCGCGCCGTCGACGACGATCGGCCCGACTTCGAAGCTCGTGTACTGGCGCGTGTCGTAAGTACAGATCACCCTGAGCCGAGCGACGTTGTCCTTCGTGATTTGATCGAGCGGCGAAAAGCGATCCGACGCGAGGTTCTGGTTGTAGCTCGGCCAGCCGGCCGTCGCGACGGCGCTGACTGGCCGCGGCGGCGCGAGAACATGCCGCGCTTCGGTAGCGGCAATCTCGGTGGTGAGCACGCCTTTGGGCGCATCGAATGTTCTGACGGCATTGATGCCCATGGCGATCGGCGCCAAGGTGCCGAGGTTCTGAGTGCTGCACCCGACGACGCTCAACGCGACCAGCAGGCCCAGGCCGGTCGTCGGCGTCGATTTCGTTCTCACCTGGAACTCTCGAAACGTCGGCGCAGCGCCGCCGCCGTGCTTCAAAGGCCGAGCACCACGAGCTTGCCGGTCACGACCTTGGTCGGCCATACGAAGGACGTGAAGCCGACCGCGACGGCGATCCGCTGGTTGCCGCCGGCCGTGTACGAGATCACCCCGCCGCCGATCGCGCCGCCGAGATCGCTGCCGTAGAGCTTCTGGCCGTTCTTCGAATCGACCGCATAGAAGTTGCCGCCCATGTCGCCGAAGAACGTGACCCCGCCGAGCGTCGGCGTGATCCCGCCGAGGATCGGAAAGTTCGTCTTCACCCGCCACGTCCACTGGCCGCTGTCGGCGTCGACCGCGTAGACCCAGCCGGCCCACTCGCTGATCGGGT
>CAXSGM010000044.1:0-23914 GCA_964236915.1 uncultured Rhizobacter sp.
GCATCTGCGTCACCGTCGTCTTGCCGTTGCTGCCGGTCACCGCGATCAGCGGCAGCTCGAAGCGCTGGCGCCAGGCGCCGGCGAGCGCGCTCAGGGCCTCGCCCGTGTGCGCGACTTCGAGACCCGCCAGACCGGCTGCGCGCAAGCCGTGCTCGGCGATCGCGGCAGTAGCGCCGGCGGCACGCGCCTTGGCGAGGAAGTCGTGCGCGTCGAAGCGGTCGCCGCGCAGCGCCACGAACAGGTCGCCCGGCGCCAGCGTGCGTGTATCGGTGTGGACGCGCCCGATCGCGAGCGACGGATCGCCGACCAGCCGCGCGCCCGGCAGCAGTCGCTGCGCCTCGCCAAGGGTCAGCATCCGGTGCGTTCCTCCGTACCGGCGCGCCGGCAGAGCGCCGCGGCGGCTTCGTCGACATCCGACAGCGGATGGCGAACGCCGGCGATCTCCTGCGTCGTCTCGTGGCCCTTGCCGGCGAGCAGGATCACATCCGCCGCCGCGGCCGTGACGACGGCATACGCGATGGCGGCGCGCCTATCGACGATGCGCTCGACCGGGGCGGCGCCGACGCCATCGTCAACGCCGGCCGCGATCTGCGCGACGATGGCTTCGGGCGATTCGCTCCGCGGGTTGTCGCTGGTGACGAGCGTGCGGTCGGCGAGGCGCGCCGCGATCCGGCCCATCAGCGGCCGCTTGGCGGGGTCGCGGTCGCCGCCACAACCGAACACGCACCAGAGCGCGCCGCCGCGCTGCGCCGCGAGCGGTCGGAGCGCGGTCAGCGCCTTCTCCAGCGCGTCGGGCGTGTGGGCGTAATCGACGACGACGATCGGCGCTGCATCGGCGCCCGCCCCGGTCGGCGCCGCGACCGGCTGCATGCGCCCCGGCACCGGCGTCAGGCGCGCGCAGGCCTCGACCGCCGCGGCGAGCGGGACGCCGGCGGCGCGGAGCCCGCCGATCGTCACCAGCAGGTTGGCGACGTGGAAGTCGCCGACGATGCGCGTGCGCACGACCGCTCTCGCGAGTGCGGCGGCGGCGGCCTGCTCGGCCAGGTCGAACGCCAGGCCGCCGCCTTCGGCCGGCGCGACGTAGCGGACGTTCGAAGCGCGCAAGCGGGCCGGGGCGGCGGCCGAACAGGTCCAGAGATCGAGGGCGCCACCGAGCGGCGAATCGCGCCGATCGGGCGCCGCCAGCGACTCGGCAAGCGCGGCGCCGTGAGCGTCGTCGACGTTGACCACCGCGGCCCGCAAGCCAGGCCAGGCGAAGAGCTGCGCCTTGGCCTCCCAATACGCCGCCATGGAGCCGTGGTAGTCGAGGTGGTCCTGCGTGAAGTTCGTGAACAGCGCGATGCCGATGCGCACGCCGGCGAGCCGGTGTTCGGCCATGCCGATCGAAGTCGCCTCGATCGCGCAGGCCGCGAAGCTGGCGTCGACGAAGCGGCACAACGCAGCGTGAACCTCGATCGGCCCGGGGGTGGTGAGGCCGGTCGGCTCCATCGGCATGGGCGTTTCGGGTGCGCCGGCATGGTCGGCGCTGACTGGGGCAGGCCCTTCGATAGGCCTGTCATGAGCAGAGTCGAAGGGCTCAGGGCGAACGGGCTCCGGCATCCCGACCCCCGTTCGGGCTGAGCTCGTCGAAGCCTCACCATCCATTCGGACTGAGCTTGTCGAAGCCTCCTCTTCCGTTCGGGCTGAGCCTGTCGAAGCTTCCCCTTCCGTTCGGGCTGAGCTTGTCGAAGCTTCCCCTTCCGTTCGGGCTGAGCCTGTCGAAGCTTCCCCTTCCGTTCGGGCTGAGCCTGCCGAAGCCTCCCCTTCCGTTCGGGCTGAGCCTGTCGAAGCCCTCGGCGGCTCGCCGATGCCCAGCGTGCCGATCACGCCGCAGCGCGATCCAAGCTGGCTCAGTGCTTGAGCCAGCCACCACGCCGTCGAGGTTTTGCCGTTGGTGCCGGTCACGGCCAGCACGTCGAGCCGCCGGCTCGGCTCGCCGTACCAGCGGTCGGCGATCTCGCCGGTCGCCGCCTTCAAGCCCGGGAACGAGGCGATGGCGTTCGGCTCGATGCGTTCGAAGCCAAGCTCTTCCGCCACGGTCCGGAGCCCCTCGTCCTCGAGGAGGCATACGGCCGCGCCAGCGGCGCGCGCGCGGGGAACGAAGCGCCGTGCATCCGCCGATTGCCCCGGCCAGGCGATAAACGCGTCGCCAGCAGCCACCCGGCGGCTGTCGCTCGCGAGCCCGCGCACGCCGCGCATCGCGAACCAGCCGAGCACGTCGTCGACCGTGTCGAGGCGCTGCAACGCGGCGGCACGCGCCATCAGAAGCTTTCCGCCTCGGCCGGCACGTCCTTGGCGACGATCTGCGTCTTCACGTCGAGATCGGGCGGCACGTTCAGGGTGCGGAGCGTCTGCTGCACGAGATCGCTGAACACCGGCGCGGCGACGTCCCCGCCGTACCATTTGCCGGCGCTCGGCTCGTCGACCATCACCGCGACGATGATCCGCGGGTTCCCGACCGGCGCGAGGCCGACGAACCAGGCACGGTACTTCTTGACCGCGTAACCGCGCCCTTCCTGCTTGTAAGCCGTGCCGGATTTGCCGCCGACCGAGTAGCCGACCGTCTGCGCCTTGGGTGCGGTGCCGCCCGGCCCACAGACCAGCGCGAGCATCTGCCGCACGGTGGCCGCCGTCTCGGGCGAGATCACGCGGAGGCCCTGGAGCTTGCCCGTCTCGACCGCCGTGCTCTTGGCGAGCGTCACCGGGATCAGCTGGCCGTCGTGCGCGAACACGGTGTACGCACGTGCAATCTGGAACAGCGAGGCCGAAAGGCCGTAGCCGTAGCTCATCGTCGCCTGCTCGATCGGCCGCCAGCTCTTCCAGGGTCGCAGCCGCCCCGCCACCGCGCCGGGAAAGCCCAGTTGCGGCTTCTGGCCGAAACCGGCTTGCGTGTAGAGCTCCCACATTTCGCGCGGCTGGAAGGTCAGCCCCATCCGCATCGCCCCGATGTTGCTCGACTTCTGGATCACCTCCGACACCGTCAAATCGCCGTGCGGATGCGAGTCGCTGATCACGAAGCCGCCCATTGCCACCTTGCCCGGCGCGGTGTGAATGATGGTCGTTGGCTTGACCCGACCGGTCTCGAGCGCCCAGGCGGCGATGAACGGCTTGACGGTCGAGCCCGGCTCGAAGGTGTCGGTGAGCGCACGGTTGCGCAGCTCGGCGCCGGTGAGCCTTTTCCGGTCGGCCGGTGTGTAGCTCGGATAGTTGGCGAGGGCCAGCACCTCGCCGCTCTTGGCGTCGAGCACGACCACGCTGCCGGCCTTGGCCTTGTGCTCGGCCACCGCATCGCGAATCCGCTGGTAGGCGAAGAACTGGACCTTCGAGTCGATCGACAGCTCGACGTCGCGGCCGTCGAGCGGGGGCACGCTGTCGCCGAAGTCGTCGATGACGTGGCCCAGACGGTCCTTGATGACACGCCGGGTGCCGTTCTTGCCAAACAGCTCCTTGTCGTGGGCGAGCTCGATGCCTTCCTGCCCGCGGTCCTCGATGTTGGTGAAGCCGACGACGTGCGTCGCGGCCTCGCCCTCAGGGTACTTGCGCTTGTACTCGCGAACCTGGTGCACGCCTTTCAAGCCCATGCCGAGCACCGCCTGCGCGACCTCGTCGTCGGCCTGGCGCTTCAGCCAGACGAAGTTGGGGTTGTCCTCGAGCCGGTCGTCGAGCTGTTTGGGCGTCATCCCGAGCAGCGCGGCGAGGCGCTTCTTCGACACCGGATCGGCCTCCACATCCTTCGGAATCGCCCACAGGGAGGCGGCCGGCACGCTCGACGCGAGGATCAGGCCGTTGCGGTCGAGGATCCGCCCGCGGCTTGCCGGCAGCTCGAGCGTGCGGGCGTAGCGGGCCTCGCCCTGACGCTGGAAGAACGCCGTCGCGATCACCTGCACGTAGAGCGCCCGGCCGAGCAGGCCGCAGAAGCCGAGACCGACCAGCGCCACCAGGAACCGCGAGCGCCAGGCCGGCGTTTTCGCGGCCAACAGCGGGCTGATCGCGTAGTTGACGCTGCGCACGCCGGCGCCAATCGCCCGCGCCTGGGTGCGCCGCGGCGTCTTCTTTACCGACGCCGCGGCATCGGCGACCGCGCGCCGGGTGGATTCGGCCGACTTCATCGCTGACTTCCTTCGGGGCGGGTCGCGCCCGGCCGATCGATGTACTGCGTGACCGCCGGCCCGGCGATGCGCATGCCGAGCCGGTCGCGCGCCGTCTTCTCGACCCTGAGCGGCGTGGCCTGCGACTGCTGATCGGATCTCAGCCGCTGGTACTCGTTGTCGAGCAGGCGCTGCTCGTTACGGGCCCGGTCGAGCTCGGCAAAGAGGCGCCGTGATTCGTGCGCCACCCGCACCAGTGCGAACGCGCTGACGACCAGCGCCACCAGCAGCACCGCATCGAAACGGGTCATGCCGCCGTCCGCTCGGCCACGCGCATCACCGCCGAACGCGAACGCGGGTTGCGACGAATCTCGTCGATGCCGGGCTTGACGCGGCCGAGCGCGCGGAGCCGCATCGGCGGTGGCGCGGCGAATGGCGCGCGCCGGTCGAACGCCGGTTTGCTCTCGGCTGCGATGAAGGTCTTGACGATCCGGTCTTCGAGCGAATGGAAGCTGATCACGACCAGCCGGCCGCCCGGCCGCAGCACGGTCAGCGCCGCGTTCAGCCCCTGTTGGAGCTCCTCAAGCTCGGCGTTGACGAAAATCCGAAGAGCCTGAAATGTGCGCGTTGCAGGGTTCTGGCTCGCTTCGCGGGTCCGGACCGCACCAGCCACGAGCTCGGAAAGCTCCCCGGTGGTTCGAACGGGGCGCCCGCTTTCGCGCCGAGCAACAAGCGCCTTTGCAACCTGTAGAGCAAACCGTTCCTCGCCGTAGTCACGAATGACCTCCGTCATCTGCTGCACGTCCGCACGTGCCAAGAACTCGGCCGCGCTCTCACCGCGGGTGGGATCCATCCGCATGTCGAGCGGGCCGTCGAAACGAAAGCTGAAGCCGCGCGTCGGGTCGTCGATTTGCGGCGAGGAGACGCCAAGATCGAGCAGCAGCCCGTCGACCTGCGCGATGCCGAGTGCCTCGAGCGTGGCCACCAGGCCGGCGAAGTTCGTGTGGCGGATCGCGAAGCGCGGGTCGTCGATGCCCGCGGCTTCGGCGATCGCCGCCGGATCGCGGTCGATCGCGATCAGCCGACCGCGCTGGTTCAGCCGTTCGAGCACCCGTCGGCTGTGCCCGCCGCGGCCATAGGTGCCGTCGACGTAGATGCCGTCCGGCGCGCCTATGAGCGCCTCGACGGCCTCGTCGAGCAGCACCGTGGTGTGCACCGCGTCGTTCAGGGCTGGCATGGGCGTCGGCTCAGAAACTGAAACTCTTCAACGACTCGGGCATCGGCGACTGCATCACCTGCGCCTCGTGCGCGGCATACCGTTCCGCGTCCCAGAGCTCGAAGTGGCTGCCCATGCCGAGCAACATGACGTCGCGGACCAGGCCGGCGGCGGCACGCAGTTCGGGCGCGATCAACGCGCGGTTCGAGGCGTCGATGTCGACATCGATCGCGTTGCCGAGGAACACTCGCTTCCAGCCCGAAGCTTCCATCGGCAGCGCCGCCACTTTGTCGCGAAATGCCTCCCAGCCGGGCCGCGGGAAAATCATCAACGATCCCTCGGGGTGCTTGGTGATGGTCAGTTGCTGGACGCCCATGGCGGCGAGCAATTCACGATGGCGGGCCGGGATCGCGATGCGGCCTTTGCTGTCCAACGTCAGGGCCGATGGCCCCTGGAACACGATGCTCGCCACGAAAACCCAGGAAAGTGCACTTTCTCCCACTTTAGCGAGTGGCGCTGCCGAGGTCAACGGCGGAGTCAAGAAAAATCAATCGAATCAATCACTTACGCCAGCGGATTGCGATGCGTAGGAAAACTCCTTCAAAATGAAGCACTTGCGAGAGCGTTTGCATGCGCGGGTTGAAGCGCGGAGCGCCCCGAGTGTGATGAAAGTCACGCCGTGTGAACCGCCAAGCTGGATGCAATGACAGTCGTGAGTGCCACGCGACCGCGACTCGGCAGCTCGATCCGGTGGCGAACGGTCTCGACGGCAACCGGCTGAAGGGAATGCCGTTATCCCTTGCTGGGCATCGCACGCGTCGGTACCCGCAAGACGCTGAGACTGATGCGGTCGGCGCACGACGCCCAGTCGTCTCTCCATGCGTGCCGTTCGTCGAGTTCGGCGACCTGCGCTTCCTGAACGTCGACCCGTGGCAGCCGTCGCCTGGACCGAGCGGGATTCGTCGTTGCCTTCGACGCTCTCGACGCGCGCAAGGAGCCGGTTCTTACAAGGCCAGTGCCGTTCTAGCGCCGAGCCGGGCATGCGACCGCTCGACGAGGGTCACCTCATTCTCTCGACCCTCAATGCCGCCAAGGGCCATGCGTGGGCGCGATATCCTGCTGGACGCGGCGCGCCAAGCTCGTCATCGGAACGCGGCGGCGTCGCGCTTCATCCCGACGGATTGCTACCTTTGCTGGACGCCGTTGTCAGCTTGCCGGAGCAAGCCGTACCCAGTGCCGCACCCCCACGAACGACAACGCCGCGAGCCAGCGACGGCGCCCTGGCACCGGCTGTTCCCGCGGCGTTCTCTACACGTAGTCACTTCCCAGCCGGCCGAGACGAGACGGCGCGGATGGGACCAAGGCGGCGCTTTAGCTGCCCTTGACGATGCCCTTCACGTCTTCCTTGAGATCACCATAACTTGCCTGGGTCTTGCCCGCGGTCTTGTCGGTGGCTCCCTCCGACTCGAGGCTCGGATTGCCGACCGCCTTGCCGACCGTCTCCTTGACACTGCCCGTGGCCTGGTCGACCCGGCCCTTGACTTGATCGTCGTTCATGGCTGCTCCTTGCGTGATGAAATGCGCCGGCCGAAGCTCGAAGCGGTGGCCGACAGCGCTAATGTGCCGCGTCCGCCGATCCAAGCCTGTCGGGATCGGTCAGGAGAGGCCGTAGGACGCAGCGGCGGGCGCAGTACGTGGTTCGCCGGTTCGAGGGCCGCCGAGCGCATCGTCAATTCGATTCCTTGATCAAACGATCCGCGAGCGGCTGCACGGGCCGCGCGTTCATCGGGTAGAGGCGCGCGAAGATCGCCTCCTGCTCGGCCGCCAGCGTGACCGGCTGCTTCAGCACCATCCACAGCACGCCCTCGCTGCATGGGGGCGTCGTCAGCGAGCCCATGTAGGTGAAGTAGCGCCGCTCGCCCGGCAACAGGTCGGCGGGGTTCAGCAGCGTGCGGGCGGCAACCTCCTCGCCTTTTTCCAGCGGCAGGTCGTTCCAGATGGTTTGCACGGTCGGCTGCGCCGGACCGCGCTCGAGCAACACAGCCACCACCGCCAGCCGGCCGTCCGCGCTCTTGTGGACGAGGTGCACGGTCATCGCGAACTGCTTGCCGTCGATCCGCTCTTCGGACGGGCGGTGAAAATGGAACTGCAGCAGCTCGAAGCGCCGGCCGCCGACCTCGATCGCGTTGCCGGCCGCGAGGTTGACCTGCACCGTGTGACCATTGTCGATCACCCCGAAGGCGCTCGGACGGTAGTCGAAGCGAACCGGCTCGAGTTCGACCTTCAGGCCGTCGCGAATGTCGATCGGGCTTTGGCGCGATCCGCTGGCGCAGGTCGCGAACTCGGGCGTCAGTGCGCTCCAGTCGGCCGGGCCGGTCGCGCCGGTGTAGTCCCAGTGCGGCGTTCCCCGCGGATGTGGAGTCGGGGTGAAGGCGTCGATGGCCGGCCGCGCCGCGGACCGGCCGGCATGCCTGCCCGTCACGGCCGGCCGTTCGAGCTGCGGCACGGCGCTCTCGGTCCTGGGACGGCCGGCCTCCTTCGACACCACCCGCAGCGTGTTCGACCGCGCAACGCCCGGCCTGGCCGAGCCGAGCTTCGCGGCGAGCCGCTCACGAATGGCGTCGAGCGGTTCACGCGCGGCCGCCTCGCGGGGCGGCGAGGATGCGGCCGCGAGCGCCTTGCCGGCGTCCGGCGAGGGACGCTCGTCGGCCGGGGCGGAAGGGACGCCCGGCGCGGACGTTGATGCAACGACTGCCGCGACGTGTGGCGCTGCGGCGTTGTGCGAAGCGTGCGAAGTGGCCGCTATGGCCGACGTGACCGCAGTGGCCGAGGCCGCGAGCAGCGCAGCCGTCAACGCCATCAGCGCCGCCGAGGCCATGCTATGGCCGGCACCGCGCTGCCGCGGACTGCGCCCGGTTGCGTCCGTCGATCGATTCCCCATGCCCTGCCTCCGTGCGGCGCAGCCGCGTGCCGGAGGCATATCGACGCCTGGGCAGACCGACTTGAGACGAACGGCGCACGGCGCCTTCCGGCGCGCCGGTTCAGCCGAGCCGCGGCTGGACCCACAGCCACGCACCGAGCCCGACGGTCATCAGCAGCAGCGAAGTCGCCGCCAGTCCGACCGGCGAATGCATCACCCACGGGGCGATCATCCCGGCGACGATGCCGTTGGCGAGGCTGCCGATGCAGGCCTGGAACGACGACGCCATGCCGCGCCGCTCGGGCACCAGGTCGAGCACCATCAGCGTGACGACCGGCACCATCAAAGCCCAGCCGAAGGCATACACCGTGATCGGCCAGAGCGACCAGCGAAGGCTCGGCTCGAACAGCAGGTTCAGCACGAGGTTGGCGACCGAGACCGCCGCCATGATGGTGAAGCCGTGCCGTATCTGCAGCGTCGGCCGGATACGGCCGGCGAGACGACCCGAGCACCAGGCGCCCGCCATGATGCCGCCGATCGCTGCGACGAAGAACCAGAAGTAGCGGTCGGGCGCGAGATGCAGCTGCTGACCGAGGAACGCCGGCGCCGATAGCACGTAAAGGAACATGCCGTTGAACGGCACGCCACTGGCGAGCGCGAGCAGCATGAAGCGCGCGCTGCCGCCGATACCCAGGTAGCCCCTCAGCAGGCTCCGCACCTCGAACGGCTGGCGCGCCTCGGGATGCAGGGTTTCCGGCAGGAAGCGCTGATTGGCGAGCCAGAGCAGCACCGAAATCGCCGTCAGGAACCAGAAGATCGCGTGCCAGCCGAGGTGCACGAACAGGAAGCCGCCGATGATCGGCGCGATCGCCGGGGCGATGCCGAAGTAGATCGTCACCTGCGACATCACGCGCTGCGCTTCGCTCGGGAGAAACATGTCGCGGATCACCGCCCGCGACACGACGACGCCGGTGCCGGCCGACATGCCCTGCACCGCGCGGAAAAAAATCAGCGCCCCTACATGCTGCGAGAGCGCGCAGCCGAGCGACGCCAGGCCGAAGGCGACGAGCCCGACCAGCACGACCGGGCGACGCCCGAAGCTGTCGGCGAGCGCACCGTGGAACAGATTCATCACCGCGAAGCCGAACAGGTACGCCGAGAGCGTCTGTTGCATCTCGACCGGTGTCGCGCCCAGCGCCTCGGCGATGCCGCTGAAGGCCGGGAGGTAGGTGTCGATCGAGAACGGGCCGAGCACGCTCAGCAGCGCCAACAGCAGGGCGAGCGCCCAACGCGGCGCCTTCCAGAGCGTGGCGGCGTCCGGGTTCATGCGGCGCGGAGTCTAGGGCCTGTTATCGCTATGGAAGGACACGCGCGATACTCCGCGGGCCGCAGGACAAGGCGCACGCGAGGCCATGTGCCCACGGCACACAACGAGGGCGCAACGCGGCCCTGCGGCCTGCGGAGCACCGGCCCGTTCCGACGCAGTGGGCCACCTCGTGGCCCAGGGGCGATCTCAGCAAACGGCGCTCGCAGGGTTGCAAGTGCTCGCGTAGGCTCGGCTACGCCTGCGCCCTTCGACATTGCTCAGGACAGGCTTTGCGCCTTGCGAACGGCCGTCTTGCTGAGTCACGCGTCTCCTCCCTTCGCGTTAACAGGCCCCAGATACCGGGCGGTCGGCCCGCGCGTTCGGAGCGGGATTCCGCCGGAGTAGTGTGAAGCGAGCCGATAGGCCGGATTCTGTGCGGACGGCCGCCCTCTCGAACGCCCGTCCGTGACCGCCATTCCTCTGGGCCGCACATCGCTGTACGGCTCGTGCCACCTACCCGCCGGCTCGTGCGGGCCACACGTCGAGTGCGTTGGGGCGAACCCCGGAACACCTGCGCCGGCCTATGGGGTGTTGCTGCGCGTAGAGATTGCCCGTTTCACCCGAACTGAATCGGCTCGTCTCTGTTGCTCTGATCCTCACCTCGCGGTGGGCAGCCGTTGGCTGCTACGCTGCCCTTTGCAGTCCGGACCTTCCTCCAGCGGACCCTTGGGGGTCGTCCCGCCAGCGGCGGTCTGGCTCGCTTCACCGAACCGATTATCGCCGCAAGGTAGCGCGCAGGCATCATCCGACGCGCCTGTCGGACGACGCCGGACAACCATGCCACGCCGTCAACCGATAATCCAAAGCCACGTTTTAGACGTGCCGGGCTCGTGGTCTGCAAGCTAGCCCTGCAGCAAGTCGAAGATGGAGCACGCCCTGCCGTGCCACCCGTCGAAGGGCCCACCGTTTCCTCAACAGGAGTAATTGAAAATGATGATTAAAAACGCTCTGTCGATCGTGGCTGCCGCGGCGGCCGCGATGCTGATGCAGGCTGCCGTGGCGCAACCCGCCGCGCCGAACACCCGCTCGGAAGTGAAGTCCGAAACCAAGGCCGCCGAGAAGAGCGGAACGCTGACGCCGGCCGGCGAAGCGGCGACGCCGAAGGGGGACCCAGCCTCGTCGTCCCGTTCGATGAAGACCCGCGCCGAGCGCAAGTCGGACACCCGCGCGGCCGAGAAGGCGGGGATGATCGCGCCGGCCGGCGAAGCGCCCGCCCCGGCGATGGATCCGGCGTCGTCGAGGACCTCGACCGCGTCGCGCTCGCAGCGCAAGGCGGTCACCCGGGCCGCTGAAAAGAGCGGCACGCTGACCCCGGCCGGTGAGGGTCCGGACGCGCCGAAGAAGTAAGCGCGAACAGCCACCCAGCGACGCCTCGGGCGTTGTGGGGCTCGAACGGCGGCTGCGGCCGCCGTTTTCTTGTCCGGACCACGGCGGGCCGCCGGTTCGTCTCCCCCAGCCGCTGCGGCCGCCGTTTCTTCTCTCAAAACCGGCGTGATCCGGCCCGCACGGCTCAGTGCTGGAGGATCTTCGAGAGAAATTCCTTTGCCCGCGGCGAACGCGCTTCCGGATTGGCGAAGAAATCGTGGCTGCTGCAGTCCTCGACGATTTTGCCGGCATCCATGAAGATCACCCGGTGGCTGACCCGCTTGGCGAACCCCATTTCGTGAGTGACGCACATCATGGTCATGCCCTCCTGAGCGAGCTGCACCATCACGTCGAGCACCTCGCCGACCATTTCCGGATCGAGCGCCGAGGTCGGCTCGTCGAACAGCATCACGATCGGGTCCATGCTGAGCGCCCGGGCGATCGCGACCCGCTGCTGCTGGCCGCCCGAAAGCTGCCCTGGAAATTTATCCTTGTGCGCGATGAGCCCCACCCGATCGAGCATCTTCAACCCGCGTTTCTGCGCGTCGTCGACACTGCGCCCGAGCACCTTGATCTGCGCGAGCGTCAGGTTCTCGGTCACCGAAAGATGCGGAAACAGCTCGAAATGCTGAAACACCATGCCGACCCGGGCTCGCAACCTCGGCAGGTTGGTCTTAGGGTCGCTGATCGAGGTACCGTCGACGACGATGTCGCCCTTCTGGATCGGCTCCAGCGCATTGACCGTCTTGATCAGCGTCGACTTGCCCGAGCCGGACGGCCCGCAGACGACGACCACCTCGCCTTTTTCGATGCGGGTCGTGTTGTCGGTCAGCACCTGAAAGCTGCCGTACCACTTGGAAACATTCTTGATGTCGATCATGGTTCGGGTCCGATACCAGGCCGTCAGCGGATGATCGCGATTCGGGCGCGCAAGCGCCGCACGAGCAGCGACAAGCTGAAGCAAATGACGAAGTAGAAAGCGGCCGCGAGCAGGTAGGTTTCCGCCGGCCGGTTGAAATTCTTGCCGGAAACCTCGAAGCCCTTCAACAGGTCGTAGGCGCCGATCACGTAGACGAGCGAGGTGTCCTGAAACAGGATGATGGTCTGGGTGAGCAGCACCGGCAGCATGTTGCGGAAAGCCTGCGGCAACACGATGAGCTGCATGCACTGGCGATACGTCATGCCGACCGCATAACCGGCGTTCACCTGGCCGCGCGGCACTGACTGAATGCCGGCTCGCATCACCTCCGAATAGTAAGCAGCCTCGAAGACCGTGAAAGTGACGATCGCTGAAAGCTCCGCGCCGAGCGAACGGCCGATCAGAAGCGGGATGATCAAAAAGAACCACAGGATCACCATCGCCAACGGGATCGACCGCAGCAGGTTCACGTAGGCGGTCGCCGGCATCACCAGCGCTTTGCGGCCAGAAAGCCGCATCAACGCCAGAAGCGTGCCGATCACGATGCCGCCAGCCGCTGCGACCAGCGTCAGCTCCACCGAAAAGATCAGGCCCTTGACGATGAAGCTGCTGATGTAGCTCCAGGTCAGGAAAGAAAAGTCGAGGCCCGTCATCTGCCGGCGCTCACCATGCCGGGGATCACCATCCTCTTTTCGACGACGCCCGCGATCCGGTTGATCGCGAACGCCGAGACGAAATAGAGGACGGTCACCGCCAGGTAGATCTCGATGCCGTGCGACGTTTCTTCAGCGGCCTGCTGCGCGAAAAAGGTCAGTTCGGCGATTTGCACGGCGAAGGCAACCGACGAGTTCTTGACGATGTTCATGGACTCGCTGGTGAGCGGCGGGATCACGATCCGAAGCGCCATTGGCATCAACACGAAGCGGTAGACCTGCGGCAGCGTCAACCCGACCGCCAAGCCGGCGAACCGCTGCCCTTTCGGCAAGGCCATGATGCCGGCTTTGATCTGCTCGGCGATCCGCGCCGAGGTGAAGAAGCCGAGTCCGACCGACGCGAGCAGGTAACCCGGCACCTTGGCGAGCGGCGGAAAGAGCCGGGGGAGCACGAAATACCAGATGAAGAGCTGAACGATCAGCGGGACGTTGCGGAACAGCTCGGTCCAGGCCTCGCCGACGAGCACCCAGCCCTTCGACGGCACGGTTCGAAGTATCCCGACCAGCGAGCCGACGACCAACGCGATCACCAGACCGAGCAGCGCCACCGCCAACGTCCAACCCCACGCCTGCATCAGCCACTGGAGGTAGGTCTGGCCGCCTCCGGTATCTTGCAGAAATATGTTGAAGTCCAGCTTGCTCACGCTCTCCTCCTTGTCAATACGTGCCCGGAGCGCCGGGACGGTGCGCATTTTTTTCCAGCCGCCAAACGTGGCGCAGGACGAGAGTCTAAGCAAGCCCCGAGCCGGGCGGCGTGAAATACGCTTCGCGGTCGAAATGCCCAGCTTCTGGGGCAGCCGCCGGCCGTGGAGTGAATCGGTTGTCCGGGGCGAAATCGCGAGTCGGTATCGTGACGTTGCATTACGACGCACGATTCGCTGTGCGCACTTTGAGATTCGCCCGGCGCGTGGCACGCGAACTCGGCGTGATCGAGACCGTGCTCGTGGCGAACAGCCAGGACGCCGAGGCCGCGGGCCGCCGTGAGAACACCGGAGCAACCGTACTGCGTCATGACAACGTTGGATTGGAGTTTGGCGGCTACCAGGCCGGCGTTCAGCACCTGCTGGGACGGCACGATCTCGACTTGCTGGCGGTCACCCGCGAATTCCTCAACGCCGCCGTCTCGCGCTCGGGCCTGGCTCGCTGCCTGGCGCGCCACGGCGTCGGCAACCTCACTGCACTCAAACCCGCTGCGGCTCGCGCATCGCACAAGCCGTTCAAGGCCTACGCGCCCGGCTACGTCCACGTCGACGTGAAGTACCTCCCGCAAATGGCCGACCAACCCCGGCGCAGCTACCTGTTCGTCGCGATCGATCGCGCCACGCGCTGGGTCTTCATCGCCGTCGAGGCCGACAAGACCGCCCACAGCGCCGCCTCCTTTTTGAAGGCATTGCACCGCGCATGCCCGATCAACATCGAGCGCATCCTCACCGACAACGGCAAAGAGTTCACCGACCGGCTCTTTGCCTCGCGCGAGCGCCAGCCCTCCGGGAATCATGAATTCGACCAACTCTGCACCGCGTTGGGCATCGAGCATCGACTCACCCCCGTACGCCATCCTCAGACCAACGGCATGGTCGAACGCTTCAACGGCCGCATCGCCGACATCCTCACGACCCACCACTTCAATAGCGCCGAGGATCTCCAAACCACTCCGCACCGCTACGTCGAGCTGTACAACAATCAGTTCCCGCAATCAGCACTCCACGGACTGACCCCGGCTCAGGCGATGGAAAACTGGTACCGCAATCAGCCCGAGCTGTTCCAGCACAAGCCTGACTATCGTCCGGGACTTGACAGTGGATTGGTCCTGGGTGATGGATGCGGTCCCGCCCGAGCGCCGTAAATTGCGTTGAGTTCGGCCGAAGCGCGCTCCGCCAGTCCATCGCCCGTGAGACGACATGCACCCGACACCGACGACCAGATACCGATTCGGCTTCGTGCTCGGCACGACTCTTGGCAACAAGACCCACTACGTCAATCTGCGCAAATACGCCGAGCGCGACCCGGAAATCGAATTCGTCTGGGCACCGGTCGATCACTGGACGCCACCGACTCTCAAGACGCGGCTGCGACTCTTGCCGGGCCCGCTTTTCCTACGGGCCCGAGTTTTGCAGCAGGCCCGTCCCGTGCTGGGCCGACTGAACCGCTTCGACGCGGTGATGATTCATCTGTTCGAAGCCGAGGTTATCTGCGCGATTCGGAGCTACTTCCACAGTCGACCCCTGTATTTCAGCGCCACGGATGAAGCACCGGTGACCAATCCGGCGACTTATCCCCTCTATCCTCACGAACTCAGAAAGTCGCCCTTCAGGCGCCGATTGCGGCTCAAACTCGACATCTGGCGGGCGCATCGCATGAGCGCCTTCTTTCCGTTTTCGAAGTGGGTGGCCAATGTACTCGTCGACGATTGCGGGGTACCGGCCGCGATGGTCCATCCCTTGCATGTCGGGCTCGATCTCGAGTTGTGGCATTCAGAGCCTCGTGCACCGAGGGTGGCCGATCAGCCCAAGCGGCTGCTGTTCGTGGGCAGCGACTTCGTCCGCAAAGGCGGCCCGCTCTTGCTACAGGTCTTCAGCGCCCACTTCTCGGACCGGGCCGAGCTTCACATCGTCAGCAAACAGGCGCCGAAGGATCTGCCGCCGAATACCTTCATTCACGATGATTACGAGCCGAACGATCCCCGCTTTCCGAAGCTTTACGCTGACGCCGATGTGCTGGTCGTGCCGACAACCGCGGACACCGGACCGCTTTGGGTCTTCATGGAAGCGATGGCGATGCGGCTACCGATCATCGGCACCGACACCGGGTCCAACACCGAACTCGTTCAGCACGGCGATACGGGCCTGATCGTCGGCATCGGGAATGCCGAAGGCCTGCGATTGGCGATCGCATCCCTGCTCGACGACCCTGCGCTATGCGCCCGCATGGGGGAGGCGGGGCGCCAGTTGGTGCAAGCTAGGTACAACGCCGGCGTCAACGTGCCGGCGATCCTCGGCGTGATGAAAAAGATGGTCGCCGAGCGGCGCTCGACATAGACGCGGCCAGCGGACGAGCGATCGTCCGGCGCGATATCTTTCCGCCTCCCTCGGTATGCGGCGCCTTTACTTCTTGTATGTCTCCGCCGGCTTGTCGTTGGGGTTCGCAATCGCGTTCTTGAGCGACGCCGACATCGCCATGCCGACGGTCGCATTGCGCGGGGGAATGGGCGCCATGAACCACTTGTTGTAGATCTTTTCGAGGTCGCCGCTCTTCATGAGACCGACGACGGTGTCGTCGACAAGCTTCTTGTAAGCCGGATCGTCCTTCGGGATCATGATCGCGATCGGCTCCTCCGAGAGCGACTCGCCGACGATCTTGAACTCCGCCGGGTTCTTCGAGTTGACGATCAGCCCGGCCAGAATGTTGTCGTCCATCACGAACGCGTCGGCCCGGCCCGACTCGAGCAACAGGAAAGAATCGGCGTGATCTTTGCCGAACAGCTCCTTGAAGTCGATGCCGGTGGCCTTCTCGTGCTTGCGGAGCACCTGCACCGAGGTCGTTCCGGTGGTCGTCGCGACGGTCTTGCCGTTCAGCTGCGCGATCGAGGTGATGCCGGCGTTGGCTTTGACCGCCGTGCGAACGTTGGTCACGAAAGTCGTGGGAGCGAATGCGACTTGCTGGGCGCGGGCGGCGTTGTTGGTCGTCGAGCCACACTCCATGTCGACGGTGCCGTTCTGCACCAGCGGCACGCGGTTGGCCGAAGTGACGACCGTGTACTCGATCGGCATCGACGGCGCCTTCAGGTTGGCGCGGATCGCCTCGGCGATGCGCTGGCAGACCTCGACGTGGTAGCCGACGTACTTGCCATCACCGGTGGTGTAGGCAAGCGGCGCCGAAGAATCGCGCGTGCCGATCGCGATCTTGCCGGCGCCCTTGATCTTGGCGAGCGTATCGGCGGCCTGGGCGGTGCTGAAAGCGGTCAGGGCGGCGAAGGCGAGCGCGAGCATCTTCATGAAAGCATCCTTGAAAGCTACGGATTCGGGTGGCGGAATCGATCACGGGCGCTTGGCGAACGCGAGGACCGTACCGTGTGCTGCCGACGAACGATAGCGCAAGCAACGTGCCAACCGGCTGCGGCGACGCCTACGCTTCTTCGCGGGTCTGCTGCAAATCCCACATCTGCGCATACCGGCCTTCGAGCGCCAGCAGCTCGCGGTGCGTACCGCGCTCGACGATCCGCCCCTGATACATCACGAGAATTTGGTGCGCATCAACCACCGTCGACAACCGGTGCGCAATCACCAGCGCCGTGCGCCCGCGTGCCGCGCTTCGCAGCTCCTCCTGAATGGCGCGCTCGTTGGCCGAATCGAGCGCCGAGGTCGCCTCGTCGAAGATCAGCAGCGGCGGGTTTTTCAGCAGCGTGCGGGCGATCGCGACGCGCTGCTTCTCGCCGCCCGAGAGCTTCAGCCCGCGCTCGCCGACCATCGTGTCGTAGCCCTTCGGGATCGAGACGATGAAGGCGTGGAGCTGCGCCGCACGCGCCGCCTGCTCGACCTCCTCTCGCGCCGCGCCGGTCCGGCCGTAGGCGATGTTGTAGGCGATCGTGTCGTTGAAGAGCACGGTGTCCTGCGGCACGATGCCGATCGATTCGCGCAGGCTCTGCTGCGTGACGGTGCGGATGTCCTGGCCGTCGATCGATATGCGTCCCGCGTTCACGTCGTAGAAGCGGAACAGCAGCCGGGCGAGCGTGCTCTTGCCCGAGCCCGACGGCCCGACCACCGCGACCGTCTTGCCGGCCGGGATCTCGAAGCTCACGTCGTGCAGCACGATCCGGTCCGGGTCGTAGCCGAACTGCACGTGTTCGAAGCGCACTGCCCCGCCGTGCGGCACGAGCGGCCGGGCGTTCGGCGCGTCCTCGATCTCCCGGCCCTGCGCCAACAGCGCGAACATCTTCTCGAGGTCGGTGATCGACTGCTTGATACCGCGGTAGATGACGCCGAGGAAGTTGAGCGGCACGTACAGCTGGATCATCAGGGCGTTGACCAGCACCAGATCGCCGAGACTCAGCTTTCCCGCGACCACCCCGACGGTCGCGCGCCAAACCAGCAGCGTCACCGTGGTCGCGATGATCAGGCTCTGCCCGACGTTGAGCGCCGAGAGCGATGCCTGCGACCGCACCGAAACCTGCTCGAGGCCCTGCAGGTTCTCGTCGTACCGACCTTGCTCGAAGGCCTCGTTCGAGAAGTACTTGACCGTCTCGTAGTTGAGCAGCGCATCGATCGCCCGCGTGCTCGCCTTCGATTCCTGCTCGTTCATCGCGCGCCGGAACTTGGTGCGCCATTCGGTGATCGAGACCGTGAAGACGATGTAGACGACGAGCGCGCCGAGCGTGATCGCGGCAAACGAGAAGTCGAAGCGCGTCGACAGCAGGCCGATCACGAGCGCCATCTCGATGAGGGTCGGCAGGATGTTGTAGATCGTGAAGTCGAGCAGCGACTGGATCGAGCGCGAGCCGCGGTCGATGTCCCGCGAGACACCGCCGGTCTGCCGCTCGAGGTGAAACCGCAGGCTCAGCTGCAGCAGGTGCTCGAAGGCCTGCAGCGAAACGCGGCGCGCGATGCGGGCCGCCACCGGGTAGAACAGGTACTCGCGAAGCTCGGTGAAGGCGGTGATCGAAAGCCGCAAGGCGCCGTAAGCGAGCAGCAGCGCGACCGGAACGACGAGCACCGTCCGCGGGTCACCGTGATGCAGGTCGAGCGCATCGACCAGCCGCTTCAACACCAGCGGCACGCCGACGTTGGCAAGTTTGGCGGCGACCAGGCTCACCAGCGCCAGGAGCACGCGCCCGCGCCATTCCCAGACATACGGCGCCAGCTTCTTCAGCGTTGCCCATTCCGAACGCGTGCGGGTCGCGGCAGGGTCGGCCGGTGGTGAAAAAGCGAGTGAAGCAGGGCGCATGGGACGTGGAACAATCTCTCGATAAGCCGAGCTTCGGACGAGGCCGGGCGCGCCGACCCGGGCGCTGGGGCGCGGCCCGGGCAGGCAACGAACGCAAGTGGTGGACATGAGCACGAATTCAAGGGACCCGGTCGCCGCCGCGGCCGCGCCGCAGCGCCTGCCCGACGACCGCCAGCTCGTGCTCCGGGTGATGCCGATGCCGGGCGACGCGAACGGCAACGGCGACATCTTCGGCGGCTGGATCATGGCCCAGGTCGACCTGGCCGGCGCGGTGCTGCCGGCGCGGATCGCCAAAGGCCGGATCGCCACCGTTGCGGTCAACGAGTTCATCTTCAAGCAGCCGGTGTCGATGGGCGACTTGTTGAGCTTCTACGCGAAGGTCGAGCGCATCGGCCGGACGTCGGTGACGGTGAACGTCGAGGTCTACGCCGAGCGCAATCCGGCGGATCTGCGCGTCGTCAAGGTCACCCAGGCGAACCTGACCTACGTCGCGATCGATATGGACGGCAAGCCGCGGATGATCGGCGGCACCTGAGACCGCGGGGGTCGCCCGGCGTCGCCGATGCGACCTTGGGCAGCGGCGCCAGCAGGCCGGTATGTTGCTCGACCCTTCAGCCGGTGACCAGATCGTCGAAGTCCTTGGAAGGCCGGAAGCGGCGCCGCGCGGGCTTCCGGCGCAGCGCCGGGGCCTCGATCAAGGTCCATGACAACCACGCCAGCGGCAGCAACTGCGCGAGCACGACCGCCAGCTGCAACAGCATCGGTGTTCCGACCGGGAGCCACAACCGCGTGACCTGCTGAACCGGCCATCCCCACAGAAAGATGCCGAGCGACAGATCGCCGAAGCGGCTCGCCGAGCGCCAGACCGGCCAAGACCGCTCGCCGATCCAGACGGAGGCCGGCGGCACGACGAGGAGGAGGCCCGCGGTGCGCTCGCCGGCCAGAAGCAGCGCCGTCCCCGCCACCACCGACAGCAGCACCGCCCGATCGCGGCGCAACCCCGGACATTCGCGCAGCAGCACGCCAGCGGCGAAGAACCCGCTGAAATACAAGGACCAGCAGGCCAGCAGGCCACCGGCCTCGGGATGCGTCGCAGGCTCACGCAGCGCGGCAAGCATCAGCGCGGCCGCGACCACCGGCAGCCACCGGCCCCGCGCCACCACCGCGACCGCCGCGAATGCGATGTAGATGTCGACCTCGAAGCGAACCATCCAGATCGACTGGTTCATGAACGGCACATGGGCCGGAAAGAAGCCCCATTCGAAGCCCGAGAACCAGAGGTTGCTCAGATAGAACACCGATGCCAGGCGCGACAGCTCCGGCATGTCGCCCGCCGGTGCGAACCAGCTGACCACGGCGCAGACGACGACCACCGCCGCGTAAGCCGGCCAGATGCGCAGGAAACGCCGGACCAGGAAGCGAATCGGATCGGGGTCCGAATGCCAGCTGCCGGCGACCAGAAAGCCGCCGATCGAGAAGAACATGACGAGTCGCAGGCCGAAGGTGCCGGTGGGGTCAGCGGCCTGATGCCCGCAGACGACCAGCAGCGCCGCGACCAGCCGCAAGGCCGGAAAGTTGTTGCGCCCGGCATGAGCGATCGACCCGCTGCGGCGGCGCGCCGGCAGTGGCCGCTGCGCCACCCGGCCGAGCGTCGGGTGCCAGGCGCTCGCCGCGAGACGACGCAGCGCCCCGGCCCGTCCGACCGGGCGGTTGCCGGTACCGGCGGCATGCGTCGCGTTCCCCATGGTCGGGCCTCCACGGCCGCGAATCGGGCCATGGCAAATTGTGCCGGCGCGTCGACCGGATCGGCCCCCTACCCCCGATCGAGATGCGGCGCCAGCGCCTTTTGCCACAGCGCATAGCCCCCCCGGTTGAGGTGCAGACCGTCCGGATCGAACAACGCCGGCCGGGGGTGACCGTCGGCATCGAGCATCGGCGTGTACACGTCGACGTACGCCAGACCGGGATTTCGCCGTGCGTGCTCGGCGATGAGCGCGTTGGCCGAGCGCACCGCGGGCAGCAGGGCCGCGCGCGCCGGGCTCGGCTTGATCGAGACGAACAGGATGCGGGCGTCCGGCAGCGCGCTCCGGATCCGCTCGACGAGGTTCAAGTAATCGCCGAACACCTCGTCGGGCGTCGCGCCCTCGGCCAGATCGTTGTCGCCGGCGTACACGACGACAGCGCGCGGCCGGTAGGGCCACACGAGCCGGTCGGCGAGGCGCGCGCAATCGACGAGGCGCGCGCCCCCGAGCCCGCGGCCGACGACGCGCTGGCCCGGAAAGTCGGCCGCGAGCTGCGTCCAGTGGGAGATCGACGAACTGCCGATGAAGACGACGCCGCCGCCGGGCGCAGGATCGCGCAGGTCGTCCTGCGCGTACCTCTGCAGGACGCTGTGCCAGCGCGCGCCGACGGCCGGTCGACCGTCGTCGACCGAGGGAAGCGGCTCGACCGACTCCGGCGTCGCACCCGACAGCCGTTCGACCGCACCGTCGAGCCAGGGACCGGCCGGCCCCGCACAGGCCGTGGCGAGCACCATGGCCGCGCACGCGAGGAGCGCCGCCGGCCCGAACGGCCTGCGCGGGTGCCGCCTGCATTGCTTCTCGCGTGTCGCCATCGATGCCCTGCGATCGTCGGGCGCGCGACCCCCTGGTCGCACTGCCAACGCTCGTTTCGGCAGCGCCGCGCGCGGCTCGAGGGGTCTGCTCCCGCAAGACGCAACGCGGTGTGAGGAATTGGCCGGAAATCGCCCGGCGCATCAACGGTCGTTTAAGCGATTCGAAGCGCTAGACGACGGCGCAAGACGCGCGGCGGCGCTGAATCGTCAGAATCGGGAGAAGTCCGGTCTGCGCTTTTCGAGAAACGCGCCAAAAGCCTCCTTGGCCTCCGGGCTCCCCAAGCACTCGGCGAACACGGCCGATTCGGCGGCGATCGTCTCGTGCACGAGCTCCGCGCCCGCGCGCCGCAACAGGCGCTTCGTCGCCCGCACCGATCCGGGCGGCAGCGCGTTGAAGCGCTCGGCCACCCGCCGCGCATGGTTGACCACCTCCCCCGCCGGTAACACCGCGGTCGCGATGCCGCAATCGACCGCTTCTTGTGCGCCGAAGGGATCACCGAGCAGCAGCTTCTCGGCGGCCCGCACGTTGCCGAGCAGCTGCGGAACGACGAGGCTCGACGCGAACTCGGGCACCAGGCCCAGGCTCACGAAGGGCATCGCCAGCCGCGCTTCGTCGCTGACGTAGACGAAATCGCAATGCAACAGCAAGGTGGTGCCGATGCCGATCGCCGCACCGGTGACCGCGGCGACGACCGGCTTGTCGCACCCCAGCAGCGCCCTCATGAAAAGAAGCGCCGGTGATTCGCCGCCCGGCGGCCGTTGCAGGAAGTCCTCGATGTCGTTGCCAGAGGTGAACACGCCCGGCTGTCCGGTGATCAGCACGGCGCGAACCGCAGCGTCCGCCTTGGCGGCGTCGAGGGCATCGGCCATCTGCCGGTACATCGCCCCGGTCAGGGCGTTCTTCTTTTCAGGTCGCGCGATCTCGATCGTCGCGACGCCGTTGAGCGTGGCCAGGCGAATGCTCATGCGGTTTCCTCGTTCGGAGCTTCGACCACAGAGGGTCGGCGTCGGGTCGAGCGCCGGCTCAAACCCGCTCGAAAATACCCGCCGCGCCCTGGCCGGTGCCGACGCACATCGTCACCATCCCGTACTTCAGGTGGTGCCGGCGGAGCGCGTGGACGACGGTCGCGGCGCGGATCGCGCCGGTGGCGCCGAGCGGGTGGCCGAGCGCGATCGCCCCGCCCATCGGGTTGACCTTGGCCGGGTCGAGGCCGAGCGAGCGGATCACCGCGAGCGACTGCGCCGCGAAAGCTTCGTTCAGCTCGATCCAGTCGATGTCGGCGATCGTCAGGCCGGCGTACTTCAACGCTGCCGGAATTGCCTCGATCGGCCCGATGCCCATCACCTCGGGCGGCACGCCGCGCGCGGCGAAGCTCACGAAGCGCGCGAGCGGCGTCAGGCCGAACTGCTTCACTGCGTTCTCGCTCGCGAGGATCAGCGCCCCGGCGCCATCGCTGGTCTGCGAGCTGTTGCCGGCGGTGACGCTGCCGAGGCCGGTCGGCTTGTCGGTGGCGTCCTTCGGCGCGGCGAACACCGGGCGCAGCTTGGCGAGGCCTTCGAGCGAGGTGTCGGGCCGCGGGCCTTCGTCCACCGACACCTTGCGGGTCGTCACGGTCGTCGCGCCGCTCTCGAGGTTCGGCGCGCGCGAGACGACCTCGAACGGCGTCGTCTCGTCGCTGAACTCGCCGGCCTCGATCGCGGCGAGCGCGCGCCGGTGCGATTCGAGCGCGAAGGCGTCCTGGTCCTCGCGCGAGACCTTCCAGTCGGTCGCGACGCGCTCGGCGGTCAGGCCCATGCCGTAGGCGATGCCGATGTTCTCGTTCTTCGCGAACACCTCTGGGTTGAACGACGGCTTGTTGCCACCCATCGGCACGAGGCTCATCGATTCGGCGCCGCCGGCGATCAGCACATCGGCCTCGCCGACGCGGATCCGGTCGGCCGCCATCTGGATTGCGGTCAGGCCCGAGGCGCAAAAGCGGTTCACCGTGACACCGCCGACCGGCTTCGGAAAGCCGACCAACTGCACCGCGATCCGCGCGAGGTTCATCCCCTGCTCGCCCTCGGGGAACGAGCAGCCGATGATCGCGTCCTCGACGGCGGCCGGGTCGAGCGACGGCGCCTGCGCGAGCGCGCTCCGGATCGCCGCGACCAGCAGGTCGTCGGGCCGGGTGTTGCGAAAGTAGCCGCGGCCCGATTTGCCGATCGGCGTGCGGGTGGCGGCGACGATGTAAGCGTCCTGCACTTGCTTGCTCATGGTGGCGTGTCCTTGGTGATCACCGGCTCTCGGCCGAGGGGGCATTGACTCCCTCTCCCGCACGCGGGAGAGGGCTGGGGTGAGGGTCGTGGATCCGCAGCCAATCCAGGACGGAGGCAAGCACGCCTTGCCGCTCGACCAGCGCCTGCCGATCGTCGAAACGCAGAACGTGAAAGCCGTGGGTAGCGAGTGCTGCCGTTCGGCGGGCATCCGCTTCGATGGCATGCGGCTCGAAGTGCTGCGCGCCGTCGAGCTCGACGATCAGCTTGGCTTCGATGCACGCGAAGTCGGCGTAGTAGCCGCCGATCGCGTGCTGGCGGCGGAACTTGTAGCCGCCGAGGCGCCGGTCGCGCAGTTCGTTCCAGATCGCGGGCTCGGCGTCGGTCGAGGCCTTGCGGAGGCCGCGCGCCCTCACCCTAACCCTCTCCCGCGAGCGGGAGAGGGGACCGGCCGTGCTTGGCGCTTGGACGCCTTGGTCAC
>CAXSGM010000045.1:0-23303 GCA_964236915.1 uncultured Rhizobacter sp.
AGTTGGCGGAGCAGATGGCGAAAGGGGCGGAGTTGGATGCGGTGATTCGGCGGAACCTCGGGGCGCTCGGCTATGAATTCTGAGATCGTCGAGTACCGGCTCGACTCGCTATGCGATCTCGTCATCGACTGTCCGCACGCGACGCCGAAATGGACGCCGAACGGGGTGGTGGTGCTGCGGAACCAGAACATAAAGTGTGGCCGTCTCGACCTGAGTACCCCCAGCTTTACGGACGAGGCGCACTACCGAGCGCGAACAAAGCGGGCTGTACCGCAAGGCGGCGACATTGTCATCACTCGGGAAGCGCCGATGGGAGACGTCTGTCGGCTTCCTGAGGGGCTGCAGTGCTGTCTTGGACAACGGCAGGTACTGCTCCGGCCGAATCCAAACAAGGTCGACGGTCAGTTCTTGCTCTTTGCGCTTCAGTCGCCGTACCTGCAACATCAGATCGGCTGGAATGAGGGTACCGGATCCACAGTTAGCAACCTTCGCATTCCCGTTCTCGAAGCATTGAAGGTGCCGACGCCACCGATGGGGCGCCAAATTGAAGTTGCGGAGACACTTGGAGCAATCGACGACCGCATCGCCCTCCTCCGCGAAACCAACGCCGCCCTCGAAGCCATCTCCCAAGCGCTGTTCAAGTCGTGGTTCGTCGATTTCGATACCGTTCGCGCCAAGCAGCAAGGCACGACGCCTCCAGGCATGGACGAAGCAACAGCGAATCTCTTTCCGAGTGGCTTCGACGAATGTGCTTCGCAGCAGTTGCCAAGCGGCTGGCGAATGGGCAACGTAGAGGACCTGTTGGAGCTGGCATACGGCAAGGCCCTCAAAGCAACAGACAGAGTAGGCGGCGGCGTGCCTGTCTACGGTTCGGGCGGTCTGACGGGCTTCCACAATAAGCCCACTATTGAAGGTCCCTGTGTCATCGTTGGGCGAAAAGGCACTGTTGGAAGCGTTTATTGGGAGGATCGGTCTTGCTGCCCAATCGACACGGTCTTCTACGTCCGACCCAAAGTGCCGCTCTCACTTTGTTTCTATCAGCTCAAAGTGTTGGGGCTTGCCTCTATGAATACCGACGCTGCGGTACCTGGCTTGAACCGCAGCAACGTTCTTCGACTGCCGGTGACGATTGCGCCGCCCCCTATCTATGCAGCGTTCGATGACGTCGTCGCCAGTCTCTGCGCCAGATGTGCGGCCAATCAATCGCTCATCGGAACCCTCGCCACCCTCCGCGACACCCTTCTCCCCCGCCTCATCTCCGGCCGCCTCCGCATCCCCGAAGCCGAAGCCCGGATTGCCGACGCCCTGGCATGACCTCCGCCGGCACGCCGCTCGCCGCCCCCGACGGCTACGCCGACTGGCTCCGCGCGCTCAAGTCGGACATCGCCCGCGCCCGGCAGCGGGCGGCGCTCTCGGTCAACGCCGAACTCGTCCGCCTCTACGCCCGCATCGGCCACGACATCCTCCAGCGCCAGCAGACCCAGGGCTGGGGCGCCAAGGTGATCGACCGCCTGGCCCGTGACCTCAAGGCCGCCTTTCCGGACATGCGGGGCTGGTCGACGCGCAACCTGAAGTACATGGCCTACTTCGCGCAGCACTGCCCCGATGGCCGATTTGGGCAGCAGCCCGCTGCCCAATTGCCTTGGTTCCACGTCGTCACACTGCTCACCCGCCTCGCCGACCCGGTCGAGCGCGCCTGGTACGCCGAACGCACGGTCCAGCAGGGCTGGTCGCGCACCACGCTCGAGCTCCACATCAGGAACCGCCTGCACCTACGCCAGGGCGCCGCCGTGACCAACTTCGAAGCACGCCTGCCGTCGCCCGACTCCGAACTCGCCCGCGAAGCGCTGAAGGACCCCTACCTCTTCGACTTTCTCGGCCTCGGCGACGACGCCAAGGAGCGCGAGATCGAGCGTGGCCTGGTCGCCCACATCACCCGCTTCCTGCTCGAGCTCGGCGCCGGCTTTGCCTTCGTCGGCCGGCAGGTCCGCATCGAAGTGGCCGGCGACGAGTTCTTCATCGACCTGCTTTTCTATCACGTGCGGCTGAAGTGCTACGTCGTCGTCGAGCTCAAGGCGACCGCGTTCAAGCCCGAGCACGCCGGCCAGCTGAACTTCTATCTTTCGGCGGTCGATGCCCAGCTCAAGGCGCCCGACGACAAGCCGACGATCGGCCTTCTCCTCTGCAAGCAGCAGAACCGGCTGGTCGCCGAGTACGCGCTCTCCGGCATCGACAAGCCGATCGGCGTCGCCGAATACCAGCTGCTGCGCGAATTGCCGGAAGACCTCGGCCGCAGCCTGCCGAGCATCGCCGACATCGAAGCCGAGCTGACCGGCGACTGGGGCGACGAGGAAGCGCCGGCATGACCGAAGACCAACTCGAGCAGGAAACGCTCGGCTGGCTCGCCGAGCTCGGCTGGCAGCATCGCCACGGCCCGGAGCTGGCGCCCGACGGCGCGACGCCCGAGCGGCGCGACTACCGGCAGGTGCTGTTGACCGGGCGGCTCCGGAGTGCCATTGCGGCGCTGAATCCGAACATTCCGGCCGCCGCGCGCGACGACGCCTTCGCCCAGGTCGCCGACCTCGGCACCCCCGTGCTGCTCGCCGCCAACCGCCAGTTCCATCGACTGCTGACCCGCGGCGTGCCGGTGACCTACGAGCAGGGCGGCGAGACGCGCGGCGATTTCGTCCGCCTGGTCGACTGGAGCGACCCGGCGAAGAACGACTGGCTCGCGGTCAACCAGTTCTCGATCACCGGCCCGCGCCACACCCGCCGGCCCGACCTCGTGCTCTTCGTCAACGGCCTGCCGCTGGTGATCGTCGAGCTGAAAAACCCGGCGGATCCGAACGCCGACGTCTGGAAGGCCTTCGAGCAATTACAAACCTACAAGGCGCAGATCCCCGACATCTTCCAGACCAACGAGCTGCTCGTGATCTCCGACGGCAGCCAGGCGCTGCTCGGATCGCTCTCGTCCGAGGCCGAGCGCTTCATGGCCTGGCGGACGATCGACGGCGTCACGCTCGACCCGCTCGGCGCGTTCAACGGCCTCGAGACGCTGGTGCGCGGCCTGCTCGCGCCGGCGCGGCTGCTCGATTACCTGCGCAGCTTCGTGCTGTTCGAGGACGACGCGAGTGCCGGCGGCACGCTCGCGAAGAAGATCGCCGGCTACCACCAGTTCCACGCGGTGCGGGCCGCGGTCGCGCAGGTGATCGCCGCATCGCAAGCCGACGGCGACGCGGCGATCAAAGGCAAAGGCGGCGTCGTCTGGCACACGCAGGGCAGCGGCAAGAGCATCACGATGACCTGCTTCGCCGCGCGCGTGATGCAGGAGCCGCGGATGGCCAACCCGACGATCGTCGTCGTGACCGACCGCAACGACCTCGACGGCCAGCTCTTCGGCGTGTTCTCGCTCGCGCAGGATCTGCTGCGCGAGCAGCCGGTGCAGGCCACGACGCGGCAGGCGCTGCGCAGCCTGCTCGCCCACCGACCGTCGGGCGGCATCGTCTTCGCGACGATTCAGAAGTTCGTGCCGGGGGCCGACGAAGACACCTTCCCGCTGCTCTCCGACCGCCGCAACGTCGTCGTGATCGCCGACGAGGCGCACCGCACGCAATACGGCTTCGAGGCGAAGCTGAAGGCCGTCAAGCCGGCGCGGGGGAAGGGCTACCGGCCGACGGCCGATCGAGCGCCCAGCGTGCTGACGACGAACGGGTCGCCCCCCGCCGCGGTCCGGGTCGAGTACGCGCCCGACGAGGCGGCTGAAGTCGAGCAGCGCTATCAGGTCGGTTACGCCCAGCACCTGCGCGACGCCTTGCCGAACGCGACCTTCGTCGCCTTCACCGGCACGCCGGTCTCGGCCGCCGATCGCAACACCCGCACCGTGTTCGGCGACTACATCAGCGTCTACGACATGCAGCAGGCCAAGGAGGATGGTGCGACCGTCGGCATCTACTACGAGAGCCGGCTCGCCAAGCTCGGGTTGAAAGACGACGAACTGCAGGGCCTCGACGCCGAGGTCGACGAACTGACCGAGGACGAGGAAGAGAGCCTGCGCGGCAAGCTGAAGAGCCGCTGGACGGCGCTCGAGCGGGTCGTCGGCGCCGAGCCACGCGTCGCCCAGGTCGCCGCCGACCTCGTCGCCCACTTCGAGGAGCGGAGCCAGGCACAACGCGGCAAGGCGATGGTCGTCGCGATGAGCCGCGACATCTGCGCTCACCTCTACGCCGAGATCGTGAAGCTGCGCCCCGACTGGCATGACCCCGACCCCGAGCGCGGCGCGATCAAGATCGTGATGACCGGCTCGGCGAGCGACAAGGCGCTGCTCCGGCCGCACCTCTACGGCCCGAAGGAGAAGAAGCGGCTCGAGGCGCGCTTCAAGAACCCGAGCGACCCTTTCCGCATCGTCATCGTCCGCGACATGTGGCTGACCGGCTTCGACGCGCCCTGCGTCCACACGCTCTACGTCGACAAGCCGATGAAGGGCCACAACCTGATGCAGGCGATCGCGCGCGTGAACCGCGTGTTCAGGGACAAGCAGGGCGGGCTGGTCGTCGACTACATCGGCATTGCGAACGAGCTGAAGTCGGCGCTGAAGGAGTACACCGAAAGCCAGGGCCGTGGGCGGCCGACGGTCGACGCGCACGAGGCCTTCGGCGTCGTGATCGAAAAGCTCGACGCGCTGCGCGGTCTGCTCGCCGCTGGCACGCCCGACAACCCGAGCGGCTACGACTACCGCGACTTCCTGACCGGCGGCCACAAGACGCTGGCCGGCGCGGCCAACCACGTCGCCGGCATCGACAACGGCCCGCGGCGCCTCGCCGACCTGGCGCTCGGCATGAGCCAGGCCTTTTCGCTCTGCTGCACGCTCGACGCGGCCAAGGCGCTGCGCGAGGAAGTTGCCTTCTTCCAGGCGGTGAAGGTTTTGCTGACCAAGCCGCAGGCCAGCGCCCAGCGGCGCACCGACGAGGGCCGCGAGCTCGCGATCCGCCAGATCATCGGCGCGGCGGTCGTGTCGGAGTCGGTCGTCGACATCTTCGACGCCGTCGGCCTCGACAAGCCCGACATCGGCATCCTCGACGAGGCCTTCCTCGCCGAGGTGCGCAATCTGCCCGAGCGGAACCTCGCGGTGGAGCTGCTCGAGCGGCTGATCGAAGGCGAGATCAAGTCCCGCTTCGCCTCGAACGTGGTGCAGAACCGCAAGTTCTCCGAGCTGCTGGCCGACGTGGTGCAGCGCTACCGCAACCGCTCGATCGAGGCCGCGCAGGTGATGGAGGAACTGGTGCAGATGGCCCGGCGCTTCCGCGAGGCCGCCGGGCGCGGCGAGGCGCTCGGGCTGAGCGAGGACGAAGTGCGCTTCTACGACGCGCTGGTCGAGAACGAATCGGCGGTGCGCGAGCTGAGCGACGAGACGTTGAAACGAATAGCCCACGAGCTGACCGAGAACCTGCGCCGCAACCTGAGCGTCGACTGGTCGACCCGGGAGAGCGTGCAGGCCAAGCTGCGGTTGATGGTCAAGCGAATCTTGCGCAAGTACCGGTACCCGCCGGATCGGCAGGATGCCGCGGTGGAGCTGGTGTTGGAGCAGGCGCGGGCGATGGGGGAGGCGTGGGCGGGGTAGCCACGGATGGGCATTGCCGCCGTTCCGAATGGGGCATGGATCGATCAGTGGAACTGAAGAATTCGGGCGGCGGGCGGCGGGCGGCGGAGCGGCCGTGTCGCGAACGTCAAGTTTCGAGGCGGAGCCGTCCACCGTCCCGGCGAATCGGCGAATCGGCGAATCCGGAGCCTCGCCTGAGTTCATGGTCCGCGTCAGGGTCTACGTAGCGCCCGCTCGCGCGCATTGCCGGCGCCGCGGGCGGGTACGGCTGCCGCGCCGCTGCAACTTCATCACGCTCTCGAACGCGTTCTTCGGGCGCGTTTCGAAGTTGAGGCAGTCGCAGATCTGGACCAGCAGGGGCAACGGAGCGAGCAGTTTCCCTTTCAAGCAACCTCGAAGTCGAGCGCCGAATTCGCACCGTCCCCTGCCCAAACCTCCGGCGCCCACCAGCCTGGCAACAGCGCCCGCACATCTGACCGGCCAAACCGTGGGTCGATCAGGATCAGATGCCCCTGGTCGTCCAGCGTGCGGATTACGCGTCCCGCTGCCTGCACGACCTTGCGCAGTCCCGGGTACAGATAGGTGTAGTTCTTACCCGCGCCGAACGTGGCCTCCAGCGTCTGCCGGATGCGTTCATTGACCGGGTTGAACGGCGGCAGGCCGAGCGTCGTGATGAAGGCGCCGACGAGGCGCCTGCCCGGCAGGTCGATGCCCTCGGCGAACGCGCCGCCCAGGACCGCGAAGCCGATGCCGCGGCCATGCTCGGTGAACCGCTCGACGAACGCTTCGCGGTCGGCATCCTTCATCTCGCGCGTCTGCCGCCACGCCGGAACTGTCGGCGACGCGGTGCGAAAGATCTCGAACGCGCGCGCCAGGTAGTCGAAGCTGCTGAAGAACGCCAGGTAATTGCCGGGCGCAGCGGCGTACTGGCCGCCGATCAGCCGCGCGATGGGCAGGAGCGAGTGCTCGCGCCGATCGAGGCGGGTCGGAATCCCGCCGGCGATGCGGACCTGGAGCTGTCGGGCGTCGAAGGGGCTTTGGACCTCGAGCCAGCGCGTGTCCGGAGGCGTGCCCAGCAGGTCGCGGTAGAAGTCGACCGGCGTCAAGGTGGCCGAGAACAGCACCGTCGCCCGCGCCGTGTCGAAGCGCTTTCGCAGGAAAGGCGCCGGCACGATGTTTCGGATGCAGAGGGTCGAGGGTGATACAGCCGCGTCTGCGGTCGGGACATTCGACAGCTGCTGCTTGCCGGGCCGCCGGATCGACACGTCGAAGACCGAATGCGCTCCGAACGACTCGCTCAGTGCCGCGAATCGCAGGGCGTCGAAGTAGAAGCGCAAGAGGGGGTCGCCCGCTGAAAGATCTTGCTCGACGAGCCAGTCGCCGATCGCCGCGATCGCCCCCCGCAAGGCGTCGGCGAACGGTGCCGGGACGCTGTCGTGCGCCTGGTACGGCACCGTCTGCGCACCGATGAGAACATGCCAAGCGCGCTCGATGCGCCGGAGCGACGGCCCCAAGCCATCCGGCGCCGATTGTACGGCCGCGGCGAGCCCTTCGGCGTCGAGCTCGCTGCTGTACATCGCCCGTCCGCGCTCGACCAGGTTGTGCGCCTCGTCGACCAGCACGCCGATCCGCCAGTCGTTGAGGCGGGTCAGCGCGTGGAGCACCGCGTTGGCGTCGAACTGGTGGTTGAAGTCACCGACGACGATGTCGGCCCAACGCACCAGTTCCTGCTGCAGCCAGTACGGGCAGATGCCGTGCGTGAGGGCGGTGGCTCGCGTGGCCTCCCGGCTCAGCATCGACTGTTCGACCGCCTCGGACCGCGCCGCCGGCAGCCGGTCGTAGAAGCCGCGAGCCAGCGGACAGGAAACACCGCGGCAAGCGCTCTGCGGGTGCTCGCAGGCGCGCTCGCGGGCGACGAGCTCGAGGACGCGCAGCGAGGCGACCGGGGAACCGCCTTCGCCGGACGTGAGCGTCTGCAGCGCGTCGAGCGCGACCCTCCGGCCCGAGCGCTTGGCAGTCAGGAAGAAGATCTTGTCGAGCGGGCTGACGGGCATCGCCTTCAGCATCGGAAAGAGCGTGCCGAGGGTCTTGCCGATGCCGGTCGGCGCCTGGGCCAGGAGGCTGCCGCCGCGCAGCGCAGCGAGGTAGGTCTGGTCGGCGAGCTGGCGCTGTCCAGGGCGAAAGCCGGCGTGCGGGAAGCGCAGGCCGGCCAGCCATGCGTCGCGCGCGCGCCGGTGCGTCAGCTCGCGCTCGGCCCAGCCGAGGAAGCGCCCGCAGAGCGCCTCGAAGTGCTGGCGCAGGGCGGCGGCGCTGCAGGCCTCGGTGAACGGGGTCTCGACTTCAGTCGTGATGTCGAAGTAGACGAGGCGGACATCGAGCGCCGGCAGCTCGAACCGTTCGCAGAGCAGCCAGGCGTAGACCTTGGCCTGCGCCCAGTGGAGGGCGCGCTGGTTGTCGGGCAGGCGGCCCAGGTCGCCCTTGTGCGTCTTTACCTCCTCGACCCGGCCGAGGCGCGCGTCGTAGCCGTCGGCGCGGCCGCGGACGGTGAGCGGGCCGTAAGTTCCGGCGAGGACCACTTCGGCGCGGTGGTCGGCGTCGGCCGCGTTGCGTCGGGCGGCGACGGTCCGGTGGCCGGCGATGCCTTCCTGGGCCGAGGGTGACGGGGTGAAACGGAGGTCGAGGTCGCCGGTCTTGGCGGCGAATTCGCAGAGCTCGCGGACGGCGATCGTGTAGCGGGCACCGCCGCAGATCGCGCGGGTTTGCTCGGGCGCGGCTTCAGGCGGGCGATTGTCGAGGTCCACGTTCACGATCGATGGTAGCCCGGCCTCGGGCGCCAGCACTCCGGCACGGCCTGCAAGATCATGCTGCCTATCGAGCGGAGACAACGGCTTGCGCGGGCGCGAATCGATCGCTTGCGGGTCGGTTCAGCAGACGCGCTAGGCGTTCACAGCGGCTTCGGCGGACACGGGGCGCAAGCGCCGGGCATCGGCATCCCCACCTGCACCCTCTCCCGCAGACGCGAACGGAAGCTGGCGCTGCAGCATGTCGCGAAAGACCGGCTGGCGCTGCTTCAGCTCGGCGGCGGTGCCGCTGTCGACGACCTGGCCATCGACCATCAACACGACCCGGTCGAAGTGGCCGAGCAGGCTCATGCGGTGCACCGAGGCGACGATGCAGGCATCGCCGAAGCGGGCATTCAGCCGCTCATGGACCTGGGCTTCGGCCGTCGGGTCGAGGGCGCTGGTCGGCTCGTCGAGCAGCAGCAGCGAGCTGGCACGCGCGGCGTACAGCCCGCGTGCCAGGCAGAGCCGTTGGCGCTGGCCCCCCGAGAGGTTGAAGCCGCGCTCGGAGATCGGCGTCTCGAGGCCTTGCGGCAGCGTTGCCAGCACGCCGTCGAAGGCGCCGGTGTGCAGGGCCGCGTGCAGGGCGATGTCGTCGCTGGACTCGCCGAAGGTGATGTTCTCCCGCACGGTCGACTCGAACACATCGGCTTCCTGCGGGATCAGCGTGGCGATGCTGCCGAGGTCGCGCAGTCCGAGCCGGGCCACGCCATCGATTTCGAAGTGGCCGGCTTGCGCTTCGTAAAGCCCGGCGAGTGCGCGCATCAACGTGCTCTTGCCGGAGCCGCTCGGGCCGACCAGGGCGAGCCGTTCGCCGCGATGCAGCGCCAGGCTCACATGGCGCAGACCGCCCGGGCGCGCCTCGGTCGCCGCGGCGGCCGGCTCGGCCGTGGCGGTGGGGCTCGCCGTAAGAGCCGCGTCGGCCGGATGCCCGCTCGAGTGCTCATGGCATAGATCGATGATGTCGATACGCTGCCAGCTGTCGCCGACCGTCGTGGTGGCGACCCGTTTTCTCGGCGCGTTCCAGATCAGGTCGGCACTGGCGTAGTCGGTTCGCGCCTTGGCAAAGCCCTGGAAGTTGGCGGCCATCGAGCCGAGCACGCTGCCGGCTTGCTGCGCGTATTGATGGATCATGAAGATGCTGCCGATCAGCAGCGTTTCCCCGCGGCCGCGCGCCTGCCCGACATAGGTCGCGACCAGGCTCCAGGTGAGCACGACGCCCATCAGGTCGGCCGTGCACCACTTGGCCTCATTCAGCACGATGGCGCGCTTGAGCGGCGCGAACACCGCCTCCAGGCGCTGACCGACAAGGCGCTGCGAGCTGTTCTGCAAGCGCAGGCTGAGCACGGTCGAGATGTTGCCGATGAAGTCGAGCAGGCCGGCGGCATAACGTCGCTCGGCGTCGTTCTGGCGTCGCGTCAGCACGATCAGCACGCGGTCGAAGCGGAGGACGAGAAAGCCGACCACGACATAGCCGCCGAGCGCCAGGCCGCCGACCTCGGCCGACAGCAGCGCCAGCGCGACCAGCGGGCCGATGAAGTTGACCGCGCTTTGCAGATAGATGAATTGCGACTGCGCGAATTCTTGCAGGGCGCGGCCGGACTGGGCGATGCGGTTTTGCATTTCCCCCGAGTGGTGCCGCTCGTGCCAGGCGAGCGGCGCCTCGCTCAGCTTCAACAGCATCGCCCGGGCCGCGCGTTCGCGCACGCGCACGCCGACGCTGCGCTCGAGCACCCGCCCGGGACCGTGCAGCACCCATGCGGCGGCGGAAACACCCGCCACGGCAGCCACCCAGAGGGCCGCCTGGGAAACCGAGCCGGTGGCGCGCTGCAAGGCATTGATGGCCTGCGCAGTCAGCCAGGGCACCGACAGCTTGATCGCGGTCGAGCCGAGGAGGAGGGCGGTCGAAGCCAGCATCGTGGCGCGCGCCCCTTCGGCGAAACGCCAGATGCTGCGATAGAGGCTTGCCACCGACGGAAGCGGTTCGGCCGTGGCGGAAATCATGGAGCCGGGACGTGAGCAATGGCGATGCTGCAAGCCTAGGCCCGACGCGAGCTTCGCAATTGCGCGAGGAGGCGGAGAAAGCCGGCTCGTCTATGCGGTGCCGACCGTGACGTGACCGTGCGTGGCGAGTTGCGGCGGTCTCCCCTTCAGCCCCAGGGCGCCCGCGCCGCCTCGAAGATCAGCCCGAGCCTGGCGCGTTGCGCTTCGGCGCCGATGTCGGTGGCGCGCAACGGTGCTCGAAAAGCCGCATTGCGGCGCGAGGCAGAGCTGGTCGAGCGGTGCCTAGCGCGCCGCCTCGTCGATGCGGTGGGTGCAAGCTGATCGATCGGCGCAGCAGGCCGACCAAGAGGGCAGCGCGACACCTGCTCTTCCGCGTCATCGAGGGCTGGTACAACATGACGCCGTCTGCACAGCGCGCTCGGCTACCGGTCGCCAGCGAGGTACGAAGCACTGGGTGCCGAAGGACAACGCCGCGCGCTGCGCCGCCTCGCCTGATAACTCTGCAGCGGAACTCATCGATCTGGCTTGAGATCAAGCCATTACCGTTCGCAGGATCGGGGCGAGTCCAGCAAGCATCATCTTGGCCAAGCAGCGATCCGCCGTGTTCAACCCAAGCCAGTACGACCATGACCAGATCCTCGTCCCGGAGCGCTTCTCCGCGCTCTGCAGCCGCTACGGCCGGCCGACGCCGAGCCTCGCCGGGTCCCGAAGCGCGCCACGAGCTTGCCGAGGGCGTGACGCTGCACACCGCCGAGCGACTGGGCGACATTCACATGAATGACACGGGCCGCCAGCGCAAGGCCGCCGACCTCGTCTTGACCGGCCTGCTCGCCGAGCCGGCGCAACCGAGCGAGTCGGAGGCATGCTGGATCCACCGACGCATTGCCGAGCTCCAAGGCTGGAGCCTCCCCGAGGATGGCTGAGAGCTACCTCGTCGTGCCGTTCGCCGAGAAGGCGACGGTGAAGGCGCTCGGCGCGCGCTGGAATCCGGAGGCGCGCCAATGGTTCGTGCCCGCCGGCCGCGATCTCGCTCCGTTTGCGGCCTGGCTTCCGCGCGCCGCAGCCGCCGGCACGCCGCCGGGCGATATCGCCGACCCCACGAAGGGCGTTCCGCTGTCGCGTCTCCTCGCCGGCGTGGCCCAAGCCGTCGAGCAGGCGTTCAGCGCGGGCATCTGGACCGTCGCGGAGATCGTCAAGGTCAGCGCCGCCCGGCACGTGCGGCTGGAGCTCGCCGAACGCGATGCGAACGGTCAGCTGGTCGCCAAGGCGCAAGGCGTGATCTGGGAGCGCACCGCCATGCGCATCCTCCCCGACTTCGAGGCCGCCACCGGCGTGCGCCTGGATGCCGGCATCAAGGTGCTCCTGCGTGCCCGACCCGATTTCCACCCGCAGTACGGGTTGAGCCTCGACGTCGACGCGATCGATGCCGCCTACACCCTCGGCGACCTCGAAGCCCGCAAGCGCGACATCCGCGAGCGCTTGAAGCGCGAAGGCGTCTTCGACCAGAACCGGGCGCTGCCGGCGCCCTGGGACTACCGCACGTTGCTCGTCGTCTCGCCGCCGCGCGCCGCCGGGCTGGGCGACTTCGCCAAGGAGGCCGACCGGCTGCAGCGCCATGGCATCTGCCAGGCGGTGTACACGCACAGCCGCTTCGAAGGGGAGGGCGCTCCGGCGCTCATCCGCAACGCGCTGCACGAGGCGCTCGCCAGCTGGTCGGAGGCGCAGTTGCCGGACGCCATCGTCGTCATCCGGGGCGGCGGAGCCGTCAACGATCTCGCCTGGCTGAACGACTACGAACTCGCGCGCTTTATCTGCGATTGCCCGATTCCGGTCCTGACCGGCATCGGCCACGAGCGTGACAGCACGCTGCTGGACGAGGTGGCGCAGCAACGATTCGACACGCCGAGCAAGGCGATCGCCGGCATCCAGGCGCAGATCGTCCATCGCTCGCGCGAGGCCCAGACGCGCTTCGACGAGGTCGCGGGCCGCGCTGCGCGGCAGCTCCAGCAGCAACGCGTCGAGATCGGCCGGCTGGACGGGCAGGTGAGGTCGAGGGCGATGTCGGCGATCGGCCGCAGCCGGGCGACGGCCGAGCGCCTCTCCGGCGAGGTCGAGCGCGGTGCGGTCCGGGCGCTGCACGCGGCAAGCTTGGCGTCGACGGCGGCCATCGGCGCGGTGCGCTCGAGCGCCGGCATACAGCTCGCCGGCGCAGGGGAGCGGGCTCCGGTGCTGCTGGCGCAGGTTCGAGGTTCAGCCGAGGCGGCGCTCGCTACGGCTCGCCGCCGCACCGAGCGGGCGAGCGCGAGCGTCGTGGCCGCCGCGGCGGCAGACGTCGAGCGAGTGCGTCAGCAGGCGGCGCATTCGATGGCCGACCTCGGCCGAATGGCGCGGCAGGGGGTTGTCACGGCCCGCGCCGTGGCCGACGCCGCCGTTCGCGAGGTGGTCGCCCAGGGACCATCGAAGACGCTGGGACGCGGTTTCGCCGTGGTGCGGTCGACTGCGGGCGAGACGATCACGAGCGCGAGCGGCGCTGCGCAAGTGGCGAAGATTGAGGTCGAGTTCAGCGACGGTCGCGTTCGAGCGACCGTGCGCGAGAATCCGAAGCAATGATCGAGAAGCAGACGACGTTCAAGCAGGCGTACCAGACGCTGCAGCAGCATGCCGAGACGCTGCGGTCCCAGAGCGAGCCCGACATCGACAACCTGCTGACCATCGTGACCGAGGCGGTTGCCGCCTACAAGGTCTGCAAGGCGCGGATCGACGCCGTCGAGCAGGCGCTCGAAGAGGCGCTGGTAGGCGCAGCGCTCGAGCCGGCGACCCCGCTGGCCCAAACCGCCCCGGGCGACGCTCAGGAGCGGCGTTCGTTGCCTTCGGCCTGGGGGGACGGCGGTCCGGAACTGGACGACGACATCCCGTTCTGAGGCGGCGGCCGAGGCGATGGCGCTTTGCAAGGCGCTGTCGCCGGTTTTGTCCTTCGAAGGCGCAGTGCCCGCCAGACGCAAGCCCGCACCGCACGCGTCTACACGAGCAGAGCCGTGCGCACCCGGTCCGGCGTGAACGGCAGCGCGCGGAGACGCCGGCCGCCGGCATTGGCGACGCCGTTGGCGATGGCCGCGGCGGTCGGTCCCTGCGCTGCCTCGCCGGTCCCGAGGAATGGCTGACCCGGCCGGTCGAGCACGACGACCTCGATGCTCCCGGGCACCTGCGGAAAGCGCAGGATCGGGTAGCCGCCCCAGTCGAGGCTGGTGACGCCCACGTCGTCGAACGTCACCTGCTCGCAAAGCGTCCAGCTCGAGGCCTGAACGATGCCGCCTTCGATCTGGTTGACGATGCCGTCGGGGTTGACGGCCTCGCCGCTGTCGACGGCGGCGACGGCGCGGACGACGCGCACGCCGCCGGTGTCGCGGCGCACCTCGATCTCCATGGCGATGGCCGCATACGCGCCGAGGTTCTTGTAGCGGGCGAAGGCGAAGCCGCGGCCGCGGCCGGCCTGCGGCTGCCAGCGGGTCCAGCCGAAGCGGTCGGCGGCCGTCTGGATCACGTCGCGTGCCCGCCGATCGTCGAGGTTGCGGAGACGAAATTGGACCGGGTCGACGCCGGCCGCCTGCGCCAGCTCGTCGACGAAGCTCTCGATCGCATACACGTTCATGTAGGCGCCGAGCGAGCGCAGCGCCGATACGCGCAGCGGCATGTCGGGCAGGAAGTGGTGCACGACGCGTGCGTTCGGCAGCGCGTAGAGCGGGATCGCGTTGCGGTCGCCGCCGCCCTCGGGCAGGGGCAGCGGTTTCGGCGGCGTCGGTGCGAAAGGCGTGGCGAGCTCGGTGCCGGCGAGCAGGTCGCCGGCAGCGCCGGGGCGCGTCGAGTGGGTGTTGCTCCAGACCTCGTGCTGCCAGCCGACGATCTTGCCGGTGGCATCGACGCTGCCGCGCAGGTCGACGAGCATCGGCGGCCCGTACGGCTCCCACGCGTTCTCGTCGTCACGCATCCACTGCACCCGTACATGCCGCCCGGGCGTCGCACGGGCGAGCAGCGCGGCGTCGGCGGCGACGTCGTCGGCGCCGTTGTGGCCATAGCAGCCGGAGCCCTCGACGTGGATGCAGCGGACGTTCGCATCCGCCGTGCCGAGCAGCTGGGCGAGCGCCTTGCGCAGCGGGTAGACGCCCTGGCTGTGCGTCCAGACGGTGTAGCGGCCGTCGGCGAAGTGCGCCACGGCACACGAGGGGCCGATCGAGGCGTGCATCTGGTAGGGGCGCTCGTAGCTGGCGGTCAGCGTCCGGGCGGCGCCGGCTGCCGGGCCGGTGCCGCTGCCGCGATCGAGCACGACGTAATCCTGCGACGGCGCCGAGCGCAGCGCCGGGGCAATCGCGGCGCGCGCTGGCAGGCTCGGTCGCGTCTGCCAGCGCGTCGCCTGCGCCAGCGCGCGCTGCGCGACGACCGCCTGGTACTCGCGCTGGCAGACGACGCCCAGAAAGCGGCCGTCGCGCACCACCTCGAGCACGCCGGCCAGCTTTTGCACCGCGCCCACGTCGACCGCGACGAGCGTCGCTGCGTGCGCAGCCGGCCGGACGATGCGACCGTGCACCATGCCGTCGAAGCGCAGGTCTTGCACGTAGGCCGGGCCGCCCGTCACCTTCGCGGGGATGTCGACCCGGGGCCACGACTTGCCGACCAGCGCGTGCGCCGCGGGTGGGCGCGGCGGCTGCAGCGGGCTCGGCGGCGCCGCGTCGACATGCAGGACATCGCCGGCGACGAGCTCGCCGTAGCTCAGGGTCTTTCCGCCCGGGCCGCTGACGACACCGTTTTGCACCCGCAGCGCGGTCGCAGCCGCGCCCAGGCGTTCGGCGGCGATGCCGACCAGCAGCGCGCGCACCTGCGCCGCGGCGTAGCGGATCGCCGTGCCGCTGTCCTGCATCGAGTGGCTGCCGGCGGTGTAGCCCTCGTCGGGCGTGCGGCCGGTGTCGGCGGTCACCAGGACGATGCGTTCGGGCGCGACGGCGAGCTCGTCGGCGGCGACCTGGATCAGCGCCGTCTTGATGCCCTGGCCGAGCTCGGCCTTGCCGGTGAAGACGGTGATGCCGCCGTCGGCGGCGATGCGGATCCAGCCATCGAGGAGCGGTTGCTTCTTGAGGCTGGCCGGAAGGTCGGCGACCGCCGCGGCGTTCGGCGCCTGGGCGAGCACGCGGGGCGCGACCGAGAAGGCGACGACGAGCGCGCCGCCCGCGGCGAGAAAGGCGCGCCGGTCGGCGTGGGTCGCGCGGCCGGTACGCGCCACGGTAGTCGGATCGGGCTTCATCGCGACGCGACCTGGCCCGCAGCCGGTTGCCCGCGCAGCACGTTGGCCGCCCGGCGCACCGCGCGCAGGATGCGCATGTGCGTGCCACAGCGGCACAGGTTCGGCGCCATCGCGCGCCGGATCTCGGCGTCGCTCGGGTCGGGCGAGCGCTCGAGCAGCGCCTGGGCGCGCATCACCATCCCGGCGATGCAGTAGCCGCATTGCGCCGCCTGCTCGTCGATGAAGGCTTGCTGCAGCACGCCCGGCTTGGCGACGCTCCCCAGGCCCTCGACGGTTTTGACCGGGCGCGTGCCGACCAGCGCGATCGGCATCAGGCAGGAGAACGCGGCGTCGGTGCCGATCATCACCGTGCAGGCGCCGCACTGGCCGAGGCCGCAGCCGAATTTCGCGCCGTTCAGACCGAGCTCGTCGCGCAGGACGTAGAGGAGCGGCGTGGCGGGGTCGGCGTCGACCGTGCGTGCCGTCCCGTTGACGAGAAGCGTGATCATGGCGAGGCCCGCGTCGCTTGCACCGCGCTCGCCACGTCGGGCCAGGGCGGCGCGTCGGCTGCGGCAGCGCGCAGGTAGGTCAGGAGGCCGACGAGCTGCTCGTCGCTGAGCATCGTTCCGAAGGCGGGCATCCAGCGCCCGGGTTCGCCGGGCGGCGGCGTGATCCCGTCGCGGACGATGCGCAGCAGGCTGCGCGGATCGGGGTCGTACACCGCGATCGCCAGCGGCAGGCGCAGCGCGCCCGACGAATCCACCGTTCGGCCGACGTCGTGACACCGCGCGCACGCGCCTTGGTAGACGGTCGCGCCGAGGGCGAGCAGCTGGGTATCGGCACCTTGGGCGTTCGGCTGCGAACGGGCGAGCGGGCCGAGCGCCGCACGCTGCTCGGCGCTTCGCGCGCGGGAGGCGCGATCCGCGGTCGTCGGGCCGAGGCTCGAATGAACGTAGGTGGCGATGGCGCGCACATCCTCCTCTCGCGCCCGCGCCAGGTTGCCGACCACCTCCTGCATCGGGCCACCCGCCATCGCATGGCCCGCTGCGATGCCGGTTCGCAGGTAGGCGCTGAGCGCATCCACCGTCCAGGGCAGCGGCGACGGCGACGCGCCGTTCAGCGCCGGCACGTACCAGCCCTCGGCTTGGCCTCCCGCCATGCCGTGTTCGGTCTGCTCGGCACCGAGGCGGTTGCGGGGTGCGTGGCAGCTGGCGCAATGGCCGAGCGATGCGACCAGATAGGCGCCGCGGTTCCACTCGGCGTCATGCGCGCCGTCGGTGCGCGGGGGCGTGCGATCGAGGTACAGCAGGTTCCATCCGGCGATCAGCGGCCGCAGGTTGAAAGGGAAGCGGAGCGCGTCGGCGGCGTTTGCCTGGCGTACCGGATCGCGGGTCATCAAATAGGCGTAAAGCGCCTCGAGATCCCCATCGGTCGTGTGCGTGAAGTGGTCGTACGGGAACGCCGGATACAGAAGACGGCCGTCCCGGGCGACGCCATCGCGCATGGCCCGCACGAATGCGGCCTGCGACCACGTGCCGATCCCGGTCGGGCGGTCGGGGGTGATGTTGGTGCCGTAGATCGTGCCGAACGGCGTCGCGAGCGGCACGCCACCGGCAAACGGTCGGCCTTCGCTCGTCGTGTGGCAGCTCGCGCAGTTGCCGACCGCCGCGAGCGCGGCGCCGCGCTCGACGAGGGCGCTGTCGAAACCGCGCGGCGCTTCGGGCGTCGCAGGAAGTGCCGAATGCCATGTGGCCGCACAGCCCGCAACGACGAGCAATAGCAAGACGCCGAATAGCCCGGCACCGATTCGTCCCCGTCGCACGTGTCGCTCCTCTGTTTTATTCGATCGGCCCTTCGGACCGCCGCGGTCGAGCGTCGGCACCTCAGGCAACCGGCGCGCCTAGCCTCGTCGAACCGGTGGTCAACGTCAAGAACGAATACACGTAGCCGAGGCGGTGCTGATCAACGAAAAGGGCCGCCCTAGGGCGACCCGTTGCGCGCACAGGACACCCGCTGGCTCGGCGGGCGCGGCGCCGACGCGCCAGGAGGCCAAGGACGCCGAGGCCGCCCCGGCATCAGCGCGTAGGTCTCGAGTTCCCGGGCCGGCGTGACGCCGCAACTTCGAACGCGACGCCCGTGGTCGTGAGCGTCAGCGAGGAGAAGCCGGCGGTGGTCATCTCGGGCATGAAGACGATTGCTGAGCTGATGGGTCAGAGCTGACCTACGACTAAAGGAATTGACAGCCGCGCCGGCGGGACGATCTGCTTATGCGATCCTTTGCAAACCAGCCCTTTCCTGCAATGGTCGTTAATCATTGGGCGTCGCGATGCAGCACTGCTCGCCGCACCATCTCGCAAAAATATTCGGCCGCGGGCGTCATCAGCATGCCGCTCCGTTTGACGACGCACCCCGGGGGCGCCGGCAGCGGCTCGATGACGTGGATACGCTGCGGGGCCTCGCGGAAGATCGGCGCCTGCGTCCATGGAAGGCAAGGCAATGCTCGTGACCATGGGTCGCGACATCGCCACACGGCTGTACGACGAGATATCCAAGCAGCGTCCGGCGTGGCACGACGACGATGACGCCAAGGGCGAGGTGAAAGTCGTCATGAACGAGGGGCTGCCGCTCAAAGAGCGTAGTGAATCAGAAGAAAGCTATCAGAGGAGGATTGCGCCGCTGATCTATGGCGAGAAGCCTGGTGGATTGATCGTTGACCTGAGCGCGGCATTGAACACCGCCACCGGCGAGGTGCTGGGCAAGACCGCGCCGCGCCAGACCGGCGAGCAATTCGTGGCGTTCCTTACCGACATGGTGGCCAGTCAGCCCGAGCGACGCGAGATCAGGCCATCTGCGACAACGTCAGCAGTCACAAGACCGAGCGGATCAAGGATTTCCTTGCGCAGCACCGCAATGTGCCCATGCATTTCACGCCGACGTACTCGTCTTGGCTGAACCAGGGCCGCGGCATCTTCACTTCCGTTCCGGGATGGCGCCGCGGTCATCGGGCGAGCACCGAAACCACCCTCGGTCGTTGGCAGAACGCAGCGCAGACCTCTGAGATCGCATCGGTCTGCCGCTTGCCGGAGCGCGTCGCCGGCCTGCATTTCTTCAACCCGGTGCCGTTGATGAAGGTGGCCGAGGTGATCGCCGCGGTGCCCAGCGCGGCGGCGACGGTAGCGACGCTCACGGCCCTCGTCGAGGGCAAGGGCCACCGCGCGGTCGTCACTGCCGACCAGCCGGGCTTTCTGATCAACCACACCGGCCGCGGCCTCTACACTGAGGGCCTCCGCATCCTGGAGGAGCAGGTCGCCAGCCATGCCGAAGTCGATGCCCTGCTGCGCGATGCCGCCGGCTTCCGCATGTGGCCTTTCGAGCTGCTCGACCTGACCGGGCTCGACGTGTCGAGCAAGGTCATGGCCTCGATCTACGAGCAGTTCCAGCAGGAGCCGCGGTTCCGGCCGTCGTCGCTGGTGCCGCCGCGCGTCGCCGCCGGGCTCTTCGGCCGCAAGACCGGTGCCGGCTGGTATGTCTACGCGAACGACAGCAAGGTGCTGCCGCCGCGGCCCGACATACCCCGGTTGCCGCCCGATGCGAGCGTCTGGATCGATCCCGCCGCGCCGGATCGGGCCGCCCTGGCCGCGGAGCTTGGCGCCGCGGGCGCGACGCTCCTCGAGACGCCGCGTGGCGACAGCCTGCTCGTCGTGCAGCCCTGGGGCGACGACGCGACGACCTGCTGCATCGAGCAGGGCCTGGATGCGGCGCGCTGTGTGGCCATCGACCCCTTGCCCGGGCTCAACAAGCATCGGACGCTGATGTTGACGGTGTCGACGACGCCCGAGATGCGCGACGCCGCGTTCGCGTTGCTGGCGCACGGCGGCACCGCCGTCACCGTGATCAACGACAGCCCGGGCTTCGTCGTGCAACGCGTGCTGGCGACGATCGTCAACATCGCCGCCAACATCGCGCAGCGCGGCATTGCGAGCGTCGCCGACATCGAAGCCGCCGTGCAGCTCGGTCTGGGTTATCCGCAAGGGCCGCTCGCCTGGGGCGACGCAATCGGCGGCGCGCGCGTCCTCACCATCCTGCGCAACCTGCAGGCCGCCACCGGCGACCCGCGCTACCGGCCGAGCCCATGGCTGGTGAGGCGGGTCGGGCTCGGGCTCTCGCTGCTGGCGCCCGAAGCGTCGCGGGTAGCGCTATGAGTGATGTCGACATCCGCGAGCTGCAACGCTGGGTCGGGCGCGAGACCGTGGCGACGCAGTGGCTCGATCCGTTTCCGGCGCGCGCGCTCGCGGCGATGCTGGACCACGATCGAAGCCTGGATGTCGGCGACGCGTTGCCGCTGCCCTGGCACTGGCTCTACTTCCTCGAAACGCCGCTGCAGAGCCGTACCGGTGAAGACGGTCACGCGCTGCGGGGCGGATTCCTGCCGCCCGTGCCGCTGCCGCGCCGCATGTGGGCGGCAGGCGCAGTGCAACGCCACGCGCCGTTGCGGATCGGCGCCATGGCCGAGAAGACGTCGACCATCAAGTCGGTCGAGTCGAAGGCAGGCAAGAGCGGCGCGCTGGTGTTCGTGAATGTCGAGCACACGTTGCGTCAGGGCGGCGACATCTGCCTTGTCGAAGCGCAGAGCATCGTCTACCGCGACCTGCCTGCCGGGCCGGCACCGCTTCCTGCCGGCGAAGCGGCACCGACGGACGCCGATTGGCGCGCGAAAATCCAGCCCGATCCGGTGCTGCTGTTCCGCTACTCGGCGCTCACCTTCAACGGCCACCGCATCCACTATGACCGCGATTACGCGGTAAGCCAGGAGTTCTATCCGGCGCTCGTCGTGCACGGTCCGTTGCTCGCGACCTTGCTGCTCGACCTGTTGACGCGCCATGTTCACGACGCCGATGTGGCCGAGTTCCGGTTTCGTGCCGTCCGGCCGACCTTCGACACCGCCGAGATCGGCTTGTGCGGCAGGCGCGACGGCAAGTCGGTCGCGCTCTGGACGACCGACCCGCAGGGTTTCGTCGGCATGACGGCCCAGGCCACGCTGCGCTGACAGGACGCCCATGAGCCCTCCGATCTGGCGTTCGATGCTGTTCGTCCCGGCGCACGTCGAGAAGTTCGTGGCGAGTGCGCATCGGCGCGGCGCCGACGCCTGCATCCTCGATCTGGAGGACGCCGTTCCCATCGCGCAGAAGTCGCTGGCGCGCGATCGCATCGGTCAGGCCGCGGCGTCGCTCGATGCGCACGGCACCGCGGTCCTGGTCCGGGTGAATGCGCCCGACCAGGGGCAGGCGCTCGACCTCGACGCCGCCATCGGTCCGGCGGTGCGGGCAATCGTTTTGCCGAAGGTGAACGAGGCTGCCGAGGTTCATGCCGTCGGCGCGCGGATCGACGCGCTCGAGGCGGCGCGGGGTCTGCCTGCGGGTCGCACGCGCCTGATCGCGCAGATCGAGGACGTGCGGGCGCTTCCCGAGCTCGACGCCATCGCGCGGTCCTCGGACCGTTTGCTGGGGATGATTCTCGGCTCCGAAGACTTCAGTGCGTCGGTCGGCATGGAGCCGACGCCGCAAGCGCTCTTCGCGCCCAACCAGCAGGTGGTGTTCGCGTGCCGCCGCGCCGGATTGCTGCCGTTCGGCTTTCCGGCATCGATTGCCGACTTCACCGATCTCGCGGCGTTCCGCCAGCAGATCCGCCTTGCGCGACAACTCGGCTTCGTCGGCGCCTTCTGCATCCACCCGTCGCAGGTGGCGCCGCTGAACGAGGAGTTCGCGCCGTCGGCCGCGGAGATCGAGCTGGCCCGCGCGCTGATTCGAGCCTTCGAGACGGCCCGAGCGGAAGGGCGAGGCGCCGTCGAGTTCCGCGGAAAGATGGTCGACCTGCCCGTCGTTCTGCGTGCGCGCGAGGTGCTGCGTCGAGTGCCCCCGCCTCATCCCCAGGAGATTCCATGACAAGCACAAGCCAGAATTCGAACGACGACCTGTCGCAGGACACGCCGCTGGCCAATCTGTGGCACGTCGGCGATGCGGTGAAGGACTACGGCGACGGCGGCACGCAGGCCTGCGCGTTCACCGCCCGGGTGGCGGCCGAGCGCGCGTTGGCGCGACTCGACGCGCTCGCCACGGCATGAGCGCGACGCAGCCGGCCGGCAGCTTGACGCGGCAGGCCGGGGTCGCCGACGCGCTGCTGAGGCGCCTGCGCCCGCTGTTCGCCGCCGCGGTGGAGCGGCTGGCGGCACGCTGCAGCGAGCACGGCAAGCTCCGCGCCGCGCAGCTCGACGCGCATCAGGTCGTGAGCCACGACCTGGCGCTCGCCAGCGCCGACCTGCTGGCGGCCGAGAACGTGATCGCCTGCCTGACGCCGGAATCGACCGAACTCGATCGCCGTCTGGCGCTGATCTTTGCCGTCGAGGCGATCCTGAGCGTCGTCGCGAAGGTCGAGAGCGCCTTTCTCGAACTCGACATCGACCCCGCCGCCCTGCAGGCGATCGGCGTCGATGCGGGGCTGGCGTCGTTGCGTCGCACCGTTGCCGGCGCGGCGGGCCTGGCGCTCGCCGGCCGTGCGTTGATGCGTGCCGACGGTGCCGCCGCCGAGGTCGGCCCGGTGGCGCTCGACGAGCCGCTGAGGATGGCGCAGGACACCTTCCGCCGATTCGGCGCCGATGTGGTGGCGCCGCAGGCGGAGCGCATCCACCGCCACGACCTGATCGTGCCCGAGCCCTTGCTGCAGGCGTTTCGCGAGATGGGCGTCTTCGGGCTTTCGATTCCGGAGCAATACGGCGGCAGCGCGCCGAACGATCGCGACGACACGTTGATGATGGTCGTCGTGACCGAAGCGCTCTCGGAGGCATCGCTCGCCGCCGCCGGCAGCCTGATCACCCGGCCCGAGATCCTGACGCGTGCCCTGCTGGCCGGCGGCAGCGACGCGCAGAAGCAGCACTGGCTGCCGGGCATCGCGGCGGGCGCACCCCTCTGCGCGATCGCGATCACCGAGCCCGACCACGGCTCGGACGTCGCGAGCCTGACGCTCAAAGCCACGCGCACGCCAGGCGGATGGCTGCTGAACGGCGCCAAGACCTGGTGCACCTTCGCCGGCAAGGCCGGTCTGTTGATGGTCGTGGCGCGCACCGACCCGGACCGGTCCGCAGGCCATCGCGGGCTCAGCATCCTGCTCGTCGAAAAGCCTTCGTACGACGGGCACGGGTTCGAATTCACCCAGGAGGCCGGCGGCCGGCTCAGCGGCAAGGCGATTGCGACCATCGGCTACCGCGGCATGCATTCCTTCGACCTCGCCTTCGACAACTTCTTCGTTCCCGAGGCGAACCTGGTCGGCGGCGAGGCCGGGCTCGGCAAGGGCTTTTACTTCACCATGGCCGGCATGATGGGCGGCCGCATGCAGACGGCGGCGCGCGCCTCGGGCGTGATGCGTGCCGCGTTGCGCGCCGCCATCCGGTACGCGAACGATCGCAAGGTGTTCGGCGCGGCGCTGGCCGACTTTCCGCTGACGCAGGCGAAGATCGCCAGGATGGCCGCTCGCTACGCCGCGTGCCGCCAGCTCGCCTATGCGATCGGGCGTGTGCTCGATGCCGGCGGCGGCCGCA
>CAXSGM010000046.1:0-22844 GCA_964236915.1 uncultured Rhizobacter sp.
CCAGGTTGAACGGGTTGCCGAGCGAATGCGCCAGCATGATCGCCTTGGTCTTCGGGCCGATCGCCGCTTCGATCAGGCTGGCATCGACGTTGTGCGTCGCGAGGTCGATGTCGACGAAGACGGGCACGGCGCCGAACTGCAGAATCGGGTTGACGGTGGTCGGGAAGCCGGCCGCCACGCCGATCACCTCGTCGCCCGGTTTGATCGCGCGGTCGCCGAGGCGCGGCGAGGTCAGCGCCGAAAAAGCGACCAGGTTGGCCGAGGAGCCCGAGTTCACGGTGATCAGGTACTTCACGCCGAGGTATCGCGCCAGCCGCTCCTCGAAGGCGGCGTTGAAGCGGCCGGTGGTGAGCCAGCCGTCGAGCGAAGCTTCGACCATCGCTTTCAGCTCCGGCGCGCCGACCACTTTGCCTGACACGGGCACGGGCGACTCGCCGGGCACGAAAGCCTGCGGCGCGTAGGTGATGTCGGCGTAACGCTGCACCAGCGTGGCGATCTGATCGCGCAGCGCCAGGGCTTCGGCGCTGCCGCCGGGCGGTGCCAGGCCGGCGGGTGCCGGGTGGATGGCGATCGGGGCGTTCATGCGGCCTCCTTGGTCGTCGTCGTCGTTGTTGTCGTCACTGGGGCGGTTGCTGCGGTCGTGTAGTCGGCGATCTGGGCGAGGCAGGCGGCGCGCATGTCGTCGCCGCTGCGCCACGCATGGTGCCAGCTGTCGATAAGGGCGAGCGCTTCGTCGAGTCGCCAGTGGGGGCGCCAGTCGAGGCGATGGCGCGCCTTGGAGATGTCGAGCTTCAAGTAATGCGCCTCGTGCGGGTGCTCGCCGGCGTCGAGCGTCCAGCCGGCGCTGTGGGCGTTCGGCGGGTCGGCGCGGTCGTTCCAGCGCCGCACCATCCGCTCGACGATCCATTGCACCGGCTTCGCATCATCGTCGTGCGGGCCGAAATTCCAGCCCTCGGCAAACGCGGCGCCGCTGCTCACCAGCCGCTCGGCAAGCACCAGGTAGCCCGAAAGCGGCTCGAGCACGTGCTGCCAGGGTCGGGTCGAATGCGGATTGCGGATCCGCACCGGCTCGCCGCGCTCGAAGGCGCGCAGGATGTCGGGGATCAGGCGGTCGGTCGCCCAGTCGCCGCCGCCGATCACGTTGCCGGCGCGCGCCGAAGCGAGGGCAACGTGGCCTTCGCCAAAGAACGAGCGCCGGTACGCCGAGGTGACGAGTTCGGAGCAGCCCTTGCTGTTGCTGTACGGGTCGAAGCCGCCCATCGGCTCGTCTTCGCGGTAGCCCCAGGCCCACTCGCGGTTCTCGTAGCACTTGTCGGTCGTGACATTGACCACCGCCCGCACCGACGGCGTGCGCCGCACCGCCTCGAGCACGTGCACCGTGCCCATCACGTTGGTCGCGTAGGTCTCGACCGGTTCGGCGTACGAAAGCCGCACCAACGGTTGTGCCGCCATGTGGATCACGATCTCGGGCGCGAAGGCGACGAGTGCGCGCACGACGGTGTCGAGATCGCGGATGTCGCCGAAGGTCGACGCGGCCATGCCGGCGGCGACTTGCGCCACCTCGTACAAGTTGGGCGCGCCCTCAGGCGCCAGCGCCAAGCCGCCGACTTGCGCGCCGAGCGACTGCAACCAGAGTGCGAGCCAGCTGCCCTTGAACCCGGTGTGCCCGGTGAGGAGCACCCGGCGGCCACGCCAGAAGCCGGGCGTCATCGGTCCCAGACCTTCCACGGCGCACGGCCGGAGGTCCAGAGCTCTTCGAGGTGGTGCTTGTCGCGCAGCGTGTCCATCGGCTGCCAGAAGCCGGGGTGCTCGTAAGCCATCAGCTGGCCGTCTTCGGCCAGACGTTGCAGCGGCGCCTGCTCCCAGACGGTGCTGTCGTCGGCCAGGTGATCCAGCACTTTGGGATTCAGCACGAAGTAGCCGCCGTTGATCATCGCGCCATCGCCCTGCGGCTTTTCCTTGAAGCTGCGCACCTGATGGTCGTGGATGTCGAGCGCGCCGAAGCGGCCGGGCGGGTAGGTGGCGGTCAGCGTCGCGAGCTTGCCGTGGCGGCGGTGAAATTCGAGCGTCGCGCCGATGTCGATGTCGCCCACGCCGTCGCCGTAGGTGAAGCAGAAGGCTTCGTCGTCGCGGATGTACTTGGCCACGCGCAGCAGCCGGCCGCCGGTCATCGAATCGTCGCCGGTGTCGACCAGCGTCACGTTCCACGGCTCGGCGCGCTTCTGGTGCACTTCCATGCGGTTCGAGCGCATGTCGAAGGTGACGTCCGACATGTGCAGGAAGTAGTTGGCGAAGTACTCCTTGATCACATAGCCCTTGTAGCCGCAGCAGATCACGAAGTCGTTGACGCCGTGATGCGCATAGGTTTTCAGGATGTGCCAGAGGATCGGCTTGCCGCCGATCTCGACCATCGGCTTCGGCCGGGTCGAGGTTTCTTCGCTGAGCCGCGTGCCGAGACCGCCGGCGAGGATGACTGCTTTCATGGGGTGTCGCTCCGGTCCGGTCGGCTCAACTCGAACTGACGAAGGCGTCGGAATGGAAGCGCTGCGCGGTCAGGCCCGCCGCGACCAGCCGCTCGCGCGCCGCGTGGATCATCGCGTCCGAGCCGCAGGCGTAGACGACCGCGTTGTCGAGGCGGGGCGCGTCGGCGAGCAGCACCTCCTGCACGTGGCCGCGGGCGCCCTGCCACGCGGCGCCGGCACGCGAGAGCACCGGCGTGTAGCGGAGTTCGGGGTGCAGCTCCAACGGGTCGGTGTAGAGATCGGCCGGCTGCCGGCCGCCCCACAGCAGCCGCACCGAGCGCGGCCGCCTGGCCGGCGCAAGCGCCTCGATCTGCCGCAGCATCGAGTGGACGGGAGCGTAGCCGGTACCGGTCGCGAGAAAGATCAGGTCGGCGCCGGCCGGCTCGCGCAGGAAGAAGGTGCCGAGCGGCCCGTTGAAGCGGAGCAGATCGTTCGGCCGCGCGGCCTCGAACCAGTAGCGGCTCATCGCGCCGCCGTCCATCCGCTTCACGTGCAGCTCGACGCGGGACGGGTCGGCCATGTCGCTCGCGAGCGAATAGCTGCGGCGGATGCCGCCCGGGCCGATCAGGTCGATGTACTGGCCGGCGAGAAACGCGAGGCCGGCCTTCGGCGGCAGGCGCAGCACCGCGCGAACCACGTCCTCCATCGGGCGTTCGAGCGTGTCGATGCGGCAAGGAAAGGTCTTCGGCTTCAAACCGGCCAGCTCGGGCAGGTCCTCGATCTCGAGCGCCACGTCGTCGAGCGCCTCGCGCGCACAACTGAGGACGAAGCCGGCGGCGTGCTCGGCCGGGGTCAGCGAGACCTCGTCGCGCAGCATGCGTGTGCGGCCCGAGCGGACCCGGGTCTTGCAGGTGCCGCAGCGCCCGGTGCGGCAGCTGTACTCGAGCGTCAACCCGGCGGCGATCGCGGCATCGAGCAGCGCGCTGCCGGGTTCAGCCGCAAAGGCGCGACCGTTCGCGAGGGTGACCGTCGGCATCGGGGAAGCGTCGTGATAGCGAATGGGCGGCGGCGCCGTCGGCCGGGTGCCGGCGGGCTGACGGACCTTCCTGGGGGCACGGGGCGGATTGGCGAGATCCGCAAAGGCCGGCTCAACGATTCTACTGTGCGAAAAAGCCACTTCCGGGAAAACCCGGTAGCGGCTCAGGCGCCTGAGCGATACGTCTTCGCGTCGGCCAGCACCGGTGCCGCGGCATCTTTGGCCGCGAGCAGCGGCGCCATGCCAATGTCGGGCCAGGCGATTCCGATCTTGGGATCGTCCCAGCGCACTGCGCCTTCGGCCTGCGGCGCGTAGAAGTCGGTCGTTTTGTAGAGGAAGTCGGCGCTGTCGCTGGTCACCAGGAAACCGTGCGCCATGCCGGGCGGCAGCCAGAGCTGCCGATGGTTCGCGCCGCTCAGCTCGACGCCCACCCAGCGCCCGAAGGTCGGGCTCCCCGGCCTGACATCGACGGCAACGTCGAACACGCTGCCGCTCGTGACCCGCACGAGCTTGCCCTGCGCGTGCGGCGGCAGCTGGTAGTGCAGGCCGCGCAGCACGCCGCGCGCCGAACGCGAATGGTTGTCCTGAACGAAGGTCGTTGGACCGCCGACCGCCGCGTCGAAGAGCGTCTGGTTGAAGCTCTCGAGGAAGAAGCCGCGCGCATCGCCGAACACCTTGGGTTCAAGAACCAGCACGCCCGCGATCGCGGTTTCGACGACGTTCACGTGTAGACCCGGTCGTGCAGCAGCCGTTGCAGGTACTGGCCGTAGCCGTTCTTCAGCAGCGGACGGGCCAGCGCTTCGAGCTGAGCGGCATCGATCCAGCCGGAGCGAAAGGCGATTTCCTCCGGGCAGGCGACCTTCAGGCCCTGGCGCTTTTCGAGCGTGGCGATGAACTGTCCGGCTTCCATCAGGCTGTCGTGCGTGCCGGTGTCGAGCCAGGCGTAGCCGCGGCCCATGATCTCGACGCTCAGCTGGCCGAGCTTCAGGTAGGTGGCGTTGACGTCGGTGATCTCGAGCTCGCCGCGCGGCGATGGCCGGATGCTGCGTGCGATGTCGCAGACCTGGGTGTCGTAGAAATAGAGGCCGGTGACGGCGTAGCTGCTCTTCGGCGCCGCCGGCTTTTCCTCGATGCTGAGGGCGCGGCGCTCGGCATCGAACTCGACCACGCCGTAGCGCTCGGGGTCGTGCACGTGATAGGCGAAAACGGAGGCACCGGCGGCCCGGGCCGCGGCATTGCGAAGCTGCTCCTGCAGCGCGTGGCCGTAGAAGATGTTGTCGCCGAGGACCAGTGCGCTCGGACTGCCGCCGACGAAATCGCGGCCGAGGATGAACGCCTGCGCCAGCCCGTCGGGGTTCGGCTGCACGCAGTACTGGAGGTTGATGCCCCAGTTAGAGCCGTCGCCGAGGAGCGCCCGAAAGCGCGGCGTGTCCTGCGGCGTGCTGATCAGCAGCACGTCGCGGATACCTGCCAGCATCAGCGTGCTGAGCGGGTAGTAGACCATCGGCTTGTCGTAGACCGGCAGCAGCTGCTTGCTGATCGAAAGCGTCGCCGGGTGGAGCCGGGTGCCGGATCCGCCCGCGAGGATGATGCCTTTTCGGTTCGACAAAACGCGGTCCGTAATCGACGTGGAGGTGCTGGATTCTAATCAGCGCAAGGGGTCTAACCCGCATTTATCGAGCCGGGAGCGATAATCGACAAATGACCGAAACGCCCGCTGACAGCCACCCGATCGATATCACCACCCGTTCTTCGCAAGGCGATGCGCCCGCCGGGGAGGTCGATCGTCTGGCCGGTCCGGCGAGCTCTGTTGAGGATGAATCCGCGACCGCCCCAACCGTCGCGCCGCTGCTGTTCGCCAGCCTCGGCCTCGCCGAAAGCCTGCAGCGCGCGGTGGCGGCCCAGGGCTACACCGAGATGACGCCGATCCAGGCGAAGGCGATCCCCATCGTCCTTGCCGGGCGCGATGTGATGGGCGCCGCCCAGACCGGCACCGGCAAGACCGCCGCCTTCTCGCTGCCGCTGCTGCACAAGATGCTGCGCCACGAGACCGCCAGCATGTCGCCCGCGCGCCACCCGGTGCGCGCCCTGGTAATCGCGCCGACGCGCGAGCTGGCCGACCAGGTCGCGGCGAACATCAAGGGCTACGCGGCCCAGACCAAGCTGCGCGTCGCGGTGGTCTACGGCGGCATCGACATGAAGCCGCAGACGCTCGAACTGAAGGCCGGCGTCGAGGTGCTGGTCGCGACGCCCGGGCGGCTCCTCGACCACATCGAGGCGAAGAACTGCGTGCTGAACCAGGTCGAGTACGTGGTGCTCGACGAGGCCGACCGGATGCTCGACATCGGCTTCCTTCCCGACCTGCAGCGCATCCTGAGCTACCTGCCGAAGACGCGCCAGACGCTGCTGTTCTCGGCCACGTTCTCGCCCGAGATCAGGCGGCTCGCCGAAAGCTACCTGCAGGAGCCGGTGCTGGTCGAGGTGGCGCGTCCGAACGCGACGGCGACCAACGTCGAGCAGCGCTTCTACGCCGTCGACGCCGACGACAAGCGGCGCGCGGTGCTGAAGCTGATCAAGGAGCGTTCGCTCTCGCAGGCGCTGGTGTTCGTCAACTCGAAGCTCGGCTGCGCCCGGCTCGCACGGTCGTTCGAGCGCGACGGCCTGCGCACCAACGCGCTCCATGGCGACAAGTCGCAGGACGAACGCTTGAAGGCGCTCGACGCGTTCAAGCGTGGCGAGGTCGACGTGCTGGTCGCCACCGACGTCGCCGCCCGTGGCCTCGACATCGTCGATTTGCCGGCGGTGTTCAATTTCGACGTGCCGTTCAACGCCGAGGATTACGTGCACCGCATCGGCCGCACGGGCCGCGCCGGCGCCTCCGGCCTGGCGGTGACGCTGGTCGCGCCGTCCGATGCCCGGCTCGTCGCCGACATCGAAAAGCTGATCAAAAAGAAGATCGAGATCGAGCCGATCGAGTTCGACGCCCCGCCGGTGCCACGCGAATTTCGCGAGCCACGCGAACGGGCGCCGCGCGAGGCCGCCGGCCGCGCCGAACGCGAGCGGTTCTCGGCCGGCGGACCGCGCAGTTCGCCGTCCGCGCCGCCCGCCGATCCGTTCTTCGAGAAGCCGTATGAGCCGGTCGATCCGGCCGCCGAGCCCGCCTGGGACCGCAAGGCCGTGGTTCAGCCGCGCTCCCTGTCGCCGAACATCAAACCGAAAAAGCGGCTCGCCGCGCTGTTCGGGGCCAAGCAGGCGGACGCCGTTTCGCCCTGATCGGGCGAACAGCCCCTCCGTTCGCCCTGAGCCTGTCGAAGGGCTGATGCCGCAGCGCGCAGGGCTTCGACAAGCTTAGCCCGAACGGACCGCGCGTACAGGTCCCATGAACGGACGGCGTACAGGTCATCCCCATTCGCCCTGAGCCTGTCGAAGGGCTGGTGCCGGAGCGCGCAAGGCTTCGACAAGCTCAGCCCGAACGGACCGCGTACAGGTCCCACGAACGGACGGCGTACAGGTCATCCCCGTTCGCCCTGAGCCCGTCGAAGGGTGGTGCCGGAGCGCGCAGGGCTTCGACAAGCTCAGCCCGAACGGACCGCGCGTACAGGTCCCATGACGGACGGCGTACAGGTCATCCCCGTTCGCCCTGAGCCTGTCGAAGGGCTGGTGCAGGAGCGCACAGGGCTTCGACAAGCTCAGCCCGAACGGACCACGTACAGGTCCCATGAACGGACGGCGTACAGGTCATCCCCGTTCGCCCTGAGCCTGTCGAAGGGTTGGTGCCGGAGCGCACAGGGCTTCGACAAGCTCAGCCCGAACGGACCGCGTACAGGTCCTACGACGGACGGCGTATGGCCGGAGCACCGGGCTCGGACGTCTCTGCCCGCTTCGGCAAACCTCACCCCGCCGCCCACGCGAATACCGCCGGCACATCGGTCGGTAGCGTCAGCGGGCGCGCGCGCCAGTCCGCCACCCGGTCGCTGCGGTTGAAGCCGCCGATTAGCGTCAGCCCGCAGGCCACCGAGAGCTGCGTGGCCGGCGCCAGGTGGGCGACGAGTGCCGCGAGCAACGCCGGATTGCGGTACGGCGTTTCGATGGCGAGTTGTGTTTGTCCGAGCCGGGCCGACACCGCTTCGAGTTCGCGGATGCGCGCCGCACGTGCCGCCTGTTCGACCGGCAGGTAGCCGACGAACGCGAAGCTCTGACCGTTCAGCCCGCTGGTCGCGAGCGCGAGCAGCAACGAGCTCGGCCCGGGCAGGGCGACGACGCGGATGCCGGCCCGATGCGCCGCGGCGACCAGCGTGGCACCGGGGTCGGCGATCGCCGGCAGGCCGGCCTCGGCGATGAGACCGAGGTCGTGCCCGGTGCGCGTCGGCGTGAGCAGCGCATCGATCGCGGGATCGATGGGTGCAGCGCCGATGGCGTCCTTCGCGACGCGCGACATGCCCGGCAGCCGCGGCGCCATCGGTCGGCCTTTCGGCGGCCGCGGCAGCTCGACGATCGTGATTCCCTGCAGCGGCGTCACCAGCGGCACGACCGCATCGACCCGCTTCAAGAAGGCCCGCGCCGATCGGGCGTTTTCCGCGACCCAGTGCGCCAGGCCGGCGGCGCTGCGGATCACCGCCCGTGGCAGCAGCTCGTCGAGCGGCATATCGACCCCGGGCGTTCCGTGGTCGAGCGTGTTGGGCATCAGGATCAGCGCGCCGGTCGGCCCTGGCGACGGCCGCGTGTCGCCGGCCATCACGGACCGCCCAGCGGGTCGAGGCCGGCGTCGCGGAGCAGCGCGATCGTCGCAATCAGCGGCAGGCCGATCAGCGCGGTCGGATCGTCGGATTCGATCCGCTCGAGCAGGGCGATGCCGAGGCCCTCGCTTTTGGCACTGCCGGCGCAGTCGTACGGCTGCTCGATGCGCAGGTAGCGCTCGATCTGCGCGTCGCTTGTCGCCCCGAACCGGACCCCGACCCCCACCAGCCGCTCGCCGACGAAGCGTTCGGCCGCACACACCACCGCCACCGCGGTCTGAAACACCACCCGGCGGCCCCGCATCGCCCGCAGTTGGGCCACTGCCGCCGCATGCGTGCCCGGTTTGCCGACCGGCAGGCCGTCATGGTCGGCGACCTGGTCCGAGCCGATCACGATCGCCTCCGGGCGGCGGGCCGCGATCGCCTCGGCCTTGGCCCGCGCCAGCCGTCGGGCCAAATCCTCGGGCAGCTCCCCCGGACGCGGCGTCTCGTCGACCTCGGGTGCGACGACCTCGAACGGCAGGTGCAGGCGGCCGAGCAGCTCGCGGCGGTAGCGCGAGGTCGACGCGAGGATCAGCGGGCGGCGGAGGACCATCGGGCGATTCTCCGGCAGTGGGTTCTTGCGGGTGCTTGTCGCCCGAGGCCCCGATCGCGAACGCCCGCCGCCCGCTTCGGTCGTCGACACGGCCTCCGCCAACAAGCCGTCGGTTGCGCCGTACACTGATCCGATGACTTCCCAGGCCGACCCCCGGCGCCTCGATGTCGCCGCATTCGCGCGCGCTGGCGCGGAGTCGAGCGGCCGCTGGCCGGTGCGCGGCTTCCCGCGCCTGCTCGAGTCGATCGTTCCCGAGGCTCTGCAGGCCGATGCGGAGATCGTATGGTCGGCGCGCGGCGAAGCGCTCGCCCCGCCCGGTCGCGCCGGCGAGTTCTGGCTGCGGCTCGACATCTCGACGGTGCTGCCGCTCGAATGCCAGCGTTGCCTCGCGCCGGTCACCACGCCCATCGAGGTCGACAGACGGATCCTGTTCGTCGAGGGCGAGGAAGCCGCGGCGCTCCTCGACGAAGAGCGCGAGGAGGATGTGCTCGCCTTGCCTCGCGCTCTCGATCTGCACGCGTTGGTCGAGGAAGAGGTGCTGCTTGCGCTGCCGCTGGTGCCCCGCCATGTCGTTTGCCCGGCGCCGCTGCCCAATACGGCGGCCGACCTCGAAGCCGAAGATTCGCCCAACCCTTTCGGTGTGCTGGCCGAGTTGAAGCGCGACCGGCCGCTGAACTGAGGCCCGATGCTAGACTCGCAGGCCTTTTTTTCCGGCAGAAGCGCCTCGCTGATGAGCATCCTTTTGAGCGGTGCTCGAGGGGCAGTGCCAAGGGCAGCGCCAAGGCATTGCCCACGAGCGGTGCATCCGCGCACGCACCTTGCCCCGCAAAGCGTTTTAGATTTTTTTTGTTTCATCATCATCGGTTTTGTCGACCGGCCCCGAGGGTTCCCTGGTCGACAGCCGGTCCGCCTGACAAAAGTCGGCGACCCAGGAGAATTTGTCATGGCCGTCCAGCAGAACAAGAAGTCGCCTTCCAAGCGCGGCATGCACCGCGCGCACTACGCCTTGACGCCGCCGGGGACTGCGATCGAGCCGACCACCGGTGAACAACACCTGCGTCACCACATCAGCCCGACCGGCTTCTACCGCGGCCGCAAGGTGCTGAAGACCAAGGCCGACGCCTGAAGAAGGCGTCGAACGGGCCGATCGCGGGACGAACCAGGTTGCTTTCGGCATGACGGCGCTTGCCGCCGCCCCCAGCGCCCGTCGTGTTCGGCTGGCGGTCGACTGCATGGGAGGCGATCACGGGCCGGCCACGATCCTGCCGGCGTGTCGCGCCTTTCTAGACGCCCATCCGATGGCCGAGTTGCTGCTCGTCGGCCGGTCCGAGGCCCTGGCGAGCGCCGCCGCGTGGCCCCGGACCCGCATCGTCGCCGCCTCCGAAGTCGTCACGATGGACGACGCGGTCGAAGTCGCGCTGCGCCGCAAGAAGGATTCGTCGCTGCGCGTCGCGGTGAGCCAGGTCAAGCCCGGCGCCGACGGGCAGGCCGCGGCCGACGTCTGCGTCTCGGCCGGCAACACCGGCGCGCTGATGGCGGTGTCGCGTTATCTCCTGAAAACGCTCGACGGCATCGACCGCCCGGCGATCGCGACCGTGCTGCCGAACGCGCGCGACGGCGGCACCACGGTGCTCGACCTCGGCGCCAACGTCGATTGCAGCGCCGAGCACCTGCTGCAGTTCGCGGTGCTGGGCAGCGCGCTGGTCGCCGCGCTCGAGGGCAAGGCGAGCCCGAGCGTCGGCCTCCTGAACATCGGCGAGGAGGCGATCAAGGGCAGCGAGACGATCAAGCAGGCGGGCGAGCTGCTGCGCGCCGCGGCGGCTGCCGGGCGGCTCAACTTCCACGGCAACGTCGAGGGCGACGACATCTTCAAGGGCACGACCGACATCGTCGTCTGCGACGGCTTCGTCGGCAACGTCGCGCTGAAGACCTCCGAAGGCCTGGCGTCGATGCTCGCCGCGTTCGTCAAGCAGGAGTTCGGCCGCAACCTGTTTACCAAGCTGGCGGCGGTGCTGGCCTTGCCGGCGCTGAAGCGGCTGCAGAAGCGGGTCGACCACCGACGCTACAACGGGGCGGCGCTGCTCGGCCTTCGCGGCCTCGTGTTCAAGAGCCATGGCTCGGCCGACGCATTCGCGTTCGAGCAGGCGCTCGGCCGGGCGCACGACGCGGCGCGCAACGGTCTGCTGGCGAAGGTGCACGAGCGCATCGTCGAATCGCTCGCGGCGCTGCCGCCGGCTGGGGCGCCGTCATCGTCATCGTCGTTCTCATCTTCACCCCATTCGGTGGCGCATTCCGCATGAAGCCGGCGCACGGTCCGCGGGCGGGCGCCCGAGCGTGCAGCGGGGAAGGGCGCGCGTGAACGGCGCATCGCTGCCGCGTGCGTCCCGGATCGCGGGCACCGGCAGCGCCTTGCCGCCGCGGCGCCTGACCAACGACGCGCTGGCGGCGCAGCTTTCCGCGAATGGAATCGAAACCTCGGACGCCTGGATCGTCGAGCGCACCGGCATTCGCGCCCGCCATTTCGCGGCGCCGGAGGTCGGCAGCAGCGACCTGGGCGTCGAAGCGGCGCGCCACGCGCTCGAAGCGGCGGATGTCGACGCGGCGAGCATCGACCTCATCATCGTCGCGACCAGCACGCCGGACATGATCTTCCCGTCGACCGCCTGCCTGGTGCAGCACAAGCTCGGCGTCGCCGGTTGCGCGGCGTTCGACGTGCAGGCGGTGTGCTCGGGCTTCGTCTACGGGCTGACGGTCGCCGATTCGCTGATACGCACCGGCGCCGCGCGGCGCGCGCTGGTGATCGGCTCCGAAGTCTTCTCGCGCATCCTCGATTTCAAGGACCGCGGCACCTGCGTGCTGTTCGGCGACGGTGCCGGAGCGGTCGTGCTCGAGGCGAGCGACACGCCGGGCATCGTCGCGAGCGAACTGCATGCCGACGGCCGCTACGCCGGCATCCTCTGCGTGCCCGGCACCGTCTCGGGCGGCGCGATCCTCGGCGATCCGCTGCTGAAGATGGACGGCCCGGCGGTGTTCAAGCTCGCCGTCGGCGTGCTCAACGATGTCGCGAAGTCGGTGCTCGAAAAGGCCGGTCGCACGGCCGCTGACATCGACTGGCTGATCCCGCATCAGGCCAATATCCGCATCCTGCAGAGCACGGCGAAGCGCATGGGCCTGCCGCCCGAAAAACTCGTGGTCACGGTCGACCGCCACGCCAACACCTCGGCTGCCTCGATTCCGCTGGCACTCGACGAGTTCGTGCGCGCCGGCCGCATCCGCCGCGGCGACACGCTGCTGCTCGAAGGCGTCGGCGGCGGCTTCACCTGGGGCGCGGTGCTGCTCGACTATTGAGTCGTCGGCGTCGTTCGGCTCGGTCTCTTTCCTTCTTCACGCCCTTGCCCGACGTTTCTTGCATGATCTACGTTTCCGCCCCGCTCCGCCGCGGCGCGTTTCTGAGATGACGACTCCCTTCGCCTTCGTTTTTCCCGGCCAGGGCTCGCAGACCGTCGGCATGCTCGACGCCTGGCAGGGCCATCCGGCGGTCGCGGCGGTCCTCGACGAAGCCGCGTCGGCGCTCGGCGAAGACATCGGCGCGCTGATCCACGCCGGCCCGAAGGCGCAGCTCGACCTCACGACGACCACCCAGCCGGCGATGCTGATCGCTGGCGTCGCCTGTTATCGCGCCTGGATCGCCGAGACCGGGCTCGCGCCGGCGGTCGTCGCCGGCCATTCGCTCGGCGAGTACAGCGCCCTGGTCGCGGCCGGCGCGCTGACGCTCGCCGATGCGCTGCCGCTGGTGCGCTTTCGGGCGCAGGCGATGCAGGAGGCCGTGCCGGTCGGGGTGGGCGCGATGGCGGCGATCCTCGGACTCGATGTCGACCGGCTGCGCGAGGTTTGCGCCTCGGTCGCGGCGGCGAGCGGCGAGGTCGTCGAGGCGGTCAACTTCAACGACCCGAACCAGACGGTGATCGCCGGCAGCAAGGCCGGCGTGGCCGCCGCGTGCGATGCGCTCAAGGCGGCCGGCGCCAAGCGGACGCTGCCGCTGCCGGTCTCGGCGCCTTTCCACTCCAGCCTGATGCGGCCGGCCGCCGAGCGGCTGAAAGGGCGACTCGCCGAGACGCCGATCGCCGCTCCGACGATTCCGGTGATCGACAATGTCGACGTGCGGGCCGAAATCGAGCCCGAGCGGATTCGCGACGCGCTCTACCGGCAGGCTTTCAGCCCGGTGCGCTGGGTCGAGCTGATCCAGGCGATCCGCGGCCGGGGCATCGGCGCGATCGTCGAATGCGGCCCGGGCAAGGTGCTCGCCGGCATGACCCGCCGGATCGACGCCGACGCGCTCGCCGCGGGCGTGTTCGATCCGGCCTCGCTGGCCGACGCTCGAAAGCAACTCGCATGACGATCTCGACCCCGCGCCTCGAAGGCCAGATCGCCCTCGTCACCGGTGCCTCGCGCGGCATCGGCCGGGCGATCGCATCCGCGCTTGCTGCCAAAGGCATGAAGGTGATCGGCAGCGCGACCACGGCGGCCGGCGCCGAGTCGATCGGCGCGGCGCTCGCCGGAGCCACGGCGCCCGGCGAGGGCATCGTGCTGAACGTCGACGACGGGGCGGCCATCGATGCGGCGGTCGAAGGGATCGTCAAGGCGCACGCCGCGCTGCACGTCGTCGTCAACAATGCCGGCATCACCCGCGACATGCTTTCGATGCGCCTGAAAGATGCCGACTGGGACGCGGTGATCGCGACCAACCTCAGCGCGGTGTTCCGCGTCGCCCGGGCGGCGACCAAGCCGATGATGCGCCAGCGCTACGGCCGGATCGTCAACATCACGTCGGTGGTCGGCGCGAGCGGCAACGCCGGCCAGGCCAATTACGCGGCGGCCAAGGCCGGCGTCGCGGGCCTCACGCGCTCGCTGGCCCGCGAGCTCGGCAGCCGCGGCATCACTGTCAATTGCGTCGCTCCCGGGTTCATCGAAACCGACATGACCAAGTCGCTCAGCGCGGCCCAGACCGGCGCGCTGATGGCGCAGATTCCGCTCGGACGGCTCGGCCAGGCGGCCGAGGTGGCGCATGCGGTCGCGTTCCTCGCCGCGCCCGAAGCCGGCTACATCACCGGCGCCGAGCTGCACGTCAACGGTGGCATGTTCATGAATTGAGAAGCTTGGCGTTGCCGGCCCGGCTTCCCGGCGCGGCACCGGCCGCGAGGCGGTCGAAGGCGGGGGCACCGACTAGAATCGAAGGCTGTCGTCAGCTACAAACACCCGGAGCGGTCATGAGCGATATCGAAGCACGCGTCAAGAAAATCATTGCCGAACAGCTCGGCGTTCCCGAGGCGGATGTCACGAACGAGAAGGCTTTCGTCGCCGATCTCGGCGCCGACTCGCTCGACACGGTCGAACTGGTGATGGCCCTGGAGGACGAGTTCGGCATCGAGATCCCGGACGACGAAGCTGAGAAGATCACCACCGTGCAGCTCGCGATCGATTACGCGCAGAAGAACCAGAAGGCCGCTTGACCGTGGCCTGACGGTCCCGCGCCCAACCGGATCTCCAGCATGTCGATGCAACGACGGGTCGTCGTGACCGGCCTCGGCCTGATCAGCCCCGTGGGCAACACCGTGGCAGAGGGCTGGGCCAACATCCTTGCCGGCCGCTCCGGCATCGCCAACATTACGAAGTTCGACGCGTCCGCGTTCGCCTGCCGCTTCGCCGGGGAGGTCAAGGGCTTCGACATCGGCGCCTACCTCCCGGTGAAGGAGGCGCGCCACATGGACACCTTCATCCACTACGGCCTCGCCGCGGCGGTGCAGGCGGTTGCCGACGCCGGGCTTGCCACTGGCACCGATCTGAGCCACGACGAGGCCGTGCGCATCGGCGTGATCATCGGTTCGGGCATCGGCGGGCTGCCGCTGATCGAGGAGACGCACGCCGAGCTCGAGGCCCGTGGCCCGCGCCGGATCACGCCGTTCTTCGTGCCGGCGTCGATCATCAACATGATCTCGGGGCACGTCTCGATCCGCTACGGCTTCAAGGGCCCGAACCTCGCGATCGTCACCGCTTGCACCACCGGCCTGCACAGCATCGGCATGGCGGCGCGGATGATCGAGCACGGCGATGCCGACGCCATGGTCGCGGGCGGCGCCGAAGCGACCGTCTCGCCGCTCGGCGTCGGCGGCTTCGCGGCTGCGCGCGCGCTTTCGACGCGCAACGAGGATCCGGCCACGGCCTCGCGCCCGTGGGACAAGGGCCGCGACGGCTTCGTGCTGGGCGAAGGCGCCGGCGTGGTGGTGCTCGAGGAATTCGAGCGCGCGAAGAAACGCGGGGCGACGATTTACGCCGAACTCGTCGGCTTCGGCATGAGCGCGGATGCGTTCCACATGACCGCGCCCGACGTCGATGGCCCGAAGCGCGCGATGGAAAACGCCTTGCGCAGCGCCGGGCTCGCCCCCGACCGGATTGACTACCTGAACGCCCATGGCACCTCGACGCCGCTCGGCGACCTGAACGAGACAAATGCGATCAAGGCGGCGTTCGGCCCGGCGGCGCGGAACGGTCTGGTGGTCAGTTCGACCAAGTCGATGACCGGCCACCTGCTCGGCGGGGCCGGCGGCATCGAGTCGGTGTTCACGGTGCTGGCGCTCCGTGACCAGGTCGTGCCGCCCACGATCAACCTGCATGAGCCGGATCCGGAGTGCGACCTCGACTACTGCGCCAACACCGCGCGGCCGTTGAAGATGGAATACGCGCTGAAGAACAATTTCGGCTTCGGCGGCACCAACGGCTCGCTGGTGTTCAAGCGCGTCTGAGCGCGTGTCGAGCACCGTCTGAGCGCTCCGCCCGCGGCTTTTCCTCCGTCCGTCACCGAGCCCCTTCCCGGTCGCGACAATGCGGGCCGCGCCACCGATCGGGGTCAAGCTCCGCCGCTTCGAAGCCTGGAAGGCAGCGGTCGTGCTGCTTGGCGCCCTCGGCGACATCGTTTTGATCGCCTGGGCCTCGATCCGTCCCGAGCCGATCCGGGGGATCGAAGTCGCGGCGGTCGCAGCGCTGCTGATCGCCTCGACGGGCCTGCTGGTGGCACTGTTGCGGCACGCCGCGCCGACCGAGCTGCGCTGGGACGGACGCGCCTGGCACCTCGGGCCGGCCTCCGGAGCGACGACGGGCGGCGACATCGAGGTCGCGATCGACCTGGGCGCATGGTTGCTGCTGCGCTTTTCGGCCGGCGAGGGGCCCTTGGGACACCGCCGCGGGCGCGTGCGGTGGTTGCCGGTCCAGCGCCGTGGCCTCGAGCCGCAGTGGCACGCGCTGCGCTGTGCCTTGTACGCGCCGCGGCCGGCCGCCGGCGCCGAAAGCGACCCGGCATGAGCGACGCGGCGGTGGGCCGGCCGGCATTCCGGGCCGGAACGCGGCGGTGACCGCGACCGCCCCGGATGCCGACGCCCCGCTCGTCGAGCGCGTCAAGGCCGGCGACCAGCACGCCTTCGAGATGCTGGTCGTCAAATACCAGCGCCGGATCGAGCGGCTGATCGGCCGCATGGTGCGCGATGTCGACCTGGTTCCCGACATCGCCCAGGAAACCTTCATCCGCGCCTACCGGGCGCTCCCGCAGTTCCGCGGCGAGAGCCAGTTCTACACCTGGCTCTACCGGATCGCGGTGAACACGGCCAAGAAGGCGCTGCTCGAGTTGAAGCGCGACCCGCTGGTCACCGAGAGCGCACGGGCGGCGCGCGACGACGAGGAGGACCCCGGCTCGCGCGTCGAAAACGAGCTGAGCGACGCCGAAACGCCGGAGGCCATCCTCGCCAGCCGCCAGATCGCATCCGCAGTGAACTTTGCGATCGAAGCGTTGTCGGACGACCTGCGGCAGGCGATCACCCTGCGTGAGATCGAAGGCTTGAGCTACGAGGAGATCGCCGAACTGATGAACTGCCCGATCGGTACCGTGCGTTCGCGCATCTTCCGGGCCCGCGAGGCGATCGCCGCGCGGCTCAAGCCCATGCTCGAGGCGCAGGGCGGCAAGCGTTGGTAAGCGAAGGAGAATGAAACGATGAGCGCGTCCGACGATCCCCATGCCGCCTGCCGCGAGCGCCTCTCGGCGCTGATGGACGGCGAGCTTTCCGAGGCGGTGCTGCACCAGGCCTGCGACCACTGGCGCGAGGCGAGTGAATCGCGCGCGACCTGGCACGTCTACCACGTGATCGGCGACGTGTTGCGTTCGGACGACCTGGCGACCGGCGCCTGTCGCAGCGCGCAGTTCGTGCAGGCGCTCCGCGATCGGCTCGGGGCCGAGCCGGTCATGCCCGCGCCGGTCCTCATGTCGGCGACGGCGACGACGGCCCGCGGATCGCCGATCGGAGACGGCGGGCGCCGGCGCGACCCGGCGCGGCGGTGGCGCCCGCCGATCGCGATCGCGGCCGGCGTCCTTGCGGCGGTCGGCCTCGGCTCCGTGCTGCGAATCCCGACGCCCTCGGGCAGTGGCGGCGGCAGCGCCGGCGCCGGCGCGCCGCGGCCGCTGACGCTCGCCGCTGACGCGCGCGCGGGCCTGCAGCCGTCGCCGCCGGCCGCGTCCGCGACCCGGATCGAGCCGGTCGTGTCGCCCGTCGCTGCCGCGTCGACCGAACCGCGCGCGCTGGCGCCAAGCGACCCGTTGATCCGCGACGCGCGGCTCGATCTTTACCTGCAAGCGCATCAACAGTTCGCCGGCAGCTCGGCGCTCGGCGTGCCGTCGGGCTTCCTGCGCGCCGCCACCACCGAGTCGGTCGCGCGCTGAAGCGGCCCCCGATGGCGCGCTGGTTCGGCACCGATCTGGCCTTCGCCGCCGCACGCGCGGCGGCGGGCACTGCGCTGATCCTGACGGCGCTCGCAGTTCCTGCGGCGCGGGCCGCTCCGGCGGCCGAGGCCGAGCCCGGATCGCGCGACGTGCGGGCCTGGCTGATGCGCATCCACGCGGCTGCCAGCCGCCGCAACTTCCAGGGCACCTTCGTGGTGACCGCCGGCGGCACGGTATCGAGCGCCCGGATCGCGCATTACGTCCTGGGCGCGAATCAGTACGAGCGCAGCGAAACGCTCGATGGCGAGATGCGCCGGGTCTATCGCCACAACGAGGTCGTCGTGACCGTCTGGCCCGCCCAGCGCATCGCGACCGTCGAGCAGCGCGACCTGATCGCGCAGTTCCCGGCCCTGTTGCAGGCCGGCGACGACCGCATTGCCGACCGCTACCGGTTGCAACTCCAGCCCGCCGAACGCCTGGCCGGGCGCGATGTCGACGTGCTGGTGGTGCAGCCGCGCGATGCGCTGCGTTATGGCTACCGGCTCTGGGCCGACCGCGCCTCGGGACTCCTGCTCCGGCTCGACACGCTGGGCGCCCGCCAGGAAGTGCTCGAGTCGTCGGCGTTCTCGGACGTCGCGGTCGACGTTCGACCCGAGCCGCAGTCGGTGCTGCTGCCGATGAGGAGGCTGGAGGGCCTGCAGGTCGTTCACCCCGAGATGGTCGCGACGCGGCTTGAAGCGCAGGGCTGGTCGATGCGCGAGCCGGTGCCCGGGTTTCGGGCGGTGAGCTGCGTGCGCCGACCTATGACGGACGCCGGCGGTGCGACGGGCGGCGCCGCGCCGCAAGCGGTCCAGGCGATCTTCTCGGATGGCCTGACCTACGTCTCGGTGTTCATCGAGCCGTACGATCCAGCCCGGCCCAAAATACCGATGCAAACCGCCGTGGGCGCGACCCAGACGCTGATGCAGCCCCTCGGCGACGCCTGGCTGACGCTCATCGGCGACGTGCCGCCTGCGACACTACGTCTTTTCGCGCAAGGCCTCGAGCGCCGCAAGTAAAGGTCGCTGACGCCTTCGCCCGTTCGCGATTGCCCCGGAGGCGCTTCCCGATGCCCGCTGTTCTTTCGACACCCCCGTCGCTCCGGAGCGGCTTGCGCCGACGTGTCTGGCTGGGCGCGGCCGCCGGGGTGCTGGCCTTCGGCAGCGCGTTCGTCGCGCCCTCGGCTGCGGCCCAGGGCCTGCCCGACTTCACCGAGCTGGTCGACAAGGTCGGTCCGGCGGTCGTCGGCATCCGCACCACAGAACGGGCCCGCGTCGCGCGTTCCGGCGGCGAGAACGACGAGGACATGCTCGAGTTCTTCCGCCGCTTCGGCATCCCGATCCCGAATCAGCGGCCAAATCCGCGTGCGCCGCAGCAGCCGCACGCGCCGTCCGCCGAGGCCGAGCCGCAGACCCGCGGCGTCGGCTCGGGCTTCATCCTCTCGGCCGACGGCTACGTCATGACGAACGCGCACGTCGTCGACGGTGCCGACGAGGTGTTCGTCTCGCTGACCGACCAGCGCGAGCTCAGGGCGAAGATCATCGGCGCCGACAAGCGCTCCGACGTCGCGCTCGTCAAGATCGAGGCGACCGGCCTGCCGACGGTGCGCATCGGCGACGTGAACCGGCTGAAGGTCGGCGAGTGGGTGATCGCGATCGGCTCGCCGTTCGGGCTGGAAAGCACCGTGACCGCCGGCATCGTCAGCGCCAAGGCGCGCGACACCGGCGACCTGGTGAAGCTGATCCAGACCGACGTCGCGATCAACCCGGGGAATTCGGGCGGGCCGTTGATCAACATGCGTGGCGAGGTGGTCGGCATCAACTCGCAGATCTACAGCCGCTCGGGGGGCTACATGGGGATCTCGTTCGCGATCCCGATCGACGAGGCGAGCCGTGTCGCCGAGAGCCTGCGCAGCACCGGGCGGGTGGCGCGCGGCCGCATCGGCGTCGCCATCGGCCCGGTCACGAAGGAGGTCGCCGAGCAGATCGGGCTCGGCAAGCCGATCGGCGCGGTCGTCAGCAGCGTCGAGGCCGGTGGTCCGGCCGACAAGGCCGGCATCGAGGCCGGCGACATTATCACCAAGGTCGACGGCAGGGCGGTCGAGCGGGTCGGCGACCTGCCGCGGATGGTCAGCGCCGTCAAGCCGGGGTCGAAGGCGGTGCTGCAGGTGTTCCGCCGTGGTGCGTATCGCGATGTCGGCGTCGCGGTCGTCGAATTCGAGCCCGAGAAGACCAGCGCCGCCGCCGGCTCGCGCGACGCTGCCAAGCCGGCCGTGCCGACCGGTCAGCTCGGGCTCGCGCTCGCCGACCTCACCGAGGTGCAGCGCCGCGAGCTCAAGGTCAAGGGCGGCGTGCGGGTCGAATCCGCCGAAGGGCCGGCCGCCCGGGCGGGCCTGCGCGAAGGCGACGTGCTTTTGTCGATCGACAATACGGAGATCGCCAGCGTCCGTCAGTTTCAGGCGGCGGTCGCCAAGCTGGAGCGCGGGCGGCCGGTGAGCGTCCTGGTGCGCCGCGGCGAGGCCGTGAATTTCATCGTCGTTCGCCCGTGAGCCAAGGCGGATCTGTTCCGGTACCTGCTGCTCTACAAATTGGGCGGGCTCTACATCGACATCAAAAGCTCGATGAGCCGGCCTCTCGATTCGGTGTTGACACCCGACGAGCGTTACTGGATCGCGCAGTGGCCCGGCGGCCCGGATGCTGGGTTCCAGGGTGCTGGCTGGCATCCTGAGACGGCGCACATCCATGGCGGGGAATTCCAGCAGTGGTTCGTACTGGCGACGCCTGGACATCCGTTCCTGAAGGCGGTCATCGAGAACGTGCTTCGGAACATCGCGGTCTACAACCCGGCTTTGCATGGCGTCGGCAAACCGGGCGTTCTGCGCGTCACCGGCCCCATCGCTTACACGCTCGCAATCGCGCCGCACCTTGAGCGGCACGCGCACCGCCGGGTCGATGCCGGCCGCGACCTGGGCTTGCGCTACTCGATCTACCCGATGGTCGACAAGGCGGTCGACAAGCATGTCTCGCTGTTCAAAAGCCACTACAGCCAGTCGAAGGAGTCGCTTGTCAGGCTGCAGGGTTTGACCGCCGTCGCTACCAAAGGGTTGCTCGCGGTCGAAGACGCGATCCTAAGAGCCCGCCACGCCGCCGGCTGAAGGCGGTTTGCGACGGGTGCGCGGCTGATCCTGCGGGTCGGCATGGCACGCGGCTTCGCTTAGAATGAAACCCCAACAAGCAGTTGCCAAACGTTTTGTTGGAAGGCGCGTCACCGATTCGACGTGCCTTTTTTTTGCACGCCGCCCCGGCTTCCGCCGCGGTGGGCGAAGGGGCGCCGCCCGGTGCTTGCCCGCTGGCGCCCCCATCCTTCCCCCGCTGCTCCGGCTCATTCGGCCTCAAGACGCCCGTCCGCATGGACCTGATCCGCAACTTCTCGATCATCGCCCACATCGACCACGGCAAAAGCACCCTGGCCGACCGGCTCATCCAGCGCTGCGGTGGCCTGTCGGACCGCGAGATGGAGGCGCAGGTGCTCGACTCGATGGACATCGAGCGCGAACGCGGCATCACGATCAAGGCCCAGACCGCCGCGCTGAGCTATCTGGCGCGTGACGGCCGCACCTACAACCTGAACCTGATCGACACCCCGGGTCACGTCGATTTCTCGTACGAGGTCAGCCGTTCGCTTTCGGCCTGCGAGGGCGCGCTGCTGGTGGTCGACGCGAGCCAGGGCGTCGAGGCGCAGACGGTCGCCAACTGCTACACCGCGCTCGAGTTGGGTGTCGAAGTGGTCCCGGTCCTGAACAAGATGGACCTGCCGCAGGCCGACCCGGAGCGCGCCAAGATCGAGATCGAGGACGTGATCGGCATCGACGCGACCGATGCGATCCCCTGCAGCGCCAAGACCGGCATGGGCATCGACGAGATTCTCGAGGCGGTAATCGCGCGGATGCCGGCGCCGCGCGGCCGACTCGAGGCCCCGCTTCGGGCGATGATCGTCGACTCGTGGTTCGATAACTACGTCGGCGTCGTGATGCTGGTGCGGATCGTCGACGGCACGCTCGGCCGCGGCGAGCGCATCCGGATGATGGCGAGCGACGCGGTCTACGCCGCCGAGCAGCTCGGCGTCTTCACGCCCAAATCGGTCGCGCGCGAGCGGCTCTCGGCCGGCGAGGTCGGCTTCGTGATCGGCGGCATCAAGGAGCTGCAGGCGGCGAAGGTCGGCGACACGATCACGCTCGAGAAGAAGCTGCCGAACAACCTCGGCCCCGCCCGCGAAGCGTTGCCCGGATTCAAGGAGATCCAGCCGCAGGTCTTTGCCGGCATTTACCCGACCGAAGCGAGCGAATACGACCAGCTGCGCGACGCGCTCGAGAAGCTGAAGCTGAACGACTCCTCGCTGCGCTACGAGCCCGAGGTCAGCCAGGCGCTCGGCTTCGGTTTTCGCTGCGGTTTCCTCGGCCTTTTGCACATGGAGATCGTGCAGGAGCGGCTCGAGCGCGAGTTCGACCAGGACCTCATCACGACCGCGCCCTCGGTGGTCTACGAGGTCGAACTCAACAGCGGCGAGCTGCTCTCGGTTGACAACCCGTCGAAGATGCCCGACCTCGGCCGGATCAAGGAAATCCGCGAACCGATCGTCACCGTGCACCTCTACATGCCGCAGGATTCGGTCGGCCCGGTGATGACGCTCGCGAACCAGAAGCGCGGCGCGCAGATCAACATGGCCTACCACGGCCGGCAGGTGTTGCTCACCTACGAAATGCCGCTCGCCGAAATCGTGCTCGACTTTTTCGACAAGCTGAAGAGCGTGTCGCGCGGCTACGCGTCGATGGATTACGCCTGGAAGGAATACCGTGCCGCCGATGTCGTCAAGGTCGACATTCTTCTGAACGGCGACAAGGTCGATGCGCTGTCGATCATCGTGCACCGGAGCCAGAGCCTGTACCGCAGCCGCGCGGTCGTCGCGAAGATGCGCGAGCTGATTTCGCGCCAGCAGTACGACGTGGCGGTGCAGGCCGCGATCGGGGCCAACATCATCGCGCGTGAGACAATCAAAGCCCTCCGCAAGAACGTGATCGCCAAGTGCTACGGGGGCGACATCACGCGCAAAAAGAAGCTCCTCGAGAAGCAGAAGGCCGGCAAGAAGCGCATGAAGCAGATTGGCTCGGTCGAGGTGCCGCAGGAAGCGTTTCTCGCGATCCTCCAGGTGGACGATT
>CAXSGM010000047.1:0-22145 GCA_964236915.1 uncultured Rhizobacter sp.
CCGAATACCTGGCGCCGATCATCAGCGTGAAGGTGGTCGCGTCGCTCGACGAAGCGATCGCGCACATCAACCGCTACGGATCGCATCACACCGATGCGATCCTCTCCGAGACCTACAGCCATGTGACGCGCTTTCTGCGCGAGGTCGACTCGGCGAGCGTGATGGTCAACACCTCGACGCGTTTCGCCGATGGCTTCGAGTACGGCCTCGGCGCCGAAATCGGCATTTCGACCGACAAGTTCCACGCCCGCGGCCCGGTCGGTCTCGAGGGGCTGACCTCGCTGAAGTGGATCGTGCTCGGCCAGGGCGAAGTTCGCGAGTGAAGCGTCGATGACCCCGGACACCCGCTCCGCGCGGCTACGGTTCGCGGGCGCTGGCGCTGGCGCTGGCGCTGGCGCTGGCAGTGGCAATGGCAGTGGCAGTGGCAGTGGCAGTGGCAGTGGCAGTGGCAGTGGCAGTGGCAGTGGTCCGGCGGGCGATCCGCGCCGCAAAGGCTTCCGGGCCGCGTGCGGACGGCAACGCTGACGGCTGCGGATGCCGAGCGGCTTCGAGATCACCCGGCCGCAGCTGATCGCCTGCGCGATCGTCGCGCTGCTCGTGTTTTGGATCGTCGGCGCGTACAACCGGCTGACCCGGCTGCGGGCTGCGATGCTGCGCCGCTTCGCGCCGGTCGAGGAGCAATTGCGCACCCGCCAGGTGCTGCTGCTGCGCTGGCTCGACGCCCTCGAACCGCGGCTCGCGAACGCCGCGCCCCGCATCGACGCGCTGCGGGCCGCCTGCGTGCAGGTCGAAGCCGCTTGGACCCACGCCCGTGGCCGCCCGGCCGAACCCGAGGCGATCGCCAGCCTGCGGCTCGCCGACGAGATCCTCGCCGACGCGCGCGGCCGTCTGCCGGTGCCGAGCGCGCCGGGCAGCGAGCTCGCGTCGCTCGCGACGCAGTTGCAGGCGGTCGACGCGACGTTCGCCTTTGCCCGGGGTCAGTTCGACGACGCGGTGCGAAGCTACAACCGCGCGGTGCGGCAGTTTCCGACGGTGCTGCTGGTGCGCCTGTTCGGCTTTCGGCGGGCGGGATCGCTGTGAAGTGGGGCGGTCGCGGGTCCACCGGCAGGCGTGGCGGGACGCGCGCCGCCTTGCTGGCCAGCGTCGCCCTCGCCGCGCAGATCGCCGCCGCGGCCACCGATCCCGTCGCCGCCCCCGCCGTGCTCGCCCTGCGCGACGCGGCGCTGGCGGCGACCTGCCTGCAATGCCATGCAAGCGCCGCAGCGGCGCCTCCCGGGGCGGCGCTGGCTTCGCTCGCCGGCCGTCCGGCGGCGGCGATCGTCGCGGCGCTGCGTGCCTACCGCGAGGGCGAGCGGCCGGGCACCGTCATGCCGCAGCTTGCCCGTGGTTACGACGCCGCCCAGGTCGAGCGCATTGCCGCCTGGTTCGCGGCCCGGCCGCCAGCGTCGGTGTCGGCGTTTTCATCAGCACCCGCACCCGCACCCGCACCGGCACCGGCACCGGCACCGGCACCGGCACCGGCACCGGCACCTCCGCAGCGCCCCGCGCCGGACCGCCCGTGAAACGTCGCGACGCCTTGCGCTTCGCCACGGCCACGGCCTGGGCGGCGACCCGGGTGGGCGGGGCGGTCAGCGCAGCGGCGCTGGCCGTGCCGGCGCGGGCCGCCTCGGCTGTACCGCGGGTGCTGGTGGTCGGCGGCGGCTACGGCGGCGCGACGAGCGCCCGCTACCTGCGCCGGTTCTCGGCCGGGCGGATCGAGGTGGTGCTGGTCGAGCCCGAGCCGGCGTTCGTCTCCTGTCCGCTCTCGAACCTCGTCCTGACCGGCCGGCTGACGCTCGCCGAGCTGACCGTCGGCTACGACCGCCTCGCGGCGCAAGGCGTGCGGGTGGTGCGCGACTGGGTGCAGGCGATCGATCCGGCAACGCGCCTCGCGACCCTCGCCGCCGGTGCGCCGATCCACTACGACAAGCTGGTGCTGGCGCCGGGCGTCGAGCTGATGAGCGACGCGATCGCCGGTTACGCCGAGGCGAGCCGGCAGGGACGGGTGCTCAGCGCCTGGACCGCCGGCCCCGAAACGCTGGCGCTGCGCCGCCGGCTCGAGGCGATGCCCGAGGGCGGCGTGTTCGCGATCGCGATTCCCGAGGCGCCGTACCGCTGCCCGCCGGCGCCCTACGAGCGCGCGTCGCTGGTCGCGGCCTGGGCCAAGCGCTTCAAACCGCGCGCCAAAGTGCTGGTGCTCGACGCCAACGACGACGTCACGAGCAAGGGGCCGCTCTTCAAGCGCGTCTGGGCCGAGTCGTACGCCGGCCTGCTCGAGTACCGCCCGCAAACAAAGACGATCGGCGTCGACCCGGCGACCGGCACCTTGCGCTTCGAGTTGGCCGACGATTTGCGCGCCGATGTCGTCAACCTGATCCCACCGATGCGCGCCGGGCGGATCGCGGTCGCGACGGGTCTGGCCAACGCCAACGGCCGCTGGTGCGAGGTGCGCTGGCCGAGCTTCGAGTCGACGCAGGCGCCGCACATTCACGTCATCGGCGACGCGATCCAGACCGGTACGCTGATGCCGAAGAGCGGCAGCATGGCCAACAGCCAAGCCAAGGTCGCCGCGGCGGCGATCGTCGCCGAATTGAACGGCTGGGCGCCCGACCCGGCGCCGGTGCTCGCCAACACCTGTTACAGCTTTGTCGATGAGGCGCGTGCGGTGCACATCGCGAGCGTTCATGCCTACCGGGAGGCGACGCACAGTTTCGAACCGGTGGCGGGCGCCGGCGGACTTTCAGCCGAACCGAACCGGCCCGAGGCGGCGCTGGCGTTCGGCTGGGCGAAGGCGATCTGGGCGGATGCGCTCGGTTGAGGGCGGGGCTTGCAGAACGCCGTCGACCCGTGCTCAGCCGGTCGCCCCTAACGTCCGGTGCTCGAGCGCCGGGAGCTGCGCGCGGACCTGCGCCAGCCGGGCGCCATCCAGCTCGGCGAGCACCACGCCTTCGCCTTCGGGCCGCTCGGCCAGCACCTCGCCCCAGGGATCGACGATCAGGCTGTGGCCCCACGTGCGGCGCCCGTTCGCATGCAAGCCGCCCTGCGCCGCGGCGATCACGTAGCACTGGTTCTCGACCGCGCGGGCGCGCAGCAGCAGCTGCCAGTGCACCAATCCGGTCGTGTGGGTGAACGCCGCCGGCACCGAGAGCAGATCGCACGGCGGGTCCATCATCGAACGGTAGAGCTCGGGGAAACGCAGGTCGTAGCAGACGCTCAGACCCACCCGCAGCGGCCGCGTCGCGCCGGGGGTTTCGAACGGTCCGGCCTCGAACACGACCGGCTCGGTACCGGCCACGAGCGTCGCGCCTTCGTCGTAGCGCTCACGGCCGTTGTCATAGCGAAACAGGTGGATCTTGTCGTAGCGCGCGGCGAGCGTGCCGTCGGGCGCGTAGACGCAGTTCGCGTTCGCCACCCGATCGGCGACGCTCGAGCGGATCGGCAAGGTGCCGCCGATCACCCAGACCCGGTGCTCGCGCGCCGCGTTGCCGAGCATTCGCTGGATCGGCCCGTCGCCGGGCGCCTCGGCGATAGCGAGCTTGTCGCGGTCACTCTGCCCCATCAGGCAGAAGTACTCGGGCAGGGCGACGAGTTCGGCGCCGTCGCGGGCGGCGCGCGCCACGAGCTCGAACGCGGTGTCGAGGTTGGCCTCGACATCCATTCCGGACACCATTTGCAGCGCGGCGACTTTCATGCGGTCTCCTCCTTCTGTCGAACGTTCGGCGGTTCTGCGGTGCCGCCGTCTCAGCGGGGCGCCGCCGTCGCGGGCTGGAGCGGTGCCGACGCCGCGGGGGCCGGCAGCGAATTCGTCGCAGCGTCGGGCGTCGATGGCGCCGCATCATCGCCCGGGCCGCGCGCCACGCGCTCGACCTTCGGGTCCGCCCAGGGCCCGGAGACGTGGAACTCGCGGGTGCCGGCCGCGCTCAGCGGCTTCTTCAGGATCGCCTGGGCGAGGAACGCGCCGAGCCCGAGCACCGGGTTGATCACCGCATAGGCGAGCGCGGCCGTGCCGGCGCTCAGTTCGGGGACGACGACGACGCGCACGTCTTGGGTCTCGTGGGCAATGTCGGCGCTGCCTTCCATCAGCACCGCGGCCTGCACGCCGCGCATCCGGAGGTTGCGGGTCGAGGCGATGCCATGGGCGATCGTCAGGTCGCCGTCGATGGCGTCGAACGCGAAACCCTGGCCGAAGAGATCACGGAAATCGAGCGAGAGCCGGCGTGGCAGCGATTGCAGGCTGAGCACGCCGAGCAGCCGCGCGGCGCCCGGGTCGACCTTCAGGAACTGTCCCGATTCGATCGCGATCGCGACGCTTCCCGAGAGCGTCGGGTAGTCGAGCGCGAACGGCGAGCCGGTCCAGCCGACCTGGCCGGTCAGCGCTCCCTTGCCGCCGCGCAGCGCGCCAGGAGTGCCGAAGCGCGCCAGCAACGCCCCGCTGTCGCCGATTTGCAGACGGAAGTCGAGCGTCGTCCGGCGCGGTGCCGCGCCGCCCGGCACCGCCCACTGACCAGTCGCGCTGAGGCTGGCTTCCGGGGTCGTGATGTCGAGCCGCGCGAGCTGCCAGTCGCGCCCCTGCGAGCCGGGCCGGTTGACCGCCTCGATCTGGACCCGGCCGAGCCGGCGGCCGCGCAACTCGAAGTCGTCGACCACCACGTCGAGCGCCGGGAGCGTCGCAGGCTGCGCATCGAGCAGCGACTCGACCTGCGCACCGTCGGCGTCGTCGGGCAGCACGAGCCGCGCCAGCCGCGCGTAGAGCCGGCCGGCGCCGGCCGGCGCGCCGGCACCGCGCGCCGACGGCGTGCGGTACTCGAGATAGCCGCTCAACTGGTCGGCGGCGACGTTCGCGCGCCACAGCGCCCCATTGCGCGACAGGCCGGCACTGACGTGTGTCAGCCGGCGCGTGCCGTAGACCAGTTCGGCGGTCGAAAGCGCGACGGTGTCGGGCAGGTAGGCGTTGGCGGTGGCGGTGGTCGTGGGAGGCGTGCCAGGTGTCGGACGGGCACCGGGGTCCGCGCGGGCACCGGTGCCCACGCCTGTACCTGCGCCTGCGCTTGCAGCGCCCGCCACGCTGACGGCCGGGACGCCCGTTGCCGGCGGCGGGTCGCCGGGGCCGGCCGCGCTGGCCGCGGGCCCGGCGAACAGCCGCTCGGCCGCCGCCTCCCAGTCGCTCGCGGCAAAACGGGGCAGCGCCAGCGCCGCGGCGACTCCCGCGGCCGGCTGCGGCGCCGGCAGCAGCACGCCGATGCCGCCCCGCAGCACCCGCGGTTCGGCCCCGCCGAGTTCGCGCGTCCAGTTCGCCTGGAACAGGGTGCCGAGATCGACCCGCAAGGTGTCGCGCAGCGGGCCGGCAGCCGGGTCGACGAGCTGGCTCACACGGAGCGCGAGCGCCGCCTCGGCCGGCTTGGCGAGCGGCGCCGGCAACTCGATCCGCATCCCGACCAGATCGCTCGTGACGGTGTAGTCGGGCTGGCCGCGGACGAAGCCGAGGGTGGCGCGCACCCGCGTCTGCCCGGCGAGCGCCCCGGCGATCCGCGCCACCGGGCCGAGCTCGAGCGCCCGACGCAAGCCCTCGGCGGTCACGCTGCCCTGGGCGCTGAAGCGCACGCTGCCGTCGGCCTGCGTGCCGCCCTCGACCGCGGCCTCGCCGCCGAACAGCCGCGCGCTGGTGCCGACGAGCGTGAAGCCCTTGGTCGTGAAGTCGACCCGGCCCCTGGCGGCGCCGAGCAGCGGCGTCTCGGGCAGGATGCGCAGATCGTTGCCGCCGAGGACGACGCTGCCGTGGACGCTCGCCGCCTCGATCCGGTCGAGCGGCAGCGCGAGGCGGATCTGCAGCTCGGCCGAGCCGGTCGCGGTGCTGCGCTCGAGCGTCCGGTCGATCCAGCGCGAGATCGGCGTCGTGTTGACGATGCGCAGCAGTTCGCCGAGCGGCGCCTGGCTGTGGGCTTCGAGGCTGAACACCGGATGGCCGCCCAGGTCGGTCAGCGCTCCGTTCGCGGGTGCGAAATCGACGCCACCGATCCGCCCTTTTAGGTTCTGCAGCAGGAGCGTGCGCCCCTCGAGCCGCAGATCGACCTCGCCCCGCGACAGCACCGGCCAGGCCGGCTCGTGGCCCGTGTCCGGCACGTAGGCGAATTCGGCCGCGTCGACGTGCGCCGCGACCCGGAATTCGCCGCGGCCGCCCGACGGGCGCGTCTCGAGGAACGGAAAGTCGCGCAGGTCGCCGGCGACGTGGAAGCTGGCGTTCGAGACCTGCCCGGCGCGGATCGCCTGACCGAGGTAGGCGCGGGTTTTCGCGGGCAGCCCGAGCGGGAGGTAACGCGGCACCCGCGCGCCGACGGCGTTCGCCAGGGTCGCGTCGAGCTCGAGGTGGCCGGGAAAGCGGGCCTCGGCGCTCCGCGTGCTGTTGCCGCTGCCACCGCCGCTGCGCCACCGCCCCGTCGCCGCGCCGCTGGCGTCGGCGTTCGCGAAACGCGCCGAGCGGAGTTCGACCGCGAGCGCCGGCGGCGCGGCCGGATCGGCGGCCGGGGTGATCGACCAGTCGAAGTGCGCGTCGAGGCGGTCGAGCGGCAGCACCGGCTCAGCGAACACCCCTGGCAGGTCGAGCGTGCCGCCGTCGAGCGTCAGGTGCCCGGTGCCGCCGCGTTCGTTCGCCTCGAAGCTCAGGTCGGCCCCTCGCACGCCGGGGCGCCCGAGCTTGTCGGCGACCGGCGCCGGGCGCGCCGCGAGCGCCGCTTGCCGAAGCCGGCCTCGTACCCGGTAGGCGGTCGGCGCATCCAGGGGGCCGCTCCAGCGCGCGTCGAGCCCGTCGAGCCGGCCTTTCGGGGCCAGCTCGGCGAGCAGCCGGCGCGGCGCCGCGCCGAGCGGCAGGCGTGCCGCGACCTCGGCGATCACCCCGAGATCGAGCCGCTCGGCCGTGACCCGACCGCTTTCGGCGACGCCCGCGTCCGGCCTGCGCCAGCTGAAGGTGGCGTCGCCGCGCGGCCAGTGCTGCCCGTCGGCGGTGGCGAAGGTGAAGCGCCGCAGCGTCAGCTCGAGGGTGCCGGCGCGGCGCCGGCCGGTCACCCGGCCCTCCACCGCCTGGACCGCAAGCGGTTCGAGGTCGGCGGCGAGGCGGACCGTCACGGCGTGCAGATCGAGGTCGACGGTCGCCTCGTCGGGCACGCCGTCGTGCACGCCGACCCAGGCGCGCAGCGCCCCGGCGCCCTGGCGCAGCTCGAACGGCAGGTCGACGTGGCGTGCGAGCGCCCCCACAGCGCTGCGCGGCAGATCGACGTAAGCCTCGCCGCTCCAGCGGCGCCAGTCGCCGCGCGCGGTGAACAGCGGCTGGGTGAAGCGCCCGATCGCGGTGAAGCGATCGCCCCACTCGGACGGTGGTGTGGCGTCGATCCGCAGATCGTGGCGCGCCAGACCGTTGCGCAACACGAGGCGGAGGTCGGTCAGGACGAGCGGCGGAGCGCCCCGCTGCTCGTCGATCCAGCGCAGCGCGCCGCCCCGGATCACGAATTCGCGCTGCGCGAAGAACCAATCGGCGGCGCTCGACGACCCGGCCGCGCCGGGCCCGCCGAGCTCGATCCCGGCGACGTGCAGGCGGCCGCTCGGGTCGCGGCGCACCTCGAGTTCGGGAGCGTCGAGCAGCAACTGATCGAAGCGCAGGTCGAACGACAGCAGCGAGCGCGGCGAGATCGCCGCGAACACCCGCGGCAGCCGCAATGCCGGTCGCCCGGCGGGATCGCTCACCACGACCTCGCGCAGCTCGAAACTCGGCACCCAGCCGCCGGTGCGCACGTCGATCGCACCGATCCGGACCGGCACGCCGAGCACCTTCGACGCCCGCGCCGCGATCGGTTCGCGCCACTGCTGGATGTGCGGCAGAATGCCCCAGTGCAGGGTCAGCCAGGCCAGGAGCAGGGCGCTCCAGACAATCACAACGAAGAGCAGCGCTCCGCCCAGCACATTGCGCCAGAACCGACGGCGCGGCGCAGCGGCGGCGGGAGGTAAAAGGCCCGGTCCGGCAGACCCGGACCGGCGGGGCAGAGCGGTCGCTGCCGGCGGTGGGTCGGCCGCGAGCACGGTCGGCGTGGCAGGCGGGGTCATGGACATCAGAACTTCGGGGCGTCCTTCGCGGCGGACGCTCGGCGACACGACGGGCCGCACACTGAAAAAGCGGTGCCGCGCGCCGGCGATCCCGGCGTCGCGCCGGGCCATCGTCCGGCTTGGGGGCCGCGGCCGCGCTTACGAGTCTGCACACTAGCACAGGGCCCTCCGATCCGATGGCTGCGAGCGCATTTCCCTCGGGCGCCGACGGCGGCGCGACAGCCGGCGTCCTGCCCATCGGCGTTCCGGGCGGTGCAGCGCTTTGCCCCGCGCCGGCGGCCCACAGCCGTTACGTGCAGCGGGTGCGGCGTCGTTACGCGGCCGAACGCGCCTGGCTCGATCCGGGCGTGCCGGAGCGCGACCGGATCGAGGCCCTGATCGACCGGCTGCAAGGCGAGGGCCGGCCGCTCGCGGCCGCGCTGCGTGTCGCGCGCCAGCTCGTGCTCGAGCGGCTCGCGACGCTCGACGTCGAACAAGGGGCCTCCCTCGCCGAGGTGACCCGCACGATGACCGACCTCGCCGAGGCGACACTCGATCGCGCGCTCGCCCGGGCGCTCGCCGAGCACGCCGTCCGCCACGGCACGCCGCGCGACGCGGCGGGGATGCCGATCGATTTCTGGATCATCGGGATGGGCAAGCTCGGCGCGCGCGAGCTGAACGTCTCCTCGGATATCGACCTGGTCTACGTCTACGAGGAAAGCGGCACCACCGACGGCGCCAAGCCGATCAGCGCGCACGAGTTCTTTGCGCAAGTGTGCAAGAGCCTCTACGCGCTGATCGGCGAGACGACCGAGGATGGCTTCGTGTTCCGGGTCGACCTCGCGCTCCGGCCGAACGGGCTTTCGGGGCCGGTATGCGTCAGCCTCGCCATGCTCGAGGAGTACCTGCAGGTCCAGGGCCGCGAATGGGAACGTTTCGCCTGGCTGAAGAGCCGCTGCGTCGCGCCCGCGGCGAGCGTTCGCTCGGGGCGGGTGGTCGCCTTGCGCTCCCTGGTCACCGCGTTCGTCTACCGCCGCTACCTCGATTACGGCGTCTTCGAGGGCCTGCGCCAGCTGCACGCCAAGATCCGCGAGGAGGCGCAGCGCCGCGCCGCCGGGCGCCCGGCGCGCGCCAATGACGTCAAGCTTTCGCGCGGCGGCATCCGCGAGATCGAGTTCATCGTGCAGCTGCTGCTGGTGGTGCGCGGTGGCCAGTTTCCCGAGATCCGCACCCGCTCGACGCTGAAGGGGCTGACGCGGCTCGCCGCTGGCGGTCTGATGCGGCCGCAAAACGCCGCCCGCCTCGGCGAGGCCTACACCTTCCTGCGCCGGATCGAGCACCGGATACAGTATCTCGACGACCAGCAGACGCACCTTTTGCCGACCGCCGACGCCGATCTTGCCTGGATCGCCGCGAGCCTCGGTTTCAGCGATGCCGGCGACCTGCTCGACGTGCTCGGCGCGACGCGCGAGTTCGTCGCCACCGAGTTCGACGCGCTGCTGCACGACGGGCGTGCCCCCGGCATTGCGGCCGGTTGCCGCACCTGCGGACCGCCGCCGCAGCTGGTCGACAGCGAAGCTTTCCTCGAGCGCTTGCCGCCGGAACTGGCGCATCGCGTCCGGCCGCTGCGCGAGCAGCCGAAGATCCGGATGCTGCGCGACGAGAGCAAGATCCGGCTCGCCCGCCTGATCGACCGCGCGGCCCAAGCGGTGCGCGGCGACCGCTGCACGATGGCGGCGGCGGTTCGCTTCATTGAATGGCTCGAGCCGCTGCTGCGCCGCGAGAGCTATTTCGCGCTGCTGGTCGAGCGTCCCGAGGTGCAGAACCGGCTGTTGCGCCTGCTCGGGCTGGCGCGCTGGCCGATGCGCTACCTGATGCGGCATCCGGGGGTGATCGACGAGCTGGCCGACGAACGTCTGCTGCACGGCCGCTTCGAACCGGCCGCGTTCGTCGATGAACTCGAGACCCGGCATGCCGCCTGGGAGCGCTCCGGCCAGGCCGACGAAGAGGCGCTGCTCGATACGCTGCGTCGCGCCCACCATGCGGAGGTGTTCCGCACGCTGGTCCGCGATGTCGAGGGCCACATCACGGTCGAGCAGGTCGCCGACGACCTCTCGGCGCTCGCCGACGCGACGCTCGGCATCGCGCTGCGCTGGGCCTGGTCGCACCTGCGCCAGGCGCATCGCGCCGAGCCGCGGCTCGCGGTGATCGCCTACGGCAAGCTCGGCGGCAAGGAGCTCGGCTATGGCAGCGACCTCGACCTTGTCTTCGTGTACGACGATGCCGACGAGGCCGACCCCGACCGCGCCGCCGAGGTCTACGGCGCCTTTGTCCGCAAGCTGATCAACTGGCTGACGCTGCGCACCGCGGCCGGCGAGCTGTTCGACATCGACACCGCGCTGCGTCCGAACGGCAACTCCGGCCTGCTGGTGACCTCGCTTGCGTCGTTCGCGCGCTACCAGACCGGACGCGGCAGCAACGCCGCCTGGACCTGGGAGCACCAGGCACTGACCCGCGCGCGCTGGTGCGCCGGCTGGCGCCCGATCGAGCCGGCGTTCGAGGACGTGCGGCGCCGGGTGCTGCAGGCGCCGCGCGATGCCGAGGCGCTGCGGCGCGAGATCCGGGCGATGCGCGCCAAGGTGCGGGACGCCCATCCGGTGTCGAGCGGGCGCTTCGATGTGAAGCACAGCCCCGGCGGAATGATCGACGTCGAATTCGCGGTGCAGTACCTGGTGCTAGCGCACGCGGCGACGCACGCCGGGCTGACCGACGACGTCGGGAATATTGCGCTCCTGCAACGCGCGCAGCGCTACGGGCTCCTGCCCGACCCGCTCGGCGAGCGCGCCGCCGACGCTTACCGCGGGTTGCGGCGCCTGCAGCATGCGGCACGGCTCGACGAGCGGCCGACCCAGCTCGACCCGGAGGCCGCGGCCGGCCCGCGCGGCGTCGGGCTGGCGCTCTGGGCCGCGGTGTTCGACACGCCGTCCGCGTCGTGAACGGCGCCGGGCGGGAGGCACGCGTCGCGGTCGACGGGCCGATTCGAGCCGTTCGCGATGCCGGCGCGCCCGGCGCCACGTGGGATCCGCCGCGCCCGACCGGCGACGCGGACGCCGGCCGCATCGGCCGGCGCGCCTGGCTGGGCGTGGCTCTGGCCCTGGCGGTGGTCGCCCTGCTCGGCCACTGGCTGCCCGCCTCGGCGATCGACTGGCAGCCTGCCCGCGCGCTCGTCGAGCCGTGGCGCTTGGTGACGGCGGTCGGCGTGCATTACGGCGGCTCGCATCTCGCTGCGAACCTCGCCGGTCTGGCGCTGACCGCGCTGCTCGGCGTCGTCGCCCGGCCGCCGCCCGGGGCGGCGATCGCCTGGCTGATCGCCTGGCCGGCGACCCAGGGCCTGTTGTCGATCGAGCCGGGTCTCGCGCACTACGGCGGGCTGTCGGGGGTGCTGCATGCCGGCGTCGCCGTCGTCGCCACCTTGCTGATCGTCACCGGCACACGCGCGCAGCGGGCGGTGGGTGCGGCGATCGCGCTCGGCCTCGTCGCCAAGCTCGGCGTCGAAGCGCCGTGGGGGCCGCCGCTGCGGCGGACGGACGACTGGTCCTTTCCAGTCGCGCCGCTCGCCCACGCGACCGGCGCGGTCGGCGGCGCGCTGGCGCTGTTGGGCGTGCGCGCCGCCGCGCCGCGCCTTGTCCGCTGAAGCAGTGACACGGCACCGTAGCCCGCCTCGGCCGAAGGGTCGCTGCCGGGGAGGGGCGCACGGCCGGCGCATGAATGGCTGACGCGCGGCGCGATCACCTCGATCCGACCGCGGTCGTGCTGGTCGTCGGTTGCTGCGTGCTGTGGGGCCTGAACCAGGTCGCGGCGAAGGCGGCGATACCGGAGATCGGGCCGATGTGGCAGGCGGCAGCGCGTTCGGTCGGCGGGGCGCTGTTGGTCGCGGCGTGGGCACGGGCGCGCGGCGTGCGCCTGTTCAAGGCCGATGGCACGGCGCGCGGCGGGCTCCTCGCCGGCACGCTCTTCGCGGCCGAATTCGCCTGCATCTTCATCGGCCTCGAGACCACGACCGCGGTGCGGATGGTGGTCTTCGTCTACCTCGCGCCGTTCGTCGTCGCGCTCGGCATGCCGTTCATCGCCCGGTCCGAGCGCCTGCGCCCGGTGCAGGCGGCGGGGCTGGTGCTCGCCTTCGCCGGCGTCGGCTGGGCGTTCTCGGAAGGGTTCGGCGGAGCGGGGAAGGCGTCGCATGTCTGGGATGGCCTGCGCGACGCGCACGCCGGACCCGCCATGGTGAGCGCGAAAAGCGGCCCGGCCGGCGGCTGGGTCGGCGACGCGCTCGGCGTGGCCGCCGGAGTGATCTGGGGCGCGACGACGCTCACGGTCCGCGCGACTGCCCTGGCCCGGGCGCCGGCCGAAAAGACCCTGCTCTGGCAGCTCGCGGTCTCAGGCGTGCTGCTGACCCTGCTGGCGCTCTGGCGCGGCGGGCCGCTGCCCCTGCGGGTCTCGGCACTCGCCGGCGTGGCGCTCGCGTTTCAGGTCGTGATCGTCACCGCGATCAGCTACCTCGTCTGGTTTTGGCTGATCCGGCGCTACCCGGCCACTCGGCTCTCCGCCTTCACGCTCCTGACGCCGGTGTTCGGTCTGGTGTTCGGCGGCCTGCTGCTGAGCGAGCCGATCACCGACCGGCTGATCGTCGCTGTGGTCGGTGTCACGGTCGGCATCGTTCTGGTAAACCGGCAGCGTTGAGACGCCACTGCGCAGCGGTCGTGCCGCGAATCGCGGACGAACCGCCGCGATCAGCCGCGAATGCGCTGCACCAGCGCGCTGGTGGAATAACCACCGACGAAGCCGAGCGCCCGCGCTTGGCCGCCCCAGCTGCGCACCCAGCGGGTTTCCTCGAGCGCCTCGATGTCGTAATCGCCGCCCTTCACGTACACGTCGGCCCGCACCAGCTTCAGCAGCTCGACCGGCGTCGCTTCGTCGAACAGCGTCACCAAGTCGACGCTCGCCAGCGCGGCGAGCACGCAGGCCCGGTCGGCTTCGGCGTTCAGCGGACGGTCCGGACCCTTGCCGAGCCGGCGCGCCGAGGCATCGCTGTTCAGCCCGAGCACCAGGCTCGACCCGAGCGCGCGGGCCTCGGCGAGGTAGCTGACATGACCGCGGTGCAGGATGTCGAAGACGCCGTTCGTGAACACGACCGGCCGCGCCAGCGCGGCGACCCGCGCGACGAGGCCGGCGCGCGGGCAGAGTTTGTCGAGGAAGTCGAGGGCGGCCATGGCGGGATTCTCGCCCGGTCCGGCCCCGCTCAGCCGCGCTTGCCGGCTATCCTGTTGCCGAACCCCAGTGCTGGAGAGAACGCGATGACACCCGCCTACGCTTGGTCGTGCCTGGCCTGCGAAGCGCCGAACCGTCCGGGTGCCGGACGCTGCGCGCGCTGCGGCTGCCCGGCCGAAGCGACCGCGTCGCAGGCCGGGACGACGCGCCGCAACTGGCGTCTGCGCGCCGGATTGCCGGCCCAGGTCGCCTTCGATCCGCTTGCGGCGCTCCAAAGCCTGCCGCTGCTGCGGATCGTCGCCGTGCTGCTGCTGCTCGCGGGCGCCCTTTTCCTGATCGTCGACGCGGGCGCGTCGGCGTCGGCGTTCGGCGGCCTTCTGATCGCACTGGCCGCCCTCGCCGCCACCTCGTACCGGCCGCCGGCCGGGCGCTGACCTCCCGGCCTGGCGGCGGCGGTTCGAGGGCGCGAACGCGTCCTCAGACCGGCTGAACGACCGGAGTGGCGGCCGCGGCGAGCTTCGCGGTCATCTCCTTGCGATAGCGGTTCAGCTCCTGCACGCTCACGAAGCTGCGGTCCATCAGCAGGCTCAGGTTGTGCAGAATGCGCTCGACGACCTTGGTTTCCCAGCTGGCGTCGAACTGGATCTGCTTGTCGAGCCATTTCTCGAGCCACTCGGGGTTCGGCAGGCGGCTTTGCACCGTATCGCGCGGGAACAGCTTGGCGTTGACGTGCAGGTTGGTCGGGTGCAGCGCCTGGGCGGTGCGGCGTGCGCTCGCCATCAGCACGCCGACCTTCGCGAACGCGGCGCGCGCCTCATCGCCAAACTGCGTCAGCGCGCGCTTCATGTAGCGCAGGTAGGCGCCGCCGTGGCGCGCCTCGTCGCGCGCCAGGGTTTCGTAGATGGCCTGGATCACCGGCTCGGTATGCCATTCGGCCGCGCGTCGGTACCAGTGGTTGAGCCGGATCTCGCCGCAGAAGTGCAGCATCAGCGTCTCGAGGGCCGGGGCCGGGTCGAACTCGAAGCGCACCTCGCGCAGCTCGGCTTCGGTCGGCAGCAGGTCGGGACGAAAGCGCCGCAGGTACTCCATCAACACGAGCGAATGCTTCTGTTCCTCGAAGAACCAGACGCTCATGAAGCCGCAGAAATCGGCGTCGTCGCGGTTGTCGCGCAGAAACATCTCGGTGGCCGGCAGCGCCGCCCACTCGGTGATCGCGTTCATCTTGATCGTCTGCGCCTGCTCGTCGCTGAGCTTCCCGGCAGCGAACTGGTCCCAGGGAATGTCGCTTTCCATGTTCCAGCGGACGGCTTCGAGCTGCTTGAAAAGTTCCGGATAGATCATCGTGGGGACTCGGGCGTTAGGGCGCAGTGACCGCCAGATTCTAGTGGCGCCCCTCTTGACAAGGGGCGCCGTTCCGGCGAAGCGGCAGGCGAGGGGACACGCTGCAAGCGCGTGGTGCGGCGGTCGAAGGGTAACGCCGGCGTCTGCTTGTCAGGTGCCGGCGGGGCGCGCACACTGGTCCTTAGCCGGTCCGGTGCCACTGAGAACAGGGCGCTGGTCGGCATCCGAAAACCTCCTCGAAAGGAACACCATGAACCTGACGATCAGCGGCCATCACCTCGACGTCTCCCCGGCGCTGCGCGACTACGTGCGGACCAAGCTCGACCGCGTGACGCGGCATTTCGACCAGGTGGTCGACATCACCGTCCTGCTCTCGATCGACAAGCCGAAGGAGAAAGAGCTGCGCCAGCGCGCCGAGGTGACACTGCACGTCAAGGGCAAGGAGATCTTCGTCGAGCAGTGCAGCGAAGACATGTATGCGGCGGTCGATCAGCTCGTCGACAAGCTCGATCGTCAGGTTCAGCGCTACAAGGAAAAGGTGCAGAACCACCATCACGAGGCCCTGAAGCGGATCGATGCCGCGGCGGCGTGAACGATCGCGGCGCGCCGTCCGGCGCGACGACGCGCCGCGGGCGCACGTGAGAGGCGACCGCGCCGGGCCCCCGAGCCGGGGGTCGGGCGGCGTTGCTGCCATGCGGCGGTGCCGCGCAAAATCAGCGGCTGGCGCGGCCCTTTGGTGCGCTTTACGAGGCGCCGCCCGATAATTCCCGCGCCGGACCCCGGCGGACTGCACCGATGAACCGACTCGCTGCCATTCTTCCTGACGCCAACGTGCTCGTCGATGTCGATGCGACGAGCAAGAAGCGCGTGTTCGAACAGGCCGGCCTGCTGTTCGAGAACCAGCACGCGATCGCCCGGGCGACCGTCACCGACAACCTGTTCGCCCGCGAACGCCTCGGCTCGACCGGCCTCGGCCACGGCGTGGCGATTCCGCACGGCCGGATCAAGGGCTTGAAGAATCCGCTGGCGGCGGTCTTGCGCGTGCTCCAGCCGATCCCGTTCGATGCTCCCGACGACGAGCCGGTCGGGCTGCTGATCTTCCTGCTGGTGCCCGAGGCGGCGACCCAGCGACACCTCGAAATCCTCTCCGAGATCGCCGAGATGCTGTCCGACCGGGGTCTGCGCGAGCGGCTCAAGGCCGAGCCCGACGCCGCCGTCGTGCATCGCCTGATCGCCGACTGGGAGCCGCTGAAATCGGTCGCCTGAACGCCTCGCTTCGGCGCGTCGGGCGCGTCGTGCCGCCTTCATCGCCCGTGTCCGGCCGATGAAGCCGAGCGTCATCATCAGCGCCGAAGCGCTGTTCCAGGAGCACCGGGACGCGTTGCAGTGGGAGTGGGTCGCCGGCCACGGGCATCCCGAGCGGCGCTTCGACGAATCCGCGGTGCGCAATGCCCGCTCGGCCGCGGATCTCGTCGGCTACCTGAACTACATCCACCCGTATCGCGTGCAGCTGGTCGGACGGCGCGAGGTCGCCTACCTGAACCAGAGCCCGCCCGAGGTGCTGGAGCGCCGGATCCAGCGGATCGTGACGCTCGAGCCGCCAGTTCTGATCGTCGCCGACGGCGAATTGCCGCCGGATCGGCTTGTCGCGCTTTGCGACCGGGCCGACATCCCGCTCTTCGTGACCGGCGAGTCGGCGGGCCACGTGATCGACGTTGTGCGTGCCTATCTCGGCCAACGGTTCGCCGAACGCACGACGCGGCACGGCGTTTTCATGGACATCCTCGGCGTCGGCGTGCTTATCACCGGCGAATCGGGGCTCGGCAAGAGCGAACTCGGGCTCGAGCTGATTTCGCGCGGGCATGGCTTGGTCGCCGACGACGCGGTCGATCTCTACCGGGTTTCGCAGACCGCGCTCGAAGGCCGCTGCCCCGAGCTGCTCGCCAATTTGCTCGAGGTGCGCGGCATCGGCCTCCTCGACATCAAGGCGATCTTCGGCGAGACGGCGGTGCGTCGCAAGATGCGGCTGAAGCTGATCGTGCACCTGGTCCGCAAGGAAACGATGGAACGCGAGTTCGAGCGGCTGCCGCACGAGCCGCTTTCCGACGAGATCCTCGACGTGCCGGTGCGCAAGACCGTGATCGCGGTCGAGGCCGGCCGCAACCTCGCGGTGCTCGTCGAGGCGGCGGTGCGCAACACCATTCTGCAGTTGCGCGGGATCGACACCTACCGCGAGTTTCTCGAACGCCACGCCCGCGCCATGCAGAGCACGGGCTGATTCTCGCGGTCAGCGCTGCGGCCGGTGCGGGCAGTTCCGCTTCGTGCAACTCGCGTAAAGCGCCAGGGCATGGTCCTGCAGCTCGAAGCCACGCGTCTGGGCCACGCTGCGCTGGCGCTTCTCGATCTCGGAATCGAAAAACTCCTCGACCCGCCCGCAATCGACGCATACCAGGTGGTCGTGGTGCTGGCCCTCGTTCAGCTCGAAAACCGCCTTGCCGCTCTCGAAATGGTTGCGCGAAAGGATGCCGGCCTGCTCGAACTGCATCAGGACGCGGTAAACCGTCGCCAGGCCGACATCCGCGCCCTCGGCCAGCAGGGTCTTGAAGACGTCCTCGGCGCTCATGTGGCGCTGCGCGGTCTTCTGGAAGACCTCGAGCACCTTGATGCGCGGCAAGGTCGCCTTGAGGCCGCTGTTCTTCAGCTCGTCGGCGTGCGAGAGGCCGATCGGATCGAGCGGGCGGTGGGGCATCGGCGACATCGGCCGTTCTAGGGCCGCTTGGGGCCGTTTCGGGCCGTTTAGAATCGATCATCATATCGAGCCCCGGCGTCGCCCGAAGCGCGTCCCGTTCCATGTCCTTTTCTTCGGTTATCGGGGCGCGTCGGTCCCGAAGGCTCGGCCGTGTAGCGCCCGCTTCGGTGCTGACCGGTCTCGTGCTCGGTCTCTCTGGCTGCCAGTACCTCCCCTCGATGCCGGCCTCGTGGTCGACCGACCGCTTCCTCGGCGTCATCACGCCCTACCGCATCGAGGTGGTGCAGGGCAATGTGATCACCCGCGAGCAGGCCGCCGCGGTCCGGTCCGGCATGAACCGGGCCCAGATCCGCGATGTGCTGGGGTCGCCGCTGGTGGCCGACGTGTTCCACGCCGACCGCTGGGATTACGTCTTCACGATCCGCCGCCAGGGCGCCGAGCCGCAGGCGCGCCGCGTCGTCGTCCGTTTCGACGCCGACATCTTCAAGAGCATCGACACCGGTGGCGAGCTGCCGTCCGAGCGCGAGTTCGTCGCCTCGATCGACACCTTCAAGACGCCGCGCAACGCCCCCGCGCTCGAGCTGTCGCCGGAGCAGCTGAAGGCCTTGCCCACGCCGCCGAAGCCGGCGCTGCTGACCATCGAACCGGTCGGCGCGACCCGCGTCTACCCGCCGCTCGAGCCGAGCTCGTGAGCGGCGCCGGCTTCGCGCCCGTCGGCCGGCGGCCCGCGTGACGGCGCCGACCCGGATCGCGGTCGCCGGCGCCTCGGGCCGGATGGGCAGGATGCTGATCGAGGCGGTGCTCGGCGCCGACGATCTGCGCCTCGCCGGTGCCTTCGATGTCGCCGGCAGCCCCGCCCTCGGCAGTGACGCGGCGGCCTTTCTCGGCCGTGCCGCCGGAGTCGCGATCAGCGCCGATCTGCCCGCCGGCCTGGCCAACGCCGACGTGCTGATCGATTTCACCCGCCCCGCCGGCACGCTGGCACATCTGGCCGCGTGCCGCGCGTTCGGTGTCGCCGCGGTTGTCGGCACGACCGGCTTCGACGCGGCGCAGAAGGCGCAGATCGCGGCCCACGCCGCGCACTTGGCGATCGTGATGGCGCCCAACATGAGCGTCGGCGTCAACGTCGTGCTCAAGCTGCTCGACACCGCCGCACGCGCTCTGGCGAGCGGCTACGACATCGAAATCGTCGAGGCGCATCACCGCCACAAGGTCGACGCGCCGAGCGGCACCGCGCTGGCGATGGGCGAGACCATCGCCGCAGCGCTCGGCCGCGACCTCGCGGCCTGTGCGGTCTACGGCCGGGAGGGCCACACCGGCGAACGCGACCCGTCGACGATCGGCTTCGCGACCGTGCGGGGCGGTGACATCGTCGGCGACCACACGGTGCTTTTCGCCGGCACCGGCGAGCGCATCGAGATCACGCACCGCGCGAGCAGCCGCGCGACCTACGCGCAGGGCAGCCTCCGCGCCGCCCGCTTCCTGGTCGGCCGCGCGCCCGGGCTCTACGGCATGGCCGAGGTGCTCGGTCTCGGATGAGCGGCTTCCTGGCGTTCTGGAACGAGGGCGATGCGATCCAGCGCGGCGTCGCCGGGCTCCTTTTGCTGATGTCCATCGCCGCCTGGGTGCTGATCTTCTGGAAGGGCTGGCTGCTGCGGCGCGTGCGCCGCGACATCGAGCGCGCGGTCCCGGCGTTCTGGGCCGCGCCGACGCTCGCCGACGGCCGCGCGGCGCTGGCGACCTTCGACCGCGAACATGCGCTCGCGCCGCTGGTCGACGCGGCGAACGCCGACGCCCCGGACGGCACGCTCGCGGCGCAGGGCCAGGCCGAATCGCAGCTCACCCGGCGCCTGCGCGACGCGCTGCACGGCGTCGTCGCGCAGCTCCAGTTCGGCCAGGTGGTGCTCGCGTCGATCGGCAGCACCGCGCCCTTCATCGGCCTGTTCGGCACGGTCTGGGGCATCTACCACGCGCTGATCGGCATCGCGGCGGCCGGCTCGATGTCGATCGAGCGCGTCGCCGGGCCGGTCGGTGAGGCCCTGGTGATGACCGCTGCCGGTCTGGCGGTCGCGATTCCGGCAGTGCTCGCATACAACGTGTTCGGCCAACTCGTCGCGCGGAGCGAAGCCGAGCTGGAAGGCTTCGCCCACGACCTGCGCGAGATGATGGGCACCCGCGCGGGCAACCTCGTCGGCACGGGCACTGACGCAGGCACCCGCGTCGGCACCGGCGGCGGCGCCGCCTGATCGGGGGAGCGCCATGGCTTTCGGCCGCCTCGAACGCAGCCCGCGCGCGGCGCCGATCAGCGAGATCAACATGACGCCGCTGATCGACGTGATGCTGGTGCTCCTCGTCATCTTCATGATCACCGCGCCGCTGATGAGCTCGAGCCTCAAGCTCGACCTGCCGCGGGCCGAGGGCGCGCAGCCGAACGACGCGCCGCGCTTCGTCGCCGTGGCGCTCGATCCGTCCGGCCGGCTCTACCTCGGCGACGAGATGCTCGACGAGACGGCGTTCGCCGCGCGCATCGCCGCTGCCGCACGCGCCGACCCGGGGACCGAAGTGCAGCTTCGGGCCGACCGGAGCGTCCCCTACGGACGCGTCGCCGAAGTGATCGGTCTGGTGCAGAAAGCGGGCCTGAACCGCGTCGGCTTCGTGACCGAGCCGGGCGGCGGCACGGCGGCTGGCGGGCGCTGAACCGGCAGCGGCGTCGGCTCCGTGTCCGTCAGTCGACCGGCTCGGCACCGGTCATGAGCGCGACGAAGCGCTCGATGCCGATATTGCCGCCCGACAGCGTGATGCCGACGCGCTGGCCGGCGAAGCGCTCGGCGTGGACCCTCAGCGCCGCGAGCGCGCAGGCGCCTGAAGGCTCGAGCACGATCTTCATCCGCTCGAACGCGAAGCGCATCGCCTCGACGACGGCCGGGTCGCCCACGGTCAGCACCTCGTCGACCAGCGCCCGTATCACTTCGAACGGTTGGACGCCGACCGCCTGCGTCTGCTGGCCGTCGCAGATCGTGCGCGGCACGTCGATCGTGACGATCCGGCCGGCTTGCAACGAGCGCCGCATGTCGTCGCCGCGTTCGGGCTCGGCACCGTAGATGCGGATGCCGGGCAGCCGGTGCTTCGCCGCCACCGCGCAGCCTGAAAGGAAACCGCCGCCGCCGGCGCAGACGATGAGCGCGTCGAGCGGCCCGGCTTCGTCGATAAGCTCGAGCGCGGCGGTGCCGGCGCCGGCCATCACCGCCAGATGGTCGAACGGCGGAATCAGATGTGCCCCGCGGTCCTCGACCAGCGCGCGGGCGATCGCCGCGCGGTCCTCCCGGTAGCGGTCGTAGAGCACGACTTCGGCGCCGTAGCCGCGGGTGGCGGCGAGCTTGGTCGGCGGCGCGTCCGCGGGCATCACGATCGTCGCCCGGCAGTCGTGGAGCCGGGCCGCGAGCGCCACGGCCTGTGCATGGTTGCCCGACGAGAACGCGACCACGCCGCGCGCGCGTTCGGCCGGGCTGAGCGCCGCGACCGCGTTGTAGCCGCCGCGAAACTTGAAGGCGCCCATCCGCTGGAAGTTCTCGGCCTTCATCAAGACCGTGCAGCCGAGCTGCGCATCCAGTGTTCGCGAGCTGAGCACGGGCGTATGGTGGGCGACGCCGGCGATCCGGCGGGCGGCGAGTTCTATGGCGTCGAAAGTCAGCATGCGGCGAAGGATAGGCGCTGAGCGGCCGGCTCAGCGCGACCAGGCGCGCCGCAGCACGGCCCAGCCCTCGATGCCGAGCGCCTCGAGCGTCGCGAGGTTCCCAGCGACGATCGCGGCGGCGTCCGGTCCGGTCGCCGCGGCCCGCGTGACGCTCGCTTCACGCAACAGCTGCAGCGTGGGATGGGGCGAGCGGTTGGTGGCGTTCGAGAGGGCGTCGGGCGGGGCATCGGCGAAGCGGTAATCGGGGTGGAAGCTCGCGATCTGCAGTGTTCCCTCGAGGCCGAGGTCGGCCAGCGCGGCGTCGGCGGCGCCCAGGAAGTCGTTGAAATCGTCGAAGTCGAGAAGCGCGTCGGGGACGATCAGAAGCGTGGTTTCGAGCTCGGCTGGGTCGGCCGCCGCGAGCCGTGTCATCTCGCCCATCAGCGCGCTGTAGACGCCGCGCGGGTCGTCGCTCTCGCAGACCGCCAGGCGCGCCCGACCCCTGGCCAGCGGCACGCCGGCGAACGGGCACAGACGCAGGCCGACGACCGCGGCGTCGAGCCAGCGGCGGGTTCGGTCGACGGCGGCGCGGGCGGCGGGCGAGCGGTCGGGCATGGTGGGAAATCGGTGGGTGAGGCGGCCGCCGGCCGCCGACGTTGATGCACTGCAACAACGCGCTTCCTATAATCGAAGCAACGCCCCGCGCGGTCTCGCGGGGGTTCGTTCGCGCCGCCCGCGCGCCCATTCTCCACGCGCCATGAACGCCGAGTTCCACCCCGACGAGATCGAGCGGTCCGCGCAGGCCGACTGGGCCGCCGCCGATGCGTACCGGGTCGTCGAGGATCTCGAGCGGCCGAAGTTCTATGCCTGCTCGATGCTGCCTTATCCGAGCGGCAAGCTGCACATGGGTCACGTCCGCAACTACACGATCAACGACATGTTGACGCGCCAGTTGCGGATGAAAGGCATGAACGTGCTGATGCCGATGGGCTGGGACGCGTTCGGCCT
>CAXSGM010000048.1:0-19767 GCA_964236915.1 uncultured Rhizobacter sp.
CGACAACATCAGTGACGACTTGAATAACCGGCCACGCAAACGACTGGGGTTCCAAACGCCCGCAAGCCTGTACTACCACTCATAATCAAAGTTGCACTTGCTGGTTGAACCTACGCGGAGAGTACAACGCGCAGACCGCTGCGGTGCACCGACGGTTTGATGACGCCGGGTGCCCGGAAAACTACGGCGCCGAATACAGACCGCGACGAATACCGGCCATGGGCGAGCCACCGACGGGCGTGAACGAGCACCACCTCTCGAAGCGCCGCACGAGCGCGCAGCACGACCCGAAGCCCACACGGCCCGGCATTGAGCGCACGTGCTGCGAGATTGCTGGCAAAAACGCGAAACCGGCTGGTCGAACGCGGCAGCCGATGCGCTGGCCGCCGAAGGACGAGCAGCCCGGCAGTGCCGTGGACGAGAGACATGTCGAAGTGCTCAACTGGTTCGCCGACTGCCGGTAGGACAGGCGGCCTGCACGCTCCGTGGCTGCAGCAGCATTTCAAACAAGGTCGATCTGTCAAAAAGATGCGTCCCGGTATTCGAACTGGCCTAACGTTCGCGTTAAGGCGGAACCGACGGTGTAGTGCTTGGCCCGCGAGGCGCATGATGAGCGAAGGTGCTCGCGGGCCAAGTGCCACGCCGTTGGACCTCGCCTCGAACGAAGGTTAGGCATCACCGAGCCAAGAGGTAGCCAAGGCCGCCAAGTGCGAGGATGGCAGCCCAAAGGGCGACCGTAATGCGCTCGTTCCTGTCTCGCTCGAAGTGTGTAAGGAACAGATGCCCAAGAAGCCAGGTGATGCCGTTGAAGCCGAACAACAAACCCACAACTACGGCTGCAACAACATAGGTGATGTGCACCCAGGCCGGAATCAAGAAGAAGAGGTACGTTGATCTGGATGAGCCCGTGGCGGAGTAGAAGCCAAGGAACAGAGAAAGTTCGAACACCGGAACAGCAATGAGTGCTGCCAAAATACGAAAGCCCAAGGTCTCGCCTTCATTGCTGCTTCTCGAGGAATCTTGCTTATTTCCGCTTCGCATTGAGATGTGACGGTGCAGTGTCAGTCGAGGGTGGATATTGCACGATGGTGCATCGCATTAGTAGTGCTTAACCCTATTTTCGGCGCAACGCCATGTTGCTGCATATGCCGGCATGTGCCCACCAGTAGACACATATTGCCAACTCCACTTGCCAATCTAGCTAGCCTCCGACTGCGAAGTGGTAGGCATAGAACTGCTTGTCCTGCTTCCAGCCCAGGGACTGGTACAACGCCTGAGCTGCTTCGTTCGTGACCTCCGTATTCAGCGAAAGCCGTACCGCTCCCGTGGACTCGGCATATTCGGTGGCTGCAATGAGAAGCCTGGAGGCGGTTCCAGTTCGACGAGCTTGTTCATGTACGAACAAGTCGTTCAGGATGAACACCCGCGCAAGCGACACCGATGAAAAGCTCGGATAGAGCTGGGTGAAGCCGACCGGTACATCGCCTTGGTATGCAATGAAAAGAACCGACTCGCCATGATCGAAGCGAGACAGCAAGAAGGCGCGGGCCGCCGCGAGGTCGCCGTCTTTGCCGTAGAACTGACGATAGCCGTCGAACAAAGGCACCAACCCTTCGAGATCGGCAAGGATCGCTTGACGGACGGTGACGGTGCTCATGCGGTCGGATTCGGGAGCTGACGTTCAATTCGAGGCTATCAGCTTGAAGACCGGCTTAGGCGGTAGGCTTCGGCTCGACAACAAGCTCGCCGCTCCTGCCGGCCACCGTCCCCCAGGCGATCGGCGCCGCACGCAAAGCCGCGAGATCGAGCGCCCGAAAAGCCTCGTCGAGCGCGACCAGGCGATGCCCCTGGGCCCGCCAGCCGCCGAGCAGGCGATCGAAGGCCGGCGCCAGCAGACCGCCCTCGAGTTCGGCGTGCAGCGTGAAAACGTGGTCGCGGGCGGATTCGGTGCGCGTCAGCAGCGCCCTCTCGACATCGCCCTCCTCCACCCCGTCGCGGCCGATCAGCTCGTCGAAGGTCGGCAGCGTGGTCGGCATCTGCACATGGCGCAGCCGCACGCCATCGACGATCGGCACGTACGGGCCATCGCCGCGGCCGTCCGACGCGTAGGCCATGCCCCAGGCGTCGATCTGGCGGAGCGCGACCGCGTTGGTCTGCCAGCCGGCGGCGCCGTGGGTCGTGGGCGGAACGCCGAAGACCTCGACGAAGGCGGCATATGCCTGCCCGAGCTGGGCGCTCGTCCACGCGGCGTCGCGCTGCCGGACGTTGTCGTGCCAGACGACGTGGTCCCAGGCGTGCAGGCCGCAGGGATGGCCGGCGGCGCGCACCGCCCGCATCGGCGCGGCGGCGCGGCGGAAAATCGTCGGTGCCGGCAGCAGCACGCCGTACATCAGCGTGCGCAGGCCGTAATGCTTGACGACCGAGGTGCGCGACACCTTGGTCAGAAAACCGGGCCGGAACGCCCGCCGCAGCGCCCAGCCGGTGTGGTCCGGGCCGAGGCTGAACAGAAAAGTCGCGCGCACGCCGTGGCGCGCGAGCACCTCGAGCAACCGCGGCACGCCTTCGGTCGTGCCGCGGTGGGTGTCGACGTCGACCTTGAGCGCGATCGTTGCCATCGGCTCGCGCTACCTGCAGCCCGGCCTAATTGACGAGCCCCTGCGCCTCGGCGACCCGGCCGCGGTACGACTCGAAGATCGCCCGCAGCGAGGCCTGCATATCGACCTCGGGGCGCCAGTCGAGCTCCTTCATCGTCGCGTCGATCTTCGGCAGGCGGTTCTGCACGTCCTGGTAGCCGACGCCGTAGAAGGTCGTCGCCGAGGTGTCGACCAGGCGGCTCTTCTTTGCGCCCTCGGCGTATTCGGGATAGGTCGCGGCCATCGCCAGCATCATCTCGGCGAGTTCGCGCACCGAGTAGTGGCTCGCCGGGTTGCCGACGTTATAGATGCGGCCCGAGGCGACGCCGCCGGCGTTCTCGATCATCTTGACCAGCGCCGCGACGCCGTCGGACACGTCGGCGAAGGCGCGGCGCTGCGACCCTCCATCGACCAGGCTGATCGGTTCGCCGCGGACGATCTGGCCGAGGAACTGGGTGACGACGCGCGAGGATCCCTCCTTCGACTCGAACAAAGAATCGAGCCCCGAGCCGATCCAGTTGAACGGGCGGAACAGCGTGTAGTTCAGGCCCTGCTCCATGCCGTAGGCGACGATCACGCGGTCCATCAGCTGCTTGGAGCAGGCGTAGATCCAGCGCGGCGTGGTCACCGGGCCGTAGACGAGGTTCGAGGTTTCGGGGTCGAACTCGGCGTCGGGGCACATGCCGTAGACCTCGGAGGTCGACGGGAAAACGAGGTGTTTCTTGTACTTCAGCGCCGCCCGGACGATCGGCAGATTGGCTTCGAAATCGAGCTCGAAGACGCGCAGCGGCTCGCGCACGTAGGTCGCCGGCGTCGCGATCGCGACGAGCGGCAGCACCACGTCGCACTTCCGCACGTGGTATTCGATCCACTCCTTGTTGATCGTGATGTCGCCCTCGAAGAAGTGCATCCGCGGGTGCGCGACCAGGCCGTCGAGCCGGTCGGAGCCGAGGTCCATTCCGTAGACGTGCCAGTCGGTCGTGTCGAGGATGCGGCGGCTCAGGTGGTGGCCGATGAAGCCGTTGACGCCGAGGATCAAAACTTTCTTCATGCCGGGGCGGCCGATCCGACGATCAGCGATTCGAGGGTGGAGGCATCGATGGGCGCGACGTTGGGGCCGGCGACGCCGACGACTTGCAGCTCGCGCACGTCGATCAGCCCGCCGTCGCCGCAGATGCCGACGATGCGGCCGGCGAGGACGTGCAGACCGGGTGCCCGGCCCGCGGTCGCCGCCGCGGGCAGGGACTCCGGTGCGAGCCGGCGCGCCGCGGCGACGATCAGGCGCCGGCCGCCGAGCTCGGTGAAGGCGCCCGGGTACGGCGGCGCGACCGCACGAATCAGGTTGTAGACCTCGCTCGCCGGGCGCGACCAGTCGATCCGCCCGTCTTCCGGCGTGCGCCGCGAGAAGTAACTGCCGACCGCGATCTCGTTCGGCAACCGCGGGTGCCGGCCGGCGACGATCTCGGGCAGCGCCCGCCACAGCACCTGTTCGGCGGCGACGGTCACCTTGTCGAACACCTGCTGCGCCGTGTCGTCGGGCAGGATCGGGACGGCGCTCTGCCCGACGATCAGGCCGGCGTCGGGCTTTTCGACCATCTCGTGCAGCGTCGCGCCGGTCTCGGTCGCGCCGTGCAGCACGGCCCAGTTGGTCGGCGCCCGGCCACGGTAATGCGGCAGCAGCGAGCCGTGGAGGTTGAAGGCGCGGTTCGGAGCGAGCGCGAGGATCGCCCCGGGCAGCAGGTTGCGGTAGTAGAACGAGAAGATCGCATCCGGCGAGATCTGCGCGACCTGCGCCGTCAGCGATCCGGCGTCGTGATCCTCGGCGTAAATCACCGGCAGTCCGAGCTCGGTGGCGGTGTCGGCGACGCGTGCGAACCAGAGCGTTTCGCCGGGATGGTCACGATGGGTGACGACGAGCGCCACCTCGACGCCACGGGCCGCGAGCACGCGCAGGCAACGGTCGCCGACGTTCGAATAGGCGAAGACGACGGCTTTCATACGGCCGGCCCCCGCGCTGGCAGCGACGATACGGTTGCCAGCGTCGCCGTATTGGCCGCCAGATTCGTCGCGGTGTCGGCGCTCGGGCCCGCGCTCTGATCGACGCTCTGATCGACGTTCGTGTCGGCGCTCTGATCGACGTTCGTGCCGACGACCGCATCCGCCGAAGCCAGCGCGCGCGTCGGCGTCGCATCGAGCACCGCGCTGATCCGGTAGCGCGGGCGGTTGCGCACCTCCTCGAGAATCCGCCCGACGTACTCGCCCATCAGCCCGATGCCGAAGAGCACGATGCCGAGCACGCAGAACTGCAGCGCGAAGAGCGTGAAGACGCCCTCGACCTCGGCCCCGATCAGGAAGCGCCGCAGCAGCAGCAGCACGAACAGCGCGCCCGAAGCCAGCGACAGCGCGGTGCCGAGGATCGAGAACCACTGCAGCGGGGCGATCGAAAAGCCGGTGATGAGATCGAAATTGAGCCGGATCAGCTTGTAGAGCGAGTACTTCGATTCGCCGGCGTGGCGATTCTCGTGATCGACGTCGATCTCGGTAGGCGCGGCGGCGAACGAATAGGCGAGCGCCGGGATGAAGGTGTTGACCTCCGAGCAGGCATTCAGCGTGTCGATCAGCGCGCGGTCGTAGGCGCGCAGCATGCAGCCCTGGTCGGTCATGTGGATGCGCGTCGTGCGTTCGCGAAAGGCGTTCATCAGGCGCGAGGCGTGGCGCCGAAACGCCGAGTCGTGACGATCGCGCCGCACGCTGCCGACGTAATCATGGCCGGCGTGGATCGCGGCCACGAGGCGCGGGATTTCTTCCGGCGGGTTCTGCAGGTCGGCATCGAGCGTGATCGCGATCGTGCCGCGCACCTGCTGGAAACCGGCGGAGATCGCCATGTGCTGGCCGAAGTTGCCGTTGAAGATCACGACCCGCGTCACGTCGGGCCGGGCGCGCTGCTGCCGGGCGAGGATCTGGCGCGAGCGGTCCTTGCTGCCGTCGTCGACGAAGATGATCTCGTAGCGGACGGCGAGCGCGTCCATCACCGCGTACAGCCGCTCGAACAGCCGCGGCAGCACGGCCTCTTCGTTGTAGACCGGGATCACGATCGAGAGCATCTCGGGGCGATCGGCGGTCCGCACCGGGAGGGTGGCCGGCACCGGTGCCGAGGCTGGTTGCATGGCCGCGGCGCTCATCACGCCACCTGCTCGCGGCAGGCCGTCGCCAGCGCCGAGCAGACGCGACCGACATCGGCATCGGCCATCGACGGGAAAAGCGGCAGGGTCAGCAGGCTGCGGCCGAGGCGTTCGGTGTGCGGCAGCATGCCGTCGCGCCAGCCTAGCGAGCGGTAATAACTGAAGAGATGCAGCGCCGGGTAGTGCACGCCGGTGCCGATGCCCGCATCGAGGAGCCGCTGCATCACCGCCGCCCGGCCGCCTTCGATCCGCGCGACCGGCAGCGCCACCTGGAACATGTGCCAGTTGGTGGTCGCGCCGGCGTGTGTCGTCGGCAGCGGCAGCTCGATGCCGAGATCGGCGAGGCCGGCGTCCGCGGCGGCCTCGAAGTAGAGTCCGGCGAGTTCGGCGCGGCGCCGCGTGATCGCCTCGAGCCGCGCCAGCTGGCCGAGCCCGATCGTCGCGTTGATGTCGGTCAGGTTGAACTTGCCGCCGGGCTCCGCCATGTCCATGCCGTCGAGGCCCGAGCGCACGATGCCCTGGAGGCGCAACCGCTCGGCGAGCTCGGCCTCGGCGGCGTTGTTGACGACCAGGCAGCCGCCCTCGGCGCAGGTGACGTTCTTGTTGGCCTGGAAGCTGAAGCTCACCAGGTCGCCCAGGCTGCCGATCCGCTCGCCCCGCCAGCGCGAATCGATCGCCTGCGCCGCATCCTCGACGACGCGCAGGCCGTGGCGCCGTGCCAGCGCGTACAGCGCGTCCATGTCGACCGGCCGGCCCGCCAGGTACACCGGCAGCAGCGCGCGGGTCTTCGGGGTAATCGCGGCCTCGACCGCGGCGAGATCGATGTTGCGCGTCACCGGATCGACATCGACGAACACCGGCGTGGCGCCGACCGCGACGATCACGTTGGCGGTCGCGACCCAGGTCAGCGCGGTGGTGATCACCTCGTCGCCCGGGCCGATGCCGGCGATCCGGAGCGCGACCTCCATCGTCGCCGTGCCGTTCGAGAACGCCCGCACCGGCCTGCCGAACATCACCCCCAGCGCGCGCTCGAAGGCGAGCGTCTTCGGGCCGTTGGTGATCCAGCCCGAGCGCAGCACCTCGCCGACCGCGGCGATGCTGGCGGCGTCGATCTCGGGGCGGGTGAAGGGGAGGAAAGCGGTGGACGGCATGGCGCGATTGTCAGCCAGACGGTATTTGCTCGCGGGCGCGTGGCCCCGGCGCGCTCACGAGCGCGAGATCACCAGCACGCCGACCAGGATGATCGCCATCCCGGCCCAGCGTTGCGGCCCGAGCGCTTCGCCGAAGAAGCGCCAGGCGATGAGCGCATTGACGACGTAGCCGAGCGAAAGCATCGGGTAGGCCAGCGACACATCGACCCGCGAAAGCGCGACGATCCAGATGCAGACGCTGACGACGTAGCACGCCAGGCCGCCCCACACCTGCGGCTGACGCGCGACGCGCAGCGCGTTGTCGAAAAGCGTCGACGATTGCAGCGTCAACTCGCCGAGCGGCATCACCCCGGCCTTCAACAGCAACTGCGCGCCGGCGTTCAGCAGCACGCCGACGAGCAGCAGGAAGAAGGTGTTCGGCGTCATCGGCTCGGCTCGGGAAGCTCGGTGTTGGCGACGACGACGCGCCGCGGGCTGCGCACGACGACCCGCATCGGCAAGCCCTCGCTCCGGAGCCGGTCGAAGGTCTCGGGCTTCATGATCGCCAGCGCCGGGCCGCCGGTTTTCCAGCGCGTGGCGAAGGCAGCGAGCGTTGGCAGCCACTTGTCGGGTTCCTGGCCGATGCCGAATTCGAGTTCGTCGGCCTCCTCGACCGGAATCAGCGTGCGGCGCAGGTAGAACGGCAGCGTGTGGTCGAGAAGGCGCACGGCGTAGATCGGCATGCCCGGCGCCGCCGCCGCCAGCGTCGCGGGAACCAGATCGACGCCCGAGCTGTTGCGCCCGAAAGCCTCGTGGCCGACGATGCCGATCGTCGTGGCGAAGAACCACGCCAGCGCCGCGGCGGCAATGCTCGGGGCGATCCGGGTGCGGCGCCAGCGCCAGGCGAGCGCCAGTCCGGCGAGCGCCACCGCGAACATCGCCGCGGCCCAGAACGCGTAGCTGCGGTAGCTCGCGTTGGGTGTCGTATCGCTTCCGAAACGCCCGAGCACCGGGCTGGCGACGAGGCCGAGCGCCGCGACCGCGGTCATCCAGACCAGTTGCCGGCGCCAGCTCGCGACATCGATCCGCTGCAGCGCGAGCGCCGCGAGGATCGCCAGCGCCGGGTAGACCGGCAGGATGTAGCCGGGCAGCTTCGAGCCGGATAGGCTGAAGAACACGAAGATCGCCACGGCCCAGATCGCGAGCAGCAGGCGGGGTCGAAACGGCATCGGGCCGGCGCTGCGCGCTGCAGCGCTGCGGCGGGCGTCTTGCGCCTCCGCTCCGGGGCCTCTTTTGTCCGGCCTCTCGGCCCGGCCGCGGCGGTCGTCCTCGATCGCCGCGCCGCCGCGCGGGTCGTCGCGCAGCAGGGCACGGCCGCGCCAGCCGAGCCCGATCCAGGGCAAAAAACCCACCAGCAGTTGCGGCACGAAATACCAAAACGGCGCACTCCGATGGTGGACGGTGCTGGTGTAGCGCTGCAGGTGCTCGTGGATGAAGAAGAACTGCGGGAACTCGGGGTTGCGCAGCGACACCAGGACGAACCACGGCGCCGCGACGATCAGAAAGAGCGCGAACCCTGGCAGCAACGCGAGCCGCCGCCAGAGCTGCCAGTCGCGCGCGGCGAGCGTGTAGATGGCGAGCACCAGCCCGGGCAGCACGATGCCGATCAAGCCCTTGGTCAGCACGGCGATCGCCATGGCGAACCAGGCGCCGAGCAGCCAGCCGCGCCGCCGCGGGGCGGGGGTCGCCGGGTGCTGGGCGATCAGGAAGCCCGCAAGGACCCAGGCGAGTGCCCCGGAGACGCCGATGTCGAGCGCATTGAAGTGGCCGCCGAGGTTCCAGGCGGGCGCCGCCAGCAGCACGAGCCCGCTGGTCCATGCCGCACGCCGGCCGAACCAGCGCCACGCCGCGGCCATCGTCGCCAGGATGCCCGCCAGACCGGCGAGCGCCGCCCAGAGCCGTGCCTGCCAGTCGCCGACGCCGAACAGGTCGTAGGCAAGCGCCGTCGCCCACATCTGGAACGGCGGCTTTTCGAAGTACTTGAGGCCCTGGTAGCGGATCGTGACCCAGTCGCCCGTCGCCTGCATCTCGCGAGCGATCTCGGCGTACCGGCCTTCGTCGGACGGGAGCAGGTGGCGGGCGCCGAGGGTCGCGAACCAGGTCGCGATGACGAGCGCCAGCGCCACCAGCGCAACAGTGCGGGCGGGCCGCTGCTGGGCGGGCGTGCGGTGCTGGGGCTCGGGCCGAGTCAAGGGGCGGTCCCGAAGGTCCATGGCGATGCAACGGCCGACGGAAAAAAGGGGGCCAACCGACCTGGCGCGGAGGCTGCTGGGCCGGCGCCTCAGTGTAGCCCAGGCCGTTTTTCGAGCTTCGCGGCGGCGCCCGACATCGCTTGCCGCGATCGAGGCCACGCCGCTTCGGCCCCGCGAACAGCCGGGCGCGGGCCGGTCAATTCCCGGTACCGGCCGGGCGCGGGCTGGCGCACGATCCGGGCACGACCCTGCCCTCGTCCCGCATTACGGGAGAACCGGAAGCCTTTCGATGTCCAACATGTCGCCCCCGCTGGACTGGGACCTCACGCTCGAGCCGATGACGGCCCGCTCCCGCAGCGGACCGCCGTCGGTGCTGCCGGTGGTGCGCGCGCCTACGCCTACGCCTGCGCCTGCGCCGGCGCGGGCGCCAGTGCCGCCGCCGCCCGACGATTCCGGCGACAAGCTGAGCCGCGAAGCGTTCCGCTGGCCGACCCCACCGTTCGTGAGCTATCCCGTCGCCACCGTGCAGACCGATCCGCTGCCCTGCGAGATCGTCGGCCTGAACGACAAACGCACGACCGGTCGGCTGACCTTTTTTGTTCCCGAGGAGAGCGTCGCCCACGTGCAGCTGCCGCCGGCGCGGACGACGCTGCCGCTGCGCTTCGAGCAGTTCCGGGCGCTGATCCTGACCACCCCGCTGCGCCCGTCGGCGGTGGGCGCCGCGGACCCGCACGCGCGCCTCCTCGGGCACCGAAGCTGTTCGCCGTTCCGGCTGACGCTCGCTTCCGGCGTCGAGATCAGCGGCGAGACGACCGGCCACGTCGAGAACGACTTCGGCCTGTTCCTGTTCCCGCCCTGCGCCGCTCGCGACCCGGCTCTGGCCGCCGCGAACGACGGTGCGGTCCTGCGGACCTTCTACCCGAAGGTCGCGTACCGCGCCTTCGAGATCGGCTCCTCGATCGGCGAGCTGCTCGTCGAACAGCACAGCGCCACCCCGGCACAGATCGAGCAGGCGGTCGGGGCCCAGCAAGAGCTTCGAGGCCGAAAACTCGGCGACCTGTTGCTGACCCAACAGATCGTGAGCTCGGCGCAATTGCTCGCGGCCATCGAGCAGCAGACCAAGATGCCGATGGTCAGGATCGGGGAGGCGTTGATCTCGCTCGGCATGGTCGGCGAGGCGCAGCTCAAGCAGGCGCTGGCGCAGCAGCAGAACGATCGCAGTGTGCCGCTCGGCGAGCTGCTGGTGCGGATGGGGGTCGTCTCGCGCGAGGATCTGCAGGTCGCCCTGGCCCGCAAGATGGGCTATCCGCTGGTCGACATCGACACCTTCCCGGCCGAGCCCGAAGCACTGAAGAAGCTCGCGTTCGCGGTCGCGATGCGGCTGAAGGTGATGCCGCTGCTCGTGCGCGACGGCAGGCTCATCGTCGCGCTCGACGACCCGGCGCGGCGCCGCTCGGCGGTCGACGAGGTCGAGTTCAGCGCGCAGATGAAGGTCGTGCCGGTGCTGGCCCACTCGCGCGCGATCGAAGCGGTGCTGCAGTCGGCCTACGACAAGCTGGGCGGGGTCGACGGTTGGGCGGCGGGCGCCGCGGAAGCCGCCCCTTTCGCGCTGCAGTTCGATCTGAACGACACCGACAAGCTGGTCGAGACGCTCGAGAAAGAGCAGCTCGAACGCGCCGGCTTCGACGAGGAAAAGCCGATCGAGCAGTCGGACAATTCGCTCGTCAAACTGCTGAACACCATGATCATCGAAGCCCACAAGGAGGGCGCTTCCGACATCCACATCGAGAGTTACCCGGGCCGCGAAAAGATCCGCGTGCGCTTTCGCAAGGACGGCGTCCTGCGCAGCTACCTGGAGCTGCCCTCGAACTACCGCAACGCGCTGATCGCGCGGGTGAAGATCATGTGCGACCTCGACATCTCCGAGCGTCGCAAGCCCCAGGACGGCAAGATCAACTTCGCGAAGTTCTCGCCGCAGCACAAGCTCGAGCTGCGCGTGGCGACGATCCCGACCAACCACAACCTCGAAGATGTCGTGATGCGGCTTCTGGCCTCGGCCAAGCCTATTCCCGTCGACCGGCTCGGGCTGTCGTTCGACAACCTGACGCGCCTGAAGCAGGCGGTCGAACGGCCGTACGGCATGGTCCTCTGCGTCGGCCCGACCGGCTCGGGCAAGACGACCACGCTGCATTCGGCGCTGAGCCACATCAACGTGCCGGAGCGCAAGATCTGGACCGCCGAGGATCCGGTCGAAATCACCCAGCCGGGGCTGCGCCAGGTGCAGGTCAACCCGAAGATCGACTGGACCTTCGCGAAGGCGCTGCGCGCGTTCCTGCGCGCCGACCCGGACGTGATCATGGTCGGCGAGATCCGCGATGCCGAAACCGCGAGCATGGCGGTCGAGGCCTCGCTGACCGGCCACCTGGTGATGAGCACGCTGCACACCAACAGCGCCCCGGAGACTGTCACCCGCTTGCTCGACATGGGCCTCGACCCGTTCAACTTCGGCGATTCGCTGCTCGCGGTGCTGGCCCAGCGCCTGGTGCGCAAGCTGTGCCCGCATTGCCGGACGACCGTCCCCGCGAGCCCCGAGCAACAGGAAGAGCTGCTCGATGACTACCTGCAGGCTTTCGGCAAGGAAGCGCCGGTCAGCCGCGATTCCGTGCTCGCCGGCTGGATCCAGCGCAGCGGCCGCGACGGCCGGCTGATGCTGCATGCGAGCACCGGCTGCAAGGAGTGCGAGGACACCGGCTACAAGGGCCGTGCCGGCTTGCACGAGTTGATGACCGTCTCGCGCGAGCTGCGCCGTCTGGTGCAGACCCGCGCGAGCGCCGAGCAACTGCAGCACGCCGCGCTGGCCGCCGGCATGCGCACCTTGCGCCAGGACGGCATCGACAAGGTGATCGCCGGCATCACCTCGATCGAGGAAGTGCGGGCGACCAGCAACGCCTGAGAACGGGTTCGGCGGCGCGCGCCGCCGAACCGCTCACCCGATGGCAGAATTCCGCGCCCGGCGGCCTCGTCGGCAAGGAACGAATGTGGACCTGAAGTTGCCGATCCGGATTTTCGACGAACTCGCCGAATCGGTGATCGAGTCCACCGGCATGCTGGATCTGGCGAGCGGCGAGATCCGCGAGGTGACCTACGACGATCCGGAGCAGGCCGGCGCGGGCCTTCCGGCGGCCGATCCCGAGTACGAGTTCACCTCGGGCCTGTTGACCAACGGCAAGAAGGACGTCGAGTTCCGGGTCGACGTCGACCGTGCTTCGGGTCAGTACTCGGTCACGCCGAGCGAGCTGCTCGAACTGAAGGGCCGGGCCGCCAAGCTCTTCACCGCGGCGCCGGGCGAAGCCGCGCCGAGCATTCCACCGCGCAAGTCGCGCTGATGCGGGCTCGGTCGCCGGATGCGGGCGATCGTGGGCGGCGTCCGCCGGCGGCGCGCGCCGTCGACCGCCGCCTGACGCACACGCCGGAGCCCGTCTGATGCCGCTGTTCTCGTCCGCCCACTGGTTGACACTGCACGGCGCCGTCACGCTCATCGCGGTGGCGCTCTACACGATCACCGCGCACGTGATGCAGCAACGCCGGCATCCGGCCGCGGCGATCGCCTGGGTGCTGTTCATCCTGCTCGTGCCCTACATCGCGCTGCCGGCGTTCCTGACTTTCGGCTCGCGCAAACAGCCGCGCACCGACAACGACGAACCACCCAAGCCCGCCACCGACGTGAGCGGCCCGTGGGCGATCCAGACCGCGCTGGCGCTCGGGCAACCGGCGCCGGTCGCTTACGAACGGCTGCACATCCATGCCGGCGGCCGCGACGCCTTGCTCGCGCTCCGCCGGACGATCGAGGATGCGCAGCACTCGATCGACCTCTGCACCTTCATCCTCGGGCGCGACCCGATCGGCAAGGACGTGGTCGAGCGGCTCGCGGCGAAGGCGCGTGCCGGCGTCAAGGTGCGGCTGATGCTCGACGGTCTCGGCAGCATGATGAGCCGCCGCCCGAGCTTCGAGCCGCTCGACGAAGCCGGCGCCGAGCACATCCTGTTCGTGCCGCCGATCCACGCCCCACTGCAGGGCCGGAGCAACCTGCGCGACCACCGCAAACTGCTGATCGCCGATGCCGGCCACCCGAACGCTCGGCTCTGGTGCGGCGGCCGCAACCTCGCCACCGAGTACTTCGACGGCGCGGAGGGAACGCGCGCCTGGCACGACCTGACCTTCGACATCGCCGGGCCCTTCGTCGAGCAGGCGCGGCAGATGTTCGAGCACGACTGGGCCTTCGCGCATGGGCGCAAGCGCCGGCGGCGCCTGGCGGTGTCCGGAAGCAAGGTCACCGGGCCCGTGCGGTCGGGGCCGGCGGCGACGGCCGGGGCCGCCCCGCCGGGAATGCGGCCGGCCGAGCGGCCCCGGCCCGTCACCGCCGCGGTCGGTCATGCCGGCCCCGGCCCGCAGCCGATCGCCGGCACCGGCGCCCAGCTGATCGCTTCGGGTCCGGACCAGGTCGACGACACGGTGTACTCGCTGGCCGTCACCGCCGCTTACCGGGCGACGCGCCGGATCGCGATGGTCACGCCGTACTTCGTTCCCGATGCCGCGCTGCTCGCCGCGCTGTGCCTGGCCGCGCGCCGCGGCGTCGAGGTCGATCTGCTGATCCCCCAGCGCTCGAACCACCGGATGTCCGACATCGCACGGCGCCGCGCGTTGCGGGCGCTGGCCGCCGCCGGCGGCCGTCTCTGGACGGTGCCGCACATGATCCACGCCAAGCTGATCGTGGTCGACGACGTGCTGGCGCTGGCCGGCTCGGCGAACCTCGACAGCCGGAGCCTGTTTCTGAATTACGAGCTCATGGCCGCCTTCCACGACCCCGAGGCGATCGCCGGCTTCAGCGCCTGGTTCGCCCAGGAGCAACGGCCGGCGAAGCGCCTCAGGCCGCGCCGCGCCCGCTTCTTCGCCGATATCGCGGAAGGGCTGGTGCTCTGGACCGGGTTCCAGCTGTAGTTCGCGGGCCGCGACGGCCGTCGTCCCCGCCGAGCGCCGAACCGGGCCGGCGCGTCACTGCCGCGAGACGTCGGCGGCCGGCATCGCCGACCCCGCCTTCTTCTGCGTCAAGGCGACGCCGTTCTTGACCGCGACGATCTCGGCGACGATGGCGACGGCGATCTCGGCCGGCGTCCGGGCGCCGATGTCGAGGCCGATCGGTCCGTGCAGGCGATCGATCTGCGCGGGCGTCAGGTCGAACAGCGCCAGTCGTTCGCGGCGCTTGGCGGTGTTGCCGCGCGAGCCGAGCGCGCCGATGTAGAACGCCGGTGACTTGCAGGCCTCGAGCAGCACGAGGTCGTCGAGCTTCGGGTCGTGCGTGACCGCGACGACCGCGCTGTGCGGGTCGAGCTGCAGCTCGAGCACCAGATCGTCGGGCATGGCCCGGCTGAAGGTCGTTCCGGGAATGTCCCAGGTGAGGTGGTACTCCTCGCGCGGATCGCAGCAGATCACCTCGAAATCGAGCATCAGCGCGATCTGTGCCACCGCCCGCGAGAGCTGCCCGGCGCCGATGATGAGGAGCCGCCAGCGCGGGCCGAACAGCGCGACCAGCTCTTTGCCGTCGAAGGTGAAGCCGTCGCCACGGGCGGCGGGCTCGACCGTGACCGCACCGGTCGCGAGCGTCATCCGCCGCGCGACCAGTTCGTGGCGGGCGGTGCGCTCGAAAATCGCATCGATCCAGCTCACCTCCGCCAGCGGTTCCTGCACCAGCCGCAGGTTGCCGCCGCACGGCAAGCCGAAGCGCGCGGCCTCCTCCTTCGTCACCCCGTAGGCGATCAGCGACGGCACGCCGACCCGCTCGCCATGGCGCAGGCGGTCGATCAGGTCGTCCTCGACGCAGCCACCCGACACCGAACCGGCGACGAGGCCGTCGTCGCGCAGCGCCAGCAAGGCGCCCGGTGGCCGCGGTGCCGAGCCCCAGGTTTCGAGCACGGTCACGAGCCAGACGCGCCGGCCTTCGTGAAACCACTCGCGGGCCTGCGCAAGCACCTGCAGATCGAGGCTGTCCATCGACGGGTCGGCAGGTCGGTGCGCCCGGCGCCGGTCAGCGGATCGCGCCGCCCGGCACGCCCGGGACCGTTGCCGTGTCGGCCCCATGGCCCAAGTCGCCGGATGCGGTCGTCTGGCCGGCCGCCGACGCGGCGCCGCGCGCTTCCATCTGCGTCACGAAGGCAGTGAAAAAATCGTCGGCGATCTTGGAGGCGGCCGAATCGATCAGGCGCGAGCCGATCTGCGCGATCTTGCCCCCGACGCTGGCGCGGGCAAGGTAGGCGAGGGTTGTCTGGTGCTCGCCCGCCGGCGTTAGGGCCACATCCGCCGAGCCCTTGCCGAAGCCGGCGACACCGCCCTGCCCTTCGAACGCGATGGTGTAGCTGTTCGGCGCCAGGACGTTGCTGATCGTGAGCTTGCCCTTGAAGCGCGCGCTCACCGGGCCGACCTTCATGGCGACGACCGCGACGAGCGTGTCGGCATCGGTGCGCTCGAGCGACTCGCAATTGGCGATGCAGCTTTTCAGGAACTCGGCGTCGTTGAGCGCCGCCCAGGTGGTCGTGACCGACGCGGGGATCGAGCGTTCGCCTTGCAATTCCATGGGATGCGCCTCGGGATGATGGGGCGCCGCGAGCGGCGCGCGGCTCGATTTTCGTGCAGACCGGAAGTTACGCCAAAAGGCGCATCCGGGCTGCGGCCGCGCCGACCGGCGGGGTTCGCAACGCGCGCTCCAGGTCCGCCAGGCTCGCCAGGCTCGCCAGGCTCGCCAGGCTCGCCAGATTGTGAACCGGCAGGAAGCGATCGACGTGCGGCAGGATCGCGCGGATGCCCGCGGCGCGCGGCTCGAAGCCGTCGAAGCGCAGCAGCGGGTTCAGCCAGACGACACGATGGGCGAGCCGGGCGAGCTGTGCGGCGCTGCGGCCGAGGTCGCCGTGCTCGTCGCGGTCGAGGCCGTCGGTCATCAGCAGCACCGCGGCATTCGAGCCGAGCAGGCGCCGCGCCCAGACGCGGTTGAACTCGTCGAGGCAGGTCGCGATGCGCGTGCCGCCCTTCCAGTCGCTGACCTGGCGGTCGGCAGCGGCGAGGGCGAGGTCGGGATCGCGATGGCGCAGGCTCCGCGTGATGTTGGTGAGTCGCGTGCCGAAAGTCAGCGTGTGGACCCGGAGATGGCGGCGCGTCAGCCCGTGGACGTAGTGCAGCAGGAGCCGGGCGTAGCGCTCCATCGAGCCCGAGATGTCGAGCAGCACGACGAGCGTCGGCCATTCACGGCGCGGGCGCGTGTAGGCGGGCACGAGCGTCGCCGGCTGGCGCGGCATGGCATGCAGCGTCGCGCGCAGGTCGATCCGGCTGCCCGGTCTCCGGCCGGCGACGCGCTCGTGGCGACGGCGTGTCACCGGCTCGAACGGCGGCGGCAGCTCCTCGGCGAGACGCTTGGCGAGCGCGAATTCGGCGTTGGTCATCGTCTCGAAATCGGCCTGCTGCAGGCGCTCGCGGTCGGAGAAGGTGAGCGTGGCTTCGAAGTCGTGGCGGTCGTCGGACGGATTCGATGCCGCGCCCGCGGACGGGTTCCCGGACGGGGCGAGCGCCTCGGCCAGCCGTTGTGACCGCGCGGGCCGCGACTTCTCACCGCGGCCGCTGACCGCCGGCAACAGCAACCGCATCATCTGCTCGACGAGCTTCGGGTCGCGCCAGAACGCGTCGAAGGCGGCGTCGAACAGGTGCTGCTGCTCGTGGCGGTCGAGCATCACGGCGGAAAGCGCAGCGTGCACATCGTCGCGGCGCTCCAGACCGACCTTCTCGATGGCGTCGAGCGCGGCAAGCACCCGGTCGGGCCCGACCGGAATGCCGGCGCGGCGCAGGATGCGGGCGAAGTGGGCGACGTTGGGGGCGAACATGGGGACGGCGCTTCGATCTGCCGCCGGAGATGATGATCGCGCAGCACTGTCCGCACGGGCCCGGCCGACGGGCTCAATCGGCTCGGATTCTCTTTGCAAGCGCAGCGCCCGTGAGCAGTTCCAGCTGGGCTTCCAACCGGATCACGCGACCCGTGAGATCTTCGATCTTCTGCTGCTGCAGCTTCATGCCCTCGACCTGCCGGTTCACCTTGTCCTCGAGCTTGATCATCGACGTCAGCGCACCCCAGACCTTGTCGGTGACGCCCATCAGGCAGCCTTGCGAGCCACCGGCTTTGCGGCCTTCGATTCCATTGCGACGATTCGCTTGTTGCTCGCATCGATGAAGTCGAGCGCATCGTCGATGGCTGCTCCGGCCCGGTCGGCGGCGCCTTTCGCCGCATCGGCAAGAGCGCCCAACTCGGCGTCGGCATCGGCCGACTCGTACGCAAAGGCGCCGCGCCGCATCAACTCCGACACCGGAAGGTCGAGCTTCTTCGCCTTCGCAGCGATCGCCTTCTTGTCTTGGGTCGTCGCTTGAACCACGATTCGCTGAACAGCCGTTGCCATATCGAAGCTTTCAAGTGCCGGTGTACATGTCCACTGTATGGACAACGATGCAATTGGTCAAGCGCGTCGGGACGCCAGCGCCTTCCTTTCCGGTCAGCTCCGACCAGCCACCTCGGCGTCGGCGAGCAGCTGCGCGAGCGCCGGGCCTTGCAGCTTTGCGAGGTCGTCCTTGTGCTTCAACAGCACCCCGAGCGTATCGCTGACGGCGTCCGGGTCGAGCGAAAGCGTGTCGAGCGCCACCAGCGCGTTGATCCAGTCGATCGTCTCGGCGACGCCGGGCGACTTGAACAGGTCGAGGGTGCGCATGCGCTGGACGAAGGCCACGACCTGGTGCGAAAGCCGCGCGTCGGCACCCGGCGCCTTCAGCCGCACGATCTCGAGCTCGCGTTCGAGCGTCGGAAAGTCGAGCCAGTGGTAGAGGCAGCGGCGCTTCAGCGCGTCGTGGATCTCGCGCGTCCGGTTCGAGGTGACGATCGTGATCGGCGGCGCGGCGGCGCGCACCGTGCCGTACTCGGGGATCGTCAGCTGGTTCTCGGCGAGCACCTCGAGCAAAAAGGCGTCGAAGGGCTCGTCGGCGCGGTCGAGTTCGTCGATCAGCAGCACCGGCGAGCGCGGCTGGACCAGCGCCTGCAGCAACGGGCGCTCGATCAGCATCTCGCGGGAATAAAGCGTCGCGGCGAGCCGTTCGCGATCGCCCGGTCCGTGGACGGCGTGCGCCGCTTCGGCGAGGCGGATCTCGACCATCTGGCGCGCGACGTTCCACTCGTACGCCGCCTGGGCGATGTCGAGGCCTTCGTAGCACTGGATGCGCAGCAGCGACGTATCGAGGGCGCTGGCGAGCGTCTTGGCAAGCTCGGTCTTGCCGACCCCGGGCTCGCCCTCCAGGAAGAGCGGGCGCTTCAGTGCGAGCGCGAGGTACACCGCCGTGGCAAGGCGCCGATCGGCGACGTAGCGATGGGCGCCGAGCAGTTCGACGACCGCATCGACCGACGCGGGCGGCTCGATGCCGCCGGTCATCTCTCCGCGGACCGCGGGAACCCGGCGGTCGAAGCGGGGGAACCGCTCGGTGAGCTGCCTTCGCGCAGCGCGCTGCGGTACTCCCCCTCTTCGACTGCGACCAGGACAGGCTCGCGGCGGCCCAGCGGTCTCATGGCGCCTGCTCGGCGAGCGCCTTCAACCCGGCCAGCACCTTTGTGAAATCGGCGCTGACCGCCTCGCCGACGGCTTCCGCATCGTCACCCTCGACCTCGGCGACGTAGGTGATCCGGATCCGGTCGGACGACAGCGGCACGATCCGGTGCGCAACCCGCACGCGCACCGGCCCGACGACGGTCTCGTCGGTGAACGACTCGTTGGGCCGGACATCGACGAGGCGGCTCGTCAGCAGCGACTGGCCGGGCACTGTCATCTCAAAGGTCGAGCCGTCGGCGAACGGGCCGTTCAGCACGGCCTTCTCGACGCCCGCGTTCCAGCGCGGCCAACCGGCGACATCGCTCCAGAGGGCCCAGATTCGCACCGGGTCGGCGCGTGTGTCGATACCGTGTTCTCGATGCCACATGGGGCTGTCCCTTCGATGGTGGGCGGCAGTATGGCTCCCTCTCCCGCTGGCGGGAGAGGGCTGGGGTGAGGGCGAGAGGGCTCGGGGGTCGGTTTTCGGGCCCTTTCTCTCCCGCGGCCCTCACCCCAACCCTCTCCCGCGAGCGGGAGAGGGGGTAAATCTTGCGCGAGCGTGCGGGGGCAAATCTCCCGGGAGCGGGAGGGGGCAAATACCTCCCGAGAAGAGAGGCAAATCTCCCGCGAGGGAGAGGAGCACGTCTCCATGCGGGGAGAGAGGGAGCACATCTTCCGCGCGGGGAAAGGGAAGTTGGCGTTCCCTCAGCGACGTGCGGCCACCTCGACGGCGCGCGCCGCCATCACGCTGATCATCGCGGCGCGGTATTCGGCGGTTGCATGCAGATCGGCGTTGATGCCGGTCGTCGGCATTTTCACGGCTTTCGCCGCCGCCGGCGTGAAGCTCTGCGCCAGCGCCGTCTCGATCTCGGTGGCGCGGAACACATGCGATTTGGCGCCGGTGACGGCCA
>CAXSGM010000048.1:19867-21925 GCA_964236915.1 uncultured Rhizobacter sp.
GCCGTCTCGATCTCGGTGGCGCGGAACACATGCGATTTGGCGCCGGTGACGGCCACCCGCACACCGCTCGGGAGCTGCGCGACGCACACGCCGACCAGAGCGAAGCGCGAGGCCTGCTGCTTGTACTTGATGTAGGCCGCGCGCCGCACCTGCGGAAAGGTGACGGCGGTGATCATTTCGCCGGGCTTCAGGGCCGTGTCGTACAGGCCGGTGAAGAAAGCGTCGGCAGGGATCTCGCGGTCGGTGGTGCGGATCGTCGCGTCGAGCGCCAGCACGCCGGCCGGATAGCAGGCGGCCGGGTCGGCATTCGCGACCGAGCCGCCGATCGTTCCCATGTTGCGCACCATTGGATCGCCGATGCCGCCGGCCAGCTCGGCGATCGCCGGGCAGACACGCTCGACTTCGAGGTTGTCGGCGACGGCGCGGTGCGTCGCCATCGCGCCGATCACGAGCCGATCGCCTTCGAGGCGGATCGCCCGCAACTCGTCGAGCGCGCCGAGGTCGACGAGCGCCTCGCTCTGGGACAGCCGCAACCGCATCGCCTGAATCAGGCTCTGGCCGCCCGCCAGGTAGCGCGAATCGCCGCCGGCGGCGCCGGTGGCCGCGGCGACGGTCGCCGGGCGTTTGTAGTCGAAGGCATACATCGTTGGGTTCCTGCTCAGACGGAGGCTGATGAACGTGCAGCGCGCCAGACACGCTCCGGCGTCGCCGGCATTTCGAGGTCGCGCACGCCGAGGGCGTCGGTCAGCGCGTTGATGTAGGCCGGCGGCGAGCCGATCGCACCCGCTTCACCGCAGCCCTTGACGCCGAGCGGGTTGTGCGTGCATGGCGTGACGACGTTCGAGAGCGTCACGTTCGGCAGATCGATGGCCCGCGGCATCGCGTAGTCCATGTACGAGCCGGTCAGGAGCTGGCCCGAGGTGTCGTAGGCGCAAGCTTCCATCATCGCCTGGCCGAGACCCTGCGCGATGCCGCCCTGCACCTGGCCTTCGACGATCATCGGGTTGACGATGTTGCCGAAGTCGTCGACCGCGGTGAAGCGCTCGATCACGACCTGACCGGTCTCGGGATCGACCTCGACCTCGCAGACGTAGCTCCCCGCCGGGTAGGTGAAGTTGGTCGGGTCGTAGAACGCGTTCTCGTTCAAGCCGGGCTCGAGCTTGTCGAGCGGGTAGTTGTGCGGCACGTAGGCGGTGAGGGCGACGTTGCCGAAGGGCACGCTCCTGTCGGTGCCGGCGACCTTGAACACGCCGTCCGCGAATTCGATGTCGGTGTCGGCCGCTTCGAGCAGATGCGCGGCGATTTTCTTGCCCTTGGCGATCACCTTGTCGACCGCCTTGACGATCGCGCTGCCGCCGACCGAGAGCGAGCGGCTGCCGTAGGTGCCCATGCCGAAAGGGATGCGGCCGGTGTCGCCGTGCACGATCTCGACGTTCTCGACCGGGATGCCGAGCCGCCCGGCCACCACCTGGGCGAAGGTCGTCTCGTGCCCTTGGCCATGGCTGTGCGAGCCGGTGAAGACCGTGACGGTGCCGGTCGGGTGCACCCGCACCTCGCCGGCCTCGAACAGCCCGGCGCGGGCGCCGAGTGCGCCGGCGATGTTCGAGGGTGCCAGGCCGCAGGCCTCGATGTAGCAGCTGTAGCCGAGGCCGCGCTTCTTGCCCTTGGCTGCCGACGCGGCCTTGCGCGCCGGGTAGCCGGCGATATCGGCCATGGCGATCGCTTTGTCGAGGTGCGCGGCGTAGTTGCCGGTGTCGTAGGTGAGGCCGACCGGCGTCGCGTACGGGAACTCGGTGATGAAGTTGCGGCGCCGCAGTTCGGTCGGCTCGATGTTCAGCTCGCGCGCCGCCTGCTCGACGATCCGCTCGACGACGTAGGTCGCCTCCGGCCGGCCGGCGCCGCGATAGGCATCGACCGGCGCGGTGTTGGTGAAGACCGCCTTGACCTCGGCGTAGATCGCCGGCGTCTTGTACTGGCCGGCGAGCAGCGTCGCGTAGAGGATCGTCGGCACGCTCGACGCGAAGGTCGAGAGGTAGGCGCCCATGTTGGCGATCGTCT
>CAXSGM010000049.1:0-21828 GCA_964236915.1 uncultured Rhizobacter sp.
AGATCTGGCCGTCGGCGCCCTTCAGCGGCGTCGCGATCAGCGTGCCGCCGCGCAGCGATTTGGCGTTGCCGAGCGAGGAAACCGTCACGTCGAGCAGCTGGCCGGGCTGCGCGAAGGGCGGCAGCTGGGTGGTCACCAGCACCGAGGCGACGTTTTTCAGCTGCATCGTGCTGCCGGCCGGCAAGCTCACGCCCATCTGCTGCAGGAGTGCGGCGAGGCTCTGCGTCGTGAACGGCGCCGAAGTGTTCTGGTCGCCGGTGCCGTCGAGACCGACGACCAGGCCGTAGCCGACCAGCTGGTTGGCGCGTACGCCCTGCACCGAGGCAACTTCCTTCAGCCGCATCGCCTGCGCGCTGGCCGGCCACCAGAGCGCCGCCGAGGCGAGGATTGCCGCCAGCACGATCAATACCCGCAGCAGCCGGTCGGTGACGTGCGGTTCGTCGATGCGGTTCATCGTGCGTCCTTCGGGAACAGTCTGCCGGGTCAGCATCGCGGGCGACCGACGGGCTGCATCAGAGTTGCGTGAGCCGCGCCAGCATCTCGTCGGAGGTCTTGATGGCCTTCGAATTCAACTCGTAGGCACGCTGCGTCTGGATCATTCCGACGAGCTCCTCGACGACATTCACATTCGAGGTTTCGACGAAGCCCTGCTGCAGGATGCCGAGGCCGTTCTGGCCCGGCGTGCCGGTGGTCGGCGTGCCGGAGGCGCCGGTTTCGGCATACAGGTTCTGCCCGAGCGGGTCGAGGCCGGCCGGGTTGATGAAGTTGGCGGTCTGGAGCTTGCCGATCGTCTGCGGCGCGGTCTGGCCGGCGACCACCACGCTCACCGTGCCGTCGTTGGCGATCGTCGTGCTGGTCGCGTTGGCGGGAACCGTGATGCCGGGCTGCAGCACGTGACCGTTGTTGGTCACGAGCTGCCCGGTCGCGCTGAGCTGGAACGAGCCGTCCCGCGTGTAGCCGGTCGTGCCGTCGGGCATCTGCACCTGGAAAAAGCCCTGGCCGCTGACCGCGACGTCGAGCGTGTTGCCGCTCTGCTGCAGGTTGCCCTGCGCGAAGCTGCGCGAGGTGGCGACCGCGCGGGTGCCGAGGCCGAGCTGCAGACCGGTCGGCAGAGTCGTCTGGTCGGTCGAGTTGGCGCCCGACTGGCGGAGGTTCTGGTACATCAGGTCCTCGAACACCGCGTGCGACTTCTTGTAGCCGTTGGTCGAGGCGTTGGCGAGGTTGTGCGAGACGGTGTCCAGCTGCGTCTGCTGGGCCTCCATCCCGGTCTTGGCAATCCACAGCGAGCGCATCATCGCGAGCCTCCGGTCGTTCGCTCGATCATGGTGCGGCGTATGGCGGCGCATTCCGCAGAGATGGGCGGTCTTGGGCGGCTTGTTCCGAGCGGCGCGACCGCCGAAGAACCGCCGATCCGCCTTCAGCCTTCGAGCGCGCTGCTGATCGCCTCGGCCTGGCGGGCGGCGTCGCTGCCGGTCTGCTGCCAGATCGGGCCGGGGGCGCCTGCTGCGGCCCAGGCCGCGGCGGCCGGGCCGGGACCGGCGACGGCCGCGTCGGCGCCGTCGGCGAGGGCCCCGAGCAGCCGGTCGGCCGCCATCACGACCTGCCCGAGCGTGGGCGGCTGACCGTCCGCGAGCGGCGGCTCCTGCTGGCCGAGCGCCTCGACGATCGCCGGCGGCAGCCGCCAGTGCGCCGCGACCTTCGCGCCGATCGTCGCGTGATCGACGCCGAGCAGCTCGCGTTCGATCTCGAGCGCGTCGCGCCCCGTCAACTTGCGCTGCACGAGCGTCTCGGCAAACCGGGCGGGCGCCTGCGATGCGAGCACCAGCTCGCCGACGCGCAGCAACAAGCCCGCGGTGAACGCCGTCGACGGATCGACGCCGGTCGCGAACGCCAGCACCTGGGAGGCCGTGGCGCGCGCCACGGCCTCACGCCAGAACAGCGCGAAATCGAAGCCCAGGCACACCGGCGGCTTCAAACTGCCGCTGACCGCGACCGCGGTGACGATCCCTTTGACCATGCGCAGACCGACGCGCCCGACCGCGGCGTCGACCGAGGTGACGGCACCGCGCGCGCCGTAGAACGACGAGTTAGCGAGCCGCAGCACCTTGGCGGTCAACGCCATGTCGACGGAAAGGCGCGCGCAGAGCTCGTCGATGTCGACATCCGGATCGGAGACCAGCGTCAACAGGTCGGCGACGGCGGCCGGCAGCGCCGGCAGGTCGGTCGCCCACGCGATCCACTCCTTCGGCGCCACGGCGGTGGCCGTGGGCGGTGCACCGGAGGGCACGCGGGCGGCGCCGGCAGCGGGTCGGAGATCGGCAACGGGGGCGAAGGTCGATGGCATAAAAGTCCCAGCGGGGGAGGACGGCGCGGCGGCGAACGCAACAGGGTCGCGCGGAAGACGGGCCGCCCGCACGCAAGCAAGCCCACGGACCGGCACCCAAGGCGACCGCCACAGCGTCGCAGACCCGCGCCGCTCGGGTCTGCCGACTACCGCGGGTTCGGTCCGCCAGTTCGGTCGATCGGGGTGCGGCGCAGCGGCCCGCCGGCCGGGCCCGCATCCCACGGGAGCGACGACCCGATCCGGTCCCACAAGCCGCGCCCGGGTATCCGCCCAGAATCGGCCGGCCCGCACCAACCGGCGCCGGATGCCGCGGATGGCGCGGATGCCGATGACCCTGCCTTCTCGACCCGATCCCGGTTTCCGACCGCTGACCCCGGCCCTGACGCTGCTCTTCGCGGCCGCCTCGGGGCTCTGCGTCGCGAACATCTACTTCGCCCAGCCGCTGATCGAGCCGATCGCCCGGACCCTCGGCATGCCGCCCGCCCTCGCCGGCCTGCTGATGACCTTGACCCAGCTCGGCTACGGCGCCGGCCTGCTCTTCGTCGTGCCGCTCTCGGATGTGGTCGAGAACCGCCGGCTGGTGCTCTGGGCGATGGGCTTCGCGGTCGCCGGCCTGGCCGCCGCAGCGGCCGCCCCTTCGGCCGCAGCCTTTCTGGTCGCTTCGTTCGCGGTCGGCGTCGGCGCGGTCGCCGCGCAGGTGCTGCTGCCGCTCGCCTCGCACCTCGCGCCGGAGGCGATGCGCGGCAAGGTGGTCGGCAACGTGATGGCGGGCCTTCTGACCGGGATCATGCTGGCGCGCCCGTTCTCGAGCTTCGTCGCCGCGAGCTTCGGCTGGCGCGCGGTGTTCGCGATTTCCGCGCTGCTGATGGCGGCGTTGACGCTGGTCCTCGCCCGCCGGTTGCCGCGCCGCAGGCCCGAGCACATCGCGAGCTACCGGCGGATCATCGTGTCGCTCGCCGGCATCGTCGTCGCCACGCCGCTGCTTCGCTACCGGGCGGCCTACCAGGGCTCGCTGTTCGCGATCTTCCAGGCCTTCTGGACCGCGGTGCCGCTCGCCCTCTCGGCCGAATACGGCCTCGGCCAGCACGCCATCGCCGGCTTCGCGCTGGCGGGTGCGGGCGGCGCCCTCACCGCCCCTCTGGCCGGGCGGATGGCCGATCGCGGCTGGAGCCGCCCGGCAACCGGCGCGGCGATCGCCCTGGTGCTCGCGGCGAGCCTCGGCGGGGGCCTGGCGATGCAGCGGCACTCGATCGCCGGCCTGCTCGTCGTCGCGCTCGTGATCGACGGCGCGGTCCAGTCGTGTCAGGTGCTCAGCCTGCGCAGCCTCTACATGCTGGCGCCGGAGCTGCGCGGCCGGCTGAACGCGTTGTTCCTCACCTTCATGTTCGTCTGCGGTGCGGCCGGCTCGGGCAGCGCGGCGGCGCTCTACACGCACCACGGCTGGAACGCAATCGGCCTGCTTTCGGCCGGGCTCGCGCTCGTGGCGCTCGCCATTCACGCCGCCGAGCAGCGCTTCGCGACACGGGCGGCCGCCTAAGGCGCTGACGGCCGGCCGCAGCCGGCTCGCAGAACGATCAGTTGAGGTCTTTCTGGCGCTCGATCGTCCGCGAAACGATGCCGTAGGCGATCGCTTCCTCCGAGCTCATCCAGTAGTCGCGCTCCATGTCGGCCGCGACCTTCTCGTAGGGTTGGCCGGTCTGCGTCGCGACGACGCGTGCCAGACGCTCGCGCGCCCGCAGGATCTCCTTGGCCTGGATCGCGATGTCGGTTGCCTGGCCGCCGGCGCCGCCGGCCGGCTGGTGGATCATGAAGCGGGTGTTCGGCAGGCAGAGCCGGCGCTCCTTCGGCGGCGCGAGGAAGATGTGGGCGCCGGCGCTGGCGACCCAGCCGCTGCCGACCGTCGTGACCGGCGCCCGCACGAAGCGAACGATGTCGAAGATCGCATCGCCCGATTCGACATGGCCGCCCGGCGACGAGATCAGCATCGTGATCGGCGCGTCCGAATCCTCGGACAACGCCAGCAAACGCCGGCAGGTGGCGTTCGCGACCGCATCGGTGATCTCGCCGAAGACCAGCACGAAGCGCGACTTGAACGAGAGCTGGTCCTCGATCCGGTCGGCCTTGACGGCGGCATCCGGCTTGGCCGCGGGCTCGTCGGCCGCGGCGATGAAAGGGTGGCGCATGGGAAGACTCCTCAGGTACGGTTCCAGGCCGATGTGGGGCAGTTTAGGCCGACCCGCAAGACCCGGCACCAAGGCGATGCGGAATGAGTCCCCGCGAGGGCGCGCGTTGCGTTGGGATGGGCTGCCAGCGCAGCGCCGCAGACCGCGAAACGCAAGGATGCGCGACCCGCGTGGGGACTTGTTCTGCATGCCCTAACTAACCCATCCCGAGCAACTGCGATGCGCTCTTGTCGTTCTGCTCCGCGGTCGTGATCATCTTCATCTGCGCTTCGAACTGGCGGGCGGCGGCGATCATCGAGACCATCGCCTCGACCGCGCTCACGTTCGAGCCCTCGAGCGCGCCGTCCTCCACGCGCGCGTTGGCGTCGGCCTGCAGGTCACCGTCGGCAGCGCGGAACAGGCCGTCGGAGCCGCGCTCCAGCGGCGCCTCGGGCGTCACCAGCTTCAGCTTGCCGACTGCGTTCGATTTGCCGTTGGCGCCCTTTGCGCTGATCGTGCCGTCGGCGCCGATCGAGATCTCCGCGCCTTGCGGCACTTGCAGCGGGCCGCCGTCGCCGACGACCGCGAGGCCGCTCCGCGTCGTCAACGTGCCATCGTTCGAGACCTCGAACGAGCCGCCGCGGGTGTACGCCTCGGTGCCGTCGAGCGCCTGCACGGCGAGCCAGCTGCCGCCCTTGACGGCCACGTCGAGGTTGCGACCGGTGGCGGTGACCGGACCGCTCGTGGCGTCGTAGCCGGTCGTCGTTTCGAGCGCGTAGACCCGGGTGCTCGCGCCGCTGCCTTCGACCGGCACCGCGCGGAACGCCTGCAGCTCGGCCCGAAAACCCGGCGTCGAGACGTTCGCGATGTTGTTCGCAAGCGTGTCCTGGCGCTGCATGTTCGCCTTCGCGCCCGACATCGAGAGGTAGATCAACCGGTCCATGGGGAATTAACGCAGGTTCACCAGCGTCTGCATCACCTGGTCCTGCGTCTTGATGGTCTGCGCGTTGGCCTGATAGATGCGTTGCGCGGTGATCATGTTGACCAGTTCGCTGGTCAGGTCGGTGTTCGATTCCTCCAGCGCGCCCGGCTGCAGCGCGCCGATGTTGCCGCTGGCGGGCGTGCCGACCGTCGGGTCGCCCGAGGCGTAGCTGCGCGCCCACGTGTTGCCGCCCTGCGGGCTCAAGCCCTGTGGATTGCGGAAGGTGGCGAGTTCGAGCTGGCCGGCCGGCTTCGACTGGCCGTTCGAATAGGTCGCTGTCACCACGCCGCTCTTCTCGATCGCGACGTTCACCAGCTGGCCGGCGGAATAGCCGTCCTGCGTCATGTTGGTCACGCCGAAGCCGGAGCCGAACTGGGTTGCGTCGGTCAGGTCGAGCGCGAGGGTGATGGGCAGGGTCGCCGCGCCGACCGCGTTGGTCGTCGCCGGGATCGCGATCGAGACCGGGCCCGCCGGCGCAGTCGGCTTGCTGCCGTCGGCGGGAAAGTCGAGCGTCGTCACCGGCAGCGGGTCACCGTTGGCATCGGTCTTCACCGAAGCGCCGTTCGCCGTCGCGTATACGTTCCACGTGTCGCCGGCCGCCTTCTGGAAGTAGTAGGTGACGGCGACATCCTGGCCCTTGGCGTCGTAGACGGTGACCGAGGTCGCGTCGTTGTAGGTCTTGGCGTCGGCGAAGTCGATCTTCGGCGTGGTCGCGGGCAGCGTGGTCGCCTTGCGCGCATCGAGGTTCATCTCGACCTTCACCTTGCTCGTCGGGTTGGGCGCCACGCCACCGGTCGGCAGCTGCAGCGGCCCGGCCGCGCCGGGCTGGATCGTGCCGTCCTTGGCGGCGGGGTAGCCGATGAGCTTCAGGCCCGTGTCGGTCACGATGAAGCCGTCGCGGCTTGCCTGGAACTGGCCGTTGCGCGTGTAGAGCGTCTGGTTGCCGTTGCTGACCTCGAAGAAGCCGTTGCCGTTGATCGCCAGATCGAGCGGATTGCTCGTCGTCGTGATGTTGCCCTGGGTGAACTGCTGGGTCACCGCCTGCAGGTTCACGCCGATGCCGATCGCGGTGCTGCCGATCGCGCTCGCGTACATGTCGCCGAACTCGGCGCGCGACTGTTTGGCGCCGATCGTGTTCGCGTTCGCGACGTTGTTGCCGATCACCTCGAGGTTTTTGCTCGACGCGTTCAGACCCGACAAACCTTGCTGGAAGCCCATGCCATCCGCCCTTCGTTGCTGAGGAACTTAATTGATGCCCTTGACCTTGGCGTATTCGACCGAGCCCGACTTCTGCAGCTCGAGCTGCAAGGCGCCACCCGCAGTGCCGACCGACTCGACCGCATCGAGCATGAGCGGCTCCGGTGAGAGGCTCGTGCCGCCACTCGTCGCGCTGACCCGAAAGCTCAGGTCCTGCGCCGCGGCCTGGGCGCCGGCCGGCCACTCGAAGCGGTGCACGCCGCTGCTTTGCGCGCCGAGATCGAGCGTGTCGAGCACCTTGCCCGAGCCGGCGACGATCTCGACCTTGACCGCATCGGCGGCGCCCGTCAGCTCGAAACCGCCCTCGCCCTGACCGTCGACGACCGCCAGCTTGTTGCCCGGCACGACGACGTTCTTGCCGACCAGCGTCGCGCCCTGCAGCGTTTGCATCTGCAGGAACTGGTTGGAGAGCTTTTCGACGCTGGTGTTCAGCGTGGCGATGCCGCTCACCGTGTTGATCTGCGCGATCTGGCTGGTGAGCTGCGCGTTGTCCATCGGCGAGAGCGGATCCTGGTTCTGCAGCTGCGTGGTGAGAAGCTTCAGGAACTGGGCCTGGGTGCCGGCTGGGCTGGTCGTGGTCAGGGCGGCGCTGCCGCCGCCCGCGCTCGCCGTCCCGCCGGTCCGTGCGCCGCCGGTGGGGGTGCCGACCGCGCCCGCGGCGGCAGGAGCGCCGACGAGCGTGGCACTCGGGGCTGGCATGGTCCCCGCCGACCTCGGCGTGGACGGCGGCGCCGTGGCGGCAGATGGGATGGCGCTGAGGTTCATCTACAGAGTGCTCCGTTGCGCGACGCCACCGCTCACGACTGGCCCATCTGCAGCGTTTTCTGCAGCAGGGTCTTGGCGGTGTTCATCACGTCGATGTCGTTCTGGTAGGAACGCGAAGCCGAGATCATGTTGACCATCTCCTCGACCGCGTTCACGTTGCTGTAAGTGACGTAGCCGTCGGCGTCGGCGCTCGGGTGCTTCGGGTCGTGCACGCGCCGGCCCGGGGTGGTGTCTTCTCTGATAGTGCTGACGACGACGCCGGCGGCCGTGGGGTCGTTGGCATCGGCGCCGACGAGCTGGGTCTTGAAGGTGACCTGGCGCGCCTTGTAGGCCTGGCCGTCCGGGCCGGCGACCGTGTCGACGTTCGCGAGGTTGCTGGCGACGACGTTCAGCCGCTGGCTCTGCGCGCTCGCGGCCGAGCCGGAGACGCTGAAGATGTTGATCAAGCCCATCGTTGTCGCCCTCCTTACTGGCCGGTGATCGCGCTGAGCCGGGTGCGCACGTCCGCACCGAGGAAGCGCAGCGTCGCTTCGTACTTCACGGTGTTGTCGGCAAAGCTCGCGCGTTCGCGGTCCATGTCGACGGTGTTGCGGTCGAGGTTGGTCTGGCTCGGCGTGGCGTAGACGAGCGCAGCGGCGCCCGGGGCGCCGCCGGCTCCAGTCGGTGCGCCGAGGTGGCCGGGGCGGGGCGCGGCCATCGGCAACGCCGCCGCCGAGGCGCCGGTCGCCTGCCGCAGCGCTGCGGCGAAGTCGATGTCGCGCGCCACGTAGCCCGGTGTATCGGCGTTCGCGATGTTGCTGGCGATCAGGCGCTGGCGTTCCGAGCGCAGGCCGAGCGCCTGGGCCTGGAAGTCGAACGCGTCGTCGAGTCGGTTCAGCATGTCGAGTCGCTCCGGGAGCCGTGGTTTCGCCGTCGCGAGCGCCCGAGAAGCGACTCGGGGCGCGATGCTGCGGGTGGACCACGGGTTGGCCGGATTCTTCGCCGGCCGCCCACCGCGCGTTGCCCTGAACAGCCCCGGATCGACCGTCCAATTCGCCGCCCGCTGCGCCGCCCGGCCGCCTAGAGTGACGCCGATGCAAGCCCCAAGCGAGTGCCGAGCCGCACGCCCTCGTCCCTCGTCCCGCGACCGCGCAGGCGACTTTTGCCCGCTGCGCCTGGCCGCCGCGCTCGTGCTCGCCGCCGCCCTCGCGCCGCCCGCCCTGGCCCAGACCGCCGCGCCGGCCGAGCCCCCGCCGGCTGCGGTCGACGGCGTGATCGAGGCGCGCGTCCGCCAGATCGTGTTCGACGCCAGTCAGGTTGCGCCGAGCGCCGCCGGGACGATCCCGCCCCGGATCGAGATGGTCGTCGGCCAGCTCGATCGGCGCCTGCGTCTCGCGCCGTGCCTGCGGATCGAGCCCTACCTGCCGGAAGGCGCGCGGCCATGGGGAAAGACCCGCGTCGGCCTGCGCTGTACCGAAGGGCCGACGCGCTGGAACGTGTACCTGCCGATTCACGTGAAAGTGTTCGGCGCCGGACTGGTCGCGACCGGCGGTCTGGCCGCCGGTGCGGTGATCGGCCCGGCGGATCTGGCGACGGCCGAGGTCGATCTCGCCGAGGAGCCCTCGCCGGCGCTGGTCGCGCCCGACGCCGTGGTCGGCCGCGCGCTGGCCCGGGCCCTCGCGCCCGGCCAGAGCCTCAGGGCATCGCATCTGAAGGTGCGCCAGTGGTTCGTAGCCGGCGAGACGGTCACGCTGGTCACGCAGGGCGCCGGTTTCAGCGCAGCGGGCGAGGCGCAGGCCCTCGGCAACGGCTTCGAAGGCCAGCCGGCGCGGCTGCGCACCGAGAGTGGCCGGATCGTGAGCGGGATGCCGGTGGGGGAGCGACGGGTCGAACTGGGGCTCTGAAACCCCTCGATTGCGGGGACCGTGAAAGCTCTAAAGTCGCTTGGAGGCGGGTCGATACAACATCCATTGGATCGGTCGTCCACACGACTGACACTGGAGCCTCCCATGAAGATCGGCCAACCCGCAGACACACCCGCGCTCACCCAGAGCGGCAGCACCGCCCACAACGGGACCCACGGCGCCACGGCCGCGTCGCCTGCCGGGCCGACCACCGCGATCCCCGCCAAGGCCGACGCCAGCGCAAAGATCGAACTGTCGAAAGCCGCCTCGTCGCTGCTCGCAGGCGGGGCGTCGAACGCCGAATTCGATGCCGACAAAGTGGCGCGGATCTCGCAGGCGATCGACGACGGCAGCTTCAAGATCGACCCGGCCGCGATCGCCGACAAGCTGATCTCGCACGCCCACGAACTGCTGGCCCGCGCCCAGCGCTGATCCGCTCGCGGCGACGGACGCCCGTTCGTTCGCCGCATCTTCCGACCACCGCCGCGCTCGGCCGGCCCCTTCTTCGAGATCCCATGAGTGCAACGGTGACCCTCCGCAGCGGCCGTCGACCGGACACCGAACTCGAGGCCGCGCTGGCGGCCGTCGAGCACCGGTTGACGGCGCTCGGCATGGCGCTCTGCGTGCGCGACACGCTCGGCATCGAAGAGAACGCCGCCGAACTGCATCGCGCGCTTGCCACGGCGGTCGAGCGCTTCGCCCTGGCGGCGCGCTCGGGCAGCGTCCCGCCCGCCCTGCGCCACCGGCTCGCGAACACCAGCGGCCAGGTGGCGGCGCAACGCGAGTCGCTCGCGCGCGCCACCGCGGCGCTCGACCGAGCGATCGAAGTGCTGATGCCGCGCGACGCCCACGCCCTCTATTCCACCGCCGGCGGCACCGAGCGCAGCCGCGGAAGCGGATCGATCCTGGCCTGACCGACCGATCACGCGATCACCGATCACCGATCACCAGGTCACGGGATCGCCTGATCGTCTGATCGCCTTTCTGGCGCCCCCGCCGGCCCCGCCTCGCGCCCCGTCCGCCCGGGCGAGTCCTCTTCGCCGCGGTCGCTCAACGCACCACGACGTCGTAGCGCACCGTCGCGATCGGCGCGTCGCGGCTGAACCGACGGCGAAGCTCGAACTCCATCGCCACCCGGCCGGCAGCCAGCGGAACGAACCGCCACAGCGTGATGCCGGCCGACTGGAAGGCGTTGACGTCGAGACTCGTGCGCACGAACTTCGGCGTCTGGGGCGCGAGCACGGCCGGATCGTTCGTGGTCAGCAGCCACTCGTAGCTGGCGGACACCGCACTCGCGTCGCTCGCCAACTCGACCTGCAGCGTCTGCGGCCGCGCGAGCAAGATCCGGGCACCGCCCTGCAGACTCGTGGCGACCACCGCGTTGCCGGTCGACTGCAGCACCGGAAGCGGCGCGGGTGCCGCCGGGGCCGGCGCGCCGCCGAACATCGAACACGCGGCGAGGCAGCCACTCGCGAACACCGCGACGGCCGGAGGGAGCGAACGGTTTCGAGGAATCACGGCGAGCAAAATTCCGGGACGGGAGGGCATCGAAGCGGACCTTTGAAGCGCCCCGAGGATGTCCTCGGATGAGCGGCCGATCGCGATGAACCGCAGGGTATCAAATCGGCGAACCGGCGCCGTAACGCAGCCCATCGACGAGCAGCGCAACCATGCGGCGCGCCTTGCCTTGGTCGCCGTCCCCGGAAGGCGTACAGAGCAGCGCGACCGCTCGCAACAAATCGAAGGGCTCCACACCGGCGCGCACCTCGCCGCTGGCCGCCGCGGCGTCGAGCAAGCTGCCGAGCGCGGGCCGCAACCGTGTCTCGAAGTACGTGGGCAAGGTGTCGAAGGCGGGATTGCCTGAGTGCAGAGCGGCGGCGAGCCCGCGTTTGGCCGCGACGAAATCCGTGTAACGCTGGATCCATCGAACCAGTGCGTCGCCGGGTGCGTACTCGGCCGCAAGCCCGGCTGCAGCCTCGGCACAGGCGTCGACCTCGTGGCGGAAAACCGCAACGATCAAGTCCGAGCGCTGCGGAAAGTGCCGGTAGACAGTGCCGATGCCGACACCCGCCTTCTCGGCGATCTGGCGTACCGGAGCGTCCACGCCGGAAGCGGTGAACACCGTCAAGGCCGCTTCGAGCAGCACTTCGATGTTGCGCTGGGCGTCGGCGCGAATGCGTCGTTCGGGCCGGACGCGAGGTTCCGCGCGACGGCTCGGGTGGTCTGTTTCTTCGCCCATAAAGCAGCTTCGCTTGCAAACGGAACGTTGATCCGTATAAACTGGATCATCGTTCCGCAAGGGAGAGACTATGCATGAGAAACCCGTCGCCCTCGTCACCGGGGCCAACAAGGGAATCGGGCTGCAGATCGCGAAGGACCTTTCCGCGAAAGGCCTCACCGTGCTCGTCGGTTCGCGCAACTTGGAACGGGGCCAGACAGCTGCGAAGAGCATCGACACCGGTGCTCACGCCCTTCAGCTGGACGTCACCGATCAGACCTCGATCGTCGCGGCGGCCGAGCACATCCGCCAAGCATTCGGCCGTCTCGACGTGCTCGTGAACAACGCGGGTATCTCGCATGCGGGCAGGACGCGCGGCCCGCTGGCGGAAATCGCGCGGTCGGGCCAATTGACCGTCGCGTCGCTCGACGACGTGCGCGCGGTCTTCGAGACCAACGTGTTCGGCGTCATCGCCGTCACTCAAGCCATGCTGCCGCTGCTGCGTGAAGCGCCGGCCGGACGCATCGTCAACATCGGGAGCACTGGCGCATCGCTGACGTGGAACTCGGACCCGACGAATGCGCACCGCGCCATGTTCGGCACCTACTCGGCGTCGAAGACCGCGCTTCACGCCGTCACGCTCGCGTTCGCCTTCGCCCTCGAGTCGACCGGCATCAAGGTCAACATCGCGTGCCCTGGTTTCACGTCGACGGCGCTCAATGACTTCGCGGGCACGCGCACCGTCGAACAGGGCGCACGGGAAGCCGTCCGCCTCGCGCTCCTCGGTCCGGACGGTCCGACCGGCACCTTCTCCGACGAGGACGGCCCGGTGCCCTGGTGACCAGCGCCGGAGCGCGATAGCCTTCGGCGCTGACCGGACGCCTCCGACCGCGACGGAAGGTTCGCGGCCATGGAACCGCGCCGCTATCCTTCGCCTTCCGATGGCCTCGATCCACCTGACCGACCTCGAATCGGCGATCAACTGGTGGCGCGAGCGATCGCCCTCGCCGGATGGCATCACCGCCTGCGCCGAAGTCCGCGCGCTCGCCACTGTCTACGCACTCATGGGCTACTACCGCGAGGCCGAGTGCGACGAAGCGACGATGCCGGCGGCGGCGCGCAACGCCTGGCTCGCCTGGTACGCGAGCACGCCCGACGCGCCCTGCATCGCGATCTGCTCGACCAGTCAGGGCGACGCGATCTGCAAGGGCTGCGGACGCAGCTTCGAGGAAGTCCGCCGGTGGACGACGATGAGCCCGACCGAGAAGCGCGCCACCTGGCGGCGGATCACCATGGAAGGCACGGCCTGGCGCTTCAACCGCTACGCCGAACGCGGCGGCTGACCCGATCGGCGCCGTCAGCCGCCCCGCGGCAACGTCAGCACGAAACAGCTGCCCCCGCCATCCCGGCCCTCGCAGCGCACCCCGCCGCCATGGCGCGCGGCGATCTGCTTGACGAGGCTCAAGCCGAGGCCGACACCGCCCGCCAGCTCGGCATGCCCAGGCAGCCGGAAGAACGGCTCGAAGATCCGCTCGCGCATTGCCGCCGGCACGCCCGGGCCCTGATCGCAGACATGCACCTCGACGCCGTCGCCGGCCGGCTCGACGCGCAGTTCAACCTCGCCGCCCCCGTAGCGGCGGGCGTTTTCCAGCAGGTTGCGGAGCGCACGCCGCAGCAGCCGCTCTTCGCCGAGGACGCTGACGGCGCTGCCGCTGACACGCGCGTCGACCCGGGCGGCTTCCTCGGCCGCCATGCCGAGCAACTCGACCGGCTCGCGGCGATCGGCATCCGGCGCCGCGTCGAGCCGGCTTGCGAGCAGCACCTCCTCGACCAGCGCATCGAGCTCGGCGACGTTGGTGTCGATCTCGCGCTTCAGGCGGTCGCGCTGCGCGGGCGGCGCCTCCTCGAGCATCGCGACCGCCATCTTCATCCGCGCCAGCGGCGAACGCAGCTCGTGGCTGGCGTTGGCGAGCAGCGACTGGTGCGAGCGCACCAGGGCCTCGATCCGCTCGGCCGCGACGTTGAAGCTCGTCGCCACGGCCGCCACCTCGTCCTGCCCGCTGACCTCGACCCGGTGCTGCAGCTGGCCGGCGCCGAACTGCTCGACGCCGAGCTTCAACGCCTCCAGCCGGCGCGTGAGCCGGCGCACCACCGGAAACGCGCCGACCGCGACGGCGACGAACAACAGCACCAGCACGACCACCAGCCCGAGCCCGCGCTGCAGTTCGAACGGAACGAAGGGCAGAAACGGCAGCATGCCGTCCGGCCCGCTGGTGCGAGCACCCGGACGCGGTCCGGGCGGTGCCCCCCCGGGCGACTCCATCGGCGACTCCGTGGCTGACCCCGGCGGGGATTCACGCGACGCATCTGGGCCGCTCGGCCGCTGCCCCGCACCACCGCCGGGGCGCTGGCCCGAGCGCTGCCCCGAGCGCTGGCCGGGGCGCAGGATCCACAGCGTCCGGCCGTCGTCGAGCCGCACCGCGAGGCCACGCGCCATCCCCGCCGCCTGAAAGCGCACGAACGATTCGGACTGCGCGATCCGGGCGCCGGTCGCGTTGTCGAGCGCCAGCGGCAGGCGCAGACGCGCCGACCAGTCGCGCAGCGCCGCGGCCTGGTCGGCCTCGGGCGCCTCGTCGCCCGGAAGCGAATGCTGGATGAGCTCGGCCCAGGCGCTCATCCGGTCGGTCAGCACCGTCTCGGCGCGCACCCGCTCGTGGACCAGATGGCGCTCGAACACCCAGCCCGAAGCCGCGGCGAACAGCAGCAGCACGACGACCAGCGTCGCGTAGATGCGGAGGTAGAGGCTCCTCATGCGGCCGTCATTGTCGGGACGACATTGCGCCGAGCGGCCGACCGAGCCTATCGATGCGCCGCCCGATTCCGGCGCCGGCCGGCCAGCCGGTGAGGCTCAGGCCGGCGCCTCGTCCGCGTCTTGCTTCCGCGCGAACACGTACCCGGCGCCGCGCACGGTGAGCACGCGGCGCGGCAGCTTCGGGTCGTCCTCGATCACCGCGCGGATGCGCGAGATGTGGACGTCGATCGAGCGGTCGAAGGCCTCGAGTGGGTGGCCCTTCAACGAATCCATGATCTGGTCGCGCGACAGCACCCGGCCGGGGCTTTGCGCCAACACCACGAGCAGGTCGAACTGGTGGCCGGTCAGGTCGCAGATCTTGCCGTCGAGCCGGGCGAGGCGCGCCCCGAGATCGACCTCGAGCCGGCCGAAGCGCAGCACATCGTCGGCGGCCGGCGCCGGCGAAGCGCGGCGCAGCAGCGCCTTGACGCGCGCCAGCAGCTCGCGCGGCTCGAACGGCTTCGGCAAGTAATCGTCGGCGCCGAGCTCCAGCCCGACGATGCGGTCCATCGGCTCGCCGCGCGCGGTCAACATCAAGAGCGGCAGATGGCGATGGCGCGGGTCGCCGCGCAGTTCGCCGCACAGCGCCAGACCGTCGCCGTCGGGCAGCATGAGGTCGAGCACCAGCGCGTCGTACGGCCGCCCGGCCAGGCGCTCGCGACCCTCGGCGAGCGTGGTGGCCACCTCGACCTCGAAGCCGGCGTTGCCCAGGTAGTCGCCCACCATCGCCGCGAGGCGGGCGTCATCGTCGATCATCAACAGGCGGGCGCCCATCGCGGTCCTCGTCTCTCCAGCCCGTCGCAACGCGGGCACCACGCCATTCTGCAAGGTCAGCCAGCCGATGCCGTCGGCGTTCGAGGTCAGCGTCGACGGGGCCCTCATCGTGGCGCCGACGGTCGATCGCGGTGCATGCGCTCCATCCGGTCTTTCATCACGGCCTGGCGCTCGCGCAGGCGCTGACCGAGCGTCGCGCGCTGTTCGGGGGTCAGCACGCGGGCCATGTCGAGCATTGCCTGCAGCATCCGGCGGCTGCCCCGCTCCTGCTCGGCGCTCATCTGCTGGCGCAGCGCCTCGGCGGCGGTCGCGTCGACCGTCGGCGCGGTAAGGATTTGCATCGCTCGGGCGCGCAAGCCCCTCCCCGCCTCCCGCTGCGTCCTGAGATCGGTGGCCGCGGCGACCGCGATCTGCTTGATCTGAGCGCGCTGTGCATCGGTGGCGTTCAGCCCGTCGAGCCACCGGTCGGCGCCCTGCGCGATGCGCTCCGGCGAGCCGCCGAACAAACCGGTCATTCCGTCGCGCGGGCCGCCATGGCCGAACGCCGACCCGTGGCGCTCCTGCGCGTAGGCGAACGATCCGGCGCCGGCCGCCAGCGCTACCACCGCGCCCACCGTCCAAAGGCGCCAACGACCCGGACGCTTTTCGTTCGCCTTCGTCGGCCCGCGCCCGTCCGGCGCCCCGGGAGTCGCTTCGTTCGTCTTTGGTTGCATTTTGGAAAAGTCCTGGTTGCGCGGCGGAACCGCATGAACCCGATCTTCGAAGACGCGAATGAAGACGGCTTGAAGAAGCCGTAAAGAAGGGTGAATGCCGGAGCAGCGGATGCCTGTCGATGCGCGCCGACCGGGCCGTGAAGGAAGTCGCGTCCAGCTCGCGGATGGAGCGCCCTTCCTGTTCCGCGCCCATTTGGACCGGCGTTCGCCCTCGGCGCGACGCAAGCTGCCGGTACAGTCGCAGAAGACCACCGACCGAACGCCCGCGACGGCGATCGGCTGCCGCCGTATTTGCCGGATACCTGTATGAAACAACCGTTTGCCACCGCCCTTTCGATCGCCTCGCTCCTCGTCGCCGGGTGCGCCGGGACCAAGCCTGCGGAAACCGTCGTGCGGTCGACCGCACCGCGCCATGCCGAAGCGGCGGTCACCAACTACTTTGACGCGACCGCGCGCAAGATCGATCGGAATCGCGAGTTGGTGGTCGGGACGCCGCAGCGCGGCGGCTGCCCGATGGGCGCCTCGATGGGCGGCTACGTCGGCTGGGTGGTGCCGGTCGAGTACAAGACGCGCACCAGCGACAGCGCGACCGTCACCGTCACCCGTTACTTCTTCTGGTTCAGCGACGAGGTGATCCGCGGCGTGACACGGCGGATGGAAGTCTGCCCGTGAGCGGCCGATCCACCGGCCCGAACCCTTGCCGGCCGGAGCAAGTTAGCGGCTCAGGCGAGCGCCGCCAGTAGACGCTGCTTGGGCGACAGGGGTCGCACCTCGTCCGGTCGACCGATTTCCTGCACGACATCGTTGAACGCAGCCTTGTCGAGCGCCGTGCGAAGTTCTTGGGTGTTGGCGAGGCCACCTGCCGACGTACGCAACTGCGCGTAGCGCCTCGCGTCTGCCTCGTTCGAGACTGCCTTTTCGGCGGGCCTCATGGCGATCAGCGCCGCACCGAACAAGGCGAACGCCGCCGCCCCGAGCACCCTGACCGTCGCCGGGACGTCCGGCGCAAAAGAAGACAGCACCGCACTGCCGGAAACAACCGTCAGAAAAGTTCCGATCGTCTGCAGCCGGCGGTAGAGACGGGCGGTGCGAAGGCAGAGCCGCTCGGCATACCGGATTTCGTTGAGCGCGATTTCTCGATCTTCGTCCATGTCAGTCAACGCTTGTCGCGCGGCGTGGCCGGAGGAGGAGACGGCGGCGGTCGAGACGGAGCCAGCGGCCGCGGCGGCGGAACGGAATGGCACGGATATGCGCTTTTCCCGGTAGCGACGCCCTTGCGATTTCCCTGGACGAGGCCCTGAGAATGTCCCCGGCGGAGGCTTTCCGACAGCAATCCATGCGAAGGCGCCGGAATCAATCGGCAGCCGGCGCGGCGCCAGCCGCTTTGGCTGGAGGAGAGGGAGGGATTCGAACCCTCGGAACCTTACGGTTCGCCTGATTTCGAGTCAGGTACATTCGACCACTCTGCCACCTCTCCGGCGCCGCCGATGATAGCTCAGCGGTCGGAAGCGGCCGGGCGCAGGGCGTCCGCGCCGCCCAGGTATCGGCGCAGCGCGGCGGGAACAGCGATCGAGCCGTCGCCGCGTTGGCCGTTCTCCAGCAACGCCACCAGCGTGCGGCCCACGGCGAGTGCCGATCCGTTCAGCGTGTGGACGAATTCGTTCTTGCCGGTCGTCGCGTTCTTGAAGCGCGCCTGCATTCGGCGCGCCTGGAACGCCTCCATGTTCGAGCACGAACTGATCTCGCGATAAGTCGATTGCGCCGGCAGCCAGACCTCGAGGTCGTAGGTTTTCGCCGCGCCGAAGCCCATGTCGCCGGTGCAGAGCAGCATCACGCGGTACGGCAGCTCGAGCTGCTGCAGCACGGCTTCCGCCTGGCCGACCATCTGCGCGAGCGCGGCGTCGCTGGCAGCGGGCTCGGTGACCTGCACCAGCTCCACCTTGTCGAACTGGTGCTGGCGAATGAGCCCGCGGGTGTCGCGCCCGGCGCTCCCGGCTTCGGATCGGAAACAGGGGCTATGCGCCGTCAGCCGGATCGGCAGGGCGGATGCCGGTAGCACGCGCTCGCGCACGCTGTTGGTGAGCGGGATCTCCGAGGTGGAGATCAGGTACTGCTCGGCGGCGTCGTCCTCACCACCGCGGCTGACCCAGAACATGTCGTCGCGGAATTTCGGCAGCTGCCCGGTGCCTTCGAGGATTTCGCGATTGACGATGTACGGCGTGTAGCACTCCGTGTAGCCGTGGCGCTCGGTGTGGAGGTCGAGCATGAACTGCGCGAGCGCGCGGTGCAGCCGTGCCGCAGGCCCGCGCATGAAGACGAAACGCGAGCCCGAGAGCAGTGCCCCGGTGTCGAAATCGAGGCCGAGCGGGGCGCCGAGATCGACGTGGTCGCGGATCGCGAACTCGAACGACGGGGCGACGCCCCAGCGCCGCACCTCGACGTTGCCCAGCTCGTCGGCGCCGACCGGCACATCCGCCTGCGGGAGGTTCGGCATGCCTATCAGGAGCGCGGCGAGTTCGCCCTGGAGCTGCTCGAGCCGCTCGGCCGATAGCTTCAGCGTGTCGGCGATGCCGGCAACCTCGGCCATCGCCGCGCTGGCGTCGCCGCCACTCCCCTTCAACTGGCCGATCTGCTTCGACAGGCCGTTGCGCCGCGCCTGCAGTTCCTCCGTGCGGACTTGCAGCGTGCGGCGCTCGCCTTCGAGCGCCCCGAAGCGCGCGACGTCGAGAAACGGTTGCGGCGACCTGCGCTTGTCGAGAGCCGCGACGACGCTGTCCAGGTCCTTGCGCAGCAGTTGGATGTCGAGCATGGGCGCGCGCAGCGTGCGCATCGAAAGCGGGGACACGGATTGTAGGCAGCGGGCGGCCGCGCCCCGGCGTTCCGCGCCACAACGCGCTGGGCGTTGCGTCGTCAATACCGCACATGGCCTGCGGGTCGATCGGCGACCGCGAGCCGCGGCGAGATGCAAATGCGAGAGAATCTCATTCACATCACGCGAGCGACGCGCTACGGCGCGCCCTCACCTTCGATCCGATGCTGCTCAGCGACTTGTCCAACGGCGCCCACGCCACCGTCACACGGGTGGTGTCGGCGTCGCCCGAGGTCGATGCGACGGCGCTGCGGCGTCTCGCCGAGCTCGGCTTCATCGTCGGCGAGCCGGTGCACCTGCTGCGCCGCGGGCCGGGGGGTCGCGAGCCGATCGCGGTGGTGATCGGCGACACGATGTTCGGCCTGCGGCTGCTCGAGGCCCAGTGCGTCGAGGTGGAGGCCGCGTGAGCCCACGTGGCGTCGCTTCGCCCGACCCGAGCGCCCGATGACCCAAACCGCGAATCCGCTGATGCCGGGCACGCGCTGGAGCGTCGCCCTCGTCGGCAATCCGAACTGCGGCAAGACGGCGCTGTTCAACCTCCTGACCGGCGCGCGCCAGAAAGTCGCGAATTACGCCGGCGTGACGGTCGAGCGCAAGGTCGGCAACGCGCGGCTCGCGAACGGCATGAGCGTGTCGGTGATCGACCTGCCCGGCACCTACAGCCTGACGCCGACCACGCCCGACGAGCAGGTGACGCTCGAAGTGATCGAAGGCCGGCGCCGCGGCGAGGACGCCCCGGATGCGCTGATCGCGGTCGTCGACGCGACCAACCTGCGGATGAACCTGCGGCTCGTGCTCGAGCTGACCCGCCTCGGCTGGCCAATGATGGTCGCGCTGAACATGGCAGACGTGGCACGCGCCCAGGGCCTGGCCATCGACGTCGCGGAGCTCTCCGCCGAGCTCGGCGTGCCGGTGGTCGAGACCGTGGCGGTGCGGAGCGACGGCCATGCCGCCCTTCTGGCGCAGATGGAGCGGGCCTGCGCCGCCCATGCGCCCGCCGCCGTCGTCGACGCGCGCCAGCACGCCGCCACGACCCCCGCAGAGTTGCAACGCGAAGTGCGCCGCATCCTCGCCCGGATCGAGCCGGCGCGCGGCGCCGAAGCCGCGCACGCGAAGCGCTTTCAGCACCGGCTCGACGCGGTCGTGATGCACCCGACCTGGGGCCTGGCGATCCTCGCCGCGGTGTTGTTCCTGATCTTCCAGGCCGTGTTCTCGTGGGCCAATCTGCCGATGGACGCGATCAAGACCGGGATGGCGGCGCTGAGCGGCTGGGTCGGCACGCACATGACGCAGGGGCCGCTGCGCTCGCTGCTGGTCGATGGTGTCATCGCCGGTGCCGGCAGCGTCATCGTGTTCCTGCCGCAAATCCTGATCCTGTTCTTCTTCATCCTCGTGCTGGAGGATTCGGGCTACCTGCCGCGCGCGGCGTTCCTGCTCGACACATTGATGGGCAAGGTCGGCCTCTCGGGCCGCGCCTTCATCCCGCTGCTCTCCAGCTTCGCCTGCGCGATTCCCGGGATCATGGCCACGCGCACGATCGCCAACTGGAAAGACCGGCTCGCGACGATCATGATCGCGCCGCTGATGACCTGCTCGGCACGGCTGCCGGTCTACGCGCTCCTGATCGGCGCTTTCGTGCCCGGCCGCAGCATCGGCCCGTTCAACCTGCGCGGGCTGACGCTCTTCGCGCTCTACGTCGCCGGCGTCGTCTCGGCGATGGCGGTGGCCTGGGTCTTCAAGCGGGTCTGGACCCGCAGCCGTTACCAGCCGCTGATGCTCGAGCTGCCGCCCTACCGGATGCCGAACGCCCGCAACCTTGGTTTGGGGCTGCTCGAGCGGGCGCAGATCTTTCTCTCGCGCGTCGGCGGGATCATCTTCGCGCTGATGGTGGTGTTGTGGTTCTTGTCCAGCTTCCCGGCGCCACCCGCCGGGGCGAGCGGGCCGGCGATCCAGTACAGCGTCGCCGGTTGGCTCGGGCAGGCGCTGCAGCACGTGTTCGCGCCGATCGGCTTCAACTGGCAGATCTCGATCGCGCTGGTGCCGGGCCTGGCGGCGCGCGAAGTGGCGGTCGGCGCGCTCGGCACGGTCTACGCGATGTCGGCCGGCAACGGCGAAGTCGCCGACGCCCTCGCGCCGGTGATCGCCGCCGGCTGGTCGCTGGCGACTGCGTACGCCTTGCTTGCCTGGTATGTCTTTGCGCCGCAGTGCATCTCGACCCTCGTGGTGGTGCGACGCGAGACGAACTCGTGGCGTTATCCGATCGCCATGGCGGTGTACCTGTTCGTGCTCGCGTACCTCGCCGCATTCGCCACGTACCGAATCACGCTCGCGCTCGGGGGAGGCTGAGAACCATGGAAGCGATGTTGCAGATGTCGATCGTCGGGTTGCTCGTGCCGGCATGCGCCGCTTATGCCGCCTGGAAGCTCGTTCCGCGCGCCGCGCGCCGCTCGCTCGCTGGTATGGCGCTGCGCTGGCCGGCATGGCCGGGCGCCTGGCGGGCCCGCGTCGAGGCGGCTGCACGCCAGCCGGCAGGCGCTTGTGGTTGCGACGGCTGCGACCGTCGGTCGGACTCGCGTTTCGACCGGCCGGTGGCCAACTCCGCCGTGGCGCAGCCCATCGTGTTGCATCGGCGAATGCGCAAGACGTGAGATGGAAGGCGTGCCGAGCAGGTCACTGCGTGGTAAGTCTCCGTAAACCGTTAGACCACACGCTTGGCAGCAGTGAGTTGGTACAGAACATCAGGGCAACGCTCCTCGTTCGTGCTTCCGTCCGTGAACTCGACCGCTACGAAGCCCCGATGTTCGTAGAACCTGCGGGAGCGCTCGTTCTGCTGGAACGTGTAGAGCCGAATGAGACCACGTGTTGTAGATACTGCGTGAGCCAGCAGTTCGGAACCGACACCGTGGCCGACAAAGCTCGGGTGAATGTACAACTGCTGGACCCAGGCCTGGCTACCTGTCACATCCCGGACGATCATAGGGCTCCCGATGGAATAGTTCGGGATTTGAGT
>CAXSGM010000050.1:0-21814 GCA_964236915.1 uncultured Rhizobacter sp.
TGCCTTGGGTGATCGCCGGGTTGATCGTGTACTTGGCGATGTAGCGCTTGACGCGAAAGTTGTCGTTGCGGGCGTCCGTTTCGGCGCTCGGCTTTCGGCCCGGCTCCGGCGCCAGCCAGCCGCGCTGCTGCTTCATCTTGTCGGCCGTCTGCCAGGTGCGCAGGATCACCTCGCCGACACGGCCCATCGCCTGGCTGTCGGACGACATCATCGAGAAGACGCCGAGGTCGTGCAGGATGTCTTCGGCGGCGATCGTTTCGCGGCGGATGCGGCTTTCGGCGAACGCGAGGTCCTCGGCGATCGACGCGTCGAGGTGATGGCAGACCATCAGCATGTCGAGGTGCTCGTCGATCGTGTTGACCGTGTACGGCATCGTCGGATTGGTCGACGACGGCAGCACGTTCGGCAGCCCGGCGCATTTGATGATGTCGGGCGCGTGGCCGCCGCCGGCGCCTTCGGTGTGGAAGGTCGCGATCGTGCGGCCTTTGAAAGCCGCGATCGTGTCTTCGACGAAGCCGGATTCGTTCAGCGTGTCGGTGTGGATCGTGACCTGGATGTCGTGCCGGTCGGCGACGCCCAGGCAGCAATCGATCGCCGCCGGCGTCGTGCCCCAGTCCTCGTGCAGCTTCAGGCCGTAGGCGCCGGCCTCGACCTGTTCCTCGAGCGCGCGCGGCAGCGAGGCATTGCCCTTGCCCTGAAAGCCGAGGTTCATCGGGAAGCTTTCGGCGGCCTTCAACATCGTGTGGATGTGGAACGGCCCTGGCGTGCAGGTGGTCGCGAAAGTGCCGGTCGCCGGCCCGGTGCCACCGCCGAGCATCGTCGTGACACCGCTCGCCAGCGCCTCCTCGATCTGCTGCGGGCAGATGAAGTGGATGTGGCTGTCGATGCCGCCGGCGGTGACGATCATCCCTTCGCCGGCGATGATTTCGGTGCCCGGGCCGATCACGATGTCGACGCCCGGCTGCACGTCAGGGTTGCCGGCCTTGCCGATTCTGGCGATCAGGCCGTGCTTCAGGCCGATGTCGGCCTTGACGATGCCCCAGTGGTCGACGATCAAGGCGTTCGTGATGACCGTGTCGGCCACTTCGGCCGCCAGCCGCTGGCTCTGGCCCATGCCGTCGCGGATCGTCTTGCCGCCGCCGAACTTGACTTCTTCGCCATAGCCGCCAGCGGTGAGGGTGTAGTCCTTTTCCACCTCGATCACCAGCCCGCTGTCGGCAAGCCGAACCCGGTCGCCCGTGGTCGGGCCGAACATCTCGGCATAGGCGCGGCGGTTCAGGGTGGCCATGGTGGATCAACGCGAGGCAGGAGGCAGGTAGCGCGCCAGGAACGCCTTCATGCGGGCCATCGCGTCTTCGGCGTCGTCGGTGCGGTAGCCGGAGCCGGGCGCCACGAAGCCGTGATCGGCATACGGATAGCTGACCAGCTCGAAGGGCGCGCCAGCCGCCTTGGCCGCGGCCTCGAGCGCCCGGGCGGAGGAGATGAGGCAACAATTTTTGTAGTTGTCTTTTTCCCCCGTCAGCACGAGGAGCGGCACGCGTACGCGCTTCCCGAAGGCGGCGGGTTCCTTGATCCAGGAGGTGGCCGGATAGAAGGCAACGATCGCCGCGACCGTTTTCTCGCGCTGCACCGCGTGCGCGAGCGCGCCGCCGCCGCCCTGCGAGAAGCCGACGACCGCGACCTTGCCGGGCAGGGCGGCGGGCGTTGCCAGCGCCTTCTCGATGACCACGGTCAGGTTCGCCCCGCCTTCGCCCGTCGAGTTGAGGATGTCCTTGCCGTCGACCAGCACCGCGTCGTAGCCGAGCGCGGCGATGTCCTTCGCAATGCCGCGGTAGTGCGTCGTGCCGGTTTGGCCCGAGAGCACCACCACGACCGGGCCCTTGCCGCCGGGCGGGGGGTATTCCGTCTGCTCGGGGCCTTCGGCGGCATGCGCGAGCTGCATGGCGCTCGCCAGCAACAGCCCGAAGGCGCGGGCCGATCGTTCAAGCTTCATCTGAATCTCCCGTCATGCCGCGTTGCCCAGGGCGTGCGCTCGGCACCGACCGCCTTGCATGCGCTCGGTTCACAACCGTCCCTGCACCAACCCGCGGAACCCGTGCACGACGCGCTCGCCGGCGTAGTCGACCAGCTCGACGGTGCGCTGCTGCCCCGGCTCGAAGCGCACCGCGGTGCCGGAGGCGATGTTCAGCCGCATGCCGCCGGCGGCGTCGCGGTCGAAACGGAGGGCGGCGTTGGTCTCGGCGAAGTGGTAATGCGAGCCGACCTGGATCGGGCGATCGCCGGTGTTCTCGACCACGAGCGTTGTCGTACGGCGCCCCGGGTTCAGCACGTGGTCGGGGCCGTCGGTGAAAAGTTCGCCGGGGATCATGGTTCGACCGTCACATCCGTTCAGGCGATCGGCTGGTGCACGGTGACCAGCTTGGTGCCGTCGGGAAAGGTGGCTTCCATCTGGATCTCGGGGATCAGTTCGGGCACGCCGTCCATCACGTCGTCGCGCGTGAGCCAGGTCTTGCCCTCGCTCATCAGCGCGGCGACGCTCCTGCCGTCGCGCGCGCCTTCCATGATCGCCGCGCTGATCAGCGCTACCGCTTCGGGATAGTTCAGCTTCAGGCCGCGCGCCCGCCGCCGCTCGGCCAGGAGCGCCGCGGTGAAGATCAGCAGCTTGTCTTTCTCGCGGGGCGTCAGGTCCATGGATGCGGTGCGCGTGGCTTACGCGAGGGTCTGCGGCATCTTAAAGCCACGTCGGTCGGGTAGGCTTCGTGCCGGGACGCTGATGGACCTCGCGAGAACGGCAGATGACCTTCCAATACCGGCCGACAGGCACGCACTGCCTTCGCGCCCGCCGGATTGCCGAGCGTGCGTCCGCAGGCCCGGCCCATGGTTGAGCGGGCCGACGCCCGCGCGGGCCCGACCGACGCCGGCGCAGGACTGAGCGACGCCGGCGCAGGGCCGACCGACCCCAACATCGGCCCGGCCGTGTGGCCGCCGGCCAGAGACGGCCGGCCGGCGGTGCAGCGCGTCGTCAAGGTGCGGCGCGACTACAACAGCTGGGTCGCCCGCGAGACGCTCGAGGATTACGCGCTCCGCTTCACGCCGCGCAGCTTTCGCAGCTGGTCGGCGCTGCGCGTCGCGAACACCGCGTTCGGCGGGGCCTCCTCGTTCCTCGTGCTCGAGGCCGTCGGCGCGACCCTGCTCGTCGCCTACGGCTGGACCAACGCGCTCTGGGCGATCCTCGCGACCGGGCTCGTCATCTTTCTCGCCGGCCTGCCGATCAGCCGCTACGCCGCACGCCACGGCGTCGACATGGACCTGCTGACCCGCGGCGCCGGCTTCGGCTACATCGGCTCGACGATCACCTCGCTGATCTACGCCTCGTTCACCTTCATCTTCTTCGCGCTCGAGGCGGCCATCATGGCCTACGCGCTCGACCTGGCCTTCGACATTCCGCCGGTCTGGGGCTACCTTATCTGCGCCCTCGTCGTGGTGCCGCTGGTGACCCACGGCGTCACCTGGATCAGCCGGTTGCAGGTGTGGACGCAGCCGCTATGGGCGGTGCTGCTGGTCGTGCCGTACGTGGCGGTGCTGATGCAGAACCCCGGCCTGATCGATGAACTGCGCCATTACGCCGGCGCCGACGGCCGCCATCCCGGCTTCGATCTGCTGTCCTTCGGCGCGGCGACGACGGTCGGCATCGCGCTCATCACGCAGATGGGCGAGCAGGCCGACTACCTGCGCTTCATGCCCGAGCGCACCGCCGCGAACCGCCGCCGCTGGACCGTCGGCGTGCTGATCGGCGGCCCGGGCTGGGTGCTCCCCGGGGTCGTGAAGATGCTCGGCGGCGCGCTGCTCGCGCGGCTGGCGATCGGGCACGCGGTGCCGCCCGAGAACGCCGTCGATCCGAACCAGATGTACCTGGCGGCGTACGAGAACGTGTTTGCCCGCGAGACGTGGGCAGTGGCGGCGACGGCGCTTTTCGTCGCCCTCTCGCAACTCAAGATCAACGTCACCAATGCCTACGCCGGGTCGCTCGCCTGGTCGAACTTCTTTGCCCGGCTGACGCACAGCCACCCGGGGCGCGTCGTCTGGGTGGTGTTCAACATCGCGATCGCGCTGATGTTGATGGAGCTCGATGTGTTCCGGGCGCTCGGCAAGGTGCTCGGGCTTTACGCCAACGTCGCGATCGCCTGGTTCATGGCGGTGGTGGCCGATCTCGTCATCAACAAGCCGATGGGCTGGTCGCCGAAGGGCATCGAGTTCAAGCGGGCGCATCTTTACGATGTGAATCCGGTCGGTGTCGGGGCGATGGGCGTCGCGTCGGTGCTCTCGATCGCCGCCTACCTCGGCGCGTTCGGCGCGCTGGCGCAGGCGTTTTCGGCGGCGATCGCGCTGGTGACGGCGCTGGTCGTCTCGCCGCTCATCGCCTGGCGGACGAAAGGCCGGTACTACCTGGCGCGGCAGCCGACGGCACCCGAGCCGGCCGGCGCCGCCGACGGCAGCTACCCGCGGCTGACCGGCTGCGTCATCTGCGAGCGCGACTACGAGCGCGACGACATGGCGCACTGCCCGGCTTACCAGGGGCCGATCTGCTCGCTCTGCTGCACGCTCGACGCCCGCTGCCACGACCTCTGCAAGCCGCACGCGCGGCTTTCGGTGCAATGGCGCGCGGCGACACGCGCGCTGCTGCCGCGCGCCGCCTGGTCGACGCTCGAGACCGGCCTCGGCCACTACCTGCTGCTGATGGCGGTGGTCGTGCCGCTGCTCGGCGGCCTGTTCGCGCTGCTCTATGCGCAGGCGCTCCCGGCCCTGCTCGACACCGGTGAAGTCGGCGCCGCGGCGGCCGCGTCGCTCCGAGTCGGCTACGTCAAGGCGTTTTCGGCCCTGCTGCTGATCGCCGGCATCGCCGCCTGGTGGCTGGTGCTGACGGCGAAGAGCCGCCAGGTGGCGCAGGAGGAATCGAATCGCCAGACGCGCGCCCTCGACGAACAGACCGAGACGCTGCAGCGCGAGGTCGAGTCGCATCGCCGCACCGACCAGCAGCTGCAGCAGGCCAAGCACCAGGCCGAACAGGCGATGCGCCAGGCCGAGCTCGCCAACCAGGCCAAGAGCCGCTACATCACGACCGTGAGCCACGAGCTGCGCACGCCGCTGAACAGCATCCTCGGCTATGCCCAACTGCTCGAAGACGACGCCGGCGTGCCGCCGCATCGCCGCCAGGCGGTCCAGGTGATCCGCCGCGGCGGCGAACACCTGCTCTCGCTGATCGAGGGCACGCTCGACATCGCCCGGATCGAGGCCGGGCGCCTGCGCCTCGAGCCCCGCCCGATGCGCTTTCGCGACGGCGTCGAGGAGATCGTCCGGCTGTTCGAATTGCAGGCCGCCGACAAGGGAATCGCGTTCCGCCACGTGCTGGCCGAACCCCTGCCCGAGGCGGTGCGGGCCGACGAGAAGCGCCTGCGCCAGATCCTGATCAACGTGCTCGGCAACGCGGTCAAGTTCACGCCGGCCGGCTGGGTCGAGTTCCGGCTCGCCTACGCGCGCGAAATCGCGACTTTCGAGATCGAGGACACCGGGCCCGGCATCCCGGCGAGCGAGATCGAGCGCGTGTTCGAGCCGTTCGCGCGCGGCTCGGACCCGGTCGCGGCTGCGAGCGCTGGCACGGGGCTCGGGCTCACGATCGGCAAGATGTTGACCGACCTGATGGGCGGCGAGATGACCGTGACGAGCCGGACGGCGGAGCACGCCGAACCGTCGGGCACGCTCTTCCGCATCCGGCTCTTCCTGCCGGAGATCGGCGCCGAGCGCGTCGCCCGCGAACTGCCGCGCCTGGTCCGCATCGGCTACCGCGGGCCGCGCCGAGGGGTGCTGGTCGTCGACAACGAGGAGGTCGATCGCCGGCTCGTCGCGCGCCGCCTCGAACCGCTCGGCTTCGAGATGATGGAAGCCGCCTCGGGTGCGGCCTGTCTCGCGCTGCTCGGCGACGGCGTGCGGCCCGACGCGGTGTTGATGGACCTCGCGATGCCCGGGATCGACGGCTGGACCACGCTCCGCGCGATTCGCGCCCTCCCGGATCGCGCCCTCGCCGATCTGCCCTGCGCGATCGTCTCGGGCAACGCCTTCGACAAGGGGCTCGAGAACGACGCCGGCATCGGCCCGGGCGACTTCATCTTGAAGCCGGTGCGGGTGGCCGAGCTGCTCGACTGGCTCGGCGCCCGCCTCGGGCTGGTCTGGGACGAGGCGCCGGCGCTCCTGCCGGCCCCGGCGTCCCTGGCGCCGACGGGCGCCGTGGATTGGGCCGTGCCCGACGCCGCGCGCCTCCAGGCGCTCGACGAACTCGTCGCCCTCGGCTATTACCGCGGCATCGTGCGCCGGCTCGACGAGATCGAGGCCGCCGACCCGGCGCACGCCGCGTTCGTCGGTCACCTGCGCGGCCTGGCGCGTCAGTTCCAGCTCGAGGCGATGCGGCGCGTGATACGCGAAGCGGCCGACGGGGCCGGCACGCCGGTCGATCCCGCGCCGGCGCCGTCGCGATGAAGATTTCCGGACCTGCGCTCGGACGCGAGCGCGCCGCCACGCCCGGCCGGTCGCGGCGTGGCGCGGCGCTGCCGGCGCGACCGGCACCACGGGCATGACCGGCATGACCGATACCCCCGACATGACCGATGTGACGCTGCCCGATCGTCGCCACGCGCCACGCGTGCTGATCGTCGACGACGTGCCCGACAACCTCTCGATGCTGCACGACGCGCTCGACGACGCCGGCTACACCGTGCTCGTCGCGACCGACGGCGCGAGCGCCCTGCGGCGCGCCGCGCAGGCGCTGCCCGACGTCGTGCTGCTCGACGCGCTCATGCCGGGGATGGACGGCTTCGAGGTTGCGCGGCGTCTGAAGGCGGAGCCCACGACGCTCCACATCCCGATCATCTTCATGACCGGCCTGACCGAAACCGAGCACGTCGTCGCCGCGTTCGCCGCCGGTGGGGCCGATTACGTCACCAAGCCGATCCGCGCGCAGGAGGTGCTCGCGCGCATCGGCGTGCACATGTCGAGCGCCCGCGAGGGCGTGCAGGCGCGCCAGCAGGCGACCCAGGCCCGCAACGCCCTCGACGCCTTCGGCCACGCGACGCTGGCGGTCCAGCTCGATGCCGGCAGCGGCGCGCTGCGCGCCGTGTGGCAAACCCCGCTCGCACGCCGCTTGCTGAACGACTACTTCGGCGCCGCCGCGGCGGCGCAGCTGCCGCCCGCGGTGCTCGAGTGGCTGCGCGACGAATCAGGTGCCGCCGCCGAAGGCCGTGAACCCCGTCCGCTGACGATCGGCCGCGGCGACGCCGGCGCCGATGCGCGCGAGCTCGTCTTCACGCTACAACAACGCACCGGCGACGACGACCTCCTCATCGTGATGCGCGAAGTCTCCGACGCCGCCGTCGTGGAGGCGATGGTCCAGGCGTTCAAGCTGACGCTGCGCGAGGCCGAGGTGCTGTACTGGGTCGCCAAAGGAAAGACCAACCGGGACATCGGCGACATCCTGGGATCGAGCCCGGCGACGGTGAAGAAGCACCTCGAGCGGGTCTACGTGAAGCTGGGCGTCGAGACGCGCACGGCTGCGGCGGCGGTGGCGGCGGGGCGGGTGGGACGATGAGGGCGCGTCGATCGGGTTGGGGCCACGGCTTGGGCGCTCGACCGTACGGGCACTCGCTTGGCGTCCGGTCACTCGCTTAGACTTTCTCGATGCGCCACGTGTTCAGGCTGATGCTGATGGGGCTCCTCGCCGCAGCCCTGTCCGTGCAGGGTGTTTCGGCTGCGACGATGACCGGCTGCCACCCGCACTCGGGCGGGTTCCCGACGACCGGGCAGCCGCCGCATCTCTCGCACGATGGCGACGCTGCGCACGCCCACGGTGGTCACGCTGTTGCCGACCCGACCGCGCCCATGCAGACGGACATGCACCTCTCCCACCCGGGCAAGGCCGACCCGGGCCATGCGCCGGGGCACGGTTGCAGCGCCTGCGCTTCGTGCTGCCTTGGCACAGGATTGCCGACCCCTGCTGTCTCGTTCGACCCGATCGAACCGGGCCGCGATTTTTCTCCACTGGTGTTGCGGGCCCACGCGTCGCACGTGACGCACGGACTGGAACGACCTCCTCGAAGCGTCTTTGCTTGACGTGCTGCTCGGCCGGTCGAGGCGCTGCTGCGCCGCGCCGCGTCGTGCGGCTTCGCTTGGCCGCGGGTGGCTTTGGCCGCCTGCCGATTCGCTCGCGTGAGGAAACCATGATCCAGTCCCTTCTCCGGCACACGGCTGCGCTGCTGGCCGCCGTTGCGTTTTCATCGTCGTTCGCCCATGGCACCGTTCTGAATGCCAGCCCCAAAAACGGCGCCGCGCTCGCCACGTCTCCGTCCGAGATCCGGCTCGAATTCAGTGAAGCGCTCGAGCCGAACTTCACGTCGGTCAAGCTCTTCAATGCCTCGGGGCAGGAGGTCACGACTTCCGCGAAGGCGCGCGTCGAGGACGGCAAGACGGTCGTCCTGCCCTTGCCGGTTCTGCCACCCGGCGGCTACCGGGCCCAGTGGAGGTCGGTCGGTCACGACGGGCACCACGTTCACGGCGATCTCGACTTCACCGTGAAGTAGTGGGCACGGGCCTCGCGGCGACGCGGGTCCTGATGGCGACGGTGCTGGTCAACCTGGGGTTGGCCGGGATCGTCGGCGCGTGGGCCTCGTTGCTCTGGTTGCACGAAGCCGATTCGGCGTGGGCGGTGCGGGCGCGCCTTCGCTCGCGCGCGGCGTTCACGCTCGCCCTGGCCTTCACGGCCGGCGTGGACCTCCTGTTGCTCTGGCAGCAGGCGGCCTATATGGCCGAAGCGAGCTTGGCGGACGCCTTGGCGATGCTGCCCTCGATGGCCGTGCAGACCTACGCCGGTCGCTGCTGGACGAGCGGCATGGCCGGGTTGCTGCTGGTGGGCGCCGCCAGCGCTTCGGCGCGCCGGTGGCGCGTCGCCCGGTGGGCGGGCGTGGCGGTCGGCATCAGCGTGTTCGTCGCCAGTCGGGCCGCGGTGTCGCACGCCGGGGGAGCCGGTCTGCTCAGCCTGCCGTTATGGGTCGAGTGCGTCCACCTCTGGGCCATCAGCCTCTGGCTGGGAATCGTCGCAGTCGGTGCGTTCGTGGTGCTCGACGACCGCGTCGGCGCTGGCAGTGCCGAGCCGAAAGCGGTCTTGGATTGGGTGGAAACCTTGTCCACCGTCGCGACCGGCACGCTCGTCGTGGTCGGTGCCACGGGGCTTGCCAACGCCTGGCGAAGCGTCGGCGCGACCGCGAGCCTCACCGGTAGCGCCTACGGCAACGCGCTGCTCGCGAAAGTGGCGCTCGTGGCGCTCGCCGTCGCGTTGGGCGGCTTCAACCGCTTTCGGGTGATGCCACGCCTGCGATCCGCCATGGGCGCGTCGCCCGGCCTTTTCATTCGGCTGCAACGACGCTTCGTTCGCGTGCTGCGAATCGAAGCCGTCGTCCTCTTTGCGGCGCTGGTTGCCGCTGCCGTTCTCAGTTCGAGTCCGTTGCCCGCGGCAACGTGAGCTTTCGAGATCCAAGGAAACGTCATGACTTTCGATTTCAGAACCCTTCTCGTCGCCATCTCGGCTTCGGCCGTGCTCGGAACCTGCGCCTGGGCGCAAATGCCGCCCATGGCGCCGTCACCGACCGTTGCCGCTTCGGGCCCCGCGCCGTCATCGCCTGCCCACGACATGTCGTCGATGCCGGGGCGCAATATGTCGTCCATGCCTGCGCACGACATGTCCGCGATGCCAGAGCACGACATGTCGTCCATGAAGGAGATGACGATGGACACCCACGCGATGCAAAGCGCCCTCGGCCCCTATCCGATGACCCGCGAGGGCTCGGGCACCTCGTGGCAACCGGATGCCACGCCGATGATGGGCGTGCACCGGCAGGCGGGCGAGTGGGCGCTGATGGCGCACGGCTTCGTCAACGCGATCGGCGACAAGCAGACCGGCCCGCGCGGCGCCCGCAAAACGTTCACCGAGAGCATGGCGATGCTGATGGGCAACCGCCCGGTCGGTCCCGGAACGCTCGGCCTCCGGGCGATGGTGTCGCTCGATCCGACGATGGGCAAGCGCGGCTACCCGCTGCTCTTTCAGACCGGCGAGACCGCGGACGGCCGCACGCCGCTGGTCGACCGCCAGCACCCGCACGACTTCTTCATGGAGCTCTCGACGACGTACAGCCTGAAGCTCGGCGACGATGCCGCCACCTTCGTCTACCTCGGCCTGCCCGGCGAGCCGGCGCTCGGGCCGACCGCGTTCATGCACCGCTTCTCCGGGATGCGCAACCCGGAGGCGCCGCTGACGCACCACTGGCTCGATTCGACGCACATCACTTTCGGCGTCGCGACGCTCGGCGCGAGCAAGGGGCCGGTTCAGCTCGAGGCCTCCTGGTTCAACGGCCGCGAACCGGATCAATACCGCTGGAACATCGAAACCCGCAAGTTCGATTCGTGGTCGGCGCGGCTTTCCTACAACCCCTTGCCCGAGTTGTCGATGCAGGTCAGCTACGGCGATCTGAAGAGCCCGGAACAACTCGAGCCCGAAACCCGGGTCAGGCGCACGACGGCCTCGATCACCCATCACCTGAAAGCCGGCGCGAACGATTGGGCGACGACGTTCGCCTACGGTCGCAACCGGAAGTCCGGCCCCGGCGTCGACCTTGCCGAGCCGGGCTGGCTGCTCGAATCGAGCTACGTGATGCGCGACACGCACACTTTCTTCACGCGCGCCGAGCAGGTGAGGAACAGTGAGCTCTTCGAACACGGCCAGCCGTTGCACGGCCAGGCGTTCACGATTCGAAAGCTCACACTCGGCTACATCTTCGACTTCGCGAAGACCGGTCCGTTCAAGTGGGGCGTCGGCGGCCTGGTCGGCTTCGACCGCGCGCCGTCCCAGCTCGATCCGTACTACGGCAGCAGCCCGCGGTCCTACATGGTGTTCCTGCAGACAAGGGTTTGAGGGCGGTCGCGGCGCTCCGGCGCTACTCGCGACGCTGCCGGGCATCGCTCTAGCGCCCGCGCTACGATGAACGGTCCACATCGACGAATCTATCGCGACCTCGACCATGGGTGACATGACTTTGAATGCGGGTCGACCGCGCAGGCGGTTTCTGGTGGCGTCCGGCGCATGGGCCGGAGCTGCTCTGGCCGCGCCCGCGACCCAGGGTGCGCCCTCGGCGCAGGCGCCCGCGGCGTTCCAGCTCGACGGGCCTCGGACAGCCCTCCTGCTGATCGACCTGCAGAACAGCAACGCGAAGGCACCTTTCGCGCCACTGAGCTTTACGGAGGTGGTGGCGAACGGAGTGCGCCTCGGCGATGCGATGCGTCGCCGAGGCGGCATGGTGATCTACACCCGCGCCGTCGTGCAGAAGATCGCCAATTTGCCGACCGACGTGCAACTCCCGCCGTCTCCGCCGGTGCCGAAAGGCAATGACCTGGTGCCCTCGGCGGGATTCAAGCCCGGCGACACCTCGATCACGAAGGATCAGTTCGGGGCCTTCTACCGGACGAATCTCGAGGATCGACTTCGCCGACATCGCATCACGACCATCGTCCTGGGCGGCGTGGCGACCGAAGCCGGCGTGGAGTCGACCGCGCGCGCCGCGCTCGACCGCCGATTCGCGCTGGTCTTCGCCAAGGACGCCATGTCCGGCGCGTCGGCACGCACCAACGACCTGTTCATCGACGCGGTGTTTCCGGCGCTCGGCCGGGTCCGGACGACCGCCGAGATCGTGGCATCGCTGAACGCCTGAACGCGGCAGGCCTGCAAGAAAAAAGCTGACCGCCCGCGATCGGGCGTTGGCGAAAAACGATCACGCCTCCTTCGGCGGGGTTCCTTGCTTGAGCACCATATACAGCAGAGAAAAGGCCGTGCCACCCAACAACGGGGCCCACAGCGCAGGCGTCGTACCGAGCCCCATCGCCAATGCGATCGCAGGATTCAGGATACCTCCGCTGACCAGCAGGCCCGCGGCCAGGGCCGGCCCGACGGCCACGCCGCTTCCCGCTGCAGTAACCCGTTTTTCGGTCACCGCTGCCACGGCCAGCATGAGAATACCGATGCCCAGAAATTCGGCCATCCCGGTCCCGCTGTGATACGAACCCAACTCGCCCATTGAACCGCTTGCGAGCGCCCAGCGTGCAAGCAGGGCCCCGACGACCTGGGCGCCGATGTACAGAGCGCCTTCCGGCAAGGGGAAGGCCCGCGCAGCGACAAGGCCGGCCGTCACGCCCGGATTCAAGTGGCAGCCGGAAATACCGCCGATCGCGTAGACAAATACCAAAAGAACCAGACCCACGGCGAACGCCGTGAAGGGTGCGGCGACCGACAAGGCGGCCCAGGCGAGGAAAAACGTTCCGACCAGTTCCGATAACGCTGCGATGAGGGTTCTTTTCATATTGATGCCGATTGCCGACGATGCGGCCTCGACGGTTTTCGAATCGCACGGGATGGCTGATCGGCAATCATAGGTCAATGCAATGTCGAAACGCCCAGCCAAGGGCGCGACGCGGGACAGGCGAAACCCGGCCACCGAAGCTTGGCGGCCTGCTTTCTCGAGCAGGCGGACGGCGAACCGCCGGCTTCGTACGCCATCGGGCGTATAGGCACTGTCGGACGGCGCGCCTATGCTTCGTCGGAAGCTGTGGAGCTCACCCCGCCGCCATCCTTCCCACCCTCTCACGGAGCACCCACCCATGACCCCATCCCGCCGCCAAGCCGGCAAGACCCTCACGTCCATCGCTCTCGGCATCGCCGCGCTCGGCTTTACCGGCCTGGCAAGCGCGCAATCCGGCGGCACGATCAAGGTCGGCGTCCTGCATTCGCTCTCGGGCACGATGGCCATCTCCGAGACGGTGCTGAAGGACACGGTGCTGATGGCGATCGACGAGGTCAACGCCAAGGGCGGCCTGCTCGGCAAGAAGCTCGAGGCGGTGGTCGTCGATCCGGCGTCGAACTGGCCGCTCTTCGCCGAAAAGGCCAAGCAGCTGATCGATCAGGACAAGGTCGCTGTGACCTTCGGCTGCTGGACCAGCGTGTCGCGCAAGTCGGTGCTGCCGGTGTTCGAGGAGAAGAACGCGCTGCTGTTCTACCCGGTGCAGTACGAGGGCGAGGAGCTCTCGAAGAACGTTTTCTACACCGGCGCGGCGCCGAACCAGCAGGCGATTCCGGCGGTCGAGTACCTGATGAGCAAGGCCGGCGGCGGCGCCAAGCGCTTCGTGCTGCTCGGCACCGACTACGTCTATCCGCGCACCACGAACAAGATCCTGCGCGCCTTCTTGCATTCGAAGGGCGTGAAGGACTCCGACATCGTCGAGGTCTACACGCCTTTCGGCCATGCGGATTACCAAACGATCGTCGCCGACATCAAGAAGTTCTCGGCCGGCGGCAAGACCGCGGTGATCTCGACGATCAACGGCGACTCGAACGTGCCGTTCTACAAGGAACTCGGCAACGCCGGCCTGAAGGCCAAGGACGTGCCGGTCGTGGCGTTCTCGGTCGGCGAGGAAGAACTTCGCGGCGTCGACACCAAGCCGCTGGTGGGCCACCTGGCCGCGTGGAATTACTTTATGTCGATCAAGAGCCCGGCGAACACCGAGTTCATCAAGAAGTGGACCGCCTACGCCAAGTCGCACAACATCCCCGGCCAGAAGGACAAGCCGCTGACGAACGACCCGATGGAGGCGACCTATATCGGCTTCAACATGTGGGTGCAGGCGGTCAAGAAGGCCGGCACGACCGACGCCGACAAGGTGATCGCGGCGATGGCCGGCCAGACCTTCCCCGCGCCCTCGGGCATCACCTCGGAGATGGACCCGAAGAACCACCACCTGCACAAGTCGGTGTTCATTGGCGAGATCCAGGCCGACGGCCAGTTCAAGGTGGTCTGGAAGACGCCGGGACCGGTCAAGGCGCAGCCGTGGAGCCCGTTCATCCCCGAAAACAAGGGCAAGAAGGACGAGCCGGTCGTCGCCGCGAAGTGAGCTTCGGCGTTCGATGAAGCTGCCGCCAGGCGATGAAGTTGGACGTCATCGCCAGCGGCGCGCTCGGCAACGATGCTCCGCGATGACCCTGCGCCGCCTCGTCTCGACGGCGCTCGCCTTCGCGCTGCTGCTGCTCGTCGGCAGCGGCGCGCTGGCGCTCACGACCGACGAGGCGCGCGCGCTGGCCGCCGGCGAGTTCGAGAGCCGCATCGCCGCGTTGAACCGCGTGCAGGGCAGCGCCGATGCCAAGACCCTCGCCTTCCTCCAGGCGATGGCCGACGACGCGGTCAAGCTGAGCGACGACCAGGTCTTCGTGATCAAGGACGGCAAGGGCTACGACCCGGTGAGCGGCGCGCCGAAGCCGGTGCCCGACAGCGCCGAGGACATCGTCAACAACAACGAGATGCGCAGCCAGATCGAGGCCGCGCTCGCGTCGAGCCAGCTGTTTGCGCCCGACGCTGCGACGCGCGCCGCGGCGGTCAAGACCCTCGCCGGCGAGCCCGATGAAGCACGCCTGCCGGTGATCGAGAAGGCCTACGCGACCGAGCAGGTCGCGTCGATCAAGGACGCGCTCGCCGCCGCCCGCGCGGCGCTGCTCCTCAACAGCGCCGACCGCGCCAAACGCCTCGAAGCGGCGCGCTCGCTCGCCGTCACCGGCACGCCGGCGACCAAGACGCTGCTGCTCGAGCGCCAGAAGACCGAGACCGACCCGGAAATGAAGCGCGCGATCGGCGCCGCACTCGAGCGGATCGAAGGCCGGCTGGCCTGGGGCGAACGGCTCGGCGTGATCTTCACCGGCATCAGCCTCGGCTCGATCCTGCTGCTGGTCGCGCTCGGGCTGGCGATCACTTACGGGCTGATGGGCGTCATCAACATGGCGCACGGCGAGCTGATGATGATCGGCGCCTACGCCACCTTCGTGGTCCAGAACCTCTTCAAGGCGGTGGCGCCGGGCGCGTTCGGCTGGTACGTGCTGGCGGCGATTCCGGCGTCGTTTCTGGTGGCGGCGGCGGTCGGCGCGGTGCTCGAGCGCAGTGTGATCCGCTGGCTGTACGGCCGCCCGCTCGAGACGCTGCTCGCCACATGGGGCATCAGCCTGGTGCTGCAGCAAGCGGTGCGATCTATCTTCGGCGCGCAGAACGTGCCCGTCGAGAACCCGGCGTGGCTTTCGGGCGGGATTGCCGTCGCCAGCAACCTCACGCTCCCCTGGAACCGGATCGCGATCATCGTGTTCGCCGGGCTGGTGCTGGCGGGCGTCGCCGCGCTGATCGCGCGCACTCGCCTCGGCCTTTTCGTGCGCGGCGTGACGCAGAACCGCCGGATGGCGGCGTGCATGGGCGTCAACACCGCGCGGATCGACACCTACGCCTTCGCGCTCGGCTCGGGCCTCGCGGGCCTGGCGGGCTGCGCGCTCGCCCAGGTCGGCAACGTCGGGCCGGACCTGGGGCAAGGCTATATCGTCGATTCGTTCATGGTGGTCGTGCTGGGCGGCGTCGGCCAGCTGGCGGGCACCGTGTATGCGGCGATGGGCCTCGGCGTGCTGAACAAGCTGCTCGAAGGCTGGCAGGGCGCGGTGCTCGCCAAGATCATGGTGCTGGTCTTCATCGTGATCTTCATCCAGAAGCGGCCGCAAGGCATCTTTGCGATGAAGGGCCGGAGCGCCGAGGCGTGAGGGGCGCCGCTGCTGCTGCCGGATCGGCCGCGAACGCACCGCGTCGCGGCCTGCTCTCGGCGCGTGCCTGGGCCGGCGTGCTGGCCGCGCTGGTGGTCGTCGTTGCGGTGGTGCCGGCGCTGAACCTGATGGTCCCCGACGGCAGCCCCTTTCACCTTTCCGAGTACGCCGTCCAGTTGACCGGGAAGATCATGTGCTACGCGATCTGCGCGCTCGCCATGGACCTGATCTGGGGCTACACCGGCATCCTCTCGCTCGGCCACGGCGTGTTCTTCGCGCTCGGCGGCTACGCGATGGGCATGTACCTCATGCGCCAGATCGGCCGCGACGGGCAGTACCACACGGACATGCCCGACTTCATGGTGTTCCTGAATTGGAAGGAATACCCGTGGCAATGGGCACTGAGCAATTCCTTTGTCGCGCAGATGGCGCTGGTCGTGCTGGTGCCGGGGCTGCTGGCCTTCGTGTTCGGCTATTTCGCTTTCCGCTCGCGGATCAAGGGCGTGTACTTCTCGATCATCACGCAGGCAATGACCTATGCCGCGATGCTGCTGTTCTTTCGCAACGAGACCGGCTTCGGCGGCAATAACGGTTTCACCGACTTCAAGCGGATCCTCGGGCAGCCGATCGCCACGCCGCAGATGCGGATGACGCTCTTCGTCATCACCGGGCTGGTGCTGATCGGCTTCTTCCTGTTCGCGCGCTTTCTCGTCATGAGCAAGTTCGGCCGCGTGTTGCAGGCGATCCGCGATGCCGAGACGCGCGTGATGTTCACCGGCTACGACCCGCTCCGCTACAAGCTCGCGATCTGGGTCATTTCGGCGGTGATGTGCGGCGTCGGCGGCGCGCTCTATGTGCCGCAGATCGGCATCATCAACCCGAGCGAGATGACGCCGGCCGCGTCGATCGAGATCGCCATCTGGACGGCCGTCGGCGGCCGCGCCACGCTGATAGGGCCGATCATCGGCGCCTTCTTCGTCAACGGCGCAAAGAGCTGGTTCACGCAGGCCTTTCCCGAGTTCTGGCTTTATTTCCTGGGTGCGCTCTTCATCCTGGTGACGCTGTTCCTGCCGAATGGCATCGTCGGCCTGTTTCGCCGCCGGCAGAACGACGCGCTCGTCGCCGTGCCCGACCGCGCCGCGCCGGCCTCTCGCTTGTCCGAGCACGACAGCAGCCTCGACGCCTCGACCCAGCCCGCCGCGTTCCTCGCCCGGGCGCAGCACGAAGAGGCGGGCGGCGCATGAGCCCGCCGGGCCGCCAGGCGCAACGGGGAGGCCTCATCGAAGCCTCGGGCGACTACCGAAGTGCGCAGCACGCAGGTCGATCACCATGACACCGGAGCTGATGCTCGCCGGGACGCGCGCGAAGGCGGTCCACGAAGGCCGGCCGCTCGATGCCCTCGGCGGCTCGGGCGGCCGCGAGGTCAGCTACGGCCGGCCGGTCGTGGCCAGCGAGCTCGACATCGCTCACGGCGCGATCCTCTACCTCGACGACATCACCGTCTCCTTCGACGGCTTCAAGGCGCTGAACGCGCTCTCGCTCTCGATCTCGCCCGGCGAAATGCGCTGCATCATCGGTCCGAACGGCGCCGGCAAGACGACCATGATGGACGTGATCACCGGTAAGACCCGCCCCGACGCCGGCCGCGCCTATTTCGGCTCGACGATCGACCTTCTGCGCCTGCGCGAGAACGAGATCGCCTCGATCGGCATCGGCCGCAAGTTTCAAAAGCCCACCGTGTTCGAGCACCTCACCGTGTTCGAGAACCTCGAACTGGCGCTGAAGGCCGACCGCGGCGTGCACGCGTCGATGTTCTTTCGCCTCTCCGGCGAGCAGCTCGACCGGATCGGCGCGATGCTGCAGCTGATCCACTTGAAGGCGCATGCGCAGCGCGTCGCCGGCCTGCTTTCGCACGGCCAGAAGCAGTGGCTCGAGATCGGCATGCTCCTGATGCAGGACCCGAAGCTGCTGCTGCTCGACGAGCCGGTCGCCGGCATGACCGATGAGGAAACCGAACGCACCGCCGAGTTGTTTCTTTCGCTCGAAGGCAACCATTCGCTCGTCGTCGTCGAGCACGACATGAAGTTCATCGGCGAGCTGACCCAGGGCGGCCGCAACGGCAAGCGGGTCACCGTGCTCCACGAGGGCAGCGTGCTGGCCGAAGGGTTGCTCGCCGACGTGCAGGCCAACGAGAAGGTCGTCGAGGTCTATCTTGGGCGCTGAGCGGAGCACGCGCCCTCACCCCAGCCCTCTCCCGCGAGCGGGAGAGGGCGCCATTACCGCGGCACTCGGTTCCTTTTCCCCCTTGGCGGGAGAGGGGGCTACCCACCGCGGCGCTCTTCCCCACTCCCTCGGCAGGAGAGGAAGCCACACACTGCTGCGCTTTTGTCCCCTCTCCTGCTTGCGGGAGAGGGCTAGGGTGAGGGAGCGAGCGACATGCTGACAGTCGAAGGCGTCAACCAGTTCTACGGCGGCTCGCACATTCTGCGAAACGTTTCCTTCGAGGCGCGTGCCGGCGAGGTCACGGTGATCCTCGGCCGGAACGGCGTCGGCAAGACGACGCTGCTAAAAAGCTTGATGGGTGTGGTGCCGGTCAAGAGCGGCACCATTCAGCTCGACGCCAAGCCGATCACCCGGGAGACGCCGTACGCGCGCGTGCGCCGCGGCATCGGCTACGTGCCCCAGGGCCGCGAGATCTTCGGCCGGCTGACGGTGCAGGAGAACCTGCGGATGGGCCTGGCCTACAAGAGCGGCTCGGCGCCGGTGCCGGGCGAGCTGTTCGAGCTGTTCCCGGTGCTGAAGCAGATGATCGGCCGGCGCGGCGGCGATCTCTCGGGCGGCCAGCAGCAGCAGCTCGCGATCGCCCGTGCGCTCGCCGCCGCGCCGAAGCTATTGATCCTCGACGAGCCGACCGAGGGCATCCAGCCGTCGATCATCAAGGACATCGGCCGCGTGATCACGAAGCTCGCGACCAGCGGCCTCGACGGCGGCCCGAAAATGGCGATCGTGCTGGTCGAGCAGTTCTACGACTTCGCCGCCGAGCTCGCCGATCGCTACCTCGTGATGGAGCGTGGCGAGATCGTCCAGCGCGGGCGCGGCGCCGACATGCAAGCCGACGGCGTTCGGGCGTTGATGTCGATCTGAATTGGCTCGGGGGCGCGACGATCTCGAGCCAGCCACCGCCCGCGTAAGCTTGCCCGATGCCCGTCCGCATCGGTCTGATCTCCGACACCCACGGCCTGCTCCGGCCCGTGGCGCTCGCTTTCCTCGAAGGCAGCGCGCGGATCGTCCACGCCGGCGACATCTGCGATCCGGGCGCGCTCGAGCGCCTCGGCCGCATCGCGCCGGTGACCGCGGTGCGCGGCAACAACGATCGCGGCGAGTGGGCCGAGCGGCTCGACGAGATCGAGCGGCTGGCCGTGGAGGGGGTGCGGCTGCTGGTCATTCACGACCTGGCTGAACTGCCCGCCGCTGCGCTCACGACGGCCGACGTGATCGTCGCCGGTCACTCGCATCGCCCGAGCGTCGAGCGCCGCGGTGGCGTGCTGTTCGTCAATCCGGGCAGCGCCGGACCGCGTCGCTTCAAGCTGCCGATCAGCGCCGCGGAGCTGATCGTCGATGGCGGCGAGGCGAGGGCGCACATCGTTTGCTTCGATGCGGCTTGAAGGGTGGACGCTGGAGGTGGGGGTGCGGGCACTTGCCCTCACCCCAACCCTCTCCCGCGGGCGGGAGAGGGGGCCGGCCACGGCGAGCCGATGATGGTGGCCGCTGGTCGGTAGCTAGCTCGGTGCGAGTTCAGCAACGAATTCAGCAACGAATCAGTAGCGGATCTCGAAGCGCCGGTCGCGGAACGAGAACACGGCGCTTTTTAGCCGGATCTGCCGCAGCACGAGACCCGGCGTCAAAGCATCGCCCTCGTGCAGCACCTGGCCGTTGACGATCAGGAGCCGCGCCGAAGCAGTGGGCGAGTACATCGAACCGCCGACCGCGAGGGTCGGCAGCTCGCGGCGCACATCGGGCGGCAGATCGGCCAGCGGCTCGATGCGGTCGGCGGCGACGCCGGGTGCCGGACGCGGACTGCGACCTGCGTCCGCGGTCGGGTCGGCCGCTGGCGCGCCGGGCGCCAGGCGCGCCGGGCCCACTCCCGTCGCCGCGGCGCGCTGGGGCGGCAGCGTGCCGGGGCTGATGGATACGCTGGCCGCGTTCGGCCCGTTCGGCCCGTTCGGCCCGTTCGATGTGCCGGATGTGCCAGGTGTGCCGCCGGGTATGCCCGGTGCGCCCAATGCGCGCGGTGCGTTCGCTAGGCTCGTCGTATTCGCTGGATTGGGCGTGTCCGGTGCGCCCATCGCGATCGGCGGGGGGGTGCCGACGGTCGACGCGTCGGGCGTGTTCGCGGCCACGCCGGTGCCGGCGTTCGGTGCCGTCGCCACGACCGGTTCGCGCTGGCCGCCCGGGCCGCCGGGTCGTCCGACCAGCGCCCATAACACCGCACCGAAGGCGACGACGCCGATCGCGCCGGCGCCGAGCCAGAGCCACGGGCGGCCGGTGTCGTGGCGTCGGGCCGCCGGTGCGGGGCCGGCGAAGGCCGGTTGGGCGTGCACGCCCGGCACCGTGCCGCGGTCACGCTCGGCGTCGGCACGGCGGAGGGCGTCGAGGATGTACGACATCGAATCGCTTTCAGGGGTAGCGGGCCGCCGCGGGGCCGGCCGGCGCGGTTGCGGCGGCCAGGATCGCGCCCGCCGCGCCGGTCGAAGGAGCTCCGGTGACCGCCGCCGCGGCGGCGTGCGGCCGAAGCTCGCCGCTGGCGCCGCCGCTCCGCAGCCGCGGCTCGTCGACGCCGATCGCCCGGTTCAGCTGCATGAAGGTGGTGGGCCCGGCGATCGCGTCGGCTTTTAGCCCCTGCGCGAGCTGGAAGGCCGCGAGCTGGGCGCGCCATTCGGTCTCGTTGGCAGGCGCCGGCTGGCCGCGCAGCCCGGCGATCCGGCGGCCGAGCCATGCGGCGGCGGGCCCCGAGCCCGCGTCGATCGGCCTGCCGGTCCAGCCCGACGGCGCGCGCCAGAAGGTCGCGAAATCGCCGCGCCAGAGCGTCGCCAGCGAGATCAGCGCCAGGGTCTGCGACGTACCGCCGATCCGCAGCGTCGCCGTGCGGTCGCCGAGGCCGGTCAGCACCGCGTAGATCGGTTTGTCGTTCTCGTCGCGCAGCGCCAGGATGCCCGGGCGGTCGAGCTGGCGGATCTGCGCCAGGGTGCTGCTCGCGTTGCGGTAGCACTGGATGTCGCTGCGCTGCGCGGCGGTGCAGGGGTCGGCGTCGGCGGCGAGCGCCAGGTTCCAGGCCGGCGCAAGGGCGCGCCAGGCGTCGCGCTCGTCGCGGGTCAGCGTGGCGAAGCGGGCGCGCAGATCGGCGGCGGTCAAATACGTCGGCGCAGGCGCGGCGGCTTGCGGAGCCGCGCTCGCGGCGCTTCGCGAAGCCGCGTCCTCGGCGCTTTGCGAACCGGCCCACGCGGCGCCTTGCGCTTCGGCTTCGACGATGCGCGGTGATCCGGATGCCGCAGCGGCCGGATTCGCGCTGCCGACCCGCGCGGTGCTTGTCGCCCGCGCCGCGTCGCTCGACGCCCGCGCCGCATCCATCGCGGCCGCCGGCCGGCTCGCCGTTTGCAGCGCGCTCGCCGCGCCGCCGGAAACGCCGCCGCGCCAGCCGGTCCACGCGGTCGCGAGCAGCGCCAGCGCCGCCACGACGGCCCCGCCGAGCGCGGCGCTCGCCCAGACGGAGCGGTCGCCGCTTGCGCCGCTGCGTCGGCGCGAACGGCCTGATTTGCCGCCGCGACCGCCGCCGGTTGCGCCCCGATCGCTGCCGAACACCTCGCCGGCGGCCTTGTCGATGATCGCGCGGTCGACCGTCGTGCGGCCCGCCGCGTAGGCGCCGAGCAGCGCCCGGTCGCAAAGGAGGTTGATGCGCCGCGGCACGCCGCGCGAGAGCTGGTGGATGCGCCGGATCGCGCGCGCGTCGAAGGGCGTCGCCGCGGTCATCCCGGCCACTGCGAGCCGATGTCGCACGTAGCGCTCGGTGTCTTCGAGCGTCAGCGCGTCGAGGTGGTAGCGGGCGATGACGCG
>CAXSGM010000051.1:0-5888 GCA_964236915.1 uncultured Rhizobacter sp.
GTTTCGCTCGACGGGGTGGTGATCAAGGAAGTGCAGATCACCAAGGACAAGACCACCCTCGGGCGGCGGCCCTACAACGACATCGTGATCGACAACCTCGCCGTGAGCGGCGAGCACGCGGTGCTGCAGATGATGGGCGCTGACGTCTTCATCGAAGACCTGAACAGCACCAACGGCACTTACATCAACGGCAAGGCCGTGAAGAAGCAGCTGCTGACGCACAACGACACGGTCGAGATCGGCAAGTACAAGATCAAGTACCTCGTCGACGAAGGCACCGACTACGAGAAGACGATGATCATGAAACCCGGCAGCCGCCCGAGCGTCCATGGCGGGCTGGCGGCCGGTGCTCCGGTGTCGGCGTTTGGCGCCTTTCCGGCGAGCAGCGGCGGCGCGGCGACGATCCGTGTGATGAACGGTGCCGCGGCCGGCCGCGAGGTCGCGCTGACCAAGGTCGTGACCACCGTCGGCAAGCCCGGCGTGCAGGTCGCCTCCATCACCAAGCGGCCGGCCGGCTACGTGCTCGCCCACGTCGAGGGGCCGCAGCAGCCGAGCGTCAACGGCAACCCGCTGGTCGGTGAAACCGTGCAGCTGAAGAACGGCGACGTGATCGAGCTGGCCGGCACGCAGATGCAGTTCGTCCAGGCCTGACACGCCGGGCCGACCGGTCGGTAGGTCGTAGGTCGATCGGTCGATCGGTCGATCGGTCGATCGGTCGGTAGGCCGGTAGGCCGGTAGGCCGGTCGGTGCGGGTGGCCGGCCGGGCGTCGCCGCGGTCTGAGCGCTGTTCGCGCCGCGACCGCCCAGACACCAGATAGACGGCCGCCCGCTAGGCGCCCGCCATGCGTGAAGCTTGTCACGCCAGACGCGCCGACGCTCGGCCGCGCGGTTGCGTCCGCCCGCGAAGCGCGACTTTCGCGCCTTGCGGCCCCTGGGAACCGCCTGCACCATCTGCCCGGCATCCCGGCAATACCGGGGTGTGTCGGCCATCGCGGCGCCGGGTTCCAACTCGCGCCGCAGCGCCGCGCACCCGGTCACCGCGCCCGCCGCCCGACCCAACAACCGCCGCCTCCTTCGACTCCACCCGATTCATGATCGTTCACGTGCTCGGTTGTTCTGGCTCGATCGCCGCCGGTTGCAGGACCACCGCCTTCCTGCTCGACGGCGACGTGCTGATCGACGCCGGCACCGGCGTCGGCGACCTCGAGCTCGCGGCGCTCGCCGCGATCGACCACGTGCTCGTCAGCCATTCGCACCTCGACCACGTGCTCGCCATCGGCCTGCTCGCCGACAGCGTGATGCGCCTGCGGAGCGCCGCCGGCCGCGGGCCGATCGAGGTCCATGCGCTTCCCGAAACGCTCAGCGCCTTGCGCACCCACATCTTCAACGGCGTGATCTGGCCCGATTTCACCCGCCTGCCGAGCCCCGAGGCGCCGGCGCTGCGCCTCGTGCCGTTCACGATCGGCGATGTCCTGACGCTGAACGGCAAGCGGATCGAGGTGCTCGGCGCCGAGCACACCGTGCCGGCGGTCGGCTTCGGCGTCGACGGCGGGGCGGAGGGCTGGTGGATCTACACCGGCGACACCGGGCCGAACCCGCGCCTCTGGCACCGGCTCGCCGGGTTGCGGGTGCGCCACCTCGTGATCGAGACCGCGTTCGGCGACGAGGAAGGCCGCCTGGCCGAGATCAGCCGCCACCTATCGCCGGCCTCGCTCGGCCGGGAACTCGCGCGGCTCGACGGCAGCGTCGACGTGCACATCACGCACATGAAGCCCGGCGAGCGCGACGCCGTGATGGCCCAGATCGCCGCGCTCGCCAGCCCGCACCGCGTGCGACCGCTGGAAATCGGGCAGGAGATGCGGCTCGGGTGAGGGGCGGGCGGATGGCGCGTGGCGACTTGCCCCGCGCATGCGCCGGCGTTGCGAGGGCCTCCCACTTCCGCGGTTCCACGTCAGCCTGTCTCTTGGCCGAGCGCTCGGGGACGCTTTCCTCGACCCGAAGCGTGACCCCCGCATCGAGTGACATTTCGTGTCACCTGTGACAGCTGTCGACGCTTCCGGCAACCGCGCAAACGACGGTTCCTGTCAAAAAAAGGGGCATACCGCACACCGAGCCGGGCGAATACAGGTGGCACGCCGCCTGCAACTTGTTCTGCGTCCCACCCCCAACGCAACCCGGAGAGTTCCACCCCATGAAGCGCATGCACACCATGAAACGCCAGGCCCAGGCCGGCTTCACCCTGATCGAACTGATGATCGTCGTCGCGATCATCGGCATCCTGGCCGCGGTCGCGCTGCCGGCGTATCAGGATTACACCGTTCGGGCGAAGGTGTCGGAAGGCATTCTGGCGGCCTCGGCTTGCCGCACGACGATCACCGAAGTTGTTCAGAGCACGAGCGCATCCACGCTTCCCGCCGACAACAGCTACGGCTGCGAGTCGTCCACCGCAGCGTCGAAGTATGTCGCCTCGGTGGCAACCACTGGCTCGACGGGTGCCGTAACTGTGACGTTCCAAAATATTGCGCAGCTAGGCTCGGCTAACGTACTCACGTTGGTTCCGTCGTCCAGCGCGACTGGCGCTGCGGCCATTACCGTTGGCGGCACCATTGCCCAATGGATTTGCGGCGGTACCGGCACCACCGTCCTGGCGAAGTACCGTCCGGGCTCGTGCCGCGGTTAAATGCTGTCATCAGCGAGCCAAAACGAAAAAGGCGGCCATTTGGCCGCCTTTTCTAATTGGGCCGAAAAGGGCCGGTCCGCCAGTCTGCTCCTAGGCGTCGTTCTGCTCACATCGAGCTGGCTGGCACCCGGCCATTACTACCCTTGGACGGCGTTTCAAGCCGAGTCGCTCGCCTTTCTCGCCGTCGGCTTTCTCTTTGCTTCTGCCCTAGCGACGAACGCGCCGGCTTGTTCGCACCTTGCGATCCTGACCGCGGCCGCAGCGGTCGTGCCGCTGGCGCAAACCGCCGCGGGCCAGATCCTGTTTCTCTCCGACGGCGTCCTTTCTGCCTGTTATCTCGTGACCTTCGCCGTCGCGATGATTACCGGCACGACGCTCGTGCGCTCCGTAGAGCGGGCGGCGTTCCTCGACTCGCTGACGGCCGCCTTCGCGGTCGCGGCGATCGCTTCTTCCGGCATGGCGATGGCGCAATGGCTCCGAGTCGGAGACGCTTTGTTCCTGACGGGTGCACTGCCGGGCCAGCGGGTCTACGCCAATATGGCGCAGCCGAATCACCTCGCGACGCTGCTGGCGCTCGGCATCGTGGCCATGTTGCGGGCCTTCCAATCTCGCCAGATCAGCGCCTGGGTCACGGCGCTGTCGGTGGCCTGGCTCGCGTCCGGTCTTGTCCTCACGCAGTCGCGCACCGCCTGGCTCTTTGCTGCAGTGCTGCTCGTCTGGTGTGCGTCGGCCGGTCGGAAGGCGGGGATTCGACTGAAGCCCGCGACGGTGCTCGTCGGCATCCTGCTTTTCGCCGTGGCCGTGGTGTCACTTCCCTGGGTCAACCGCATTCTTGACTTGCAGGCGTTCCAGATTTCGTTCGAGCGCCGCACCACGGCGGTTCTGCGTTGGTACCACTGGCAAGTTTTGCTCGATGCGCTCCGCCAAGCGCCGTGGTTCGGCTACGGCTGGAATCAGGTGATGCTGGCGCAGGCCGCCTCGGCGTGGAAGTTTCCGGCCACCGGCGAGTTGCTGTTCAACAGCCACAACCTGCTGTTCGACCTGCTGTTGTGGAACGGCGCCATCCTCGGCGCGCTGTTGATCGCCGCCATCGCTGCTTGGTTCGTCTTGCAAGTAAGGCTTTGTCGAACGCCGGACCAATGGCTGTTGCTGCTCGGTGTGAGCGCCATCTTTCTGCATGCGCTCGTCGAGTTTCCGTTGAACTACGCCTACTTCCTGATTCCCGCCGGGTTGATGATGGGCGCGCTGGACGGCATGCGGCCGGAAAGCCAACTGCGCCGGATTCCCCGCTTACCGCTCATCGCCGCCGGAGCCCTGCTCGCAACACTGCTCGCCTGGACGGCGGCCGACTACATGCAAATCGAAGCAGCAACCTGGCGCTTGCGCTTCGCCGCCGCCGGCATCGGCAGCGACCGTGTTGCCGATGCACCGCCACCGGACATCATGCTGCTCGACGGTCCCCGTGAGGCGCATCGCTTCAGGTCCGTCGAGCCGGTACGCGGGATGAGCCGCGATCAACTCGTCTGGATGCGCCGCGTCGCCTCGCGCGTCCCGTACCCCGGATTTCTGTTGCGCATGGCGCTCGCCGAAGGCCTCAACGGCTTTCCCGACGCATCCCGCCGCGCGCTGACTCTGGTCTGCAAGACCAATCCTATCGACCGTTGTGACGAGGCCCGCGTCGCCTGGCGAAGCTTTCAAACGCAGCACGCCGAACTCGAAGCCATTTCCTTTCCGGAACCGGATGGTCGAACGTGGTGAACGCTGTTTGATCGGCCGTGAAGCGGCGACCGTGGGAGGCGGGCGCCGTGCTATCATTTAATCAAATTGATTGCACGCAACCAACGCTGATCTGCATGGCCTCGATCACCGTCCGAAACATGCCTGACGAAGTGCACCGCGCCCTGCGCGCGCGCGCCGCCGCTCATGGGCGCAGCACCGAAGCCGAGGTCCGCGACATCCTGCGGAACGCTGTCAACCCGCCCGAGCGTATTCGCATGGGCGAGGCGCTCAGAGCGATCGGTAAGAAATTCGCGTTGAAGGATGACGATTTGACCTTCGATCGCGATCGCAAACCGGCGGAGCCGTTGAGCTTCGAATGATCATCCTGGACACCAACGTGGTGTCCGAGGGCATGAAGCCGGCGGCTGATCCCTCCGTCTCGGGTTGGCTGGATCGGCAGGCGCCGGAAACGCTCTTTTTGACGAGCGTGACGGTTGCCGTAATACAGTTCGGCATTGCGAACCTACTGGCCGGGCGCCGCAAGAAGGCCTTGGCCAAAGCGCTCGATGCACTGCTCGACTTGTTCCAGGAGAGGGTGCTTTCCTTCGATACGCTTGCGGCTCGCCACTATGCCGAGGTCGCGTCGAAGGCAAGGGCCGCCGGCAAGGGCCTGCCGCTGCCCGACGGCTACATTGCCGCAATCGCGGCCGCGCATGGTTTCGCCGTGGCAACGCGAGATGTCGCGCCGTTCGAGGCCGCGGCCGTTCCGGTAATCAACCCCTGGCGGGACTGAAACTTTGCGACCGCCGTAATCGCGCGCGGCACTTAGCTTCAGCGCTGTTAATTTCCGACTTCCGCTTTCGATTGTTCCCAGGTCACGGTCTGCGCCTTCCCCGCGTTGAACCTTGCGAGTCGGCACTCAAGCTCGCGGCGCTGCCTGGGCGGAGTCGGCAAGTCAGCATCCGTCAGGCGGTCCCACAGATCGCCAAATGCGCGTGAGGCGCTCCGGCGCGCTCAGCTTGGTTATTTCGTCGCGGGTCAGGGTCGTCGTGTTGTCGAGGGTAGTGAAAGCGGCTGGGGTTCAAGGGCAGCGAGGGGAACGGCGGGCCACAAGATGGGTCACAGACGTTGCAGGCCGCAGCCAAGCCGGAAACGAGAATGCTGCATTTCATCCGGCTTCTCGATTGATGCAATCTTCGCGCTCCACGCCCTCCGCTCGGCTCCCCCGCACCGCCGCCGCGATCGTCGCCCTCACCGTCGCCCCGCTGCTCGCGTTCAACCTCCCGCCGTCCTCGACTTTCCTGAACCAGGCGGCGAGCTTCGTCGGGTTCGGGCTCTGGCTGGCGTGGGCGGTCGGGGCGTCGCCGGTGAGGTCGGGCGCGAGCGCACGCGGGCAGGTATGCGGCGCCTCCCGGCAGGGAACGATCGCACTCGAAGCCGCGCTCGGGCTCGTCATCCTCGCGGTGCTGGGCGCGCACCTCGGCGCCTC
>CAXSGM010000051.1:5988-21318 GCA_964236915.1 uncultured Rhizobacter sp.
AAGCCGCGCTCGGGCTCGTCATCCTCGCGGTGCTGGGCGCGCACCTCGGCGCCTCGTTGCCCTGGTCGCTCGCGCTCGCGCCGCTCGCCGCGGTGGCAGCCGCGGCGCTGGTCGCGGTGACCGCGGCCTGGCTCACGCGCGACGCGCCCCAGGCCGTCACGACCTTTCGCGACTTCGCGCTCGGCCTCGTCGTCGCCTGCGGGCTCAGCTGCGCGGTCGGCCTGATCCAGGTGTTCGCGCCGGCGTGGGCCGACGGCAACCTCGTCTCGCCGACCTATATCGAGGGACGGGCGGTCGGCAACATGCGCCAACCGAACCATTTGAGCAGCCTGCTGCTGTGGGGTACCGTGGCGGCCCTCTGGCTCGGCGAGGCGCGCGTCGTCCGCAAGGCCGCGAGCACCGCGCTGGCGCTGCTGTTTCTGTTCGTCGTCGTGCTGACGGCCTCGCGCACCGGCGCGGTCAGCATGCTGCTGCTGCTCGGCTGGGGCGCGCTCGACAAGCGCTTGTCGCGCCAGGCGCGGGTGCTGCTCGTGCTCGCGCCGCTGATCTACTTCGTGTTCTGGTACGCCACCGGTGTGTGGGCCGACCGCACGCACCATGTGTTCGGCGGCGAGACGCGTTTCTCGACCGAGGGCGACGTGTCGAGCTCGCGGATCGGCATCTGGTCGAACACGCTGGCGTTGATCCGGCTGCACCCGTGGTCGGGCGTCGGCTGGGGCAACTTCAATTTCGCCTGGACGCTGACGCCGTTCCCGCACCGGCCGGTGGCGTTCTTCGACCACACGCACGACCTCGTGCTGCAGCTGCTCGTCGAACTCGGCATCCCCCTCGGGCTCGCGGTGTGCGCCGCGCTCGGCTGGGCACTGTGGCGCGCCTGGCTGGGCGCGCGGCGTGCGGTGGCGGCGGAGGCCCCACCCGGCGCGGCGGTGCTCCGGGCGGCTGCGTTGATGATGGTGGTGCTGATCCTCGTCCACAGCCTCCTCGAGTACCCGCTCTGGTATGCCTACTACCTGCTGCCCGCGGCGTTCGCGTTCGGCGCCGCGCTGGGCGCCGGTTCCAGCGCCACGAGCGCTTCGACGGCTGCGGCAAGCGTCGCGACGAATGCGACGGGTGCCGGCACGAATTCGACGCTCGCCGCCAGGCTTCCGACGGTCGCGGGAACCGATGGAGCGAGTCCCGACACCGACTCGCCGGCCGACCGCCCCGACATCCACCCTGACACCCGCCGTGATACCCGCCCCGACACCATCACCGCCGGCCTGGCCTCGCCGCCCACCCACACGGCCGCGGTGGCCGCAACTCGCATCCGCCGCCTGCTGGTCGCCGGCGCTTTCCTGCTTGCCCTCGGTGGCCTGGCCTCGGCGGCCGATTACGCCCGCGTCGTCGCGATCTTCGCGCCCGCGTCGTGGGACACCCGGTCGCTGCCAGCACGGATCGCCGACGGCCGGCACAGCTTGCTCTTCGCGCACCATGCCGATTACGCCGCGGCGACGAACACCGAGCACCCGGCGGAGACGCTTGCGTCGTTCACCACCGCCTCGCACTACCTGCTCGATGCCCGGCTGCTGCAAGCCTGGGCGGTCGCGCTCGACGCGGCCGGCGACACCGACCGCGCCCGTTACCTCGCGCAACGGCTGCGCGAGTTCCACAACGAGCAGTCGACCGCGTTCTTCGAGCCCTGCGAGGTGCCGCCCGAACCCGACGAGGCCCTGCCGTTCCAGTGCGAGGCGCCGCAGCGGGCGTACCGGTTCGAAGATTTCCGTTGAAGGCCATGGGCGCCGCGCGTCGCGTCTGCAGCCGAGCGTGCGGGTGTCCGTGCGAAGTGCCATGACAAGCCGCCTCCGCGGGCGCCTATTCCCCGCTTTGGCGGCGCCGGGCGTCTCGACAATGGGCGTTGCCGGTTCGTCCGCTCATGTACTCCGCCCCTTTTTCTCCGCCCCGCTCCCGCGAACTGATCGCGATCGCGCGGCGCTTGCAGCTTCGCGACGCCGACGGCGCATTCGGGCGCTGCCTGAGCACCGTGCTCGAGGTTGCGGCGCTGGCCGAGGCACGCCGGATCGAGGTCGATCTGGTGCGGTGGCGGGTTCATGACGATCCGCATTTCGCCGATCACTGGGCGCTCCGGCTCGACGCGGGGCGTGTGATCGACCCGACGCGGGTCCAGGTCGACGGGCAACACCGGCTGATCTGCGCGGTCGACGACTACCCGCCGAACTACCGCCGGCCGACCGCCTATCCGGCCCGCCTGCTGCTGCCGCTGCGCCACGGCCTCGACGCCGAGGTTGCGCCGCGCATCCCGGAGCGGCTGTTGTTCGGCGGTGCGCTCCGCCTGTTCGGCTTCGACATCGGCCGCAGCCTGCGTTGCCGCAGCCCCATCGTCGCCGCCCGGGCGACCTACGGATTGGCGCGCCAGCTCCTCGTGTCGGGCGTCGCGCTCGTCCGGCGGCGCCTCGAGCAACGCGCGGCCCGCCTCACGCGCCGGCTGCGCCGGCTCGAACCGGCCGGCGCCTGGATCGACACTCAGCCGTTCGGCGCCGCCGACGCGCTCGCGATCCCCGCACGGCGCCGCGCCGTCAAGCTGGGGCCAGGCCGCTGAGCGTCGGACCTATACGCCACGTTCCGCCTGGGCCTCAGCCATGCGGACGGACGGACGTTACGACATTGGCTCGGACGTGCAGCCTGAAAACTCGAACGGAAGGCGCCGGTGGCGCGTTGCGGCAGCTTCGAGATTTGGCTTCGCGAGGGCAATGCTGAACAAGTCACTGGCGGGTCGCGAATCCTTGCGTCGGGCGGTCTGCGGCGTTGCAAAACCTCGCCATGGCTGCGGTTTGCGCCTGGCAGTCCATCCCAACGCAAGCGCGTGCCCTCGTGGGGACTTATTCAGCATCGCCTTGAGGTACGTGCAGGCGATGACCGCAACGGTGCACGACTTCACGAACGGCAGAGCAATCACCCCCGAGCCCGAGGGAGACACCGGTAAGAATCCCTGGCTGTATTGAGCCACATCTCACATGAAAATCGCACCTTTCCCCGCTATTGGCGCGCTCATTGTCTCGATTGCGCTTTCCGGCTGTGCTTCGATCATCAGCGGAAGCCAGCAAAGCATCTCTGTGGTTGCCAAGACGCCCGAAAGCGCCGATGTTGCCGGTGCCGCATGCTCTTTCACGAATGGCAAAGGTCAGTGGTTTGCGCCGGCGCCAGGTTCCGTGACCGTGCACCGGGCGTACGGCGCGCTGGTCGTGCACTGCGACCATCCGGAGTGGATAGGCGATTTCGAAGCAAGGTCGACGACCAAGGGGATGGCTTTCGGCAACCTCCTTTTTGGCGGTGTGATCGGCGTCGGCGTCGATGTCGGCACCGGAGCGGCGTATGACTACCCGCAGCTGATCACCGTGCCGATGAAGACAAGGGTTGCTGCGACGCCGGCAATGGCGGCCGGCGGTGCTCCGCCTGCAATGAGCGTTGTTACGGCGGCGGCTGCTGCTGCTGCTGCTGCTGCGCCGCAGTCGGCGCCCATCGCCCCGGCGCCCGTGGCCAGCTCGCAGCCCGTACCAGCGGTCGCTTCCTCGCCAAGCGCGGTCGGCCCGTTGCCTGCAGCGCCGGTCGCTTCTAGACCGGCAATGGACCCGCCGTCCGCCGCGACGACGGTGGCGGTTGCCGTTTCGATGTCCGAACCCGCGGTCGCCGTCGCGCCGGTCGATCGAGCAATGGCCACGCGGCCGGTTGCGGTCGGACAAGATGAGTTTTCGGCATCGCGACTGGCCAAAGACATGGCGTGCCATTCTCAGCCCGTCGCTGTCATGACGTCCAAAGGCCCCGGCTTCGAAAACTATTCGGTCGCGTGCGTCAGCGGCGATGCGCTCGCCATTCGGTGCCAATTCGGCAACTGCCACGCGTTGCGCCGGTAAAAGGCTGCCGCGGGACTCAACGCGATAAAGCGATTCGTTGGCGAATCCGCGGGCGAATAGCCGGAAGCGGATGGAGGCGCTATGCCGTCAAGCCGTTGACGGGGAAGACGCCCACTCCCCCGACTTCCCCCCCTGCTTCTCCAGCACCCGGACGTCGCCGATCACCATGCCGCGGTCGACCGCCTTGCACATGTCGTAGACGGTCAAAAGGCCGATCTGCACCGCGCAAAGGGCCTCCATTTCGACGCCGGTGCGGCCGAGCGTTTCGACCCGGGCGGTGCAGCGTACTTCGCACGCGATGGCATCGGTTTCGAAGTCGACGGCAACGCGCGTGATCGGCAGCGGGTGGCAGAGCGGGATCAATTCCGCCGTGCGCTTGGCCGCCTGGATCGCCGCGATCCGCGCGACGCCGAGCACGTCGCCCTTCTTCGCCTCGCCGCGCTCGATGAGCGCGAGCGTCGCCGGTTGCATCCGGATCGTGCCGGCGGCGCGGGCGATGCGGTGCGTCTCGCTCTTGGCCGACACGTCGACCATGTGCGCCTGGCCGGCGGCGTCGAAGTGGGTCAGCGGCGAGCCGGGTTGCCCGGGCGGCGATGCGGGTGAACTCATCCAGAGAAACATCCTCGAAACAGGCCTCGGGCATGATAGGTCCAGGGTTGGGCGAACACTGCCCTGGCCACCCAAGGGCCGCCGTCGCAGCGCTTACCCGGCCCAATCCCGCCCCAGAACCACCGTGTCACCGTCGCCCCGCCTGCCTTTCGCCCACCGACCGCCCCGGCCGCGCCGCGGCGCGGCGTTGCTGATCGCGCTCGCGCTCGCGGCGGGCGCGTTGCCGGCGCCCGCCGCGCTGGCGCAGAACCAGCTCCCGGCGCTCGGCGATCCCTCGGGCGAGGATTTCAGCATCTCCACCGAGCGCCAGCTCGGCGCCGAGATCATGCGCGAGATCCGCGCCGACCCCGACTATCTCGACGACCCGGTGCTGCTCGAGTACATCGAGTCGATCTGGCAACCCCTGGTGGCGCAGGCGCGGGCGCGCGGCAACCTGACGAGCGACATCGACCAGCGGCTCGCCTGGGAGCCCTTCCTGGTGCGCGACAAAGAGGTGAACGCGTTCGCCCTGCCGGGCGGCTATGTCGGCGTCAACCTGGGGCTGATCGCGCTGACGGCGACGCGCGACGAGCTCGCCTCGGTGCTGGCCCACGAGATGTCGCACATCACGCAGCGCCACATCGCGCGCTCGATCGGCAACGCCAAGCGGGTCTCGCTGCTGAGCCTCGCGACCATGCTCGCCGGGCTGGTGCTGGCGACGAGGGCCGGCCACAACAGCGGCATCGACGCGGCCAACGCGGCGGTCGTCGGCGGTCAGGCGCTGGGCGTGCAGGGGCAGCTCAATTTTTCGCGCGACATGGAGCGCGAGGCCGACCGGGTCGGCTGGCAGGTGATGACCGGCGCCGGCTTCGCACCCTCGGGCATGGCGCAGATGTTCGAGAAGATGGAGCACGCGTCGCGGCTGAACGATTACGGCAATTTTCCCTATCTGCGCAGCCACCCGCTGACCAGCGAGCGCATCGGCGAGGCCCAGGCCCGGATGGGCGCGGCGCCACAAGCGGCGGCTGCGGCGGCGCGGGTCAGCGTGCTCGAGCATGTCGCCGCCGAGGCCCGGGCGCGGGTGCTGATGGACACGCGGGTGGATGCGCTCCGGCGCTGGCAGGCGCTCGACGGCGCCGACGGTGCGGGTGGTTCTGGCGGTTCCGGCGGTTCCGGCGGTTCCGGCGGCGCGGCGGCCAGCACCGCGGCGGGCGGCGCCCCGGGTGCGAGCGTCGCCGAGAAACTCATGAATGCCTACGCGGCGGCGCTCGCCTCGACGCTGCTGCGCGACTGGCAGCGTGCCGACGCGTCGCTCCGGCTCGCCCTCGGTCTGGTGCGGGGCAGCCCGCGCAGCGACGCCCGGGCGGAGCGCGCGGTCGTGCTGCTGCAGGCCCAATCGCTCCTCGCCCGCGGCGATGCCGGCCCCACGGTCGCCGTGCTCGCACCCTACCGGGCCGACGGCTCGCGCCCGGTGCTGCTGCTCCAGGCGCAGGCCGCGCTCGCGGTGGCCGATCCGACCGCGATGAAGGCGCGCGCCGATCAACTCCAGACGTGGGTCGCGACCCGGCCGGGCGACGCGCTCGCCTGGACCGCGCTCGGCCAGCTCGAGGAGCGCCTCGGCCAGCCGCTCCGCGCGGTGCGCGCCGACGCCGAGTCGCGCGTCGCGCTCGGCGACCTGAGCGGCGCGATCGACCGCCTGCACGCCGGCCAGCGCCGCGCCCGCAGCGGCGTTGCGGCGGTCGACTTCATCGACGTTTCGGTGATCGACGCGCGGCTGCGGGACGTGCAGCAGCAGCTGAAGCAGCAGCGCACCGACGAGCGGGCGTTCCGGTAGCGACAGCCGGGCGGCCGCGGACCGCGGGCCGGAATCAGCGCGAACCACGCGTCGGAAGACTTCCGGTCGGCTTCTCGACCGCTCAATAAGCCCCGGCCCACGCCGTGTCGATGGCCTCGGCCAGCCGTCGCGCCAGGTACCGCGCTCCGGCCGGAGAGGGGTGAACGCCGTCGACGCTGGTGTAGGCGGACGAGTTGCCGGCGCTGACCGGGGCGCCCGCAGATCCGGTTCCGGCGATGTAGGCCGTCGCTGGCGACGTGCCGACCGACCGGATCAGCCGCGCGTTGGCATCGCCCCATTCGGCGAATGCCGACGCCAGCGTGGCGGCCAGCGCGAGCGCGTTCGCGTCCGGGCCCGACGAGCCGGACCAGCCGTCGCTGATGCTGATGCGCGCGTTCGGCAGGAGTTGCCGGAGCGCCCGCCAGCTCTGGAGCGCGGCGGCGCGGACCGTTGCCGGCGGCAGGGCCCGGTCGTTGAAACCGGCACCGATCAGCACGTGGCCGAGGTTCGGCGCGTAGCCCGCGAGGAGGCGCCGGTTGGCAGGGTTGGCGAGCAGACCCGGCAGGTTAAAGGTGCCGGCGTTCTGCGAAACATAGCCCGAGCCGCCGACCGCCATGTTGATCGTGCCGCCGAAGCCGAGCCGGCGCTGCAGCCAGTAGCTCATCAGCTGAGCCCCCGCTTCGCTCGACGGAACGACGGTCGCATTGATGGAATCGCCGAGGATCAGCAACTGGTCGGCGGAGGTCGCGCCGGCCTCGACGCGCCCGGTTGGCGTCAGTGCAACGCCGCGCAGCGTCGGCAGCACCGACCCCGACCCGCTCACGACCCGCACGACGCGCCGCTTGACGACGCCGCGGTAGTCGAAGGTCAGGGTCCAGCCTTCCTCGCCGCTGCTGAGCGTCGGCCCCGCCTCCACCGGCACGCCGTCGATCTCGATATCGATCGGCGAAATCGAGTTCGCGAAAACGAGGCCGAAGCGGCTGTCGGTCACCGCGAACTCCTCTTCCCAGGTGTTGGCGTGGTAGACGAAGGCGCTCGGCCAGCCGGCGCCATACGGGCCGGCCGCGACCGCGGTGGCGTTGCCCGAGCCGCCCGCCGGTCCGTTCGCGTAGCAGTAATGGCCGATGAACGACGTGCCGGTGCTGATCGAACGGCAGCCTTGAACGGCGGCGTAACGCGGCGGCTGGAAGTCGCCGGCGGCGAAGGTCGTCTGCTGCAGGCCGACGGCCGTGGCCTGGGTCGCCGCGCCGACGAGCGGCGCGCCGGCGCGGGTCGCCGCGAGGATGCGGCCGTTCAGGTAGGCGGTGGCGCTGCCGTCGGCGATCGGCCGGCCGTCGATCAGCGCCTCGATGTGGCCGGGCTCGACCGCGCCGGTGGTGCCGGCGGTGCTGTAGAAGAGATGCTGGCCCGAGCCGACGCGCCGGACGGCGTCGACCCCGACCGCTTCACCGGCCCGCCAGCGCGCACCGGCGACGAGCGGGCCCGACGCGAACGCGGCGATGCGCGCGGCGCGGATGCTTTTCCTGGACCCGGCGGTGGGTGCCTCGCTAAGTGAGGCCGCAGGTAGGGTGCTCGCAACCGGTGTGGCGCTCGCCGTGGCAGCGCGCAAGCTCGGCGCGCCGACGCCGGGGGCAAACTCACCCAGCGTCGCTTGCGCCCCGGCCGCGAGCGGAAGCAGGACAGCGAGCCGCAGCAGCGCACCGGGCAGGTCCCGGCAGGATCGACGAAGCAGCGACGGCGGCTTGAGCATGCGCGAACCCGTGCAAGTCATGGAACGCGGGACCGAAAAGCGGAGGCGCATCTGCTGCATGCGGATGCCGGGCTCGGGTGACCCGTGCCGATCGACCGGCCCCCGCGAGGCGCTGCGGGTCAGCGCGCGAAAACCCGCCCGAGCGCGACGTCGATCAGCATGCCGCAGAGGCTGTAGAGCAGGGAGCCGATCAGCGCCGCGCCGAAGCCGGCGACTGCGAATCCCGCGAGCAGCGACGCGGCGAAGTAGAACATCAGCGCGTTGATCACGAACAGGAAAAGGCCGAGCGTCAGCACCGTGACCGGCAGCGTCAGCAGCACGAGCAGCGGCCGCAGCAAGGTGTTCAGGAGCCCCAGCACGAGCGCCGCGATCATCGCCGCGCTGGAGCTCGCGACGGCGACGCCAGGGTAGAGGTACGCGACCAGCAGCAGCGCGGCGGCGTGCAGCAACCAGCGGACGATCAGCTTCATGGCGTCGGATGGGCGAAGGGAGGCGACGGATTGTCCGATGTTCCGCCGATCAGCGCGAACTGCATCGGGTGATGTATGGCGCGAATAGGAATCGTTCCTATTCGTGTTAGATTCGGCGAAACGGAACTTAGCTGCGGGGCCAGGGCGCCGCCCATGAGTGCCGCAGCAATGTCCGTCGGTTGCCAACGACTATTTCACGCCGCGTGTCGACTTCGATCGCCTTTGCGCCGCACGCCGGCGCTGCATTCCCGCCGCCCGGCACACTGCGTCGCGACGGCCTGACGGCGGCGCAGCGGCGCTGGGCCGTCGTGGCGATTCTCGGCGTGCACGGCGCGGTGCTGTGGGCGCTGCTGCAGGTCGAAGCGGTGCGCGACGCGGTGCGCGAATCGGCGCCGATGTTCGTCGATTGGATCGCCGCGCCGGCGCCTGCGGTGGTCCCCGTGACACCAGTAATGCCGGTGCTGCCGACGCCTCAGCCGCCGCGCGTCGTGCCGCGCAAGATCGAGGCGGCGACGCCGCGTTCGAAGCCACTGCCGAGCCCGCCCGCGCCGCTCGTCACAGCAACGCCGTCCCTGAGCTCCGCGCCGGGCGCCGAACCTGCTGCACCTGCCCTGCCGGCCGCGGCCGAGCCGGTGGCTGGTCCGGCACCGGCGCTGGCCGCCGTGCCTTCGCCCGCGCCGCCCGCGGCCCCGCAACAGATCCCACCCTCGGCCGTGCAGTACCTCGTCGAGCCGGCGCCCGAGTACCCGCGGCTCTCGGCGCGCGCCGGCGAAACCGGGCGGGTGATGGTGCGGGTGCTGATCGACGCCGGCGGGCTGCCGCGCGAGGTGCAGGTCGGGCGGAGTTCCGGCTTCCCGCGGCTGGACGCCGCCGCGCTCGCCGCGGTGCAGAAGGCACGTTTTCGGCCGCCCACGCTGAACGGCCAACCGGTCTTCGGTTGGGCCAACGTCCCCATCGACTTCGGACTGGAGAAATGACATGACCCCCGAGACCCCGGGCCTCGGCTTCAGCCACTTCCTGGCCCAGTCCGACGCCGTCGGGCGCACGCTGCTGGTGATCCTCGTCGCGATGTCGGTCGCCTCGTGGGCGATCATCGTCGTCAAAGGGCTTTCGCTCTTCGTTCGCCGCACGCGAAGCCGCGCCTTCCTCGCTTACTTCTGGAACGCCAGCTCGCTCGATGCGGTCGCCGGCGAAATCGCCACCCACGGCGTGCGTGACCCGTTTTCGCACCTCGCGGCGCACGCCATGCAGGCGCAGGCGCACCACGCGAAGTACGGCGCGGCCAAGCTCGAGGAGGCCGGCCGCTCGGGCGATTTCGTCACCCGCACGATCAAGAAGGTGCTCGACGAGGAGACGACACGGCTCGAGAACGGCCTCGCGGTGCTCGCGACCGTCGGTGCGACGGCGCCCTTCGTCGGCCTGTTCGGCACGGTCTGGGGCGTCTACCACGCGCTGGTCGCGATCGGGATGAGTGGCGCCGGCACGCTCGACAAGGTCGCCGGCCCGGTCGGCGAGGCGCTGATCATGACCGGGCTCGGGCTCGCGGTCGCCATCCCCGCGGTCGTCGGCTACAACTGGCTGACGCGCTCGAACCGGGTCGTCGCGGCGCAGCTGGACGCTTTCGCCTACGAGCTCCACACCTTCGTCTCGATGGGCCAGGCGCTCGGCCACGGTGCCGCGCCGCAAACGGCGGCGCCGAATCATCCGCGCCAGGTGCGCCCGATCGCGGCCGGCCGTCCGGCCGCGGTCTGAGGAGCTTCGCCATGGCGTTCGCGAGCTTCGATTCCAAAGGCGCGGGCGCGCCGATGGCCGAGATCAACATGGTGCCGCTGATCGACGTGATGCTGGTGTTGCTGGTGATCTTCATCATCAGCGCGCCGCTCCTCACGCAGGCGGTGAAGCTGGAGCTGCCGAAGGCCAGTTCGCAGGTGAACGATCTGCGGCCCGAGAAGGTCGAGTTCTCGATCGATGCCGCCGGCGCGCTTTACTGGAACGGCGAGCCGGTCAGCCGCACCGAGGCCGGGCGGCGCTTCGCGGCCGAAGGAAAGAAGCGGCCGCAGCCCGAAGTGCACCTGCGTGCCGATCAAGCGGTCGCTTACCGGTATGTCGCCCAAACGCTCGCCGACGCATCGAAAGCGGGGCTGATGAGGGTCGGCTTCGTCAGCGAGCCGGATCCCAAGTGAGGCCCGCGATGCGTGGGACCGGCCGCACCGCCTTTGCCGCCGAACGGCGCACCGCCGCGCGTGGATCGCGCCGACGCGCCGTGCGGGGCGGTGCTGGCAACCATCCCCAGCCGCCGATTGTTCGGCGCTGCGAGCGAGGTTCGCATCGACCATGAAGGCGTCATTTACCGCCTGCGACGGACTGCGCTCGGAAAGTTGATCCTGACCAAGTGACTCGGCCGCGACGACAAGCAAGCACTCGTCGCTGAACCCTCGTTATCCATCCTGCCCGCACCAGCCCGCCGCCGCCAGCCCGTGCCCCCAGCTTCCAGAAGGAACCGCACGTGCCGCACCCAAGAAAACGATCGTCGCGCTCGCCGCACCGCCCCCGTCCGGCACCGCGACTCGGCCTGGCCCCGACTGCACCCGCCACGCCGATCGCACCGGTCCTGCCGATTGCGCCGGCCGCCTCGGTGCGCCAGTCTCCGCCGCGTCTCCTGCCGCTCGGCGCGCTCGCCGCCGGCTTCGGCATCCTGGGCGCATCGGCCTTCGGTCAGACACCTCCTGCGGCACCGGCACCCGCGGCTTCAGCTGCGACCCCGGCGACCGAGACGACCATGAAGGCGATCTCCGTGAAGGCCAAGGTCGAGACGGATGCGACCTCGTTGCGCGCGACCACCACGACGATCGGCAAGGGCACGCAGGAACTCCGCGACATTCCGCAGTCGGTCACCGTCGTCACCGAAAAGCTGATGGAGGATCGCCGCATCGATACGCTGAAGCAGGCGTTGCACCAGACCGCCGGCGTCACGTTCCAGGCGGCCGAGGGCGGCGAGGAAGACGTGCGGCTGCGCGGCTTCTCGCTCGCGACCAGCGGCGACATCTACGTCGACAGCTTGCGCGATCCGGCCTTCTACGAGCGCGATACCTTCAGCTTCGACCGCATCGAGCTGCTGCGCGGCTCGGCCTCGATGCTGTTCGGCCGCGGCTCGACCGGCGGCGTCGTGAACCAGGTCAGCAAGATGCCGTTCCTCGCCAACGCCAACGCGGTGAACTTCACCGGCGGCAATCGCGGCTTCATCCGCTTCACCGGCGACTTCAACCTGAAGCTTTCGGACACCGCGGCGCTGCGCATCAACGTGATGACCAACGAAGCGGATGGCGGCGGCGGCAACGACAAACTCGACAAGCAGGGCCTCGCGCCGACGATCCGCTGGGGCATCGGCAGCGACGACGAGTTCCATCTCGCCGGCTATTACCTGCACAACGACAACGGCATCAACTATGGCCTGCCATGGTTGCGGCAGAAGGGCCAAGTGAACGCGACCACGCCACAGGACACATCGGCCGCGAACCCGGGAGGGTTGATCACAGGGCTCGACCCGCGCAACTACTACGGCGCGGCGAGCGATTACAACCAGGGCGAAGCCGCGCACCTCACCGGCGGCTGGACGCACCGCTTCGCCGACGGCGGCCAATTGAAGACCGCGTTCCGCCAGGGCCACTACGAGCGCGACCTGCGCTCCGGGACGATCCGCTTCTATACCAATACCAACCCTGCCAACGGGCCGATCGTCCTGGCCCCCGGAGCGAATGGTCCGACCTATGTGACCGGCGCGACCCAGATCAACCGTGGCACGAACAACAAGGTTCAGAACCTCAGCACTACCACCTTTCAGAGCGATTACAGCAAGACTTTCGATTGGGTCGGCCTGAAGAACGACGTGCTGGCCGGGATCGACGCCGCCCACGAGGTCTTCAAGGGCTACGCGACGGTCGTGCCCGCCGGCGTCACCTTGAACAAGAACGATCCGCGCACCACCTTCGGCACGCCCGACGACGGCACCGGCTTCGTCGACGAATCGCTGCGCAGCGTGCGTCGGCAGGCCGAATTCAATGCCAAGTCGGTCGGCGTCTACATCCAGGATCTGGTGCAGGTGGCGCCGGCGTGGAAAGTGCTGGGCGGCATCCGCTACGACTGGTTCAAGGGCGACTACCCGCGCTTTCAGACGGCCGATGGCGTCGTCCCGGTCGGCACCGAACTGCAGCCGCATTTCGGTCGCAGCGACCGCCTCCCGAGCTACCGCGCCGGCCTGCTCTACCAGCCGACCGAGACGCTGTCCTTTCATCTGTCGTACGGCACTTCGTTCAACACCTCGGGCGATGCCTTCCAGTACGACCTGCCCGGCTCGAACACGCCGCCCGAGAAGAGCCGCAACATCGAGCTCGGCGCGAAGACGGACTTCTTCGACGGCGGGCTGTCGACGCGCTTTGCGATCTTTCACGCCACCAAGTACAACGAGCGCAACCGCGACTCGCCCGACGGCACGCCGTTGACCGACTACCTGTTGTCGGGCCGGCGGCACACCGCCGGCGCCGAGGCCGACGTCGCCGGCCGGATCGTTCCCGGCTGGGAGGCCTATTTCTCGTATGCCTTCATCCCGGTGGCCAGGATCGACGCCGGGCCGCCGAGCGGTGTCGCCTTGACGGGCGAGCGCGTCGGCGATCGGCCGTCGCTCACGCCGCGCCACAGCGGCACCGTCTGGACGACCTATCAGCTGCTGCCATTGCTGCGGCTCGGCGGCGGGCTGAACTTCCGCAGCCGCGAAACGCCGAACCGCAACCCGGCGGGCATCGAGGCCCCCGGCTACGTGACGGCCGACCTGCTCGCCGAGTACACGCTGAACGAGGCGGTTGCCTTCCGCTTCAATGTGCTGAACGCCACCAACAAGCTTTATGCCGATTCGCTCTACACCGGCCATTACGTTCCGGGCCTCGGTCGCCAGTACCAGCTGACGATGACCGCCCGGTTCTGATCGGCCCGCTCCCCACATGCTGCTTCACGTCACGCAGGTCCTCAGCCCCGGCGAGTTGCACGCGGCCCGCGAGATCCTCGCGCGCGCCCGCTGGGGCGACGGCCGCGCCACCGCCGGCGTGCAATCGGCGCAGATGAAGAACAACGAGCAGTTGCCGCAGGACGCGCCCGAGGCCAAGGCCTTGCAGCAGATCGTGTTGACCGGCCTGAACCGGCATTCGACCTTCTTCGCGGCGGCGCTGCCGAAGCGCGTGTTCCCGCCGCTTTTCAATCGCTACGGCGGCGCGACCAATGCCTTCGGCAGCCACGTCGACAACGCCGTGCGCTTTCTCCCCGGCGGCCAGGGCGAGCGGGTGCGCACCGATGTCAGCTGCACGCTCTTTCTCGCGGAGCCGGACGATTACGACGGCGGCGAGCTGATCGTCGAAGACACCTACGGCGAGCAGCGCATCAAGCTGCCGGCCGGCGACATGGTGCTGTACCCCGGCACCAGCGTGCACCGGGTCGAGCCGGTGACGCGCGGCGAGCGCGTCGCCAGCTTCTTCTGGATCGAGAGCATGGTGCGCAGCGACGAGCGGCGCCGCCTGCTCTTCGAGATGGACTCGCACCTGATGCAGCTGCGCACCTCGGTCGGCGAGACCGACCCGGCCGTCATCGGTTTGACGGGCACCTATCACAACCTGCTGCGCATGTGGGCAGACGTCTAAAGGACCTTTGGAGGACCGCCATGAAAGCCATCATCCGCCCCTTGATCGCGGCTGCGTGCGTCGCCGCTGCCGGCAGCGCCTTCGCCCAGCACGCCGAGCGCTGCGACGCGATTCCCAAGGAGGAATGGAAGCCGCAGGCCGAACTCGAACGCAAGCTCGCCGACCAGGGCTGGAAGATCAGCCGCGTGAAGATCACCAACGGCTGCTACGAGGTCTACGGCAAGAACGAGCTCGGCCGCAACGTCGAGCTGTTCTTCGACCCGAAGACCTTCGAGCTGGTGACCGCGCCGAAGTGACGCCCGGGCCGCCGCCGGGCCGGGGCCGGCGCACGCTGCGGGTGTGGGATCCGGTCGTTCGCGGGCTGCATGCGGCGCTGGTCGCGGCGGTCGGGCTGTCGGCGCTCGGTCTCGTCGCCTGGTTCGGCGTGCACCGCCCGGCCGGTTATGGCGCCGCCGCGATCGTGCTGGCGCGGATCGTGTGGGGCTTCGTCGGCCCCCCGCGCGCACGGTGGGCGCGCTTCGTGCGTGGCCCGGCCGCGACATGGGCCTACGTGGGCGCGGTGGCGGCGCGGCGTGCGCCGCGCCACCTCGGCCACAACCCGCTCGGCGGCTGGATGGTGCTGGCGCTTTGCACGACGGTCGTCGGGCTGGCGATCAGCGGGTGGCTCTACACGACGGAGGCGTGGTGGGGTGACGCGACCGTCGAAGCGGTCCACACGGCGCTCGCCTGGATGCTGCTCGGGCTCGTCGTGCTGCATGTCGCCGGCGTCGTCGTCACCGGCTTTTCGCATCGCGACAACCTGGTCGCCGCGATGCTCGATGGAAAGAAGGCCGCGGCCCGACCCGGCGACATCGATTGAGCCTCCCCAGACGAGACAAGACAAGACGAAACGAGCCGACCGGGCAGGCGCGTCGGCGCGAATTTCCCTTCTCAGCCCAGAGTGCACGCATTACCATGCGGTCCGCACGCGGTGCCCGGACAAGTGAGCGCCCACGCGGCGCCCGCCCGCCCGCGGCACCTCAACGACTCTTGATGGAGAACCCTCTACATGGCAACTGCGAAAAAGGCGCCCGCGAAGAAGGCGGCGGCCAAGAAG